>NZ_JBTLRW010000012.1:0-188358 GCF_054483875.1 Paenibacillus sp. BAC0078
CCTGAACATCTCAATTTTATCGGAATGGTCTTGTTGGTCAAACCCTTGATCCCTCCACCCGCATAGCGGGTGGTTTTTTGTTTCGCGCGTTTCACGCACTCAACTGGCTAAAGCCTAAATAAGAAAAAGGCTCACGTCGCTGACGTGAGCCTTTAATCAATAGAGCGAGCAGGCCTGTCTCCCTAATCTCCAGGGTCTTTCAGTTCGGCTTCCAGCTCCGCGAGCTTGTTCTTCGCTTCATCCAACGTATCCTGCAGCCCTGCAGCCTCGGCCCGCTTAATCTCTTGCTTGATAGCCTCAATCTGCTATTTCAGAAAGACTATAAGAAAAACCTCTCCAAAAGTTCATTGAACTCAGGAGAGGTTTCATTTTATTCATAAGAAGCGTTTAATGCAAAAGGCTTGCGCCTCCTTACATCATGCCGCCCATTCCACCCATACCGCCCATATCAGGCATGCCGCCTGCTTTTTCAGGCTCAGGCTTGTCAGCGATAACCGCTTCGGTGGTCAGGAACATTGCAGCTACGGAAGCTGCGTTCTGCAGCGCGTAACGGGTTACCTTGGCAGGGTCAACGATCCCTGCTTCGAACATGTTCACCCACTCATCAGTAGCAGCGTTGTAGCCGATGCCGATGGATTCTTTTTTCAGACGGTCCACGATAACGGAACCTTCTTGGCCTGCATTTGCTGCGATGGTGCGGATTGGCTCTTCCAGAGCACGCAATACGATGTTCACGCCTGTTTGCTCGTCACCGCTTACTTCTACAGCAGCAACAGCGTTATATACGTTCACAAGAGCTGTACCCCCACCGGATACGATACCTTCTTCAACCGCAGCGCGGGTTGCGTTCAGGGCGTCTTCGATGCGCAGCTTACGCTCTTTGAGTTCAGTTTCAGTTGCAGCGCCTACTTTGACAACGGCTACGCCGCCAGCAAGCTTAGCCAGACGCTCCTGCAGTTTTTCTTTGTCGAATTCGGAAGTGGTTTCTTCCAATTGGGAACGGATTTGGCTTACGCGTGCATTGATGTCCGCTTTGTCGCCGCTTCCGTCTACGATTGTAGTGTTTTCTTTAGTTACGCGCACTTGACGGGCGTTACCCAGTTGGTCGATGGAAGTGCTTTTCAGGTCCAGTCCAAGCTTCTCAGTGATCACTTGGCCGCCTGTCAGAGCAGCGATATCCTGCAGCATAGCTTCACGGCGGTCGCCGAAGCCAGGAGCTTTAACAGCAACAGCGTTGAAGGTTCCGCGCAGCTTGTTCACGATCAGCATCGCTTGAGCTTCGCCTTCGATATCTTCAGCGATGATAACGAGCGGACGCGCCTGTTGTACGATCTTCTCGAGCAGTGGCAGGATTTCCTGTGTGCTGCTGATCTTCTTGTCAGTGATCAGGATGTACGGGTTCTCCAGAACAGCTTCCATTTTGTCCGTATCGGTGATCATGTACGGGGAAATGTAGCCGCGGTCGAACTGCATGCCTTCTACCACTTCAAGCTCAGTCAGGAAGCCGCGGGATTCTTCAACGGTGATAACGCCGTCTTTGCCCACTTTTTCCATAGCTTCAGCAATCAGCTTGCCCACTTCTTCGTCAGCAGCGGAGATTGCAGCTACTTGAGCGATGGCTTGGGAATCTTCAATTGGTTTAGCGATGTTTTGCAGTTCAGTTACAGCAGCTCTAACTGCTTTGTCGATCCCTTTGCGGATAACCATTGGGTTAGCGCCTGCAGTTACGTTCTTCAGACCTTCGCGGATCATCGCTTGAGCCAGAACAGTTGCAGTTGTAGTACCGTCACCGGCTACATCGTTGGTTTTGGTTGCTACTTCTTTAACGAGCTGTGCGCCCATGTTCTCGAATGCATCTTCAAGCTCGATTTCTTTGGCGATGGTTACACCGTCGTTAGTGATCAGCGGGCTGCCGAATTTTTTCTCCAGCACCACGTTGCGGCCTTTTGGTCCAAGTGTAACTTTTACGGCGTTTGCCAAAGCATCAACCCCACGCAGCATTGCGCGGCGGGCATCTTCACTGAATTTAATTTCTTTTGCCATTGTGTAATTAACCTCCTAAAAGTTTTGTTAGCGTTGCTTCCTGAGTGACTTCGTTCAAAGCTCACTTCGAAAGCATCAGCCAATTGTGTAAGTATGTTCGTTATCACTTATGAACGGCTCTTCGATTAGTCGAGAATCGCGTGGATGTCGCTTTCTTTCATAATCAAATATTCCTTGCCTTCGTATTTGATTTCAGTTCCGGCATATTTCGAGAACAGCACACGGTCGCCTTCTTTAACTTCCAGCGGCACACGCACTCCGTCTTTCAGGGCACCGCTGCCAACAGCGATAATTTTGCCTTCTTGCGGCTTCTCTTTGGAGGAGTCCGGAAGCACAATCCCGAAAGCAGTCGTTTGCTCTTGCTCGCTTGGTTCTACCAATACGCGTTCACCTAATGGTTTGATCATGAAAAAATAGCCTCCTTTGAATATGTTGTTTACCTTGAAAACATAATTTGGATACCGCAAATTTTAACGGCTTAGCAGCGTTAGCACTCAACACTCTGTAGTGCTAACAACAATTTTTATGATACTCAACTTGAAGCCGGATTTCAAGTCCTTTTGCGTAAAATCATATTTGTTTTTGGGAAAAATCTGGTTTCCGCGCTTGTCCGCCCCATACTCTCTAACATTCTATCCACCAGAGGGCAAAATATGCCATCCTGCTGCGGCAGAAACTGCGGGAGTCTTCCCCCTACCGGGACTCCTCTGTCCTGATGTAACGCGCCTCCCGCTCATTGTCCATAGCGAGCTGCTTGCGGTAGACAAAAGCCGACAGGAACACGCTGAATTCATACAGAATCAACAGGGGAATCGTCACCAGAAAATCCGAGATGAAATCAGGCGGCGTAATAACCACGGCGATAAAGACGAGCGTGAAATAAGCATACCGGCGCATTTTACGCAAACGAAGCGGATTGAGAATTCTCAGCTTGGTCAGGAACATAACAATCAGCGGCAGCTCAAACAGCAGCGCCAGCGGAATGACGAGACTGAACATAAAGCCGAAATACTGGGCAATGCCATAGGTCTCCTCAAGTCCCATGCCCCGGGTGATCGAGATGGTGAACGACAGCGCCATAGGGAACACAATATAATAGGCAAACACAATGCCGAGTATAAAAAGGACGAACACATAAGGCACGTAACGCAGAGCGGCGCTCCGCTCAACCGGCCGCAGTCCGGGGCTGACGAATGCCCATAATTGATAGACGATAAACGGAACAGAGACCGTCAGCGATACCGCCATAGCGATTTTCATGTACATGCCGATGCCGTCCCAAAAGGAGAACGCATGCAGGACGAAGCCCTGCGCCGTATCAGCACTGATCAGATACAGATAAATGGGCTTGGCGACGAACAGTCCTCCTACCAGCCCGGCCACAAACACAATCAGCACATAGATGATCCTTCTGCGCAGCTCCGTAAGATGATCCACCACTGACATTTCTTCCGCTTCCTGAGACATGACTGACACCACCCGATGGCTTATGTAATGAGGCCCCTGAGTTAAGAGCCGTATTCTAAAAAAGAGGCGCCCCCCAGTCTGAAGCAGCACTGAGAGAACGCCCCCGCGTGAAAGGATGTAATTTATTCCGGCAGACGTCTGTCCTGCGGTGGTTCTGCTGCCACAGCCTGCGGAGCTGCCGTCACAGGCGCTTCGCTCTTCTTGGCAGTTTCCGGTTCGCTGATAATGTCACGCGCACCGTCCTTGAATTCACGGAAGGTCCGCCCGACGGCACGGCCCAGCTCAGGAAGCTTGTTCGGACCAAAGAGCAGCAGCGCCAGGATGACCAGCAAAATAATTCCGGGAGCACCGATCCCATTTAGCATATGTTATTCCTCCTTGTCACTCTGTCCGTTCATTCATGATATCGTTAACAGTAGATTAATAATACCATAACTTATGTCACACATCCATCAGAGATCGCTGACAATTCCTTGTGACATAGCGGAAAAGGAGATAACTATTGACGGTACTGGCCGGTTACCATCAGCAACGCTTCCGGCAACTGATCCATGATCGCCGCCAGATTCTCATGCACGCCCTTCGGCGTGCCGGGCAAATTCACAATCAGCGTTCTTCCGCGAATGCCGCAAATGCCGCGGAACAGCATGACCGCGCGGTTCTTCTGCATAACTGTACTCCGCATAGCCTCGGAGAGCCCGGGAACCTCCCGCTCAATCACACGCCGTGTTGCCTCTGGTGTAACATCACGGATCGCGAGCTCAGTGCCTCCGGTGGTCAGCACCAGATCCGCCTGGAAATAATCCGTCAATTCAATCAGTGCGGCAATAATCTCATCCTGCTCGTCGGGCACGATCCGGTATTCGACAATCTCGCCTCCAAGCTCCTCCTCCACCAGTTCCCGAATAACCTGGGCGCTCGTGTCTTCCCGTTCGCCCCTGGCCCCTTTGTCGCTGGCCGTCAGGATTGCTGTTCTCCACGCCATAGGTTGTCCCTCCCTCTATATGCTATGTATAGACGGCCGCACGATGCGGCCATTAAGCGCCTTCCCGCATAAAGCCTCTTGCTGCTCTCATTCCTCCAGCGCGTAATCTCCACTTTTGCCTCCGCTCTTATGCACAAGCAGCGTCGGGCCGATGATCATGTCCTTTTGCAGCGCCTTGCACATGTCATATACAGTCAGAGCAGCCGCCGAAACGGCGGTCAGCGCCTCCATCTCCACTCCGGTCTTTCCGGTCGTCTTGACGGTTGCTTCTATATATAGCTGATCTTCGCTGTTATCCCAGAAACGGATATCTATACCGGTAAGCGGCAGCGGATGGCACATCGGAATCCAGTCGGCGGTTTTTTTGGCAGCCATGATTCCGGCGACCTGAGCGACAGCAAGCACATCTCCTTTACGGATTCTTCCCGCCTTGATAGCCGCAAGTGTCCCCGGGTCCATCTCCACGCTGCTCCGCGCGGAGGCTGATCTATGGGTAACTTCCTTGTCGCTCACGTCTACCATGCGCGCCCGGCCTTGCTCATTGAAATGGCTCAACTCCATCAATTGTTCTCCTTCCGGCAGTGAAATATGCCGTCTTCCGTAATCAGCATATCCATATAAGCATCATGATCATCCATCGGCACTTCAGAAACGAGCTGCCGGCTGAACGCCAGTCCGATCCACACCGGTGACTTCTTAGACAGCGGAGTGTGCTGCTCCCATGAAGCCCGCAGACGGTCATAATAACCCCGTCCATAGCCAAGCCGGCCACCCTTGAGATCAAACGCCAGACCCGGCACAAAGACCACATCCGGCAACTGAAGATCATCCGCCGCGGATAAATCTTCTGTTAACGATGACGGTTCTAATATACCATAGGTACTCGGTGACAGCTCTTCCCAGGAACGGACCACATGAATGCTCAGCATTCCGGCTGCTGCGACCACACGGGGCAGCAGCACCTTGCGGCCTTGCGCCCAAGCCTCCGTAATCAGCGGACGGCAGTCCAGCTCGGAGCGGAAAGGCACATAGGCCTGCAGCGAAGCTGCTCCTTCCTGCTCAAGCCATTCCCTCGCATGTCTGCAGACCAGAGTAGACAAGGCAGCCCTCTCCTCTTCCGGGAGTCTGTCACGGACAGCGATTCGCTCCGCACGCAGCTCCCGCTTGAGTCCAGCTAACGGCGCAGTGTTCCCCGTCATTCGCAGCCGCCTCCTCTTCCGTTATATCCTAGCTTATCATAGTTTGTAAACTCAGTTTACCACTCTTCCCCCCGGTTCGCCAAGGTTGTATAACTAACGTTGTTATAGGAAACATATAGCTCTATTCTCCTTCTCGTAAGCGTTACAATGGCATGATAATGGCATTACAATGACGTTTTCCCGGCCTTCTATTCCGCGAAAAGTGTTCCGCTTGACTCAGACTTGGTCTCTGGCTCTTCCCCTCGCGCGGCAAACGCTTTTCATGTAAACTATAGAATAAGGTTTTTTTGTACAGCCGGGCGGTAACCGCCACGGTGAAATATGCAAGGGCGGAGGTTTCATCGGTATGCTTCTTCAAGCGACTGGAATTACAAAATCATATGGGATACAGAGTGTGCTGGACGGCATCAGCCTGCAGGTTAACGAGAAGGAACGGGTGGGCCTTGTCGGGGTCAACGGGGCTGGCAAATCCACCTTTCTGCAGATTCTCGCAGGCGAAATGTCCTATGACAGCGGACAAATTCATAAATCTAAGGAAACCACCATCGGCTACCTGGCCCAGAACAGCGGGCTGCAGTCGGACAAAACCATTCAAGAGGAGATGCTGGCCGTATTCGCGCCGCTGCTGGAAGCGGAAGCGGAGCTTCGCCAGCTTGAGGCAGATATTGCCGACCCTAAGCTGGCGGATGATGCGAAGCGTTACGAAGATCTGCTGGAGCGCTACGCCAAACGCTCGGATTGGTTCAAGGATCATGGAGGCTATGAAATGAATACCCGGATACGCAGCGTCCTGCACGGCATGGGCTTTGGCGAGTTCCCCCCGGATACGCCTATTTCCACACTGAGTGGGGGGCAGAAGACCCGGCTGGCTCTGGCCCGCATTTTGCTTCAGGCCCCCGATCTGCTCATGCTGGATGAGCCAACCAACCATCTCGACATCGAAACACTAACCTGGCTGGAGGATTATCTGCGCAGCTATGCCGGAGGCATCCTGGTGGTCTCCCATGACCGGTATTTTCTCGACCGTCTGGTCACTACAATAGTTGAAATCGAACGCCACCAGTCCCGGCGGTATACAGGCAATTACAGCCGTTATGTGGACCTGAAGGCTGCGGAATATGAAATCCGCCTGAAGCAATATGAGAAGCAGCAGGACGAGATTTCCCGGATGGAGGACTTCGTGCAGCGCAACATCGTACGGGCCTCCACGACCAAACGGGCACAGAGCCGGCGCAAGGCGCTGGACAAAATGGAGCGCATCGACAAGCCGCTGGGCGATTTGAAAAAAGCCAGCTTCTCCTTCGAGCCGGATTTCATGTCCGGCAAGGAGGTGCTGCAGGTACGGAACGTTGCGGTATCCTTCAGCGAGGACAGAGCACCGCTGTTCCAGAATGCCTCCTTTGAGCTTCGTCGGGGCGAAACGGCTGCTCTGATCGGTCCGAACGGTATCGGCAAATCGACGCTGCTGCAGTGCATGACCGGCACCCGTGAGCCTTCCGTCGGGACTGTAAACTGGGGAACGAAAGTGAAGATCGCCTACTACGATCAGGAGCAGACACGGCTCAATCCGCGCAATACGGTGCTGGAGGAGCTATGGAGCGAATATCCGATGCTGGAGGAAGCGCGAATCCGCACGATTCTGGGTAATTTCCTCTTCAGCGGCGAGGATGTTCAGAAGAAGGTTGCGGCATTAAGCGGCGGTGAAAAAGCGCGGGTTGCCCTTTCCAAGCTAATGCTGCGCGGCGCCAATATGCTTATTCTCGATGAACCTACCAACCACCTGGATCTGGTCAGCCGCGAGGTGCTGGAGTCGGCGCTGATTGATTTTGAAGGTACGCTGCTGTTCATCTCCCATGACCGTTACTTCCTGAACAAAATGGCGGAACGCGTGCTTGAGCTGCACCCCGCCGGGATTGATCAATACCTGGGCAATTACGACGACTATATCGAGAAAAAACAGGAGCTTGAGGCCATTGCTCTGGAGCAAGCCGAGCTTGCCTCTGCCAAAATCTCCAAAACTGCAGAGGTTGAGACCGCAGCGCCGGAAAAAGGCACAGCCCTCTCCTACGAAGCGGACAAACAGGCCAAACGCGAGGAGCGCAACCGCCAGCGGCGAATCTCTGAGCTTGAAGAGAGCATTGCGGGACTGGAAGAGGCCATCGCCAATATTGAGGATGAAATGACCAAACCCGAGGTTTTTCAGGATTATATCGCACTTCAAGCGCATGAAAACGATCTGAAGCTCAAAAAAGAAGAGCTTGGAAATTTATTTAGCGAATGGGAAAACCTTGCTGACGAATAATGTAAATATGTAAAATAAATATTTTTGAACTGTTCCCGATTTGTTCATATATAGTTATCCACAACTACATCCACAGTTTTCGTGTATAACTTACTGCTTAAAAAGGTCCTTGCGGCCTTTTTTTATGCGTAAAATCACGCTTTTCCATGTCAAGGACTTTTTATCCACGGAACTATCCACATTATCCACAATTCGCACAAGGAATCGTTTCTTAGTAACCCTGCGTTTCCAGGGTCTTAAAAAATGCCGTTATTGCTGATTTTACACGCTTTTTACACAACGCAGACAGAATATGTGGATAACGTTGTCCACAACTTGACAAAAGGTGCTGCTGCTAAAAATTTCTGCTTTTTTACGCAAGTGGAAACGGCTACGCCGTCCTTAAAAGGACGGTATCCGTTTCAGCGAGAAATATAAGGATAAGTTATAGCGTAAAACATATAAATTCTTATATTTTCAAAAAAACAGCACTTCTCCGAAGGCTGCAAAAAATGGCCGAGTCCTCTTCCCGTTCACCTCTGCCGGGTCGAGGACTCGCAAATTGTCTATTCTGAGACAGCCGCTGTCTCTTCAATAGAAAGCAATGCTGAATTGCAAGCCGCGATATAAGCGATGCCCGCCGCCATTACTATATCCTGATGAATGGCCGTTCCCCTGAATTTATTCCCTGCCCATTCAACCATAACCGCAGCCTCGGCCTGGGCGTTCTCGCCGCTGCCCAGCGAATGTAGCTCAAGCCCCGCAAAAGCTATCTCCTCGGCAATGCCCTGCCCAATCGCCGATATAATCGCCTCCAGCGGCCCGTCTCCGGTGCTGGTATGCGAGGTTTCTGTGCCGCTTCTCAGATGGCGCACCGTAACGGCGGCGACACGTCGCGGAGCGCTGCCCGCCAGCACCTGAACCTCGCCCAGCTCGTAGACCTGGGCTTCGCGGCCGGTCGTGCTGCTGACCATCCGCAGCAATTCATCATCGCTGACGGCCTTTTGGCGGTCGGCCAGCTCTTTGAATGATTCATACAGCGCATCCACCTCTGCGCCATTCAGGGCAATACCATACTTCGCCGCCCGGTCCCTCAGCGCATGTCTGCCGGAATGCTTGCCCAGAATGATCATGCTGCGCGGAATGCCCAGCCGCTCCGGGTCCATAATCTCATACGTGCTGCGGTCCTTCAGCAGTCCGTCCTGATGAATCCCCGATTCATGCTGGAACGCGTTCCGGCCGACAACCGGCTTGTTATAGGCAATCGGAAAATGCATCGCCCCGCTGATCATCCGCGAAGTGTCATACAGCTTATCCAGCACAATGCCCGTCTCCGCGCCCAGAGCATCCCCCCGGGTCTCCAGCGCCATCACCAGCTCTTCCAGCGCGCAGTTCCCGGTGCGCTCGCCCACGCCATTGACGGTTACTTCGATTTGGGTCGCGCCACCTTCAATAGCCGCCAGGCTGTTGGCCACGGCAAGACCCAAATCGTTGTGGCAATGAGCGCTGTAGCTCACGCTCTGGCCGCCTCTGGCTCCAAGCCGCACACGGCGGAACATCTCCCCATATTCCTGCGGGAGCGCATAGCCTACAGTATCCGGCAAATTAATGATGGATGCACCTTCCTCGATAACTGCCTCAACCATCTCGATCAGATCATCTATTCCTGTCCGTGCAGCATCCATCGCGGTGAATTCCACAACCTCGCAGAATTGCCGGGCATAGGCCGTCATCTCACGGGCAGCAGCCACCACTTCAGCCCGGCTCTTGCGCAGTTGATGGCGCAGATGGATATCAGAAGACGAGATGAACAGGTGAATGCGCCGCCGCTCCGCATCCCGGGTCGCCCGCACCGCAGCATCAATATCACCCTTGACCGCGCGGGCAAACCCGCAGATTTCCACGCCCTGCACCTTGCGGGAGATTGTCTCCACTGCGGCAAAATCCCCTGGACTGGATACCGGAAAACCCGGCTCCAGCACATCGACCCCCAGCTCGGCCAGCTTATAGGCCAGGATAATCTTTTGCTCAGGCGTCAGACTGGCACCGGGAGCCTGCTCGCCGTCACGCAGCGTCGTGTCGAAAATCTGAATACGTTTTTTCACCGGAATAATCATGTTTATACCCTCCTGAAAGATATTGTGTGTTTAGATTCTATTCACATCGTCACTTCAAGTTCCTTGCACAGCACCGCACGTCGACTTGCGGCCCTGCTGATTCCCCACCCACTGCTGCCGGCAGCAAGTAGAGAGTGAACGATCTGCAGGCTATGCAGACAGCCTTCACTCTCAACGTTTCTTCAGGTGATGCTCATGAGCATCACCTGAACAACGCAAAAACCCGCCATCTCATGAAAGAGACGGCGGGTTACCCCTCCGCGGTACCACTCTTTTTGACGCATGGCCTTCTGTAATAGCAAAGCTCCAAGCTGCGCCCAGCTCTTCCCCATGTTGCTGCACCGGTTCCAATTGAACCGCCGCGCTTCATGAGGGTCCGTTAACGGGGACATCCGTAGCAGCGTACACCTTGCATTTCCGCCGCTCCGCTCCCGGGCGAGATTCAATGCCTCCGGTGACTGCGTCGCACCACCCCGCAGCTCTCTGTTCACCTTCAGCATCTACTGCTCCCGTTCATTGCGTGTACTCTATACAAATCTACACAAAAAAGCCTGCCGTCTCATTCAAGAGACGACAGGCTGTTAACCTTCGCGGTACCACTCTTGTTGACATCACGGTTCAGCCAGCGCTTAGCTTATGCCTGGTGACATCCACTCTACAGCCATGCAAGGTATGGGAAGCAATCGCTTGTTCCTTCGCTTACGAGGCTACCCTCTTACGGAGGCAAACCGTAACGGTGTACGAAAGATCCATCCGGCTTATCCGCCGCTGGTTCACACTCCTTCAAAAGAGCATGCTGCTTCCACCGCTCCGCTCCCGGACGAGTTCAGGTCTCCTTCGACTGCGTTGCACCCACCCGCAGCTCTCTAATCCCGGAGGTTCCTTACTGCTTCCATTCATCGCGTTTGTTCAAATTATAAATAATGATTGAACTGATTATACCCGTCTTCTCCAAAAGCTGTCAATAGCCTGTTACCGACCATTTCTCCAGCGAGAACCCGGGGTCGGCAACCATATCCAGCGGTGTGCCGCCATTATACCGCCATTTCACATAAGCAGCGGCACCGATCATTGCCGCATTATCGGTGCAGTACACCGGTGGCGGAATAATCAGCTCGATGCCCTCCGCCTCGCAGCGGGCGACCAGCGCTTCGCGCAGCCCTTTGTTCGCGGCAACGCCGCCGCTGAGCAGAAGCTGCTTGGCCTTGCAGGCCTTGACCGCACGGACGGCCTTCTCGACGAGAACCTCAACAACGGATTCCTGGAAGCCGCGGGCAATTCCGGCCACATCCGGCGCGAGTCCCTTCATCTTGCTCTGGTTAACCACATTCAGCACGGCCGATTTCAGGCCGCTGAAGCTGAAATCATACGAATCCGGCTCCAGCCAAACGCGCGGAAGCGGCACAGCTTCAGCCTCTTCATGGGCCAGCCGGTCCACATGGGGACCGCCCGGATATGGAAAACCAAGCGCCCGGGCTACTTTGTCATAGGCTTCGCCCACGGCATCATCCCGGGTGCGGCCGATAATCCGGAACTCGCCTTCCCGTTCCATGTTGACCAATTCCGTGTGCCCTCCGGATACGACAAGGGTCATGCAGGGATATTGCAGCTCTTTAACCAGCCGGTTGGCATAGATATGTCCGGCAATATGATGTGTGCCGATCAGCGGCTTGCCCCAGGCCAGCGCGAGGCTTTTGGCTGCCACAACACCGACCAGCAGCGCCCCGACCAGGCCCGGCCCCTGTGTTACCGCAACCGCCGTCAGCTCCTCCGGCTGAACACCGGCCGCCTCCAGCGCCTCCTCAATCACTAGCGTAATGACCTCCACATGCTTGCGGGAAGCCACCTCCGGCACTACACCGCCGAACGCGCGATGTGTTTCGATCTGGCTGGAGATAATATTCGCGAGCACCTCACTGCCGTCTTTTACAACCGCAACCGAAGTCTCATCACAGCTCGTTTCGATAGCCAATATAAGCACAGGCTGATCTGCGCCCGTTTCTGTCTTCATTTCAAATCCACGCTTCCTTCCATCTTGCCTTGCTCCCCATACTCCGGCAGATCCGCCCACATAATAAGCGCATCCTCACGATTGTCCGAATAATAGCCCTTGCGGGTGCCTGCCGGCCGGAAGCCTTTTTTGCGGTATAAATTCTGGGCCACCTCGTTCGAGACCCGCACCTCCAGCGTAATGGACTTCATGCCCAAAAAAGCAGCCGTCCTCATCAGCTCCTCCAGCAGCCGGTCGCCCCATTTGCGTCCCCGGTACGCTGCAAGCAAAGCGATATTCGTCACATGCGCTTCGTCGACAATCGCCCACATTCCCGCATAGCCGATAATACGCCCATGCAGCTCCATCACCATATATTTGGCAAAATGATTATGCGTCAGCTCATTGCGGAAGGCTTCTTCCGTCCAAGGCATTGTGAAGGCTTCCCGCTCAATAATCAGAATTTCAGGAATATCCTCAAGCTTCATCAGGCGGAAGACAAGCTCCGCTCCCTGGTCTTTTGCAGGCTCCGATTCCATCATTTGGGGTTCAGGCTCCCTTCACTGCTGCGGCGCAGATTCGCTTCCGCTTCGGACAGCTGAGTATAGTTCGGGATCAAGGCATGCAGATCGTCGCTTCCCGCTTGCAGGCGCTCCTCACCCAGATAACCGGCCCAGCGGCCTTCCAGCTCGTAAGGCACGGACTGCACATTGCCTGCATTCATAAGCGGGCGAAGGGACTCCTCGCTGCCATGAAGCTGGGTCTCTCCGACAAACCAAATGACACGCGGCTTCATGCCCTCAGCCTCTGCCTGCTCCAGCCGTTTAGCCAGATCCGGCACCCAGTCGGCCATCAGCCGGATGGCATCGGGCGCAAGCCGCCGGGGCGCCCCTTCCCCGTCCGCAGCGAATAGCGCGGTGTAGGCTTGTCCCCGGCGCGCATCAAGCAGCGGAATAATCCAGTCCGGGCTAGGCCCGGACGTCCCAGCCACTGCCGGTAATCCGCCTGCCGCTTCCTGCGCCAGGGCGGCAGTATGACCGCCCCAGGCCAATGCGTGCAGGCTGGACACGCCGGCCACTGGCACCTTCCAGGCCCAGGCCAATGTCTTGGCCGCGGTAACGGCAATGCGTGTGCCCGTATACGATCCCGGGCCAACGCCAACGGCAATTCCGTCGATCATCGCGGGAGTAGTAGCGGTAGCCTGCAGCGCTTGCTCAATAATCGGCAGCAGGTGGACGGAATGATTCCGTTCGCCGGAAGCATTAATCTCGTGCAGCAGCTTGCCTTCTTCTGTGATGGCTACCCCAAGGACAGCCGTTGATGTATCCAGCGCCAAAAACCGCTTGCGCGGCTCTTTATTTTGATTCGTCATTATCTTTACCCCACTTCTGGATCAGAGCCCGGCATACCTCACCATAAGGCTCTCCTCTTCCGGTTACCGTAATCAGGCGTTCCTCCGGTCCGGCCGTTGCAAGCTCTATATGCAGATGCCGCTCAGGCATCAACTCCGTAATGATACTGCTCCACTCCACCAGGCAGACGCCCTGCCCGTAGAAATATTCGTCCAGCCCCAGCTCGTCCGCTTCATGAAGCGAGATGCGGTAGACATCCATATGATATAGCGGCAGACGCCCTTCATACTCCTTGATAATTGTGAATGTGGGGCTGCTGACGATCCCCTCCACCCCCAAATGACGGGCAAAGCTCTGCGAGAACGCTGTCTTCCCTGCGCCCAAATCGCCGTCCAGCCCGATAACCATGCCTGCCGCTGCGGCGGCGGCCAATTCAGCCGCGAGCAGCTCCGTATCCTGCAGGCTATATGAACGGTAAGTGAACACCGTTTCAATGTTATTGTTCAAGCTGCAACTACCACCCTTTTAGATTATTGCTTACCGGATAAACCTTACAAGGTAACAATACTTTCAATTATATCGGTATGGTACATCTACCGCAACAACTGCGCTCTACTCATCAGGGCAATCGTTTATAGATCTTCGTGGACCCATGCGTCCAATATTTCAGGAATAAATGATTTCATAAGCGATAGCCTTGTTCACCAGGAAAAAATCCACATAATTCCTCCTGAATTGACTGAATTGATATGACTTTTTCCACTTTATTCTGAAATCGACGAGACAGAGTTCGGTGTGCTTACCGGGACGGGAATTTCACCCTTGGAACGCTGTGAGAGCATGCTGTGCAGAACCATGCCAATAACAATCACAGCAATCCCAATCCATGAGAGCAGCGAAGGCACTGGTGAGGAGAGAATCAGCATTTCACCTGCCAACGCGAACAAAACCTCCAGAGATTGCGTAGCCTCCACAGCCGCAAGTCCGCCCATGCTGCTACGCACCATATCTGTAGCCCGAAAAAAAAGCACAGTAGCCACAATCCCCGAGGATAATGCAACGATAAGCGATTGCCCTACCTGAGAAGAGGACGGCAGGCCGCTGTCTGCGAGGCCGTACAGCCCCACGATCAGCCAGAATGGAAGACTTGCCAGTGTCATGCCGAGAATCCGCTGGAACACGTCCAGCCGGTCGCCGCACAGCTCCATCATTTTGCGGTTCCCAAGCGGATAAGCGAAGGATGCAAGCAGCACAGGAATAATGCCCAGCAGCACTTGACCCGGTTCAAGCTGCCGGGCATGCTCCGCCTGAAGCAGCGCCACACCGGCCAAGATGATCAGGGACAGGCCGAGGCCGTGCAGGGGGATTTTTCCACGTATGTACAGTCTTCCGTCTGGTCCGTCCATCCATTGTCCGAAGAAGGGGGCCAGCAGCGAACCGGAGATAATCGTAATCTGCCAGGTTCCTGCCGTCAGCCAGCCGGGAGCATAAGCAGCTGCAAAACACATCGGGGCATAGAACAGGCCAAAACCCACTGTTCCCCATAGCAGCCAGGAGGACGGACGCTCTTTCATAGCGGTCAATAACGGCCTCAGTCTGCCGCGTGCAGCCACTATGGCCAGCAGAAACGGCAGCGTAAACAAGTAGCGCAGCGAAGCGCTCCAGGCCCAGCTTCCACCCGCCAGCTCCATCTTCCGGTTAAGCACAAAGGTAATAGCAAAAAACAGCGCCGAACAAACGCCGAGTAATATAGGCCGCAGGAGGATCATCTCTTTTCATCATTTTCATAAGTTCAATATAGAAGGCGCACGCTGTGACCGTCAACCTCTGTGTCAGCTATGCTGGCGCCGCCGCAGGAGCGGACTCAAAAAAACCGATTGAACGGGTGCGACCCCTCAATCGGTTTTTGCATTCTGCTTCCCCGGCGCAGAGCGGTAACGCTAGTTGCACTCTGTACACTTAAATCGAGCGAATAAGGCGATAGAGTGGTTTTAATTGTAGATCATACAGTTAAAAAGTCTCGTATTCCCTCGCAGTACTTTATTACCTAAATTTAGCTGCAGCAAATACAATTAAAGTCTGATCTACGTAAAAATATCGCTTTTTAATTGCAGGAAGTGCAATTATCTACCGCTCTGTCTTCCATTGTCCGCACGGTTACACTATGTCCGTACATAATCAGCGTCAATACTCTGTTCCAGCGCCGTTCGGACAAAGACAGCTCAGCTATCCTGCTCTTCCAGCCGCTCGACTCCTACTGTGTGGGTATTGCCTGGCCGGGTGCCCACCTGTACCGTCGCCATCCCGTTGTCAGCATCCACATGCTCAATCCATACCGGCTTTCCGTCCAGATGCACGGAAATCATATCTTTGGAGGCGTAAATCGCCTTCGCACGCTGTACGTCCATTTTTTTGAGTCTCCTTAAAGTTTTGTATAGCATAAGCTTCCTTGAATAGCTTCGTACAAAACTCGCTTCGGAAGCATACGCTTAAAGTTTTGTATAGCATAAGCTTCCTTGAATAGCTTCGTACAAAACTCGCTTCGGAAGCATAGGCTTAAGTTTTGTATACATACGCTTAAGTTTTCTGGAAGCACGGTCCCCTATTCCTTTGCCGCAGGCGGCTCGCCGATGGTCGATTCGGCATCAAGCCGCCTGGAATCACCATCCAGCTCATCTTCTTCAGAGGACTTCACAATGTTCTCCCAATCCACAACCTCTGCCGGAATATCCTGTTCTGATAGGGCGTCGATCCAGTCATTCCATCCTTTTTCCATACTGCTCCTCCACTTCGCTTGTGTGCCGCTGCCGGGGATTTCGCGCAGTCTATCCTTAACACCCCGGACTTATTTTTTCCCAACCTGCGCAAAAAATGCATCAGGCTAGAATAAGCCGGGCCGTCCCATACTAAGCCAAAGCACTTAGATTCAGGAGGCGATAACCATGCATACTGTTTGGAAAGGAGCTATCAGCTTCGGGCTTGTTCATGTCCCGGTCAAAATGTTCTCCGCCACGGAGGACAAGGACATCTCGCTGCGTTACATTCACAAGGAATGCGGCAGTCCGCTGTCGTATGTGCGCAAATGTCCGGTGTGCGACAAGGAAGTGGCCTGGGAGGAGATCGGCAAGGGTTATGAGTATGAGAAGGGAAAGTTTGTCCTGTTCGACAAAGAAGAGCTGGATCAGCTCACCGAGGAGAGCAGCAAGAGCATTACAATTCTGGATTTTGTGGATTTGACGGAGATCGACCCGATTTATTTCCAAAAAACCTATTACCTGTCCCCTGATCAGGCTGGGGCAAATGCCTACCGTCTGCTGATGGAGGCCATGCGCCAGACGGGCAAGATCGGCATCGCCAAAATCTCCATCCGCTCCAAAAGCAGTCTCGCCGCCATCCGCGTGCTGGATAGCTGCCTCGCGATTGAAACGATTTTTTATCCCGACGAGGTGCGTCCGATAACCCAGGTTCCCGGTCTGCCGGAGCCGGGGATTGTGAACGACAAGGAGCTGGATATGGCCAAGCTGCTGATTTCCCAGCTATCCACACCGTTTGAGCCAGCCAAATATACTGATGACTACCGTCAGCGGATGCTTGATCTGATCTCGCATAAGATTGCCGGTGAGGAATTCCATATCGCCCCTGCGCGGCAGGAGACCAATGTGATCGACCTGATGGCCGCGCTGCAGGCCAGTATCGAGGCCGTGCAGCATATTCCATCAGATCCCGGTTCCGCCGTGTCCGGTGCTGCTGCCAAACCAGCCGCCGCTTCCCCATCCCGAAAAAAAACAGCCAAGGCCAAAAAATCTATGCCGACTGCTGACGGAAACGCGGTCATTCACGAAGACACCGGACCGATTCCGGTTATCGCGCCCAAAGCGAAACGCCGCACGGCCAAAAGCAAGGAATCCGGCGCTTAGGCAGGGCAATCGCTTACAGCCCCCTTCGGGTTACAAAAACGGCAGCTCTGCTGTTATTCTGGTCGAAGCACCCTATCTTCGTCCAAAAACAGCAGTTCTGCTGTTATTTCACCTTGAACCACCCTATGACCCATTCATTCGCCGACTCGGGATAATTCCATAGACGATACACTCCTAACAGACATAAATGAGAATCGTTATCATTATACCATTGATCACCGCTCTGCTAGTTCCCGATTTTTTAGGCTAAATAATTTATACAGATCAGGAAACCCTTATACATAGCAAAGCAAAAATACATCAGGGAGATTACTCGATGATAAAAGCGGACCTGCAACTAAAGCCCATTTTCCCGTTTGAGCCCATAAGCACATCTGTTACACCTGCGGGCGACAATTGGATCGCACAGGTAAAATGGGACGGTGTAAGAATGCTGCTATATTACGACGGCAATGAAGTAAAGCTGTTTAACCGGAAAATGAACGAGCGGACGAACCAATACCCCGAGTTTCAGGATATCGGGTCATTTTGCAGCGCGGGTTCTGTCATTCTGGACGGTGAGATTATAGCTTTTGAACACGGCAAGCCTTCATTCCATGAAGTCATGAGAAGAGACAGTCTGAGGCAGCAGCAGAGTATCAAACAATCCATACATCAGGTTCCCGTAACTTTTATGATTTTTGATATTTTGTTGTACAACGGTGAATGGGTCACGGATCGGCCTTTATTTTACAGACAGCAACTACTTGAATCTGTAATCAGTGCCCGAAACAACGTACAAATTGTACAAAATTTTCACGATGGAGCAGTTCTTTTCAGCATGATGAGGCAATATGGGATGGAAGGGGTAGTGTATAAGGATCTTTCCAGTACGTATAGTCTGAATGGCAAGGATGGGCGCTGGAAAAAACACAAGGTGATAAATGATCTGATCGCAGTTGTGGGGGGAGTAACCTTTAGAGATACAATCGTTAACTCTTTGCTGCTGGGGCTATATTCAGAAAATAAAGATTTGGTATACATCGGCCACGCAGGTGCCGGCAAGTTAACCCAGAAAGACTGGGCAGCCATAACTGAGCATGCAAAAAAAACACAAATACCCGGAAGGCCCTTCATCAATGAACCGGAACGGTCAAAAACAGCGATCTGGGTTGAGCCCAAGCTTACCGTTAAAGTCGAATACCTTGAGCTAACTCATGGGGGGACTCTTCGCCATCCAAGTATCCAAGCCGTTGTAATTAGGGATAAGAGCGAATGTACTATTGACCAGATAAAGGAGAACGCCATATGCCTCAGACCATCAAAGGCTCCATCACCGTCGAAGGACAAGAGATCACCATAACGAACCCGGAGAAGCTGCTGTGGCCCGAACGCGGCATCACCAAACGGATATATCTGCAAAAGCTGGCCGCGCTCTCCCCTTATCTGCTGCGTTACTGCCGCGACCGGCTCCTGACGGTGATCCGCTACCCGCACGGCGTTCCCGGCATGTCCTTTTATCAGAAAAATGCGCCGGAGCCGCTCCCGGACTTCGTTCGCACGGCAACGCATGAGGGCATTACCTACATTCTGCTGCAGGGCTTGCCGGAGCTGCTCTGGCTGGGCAATCTCGCGGCGCTGGAATTTCATCCTTCCCTGCATTATGCCGGGAGTGAGCTGCCCTGCGAATGGATGATTGATCTGGACCCGTCTATGGAGGTCGAGCCGCGCATTATGGAAGCAGCCGCTGTTGTCGGCGAGGTGCTGAAATCGCTGGGACTGGCCTCTGTGCCAAAGACATCGGGCGCTACCGGTGTGCAAATCATTGTTCCTGTCCGTCCGGGGGTCACCTTCGATGGCCTGCGCAAGATCGGCCACCTGGTCGGCCGGTATGTGACCGAGAAACGCCCCGACCTGTTCACCCTTGAGCGGCTGAAGAAGAACCGGGGAGACAAAATTTACTTCGACTACCTCCAGCACTATGGCGGCAAAACATTGGCGGCCCCCTATACACCGCGCGCCCGGCCGCTGGCAACCGTGTCCACTCCGCTTCTGTGGGAAGAAGTTGAGCATAACGTCTCGCCCGCCGATTTTCACCTGCTGAATATTGAACAGCGCCTGGGCCGCATGGGCGACCTCATTGCCAAAGTGCCGCCGCAGCCGGTGGAGGACATCCTCTCCAGACTGCCTTGACCCCTTTCCGCTTCCGCAAAAAGCAATAAGCCCGCAAATGCCTATTCAGGCTGCGGGCTTATCAGGCGTCCACTTTATGGACGGAAGGTATTATATATAAGAATACGGCGAGATGATCTGTAGACGCCGAATTGATTACTCTGACTTTCGTAAATATACCTTCCTTCGGTCAGCGCACCTTTCCTGCGGGTGCGGCTAATGGATAGATTTTTTCTTAAAGCGTCCGCCTTTAACATCATGGATATTGCCGATTGCGATAAATGCGTCGGAATCCCAGTCTTCCACAATGGATTTAAGCTTTGCTTCCTCCAGACGGGTAATGACCACAAAAATAACTTTTTTGTTCTCCCCGGAAAAGCCGCCTTCTCCATCCAGATAAGTAACACCGCGTCCAAGACGCTCCGTCAGCGCTTCTCCGATATCACGGTATTTGTCGCTGATAATCCATACCGATTTCGATTGATCGAGACCCTCAAGCGTAATATCAATCATTTTGAAAGCAATGTAATACGCGATTAATGAGAACATGGCATTGTTCCAGCCGAATACAAAACCTGCGCCGGTAAGAATAAACACATTGAAGAACATCACTACCTCGCCTACAGAGAACGGAAGCTTCTTGGCAATCAGGATAGCGACAATTTCCGTTCCGTCCAGCGATCCTCCATACCGTACAACCAAACCTACGCCGACACCGAGAATGACCCCCCCGAACACTGCGGCAAGCAGCGGTTCACCCGTTAGCGGGGCTACAGGATGCAGCAGTTGAGTGCCAATGGACATCAGAACTACAGCAAATAAAGTGGATAAAGCAAAGGTTTTACCGATCTGCTTATAGCCGATCACGAGAAACGGGATGTTAAGCAAGGTCAACAAGATACCAAGAGGAATGTTGAAGATGTGGGAAAACATGATGGAGATACCGGTGATTCCGCCGTCAATCAACTTGTTGGGAACGAGGAAAATTTCCAGTGCAACAGACATCATCGCTGCTCCAAGCACAATCATAACAACCCTTTGGACTAATTTTGCCCTCTTGAAAGCCTCAGATTTCTGAGGTTTCTTCTGTCCCTCGCCCGAAAAAATTTGCTGGCTTACAGTCAATAGAACTCCCCCTATAAAAAGTATAGTTTCTTCCACACCTTCATTATATCATAAAAAGAGCTTTAAAAAGGCTGGAACATGTTATAGCCTTCGAAAAACAATGTAAACATCGGATTTCCCATCATAAAAGCGGCGATAAAAGCTTACACAGGCTTTGAATCAATTTGACATATCTCCCCCGCTCCTTGAACTTAATCGGGTCAATAAACTCACTGTGCTTCAGGTCCTGCTCGAAATCGGCCGCAAGCCCGGAAATCAGCTCCGGACGGAGCAGCACCGCCGTCAGCTCAAAGTTGGAGTAGAAGCTGCGCATATCCAGGTTGGCGCTCCCCACCGTAGCCATCAGCCCATCGATAATCATGACCTTGGCATGCATGAACCCTGCGTTGTAGCGGTAAAATTTCACACCGGCATCCTGCAGGTTCTCTAAGTACGACAATGAGGCCGAATATACAAGCCAGTTGTCGGGCTTGGACGGAATGATGATTCTCACATCCACCCCGCTCAGCACAGCGTTCTTCAGCGCACGGCAAATCGCGGGATCAGGAATAAAATACGGCGAAGTGATCCAGATCCGCCGCTTCGCCGCAACGATTGCCGCAAAATACATCTCCTGCGAGGCATCCAGCGCTCCATCCGGTCCGCTTGCAACTACCAATACAGATTCCCGCTCCGTGCAATGATGCGCGGGGAAGAAACGGGGATGACTCATGCCCTCACCCGCCGCGAGCCGCCAGTCTTTCATGAAAATATACTGCAGATTATATACAGCATCTCCCTCCAGACGCAGATGGGTATCCCGCCAGTACCCCAGCTTCGGATCTTTACCCAGATAGTCATCGCCCACATTCATGCCCCCGGTGAACCCGATCAGTCCGTCGACGACCAGGATTTTGCGGTGATTGCGGTAATTGAAGCGGCGGTTCAGCAGTGAGGTCAGCGGCGGCAGGAAGAAATGGACCTCCACGCCGTTAATTTTCAGCGTACGAATGAAACTGCGGCCGAGGTTATGGCTGCCAAGGCCATCGCAGAGCAGACGCACCCTGACTCCCTGGCGGGCTTTGCGGATCATAACCTCTTGAAACTGCTTCCCTATCTCATCATCACGGAAAATATAAAACTCCAAATGGATATGCTCACGCGCGGCTTCCATCGCTTCCAACATATCGTCAAAAGCTTCCCGGCCGCTGGACAGCACCCGGCTCCGGTTCCGGCCGGTAATCGGACTCTCCGACAGCCGTGAGAGCAGATACAGCAGCGCTTTGTTATCCGCAAATTGCGGATTTCCGCTCTCGTCCGCATTTTTCACAATATGAATTTTACCCGTGACATGGGCACGAATCTCCCGGAACAACGAGAGACATCTTTTGCCTAGCTTGCGGTTCTGCCAATAGTCCCGGCCGAAGAAATAATAGAACAGCAGCCCTAAGGGCGGGCAGCAAAAGGTAACAAATACCCAGGCCAGCGCCCGTTGCGGACGGCGGAATTCAAGCAGCAGGATTGCCGCAATCTGCAGAATAAATAAGCATAGAATAAGCACGAATATTTTCATGACAGCGCTCCCCCTGAAGGTTTATAGATAATGAATTGTCCGGATTTCGCCACTACTCTCCTTTTATATTCAAGCAAACCGTTGTCATGTTCGTCACAGACGTGGAATACATAGAGTAATAGGACGATCCGGATGAGCCCAAAGAACAATCAAGCTGGATTTAACACAAAGGCGGCTGCGCAAGCCGCAGGAAGGAGAAGCTATGAAGAAACAGCCCGATCATAACCGGATTACACTGCTCGTCGTCCGTGAGGCCGGGCGTCCGGTCAGACAGCTTCAGCTATCCAAGCCGCTCGCCCTGGCCCTGCCGGCCGCAGCTGCCCTTTCTATCTCCAGTCTGGTCACCTCTATGCATTTTCATGCCTCCCGGTCCATTTCCGAGCTTGAAGCCGAAGCAGCCGCACTCTCCCTGAGCAATCTCCGCATGGAAATGAAGGTTGCCGACAAGGATCAGGCCTTGCTGCAGCTTCGCAGCCAGGTAACCGAGCTTTCAGAGGAGGCCGACAGCATCAGAGACAAGCTGAAAAGTGTTAGCGAGCTTGAGCAGCAGTTGCAGTCATTGATTGATAAACAAAACGGCTCCGCTTCCTCCGGCAAAGCGAAAACCTCTGCCTCCGGCGCCAAAACCTCTGCAGGCAAGCTGTCCGAGGCCTCTGCAACTGTAGAGACAGCCGTGTCATCCGGGACAGCAGCCTCACAGGACGCAAGCGGTCCAGTCTTTGCAGCAGCGCCAGCTCCCGCTTCCCCGCTGTCCGCTGTGAACTTCCGCTTAGGTGCGATTTCCGCGGCACTGGGCAGCACAGTCCCACCGCAGGTAGGCGGAGAATACATCGCGGTCTATCAGAATGATCCGCTGGAGCTGGTACGGGAAACGAAGGATGACTATGAGGAAATCCGCAGCATGCTTGAGGAAATGATGAACAGCATCTCTACAACAATTACAAAAGCCATCAAAGCCAACACTGCCGAGGCCAAGCTCCAGGCCAAAAAAGCGCTGGCAGAAAAAGCCCGGCTGGCCCCGGCGGTCCTCTGGCCTACCTACTCGAAAGTGATTACCTCCAGCTTCGGCTACCGCTCCGATCCCTTCAAGGGCGTATCGGCCTACCACTCGGGCATTGATATTGCCGGCAATATCGGAGACCCTGTATACGCCGCCATGGACGGCGTTATAACCGCCGCCGAGCAAATGGGTGCAAGAGGCAAATACATCATCGTTAAGCATGATAACGGGCTTGAGACCTGGTACATGCATTTGAACGCCATACTCGTCTCTCCCGGACAGGAGGTACGCAAAGGGCAGCAAATCGGCCAGCTCGGCAATACCGGGCGAAGCACAGGCCCCCATCTTCATTTTCAGGTGGTTAAGGGGAACAAGCCGGTGAATCCATTGGGTTATGTGGAGCCGTAAAGGCCACACTCAGGAATGGAACTAATACTTAAAAAGGGGGATTGTATCATGTGGAATAAAAACAAGCACCAAACATCTGTCAAGTCTACCGACTCATTGATCGGACATGGCGGCACGCTGGAGGGCAAAGTGAATTGCGACACCAATCTGCGGATTGAAGGCAATTTCAGCGGGGAAATTCACTGCCGGGGAACAGTGACTGTAGGTGAACAAGGAGCGGTTCGCTCCACCATCAAGGCACAGGAGATCATTATCGCCGGTAAGGTCTACGGTGATGTCACTGCGGACCGCAGACTTATCATGACAGGAACCGGACAACTGCATGGCAACATTCTGGCCGGTTCCCTAAGCATCATGGAAGGCAGTGTGCTGAACGGCTCTATAGCCATGACTGAAGAGCCCGCCATGGAACATGCAGGCGGACTTCAGGTAAGCGACAATACGGACAAGACAGGCAAACACGGCTCCAAGGCACAGAGCACCCTGGAAGCAGGCTAACTGCTGCTGCCGTATTTACGCTGCGACATCTCTTTTACGGAATACGAACCAGGACACCAGCATGAACAACAGGTAATAGACTGCCAGCACGGCAACGGCGAACCCGAGGCTAACCCCGCCCGGCCCTTTGTCCGTTAACAGATAACCACCCAAATTCATGTGGGGAAAAATGAGATATTTGGCCCACTCATACCGCTCCGGACTGAAGATGGCGACAAAGATATCTTTGGCAAACATAATGAAAAGCGACAGCCCGATCGCAAGTCCGCTTGCACGGAAAACGCTGGAGACCATGAAGGCAATTGCAGCCGTGAGAAACAGCTCAATATAGCTGCAAAGAATGCTCAGAAAAGTATATTTTGCCGGGCTCCATGATGATACCATGGACGCATCTGTCCCGGGTGTAGTGGAAAAAATAAGCGCGGACACATAACCGAAAACAATCAGCACAGCAGTGCTCAGCAGGCTGAACAGTAGCAAGGAAATGTATTTCGACAGCAGTATTTTGGAGCGGCTCCAAGGGCGGATCAGCAGCAGCTTAATTGTTCCCCAAGAAAATTCGCCCGCTACGGAGTCGGATGCAATAACAACGGTAAAAATGGTGTTCAGAAAAAATGCGATGCTTACGGTCATTTGAAAGCTGCTCCACAGCTCCGCCGTCGACGTATCACCACTGGTATAATAAAACAGTACAGGGAACAGCGCACTCATGACTGCCAAAATGATCAGCATAACCCATGTGCGTACCCGGCTGTAGATTTTGACATTCTCATTATGTATGAGAGCAGCGAAATTACCCAATGCCTTCACCTCCGGTGATTTCCAAGAATTGATCCTCCAGCGACCGGGACAGCGCTTTGATGCCGTAAACCTTGATTCCGCCCGCAACCAGTTTTGCATTCAGCTCGGCAATTTCCTCACGGTCCGCTGCGACCGCAAGCCCGCCGTCACTCAGCACCCCAGTCCCAAGCAGTGCAAGCGCAGCCGCAGGATCACTGACCTCGAACAACGTCTCACCGGTCGGCAGCACTTCAGTGCCTACCGCTTTGAGCTGCTTCACGTCGATCAGCTTGCCATTCTGGATGATCGCCACACTGTCACACATCAGCTCCATCTCGGACAGCAAATGGCTGGAGACGAACACTGTGGTTCCTTCCTCCTGGCACAGCCGGCGCAAATAATCGCGCAGCTCGCGGATACCTTGCGGATCAAGCCCGTTAGTGGGCTCATCCAGAATCAGCAGCTTCGGACGGTGCAGCAGTGCCTGGGCCACGCCCAGCCGCTGGCGCATCCCGAGCGAATAGGTCTTTACTTTGTCATGAATCCGCTGCCCCAGCCCAACCAGCTCCACCACTTCTTGAATCCGCTGCTTGGTCACACCAGGCACCATACGCGCATACTGAAGCAAATTCTGGTATCCGGTCAGGAATTTGTACATCTCCGGGTTCTCTACAATGGCTCCAATGCTCTTAACCGCTTCTTCAAAATGATCTTTAATGCTGCGGCCGCAGATCAGAATGTCGCCCTGGCTGATGGAGATCAGCCCCACCATCATACGGATGGTGGTTGTTTTACCTGCACCATTCGGTCCGAGAAATCCGAAGATTTGCCCCGCCGGAATATCCAGCGTTAAGTCGCTAACCAGCGTCTTTGCGCCGATTTTTTTGGTAACCCCCCTGAGGCTTGCTACGGGCGTTACCACTTCTGCCGTGTTCGGCATGGTCTCACTTCCTTTCGTCGGTGTATATAAAATGAGCTTGAGCTTCCAATTGGGGTTCTGGCCGTAACTGCGGGGAATGTTTGGACTTCCGGCCGCTGTTAGGTTTGGATTTCCTGATTGATACCGCTGTTTGCGGTAGAAATCCAAACCTAAAGGCGTACGCGTTCGCTCCTCCAGTTCCAAACTTCCCCTCCGTTACTTCACCTTCAATTTTTTATCAATTCATTTTATATAGGTTTATTCTACCACAACTTTCCTTTTCCCTGAAAACCGGGAAAAAATGCAGCAATAGTAAAAGGGACAACCTCCCTCCGGTATGGAGGAGATGTTGTCCCTTTGTGTATTGAAATGCTAGTTAGCCGCCGACACGGGCAAGCTCACGCATATTTGCTTCGAACGCAGCCATCAGGGCGGCATCACCGGTGAGACCGGTCTGCTCAACCTTGCGGATCTGCTCCATCATCCGTTTGTAATCCTTCGGAATGACACGGACGAACTTCGGCAGAGCATCTTCCCAGGCTTCGAGAACGCTTCTTCCGGCGTTGCTGTCCGTAAGCTCTGCATGACGGGTGATCATACCCTTCAGCTCGGCAATTTCCTCTGCCTCTTCCACGCGCTCCAGAAGAACCATTTCCAGATTGCAGCGTTTGATGAACGAATTGTCAGGATCGTACACGTAAGCAATACCGCCTGACATACCTGCCGCAAAGTTGCGTCCGGTTGCGCCAAGCACCACCACACGGCCGCCGGTCATATATTCACAGCCGTGGTCGCCCACGCCTTCAACAACCACATTCGCACCCGAGTTGCGGACGGCGAACCGTTCGCCGGCAATACCGCTGATATAAGCTTCACCGCTGGTAGCACCGTAGAACGCCGTGTTCCCGATGATGATATTGTCCTCGGCGGCAAAGGTTGCCTTCCGGGACGGCTTGATAATCAGCTTGCCGCCGGACAGCCCTTTACCGACGTAGTCATTGGAGTCGCCTTCGACGGTGATCGTAATCCCCTTCGGTACGAACGCACCCAAGCTCTGTCCGGCTGAACCGGTGAAATGCAGGCGGATCGTATCATCCGGCAGACCTGCCGCACCATACTTGCGTGTCAGCTCGCTGCCCAGAATGGTTCCAACCGCACGGTTGACGTTCGTGATCGGCAGAGAAGCCTCAACCACCTTACCGGATTCCAGTGCCGGTGCGGCAAGCTCCAGCAGCTTCGACACATCCAGTGTTTCTTCCAGACCATGATTCTGTCTCTGGCTGTTGAAGCGTGTGCTTCCTTCCGGCATTGCCGGAGTATGCAGCAGGCTGCTAAGATCCACGCCTTTCTTCTTCCAGTGGCTCGAAGCTTTGGCAGCATCCAGACAATCAGTGCGGCCGACCATTTCTTGAATGGTGCGGAAGCCAAGCTCTGCCATGATTTCCCGCAGATCCTCCGCCACAAAGGTCATAAAGTTAACGACATGCTGCGGATCACCCGCAAAGTTCTTGCGCAGCTCCGGGTTCTGTGTCGCTACGCCAACCGGACAGGTATCCATTTGACATACCCGCATCATAATGCAGCCTACGGCTACAAGCGGCGCAGTGGCAAATCCGTATTCTTCAGCGCCCAGCAATACGGCTACAGCCAGGTCGCGGCCGCTGAGCATTTTGCCGTCAGTTTCCAGTACAACACGGTCACGCAGATTGTTCAGCATCAGCGTCTGATGCGTTTCAGCCAGCCCAAGCTCCCACGGGAGACCGGCATGGCGAATGGAGTTCATCGGCGATGCACCGGTACCGCCATCGTAACCGCTGACCAGGATGATGTCGGCACGGCCTTTGGCAACCCCTGCGGCGATGGTTCCGACACCGACTTCAGATACGAGCTTAACGTTAATATTCGCACGCGGATTGGCGTTCTTCAGATCATAGATCAGCTCTGCCAAATCCTCGATGGAGTAAATATCATGATGCGGCGGCGGCGAGATCAGACCCACACCTGCTGTGGAGCCGCGCACTTCGGCTACCCAAGGATACACCTTACGGCCCGGAAGCTGTCCGCCTTCACCCGGCTTGGCTCCCTGTGCCATCTTGATCTGAATTTCGTCGGCGTTCACCAGATAGTTCGAGGTAACCCCGAAACGTCCAGATGCTACCTGCTTAATGGCACTGCGGCGGGAATCGCCGTTGCTGTCGGGAGTGAAGCGCGCCGGATCTTCGCCGCCTTCCCCGGTGTTGCTCTTGCCGCCAATACGGTTCATAGCGATAGCCAGTGTCTCATGGGCTTCCTTGCTGATCGAGCCGAAGGACATGGCTCCGGTCTTGAAGCGTTTCATGATGGATGCAGCCGATTCAACCTCTTCCAGCGGAATCGGCTGATTGAACGGTTTGAACTGCAGCAGGGAGCGCAATGTCTGTTGCTTCTCGCTTTCGCCCTGAACAAGCGCTGCATACTTTTTGTACATTCCATAATCTCCGCTCCGCACGGATTGCTGGAGCAGATGAATAGTCTGCGGGTTGAACAGATGCTCTTCCCCGTCGCTGCGCCATTGATATTCACCGCCGGAATCCAGCACTTTGTCGTTGCCGTCTTTGTCGGTGAAGGCACGGTTATGGTGAGCAAGAGCTTCCGCAGCCACTTCCTCAAGGCCGATGCCGCCAATGCGGGAAGGCGTCCAGGTGAAGTAACGGTCCACAAATTCCGAATTCAGACCGACAGCCTCGAAGATCTGTGCGCCGCGGTAGGATTGGATTGTCGAGATGCCCATTTTGGACAGTATTTTAACTACGCTCTTCGTCGCAGCTTTAATATAATTCTTCACGGCCTTCTCATGCGAGATGCCGCGCAGCAGCCCTTGGCCGATCATATCATCCAGACTTTCGAAAGCCAGGTACGGATTGACCGCGCTCACGCCATAGCCAAGCAGCAGCGCATAATGATGAACCTCACGCGGTTCGCCGGATTCCAGCAAAATGCTGACCTTGGTCCGGGTTCCCGAACGAATCAAATGGTGATGCAGGCTGGACACGGCGAGCAGCGCCGGAATTGCCGCGTTCTCACGGTCTACGCCACGGTCGGACAGGATAAGAATGTTATGCCCCTTAGCCATGACACGGTCAGCCGCTTCATTCATGCGCTCCAGCGCAATGCGCAGCCCTTCAGCTCCTAGCTCAGCCGGGAACAGAATCGGAAGCGACATTGATTTGAAGCCTGCACGGCGGATGTGGCGGATCTTGGCGAAATCCTCATTCGACAAAATCGGGGAGTCCAGCGAGATCTGACGACAGCTCTCAGGCTCTGGCTTGAGCAGGTTGCGCTCAGGTCCAATCGTCGTTGCCGTAGATGTAACCAGCTCTTCACGGATGGCATCAATCGGCGGATTCGTTACCTGGGCGAACATTTGTTTAAAATAGTTGTACAGACGCTGCGGACGGTCCGACAGCACCGCAAGCGGGGCGTCGTAGCCCATCGAGCCTACAGCTTCAGCACCGGTGGAAGCCATCGGCTCCAGCACCTTGCGCAGATCCTCAAAGGTATAGCCGAAGGACTGCTGAAGCTGCTGCACATTGTCATGCTTCGGATTCGGAAGCTCCGGCGCATCGGGAAGCTGATCCAGGCCGATCAGATGCTCATCCAGCCAATCACGGTAAGGCTGCTCGGAAGCAATGGCGGCTTTGACCTCTTCGTCGGAAATGATCCGGCCCTGCTTCGTATCCACCAGCAGCATGCGGCCCGGTCTCAGGCGGTCTTTATAGAGAACATTCTCCGCAGGAATATCAAGTACGCCTGCCTCGGAGGACAAAATAATCAGATCATCTTTGGTTACATAATAACGCGCAGGACGCAGTCCGTTACGGTCGAGAATCGCGCCAATCTGGACACCGTCGGTAAAGCCCATTGCGGCTGGTCCGTCCCACGGCTCCATCAGAGTGCTGTGGTATTCATAGAAAGCTTTCTTCTTCTCGTCCATGCTGTCATGGTTGCTCCAAGGCTCAGGAACCATCATCATAGCCACATGCGGCAGAGAACGTCCGCTGAGGTACAGGAATTCGAAGGTATTGTCGAACATCGCGGTGTCGGAGCCGTCCGGATTCACAACCGGCTTGATCTTGCTCAGATCTTCTCCGAACACTTCACTCTTGAACAGCGACTGGCGCGCGTGCATCCAGTTCACATTTCCCCGCAGCGTATTGATTTCACCGTTGTGGATCATGAAGCGGTACGGGTGCGCACGCTCCCAGCTTGGGAACGTGTTGGTACTGAACCGGGAGTGGAGAAGTGCGATGGCCGATTCCAGCTCTTCGTTCTGCAATTCAAGGTAGAACTGTCCCACCTGTGCAGTTGTCAGCATGCCTTTGTATACGATCTTTCGACAGGACATACTTGGCACATAGAAGGATTCGCCCTCTTCAGCGCCGCCGTAGCGGATCGCCAGCTCGGCGCGTTTGCGGATGATATACAGCTTGCGTTCAAAGGCCATTTCATCCTTGATGCCTTCGGAACGTCCGATGAACACCTGACGGACATAAGGCTTGGCCGCTTTGGCCGTCTTGCCCAGCATTTCGTCAAAGGTAGGCACATCGCGGTAGCCAAGCACCTGCTGGCCTTCCTCGGCGATAATCTCGCTGAGGAGCGATTCATGGCGGTTACGGATCTCCTCGTTGTGAGACAAAAAGATCATGCCCACGCCATAATGTCCCTGCTCCGGCAGCTCAAAGCCAAGCCTGCTGGCTTCACCGGCAAAGAAACGGTGCGGAATCTGCAGCATGATGCCGGCTCCGTCACCCGAGTTTGGTTCGCTTCCCTGGCCTCCCCGATGCTCCATGTTGATGAGCATGGTCAAAGCGTTACTTACAATATCATGGGACGGCTTGCCTTTGATATGGGCGACAAACCCCATTCCGCAGGCATCCTTTTCGAACTGGGGATCATACAGGCCCTGTTTAACGGGCAGTTCAGTGTGTCTCATCGTACGCAACCTTTCTATTATAAAGTAAACGAATTTCCAGGAAAAATTTTCAGTGCAAATTCTTAATAAATATTCAAGGCAGATTGGTTATATCATTTTATCATCGACCTGACATGAGCGCAATTTAAACTTTTTTATGAGCTTGATTAACAAATGCTTTTGCGGCGCAGCTTTAGTGAATAAAAGCGTAAAAAATCTTTGTTATGCATAAATATGCACAAATAACGAATAAGCGCTTATTCAATGAAAACGCTTCATTCATTTTCCTGACACAATCATGGCACGTTCCGTCCTGAATTAACGCTGAATAAGATAACAAAAAGAACGCCCCGGAAAAGGAGCGTTCTTTCTGTTATTCCTATGAATATTGAATAACGTTCAATTATAAACTCAAAGCCTGTTCACTCTTCATTTCTACCTGACTGCCCCGTTCACGGGTCATGAAATATGTGAAGGTCAAGGCCAGGAAGACAATTCCGTAAACAGCCAGCGTTCCGGCATCAGTCCACATTGTGCCGATTTCACCGGTGGAAATCACTGCCTTGAAGCCTCTGACACTGTAGGTCATAGGCAGCAGCGGGTTGAAGAATTTCATCCAGCTCGGAATCAGCTCAAGCGGGAAGGTTCCTGCGCTTGTAGTCAATTGGAAGATCAGAATAACGATAACCACGAACCGTCCCGACTGATCCATCCAGGTAACGATAGCCTGAATCATCCACATGAAGGCAAGGCCTGTAATGAAGGTAAAGGCGTAGAACAATGGTACATTCTCTACATTCAGTCCAAGGCCGTAAAGCACAATAAGTACAGCCATCAGAGCCTGGAACATACTCATCATCGAGAATGTAAGGGTACGGCTGACGAAGCGGTTGAAGCGGCTGGCCCCAATCACTTCAGAATCGCGCATTGGAATAACGATGGTGCAGATAAGTGCGCCTACGAACAAGCCAAGAGACAGGAAGTATGGTGCAAAACCTGTACCATAGTTAGGTACTGTAGTGTATTCTTTCTCATCAATCTGTACTGGCTGGGCGAACATTGATGCAAGGGCATCGGTTTTCTTCACGGAGCTGGTCTTCGAAGCGGCATCGCCGAGCTTCGATGCCAGCTCGCCGGAGCCGGCCTTCAGGTCATCCAGGCCATCCTTAAGCTTGCCTGCTCCATCGCTCAGCTTCTTCGAACCATCCGCTACAGAGCTGAGACCGCTGCTGAGCTTGCCTGCACCGGCCAGCAGCTTAGTGGTTCCTGCTTCCAGCGATTTACCGCCATCGGCCAGCTTCGCGCCGCCTGCCGCAGCTTCATCCAGCTTCGCGCCGAACTGCTTCATGCCTGCAGCAAGCTTGCTGCCGCCGCTTTCCAGCGATCCGGCCCCAGCGAGCAGCTGCTGCTGTCCTGCCAGAAGCTGCGTGCTGCCTGCATTCAGCTTCTGCGCGCCGTCATGCAGCTGGGTTACACCGGCATCGAGTTGCTGTGATCCATCGTGCAGTTGGTTCGCACCCTGAACCAGTTGTGTCTGACCGCTGTGCAGCGCAGAGGCGCCGTCGAGAAGCTGCTGCTGGCTTTGATCCAGCTGCGCAATGCCTTGGGCAACTGAGGTGCTTGCTGCAATCAGCTTCTGCACATCAGGGCTTGCTGCCAGTTGCGGATTCGATTTGGCCAGCTGCTGCAGGCCATCGGCTACCGCTTTGGCTCCCGCGCTAATCTTGGCGCTACCGTCCTTCGAAGCCTTCAGTCCGGCTTCCAGCTTCGCGCTGCCGTCTTCGGAGGATGTCAATCCCGCAGCCAGCTTCGCGCTGCCGTCCACAACGGACTGCGTACCAGCTTGCAGCTTGTTAGTTCCGTCTACAGCAGACTTCGTACCGGCTTGCAGTGCAGCCGCACCGGCAGCCGTCTTTTGCAGACCGGCATTCAGTTGTTTGCTGCCGTCTGCTGTCTTCGCTACGCCGTCCTGGAGCTGCTTGTGCGCCGCGGACAGTTGTTCAAGTCCTCCGGCAAGCTTGCTGCTGCCGGTCTTGAGTGCTGCAGCACCGTTGTTCAGAGCTGTCACACCTTCTGTAAGCGGCGCTGCGCCGTCCAGGAGCTTGCCGGTGCCTTCAGTCAGCACAACCAGGTTATCCTTCAGCTTAAGCGCGCCGTCGTCCAGCTTAGTGGCACCGTCCGCAATTTTGTGGGCGCCGTCTCCCGCTTCGCCAAGGCCGCTGGAGATTTCAGTGATTTTGTCAAGAACAGAGTTGGTATAAGCTTCGGTAATTTTGGCAGATACTTTAGTCTTGATATCTTTTACGGCAGTACCGCCGATCTGACCAGCCAGGAAGTTGTAGCCTTCGTTTGGCTCATAGATGATTTTGGCCGGCTGCGGATTATCATCCAGCACTGTGGTTGCATTAGCGGAGAAATCCTCCGGAACCACGATAGCCATATAATAAGTTTCGTCTTTCAGACCGGCTTCCGCCTGTGCACGGGTCACGAAATTCCATTTGAACCCGTCGGTCTTCTTAAGCTCCTCTACCAGATCGTTCCCGGCAGTAAGGCTCTTGCCTTCATAGTCGGCACCTTTGTCTTCATTAACAACGGCGACCGGCAGCTCATTCATTTTGCCATACGGGTCCCAGAATGCCTTCAAGAACAATCCGCTGTACAGCACCGGAATGAACAGGACGACAAACATCGGAATCAGCACCTTGGGATTCTTGAACGCTGCGCCCAGGTCCTTGGCAAATACGGATAAAGATTTCATTCTGGTTCTCTCCTTTAGATCATATGCTCTCTTTAAAATGCTATAAATCTTACAAATGCTAGTTTTGTGAAACTTTGCGTAATACCAGGTGACTATTTTCCCCAAGTAGTCAATCGAGAGCAAAGAAAAACTCCTGCCGGAGTCGTTTGAGGCTATCGCCAACCATCAAAACCTTATTACGCTATTGCGCCAGCCCTTCGGCCAGAAACAAATGGAAATAGCTTGTGATTTGTTCTTTCGTCAAAGGTACATGTACTCTGTTGAGCTCGGCTGTCAGCACGATATACAGTCTGAACATCACCAGCGATACTATCTTGGAGTCGCAGGGCTTAACCTCACCATGATCTATCGCATACTCCACCTCCCGCTGCAAATATTCGAGGATCACATTCTCAAGCTTATCGAGACCTTCATTAGCCTGCGGGGTTCCGAAATCACGGCTTTCCTGGGACAACTTGACGAACAGCTCATGTTCACTGCGAAATTCCAGCACGGCATCAAGAACACGGCGCAGATTATCAAAAAAAGGCCGGTCCCGCTTGATCTCACGCTCGGCGATAGACTTTATATCCATCATAACTTCACGCAGGATCTCATCAAACAACTGTTCCTTATTTGCGAAAAAGGTGTAGATCGTTCCTTTGCCGACATTTGCAATCTTGGCGACCTGATCCATTGTTGTTGCTTTGTAGCCGAATAATGAAAATGACTTGGTCGCGGCCTGAAGCACCTGTTGCCTTCGATCCACCACAGCCACCTTTACACTCCCTTTCTTCCGGAAATATCGTTACCACCGCTTATTGACCATTTTACTATTCCGGTCACTTGGTCACAACTCACTTTAACACGTTGCCACTCCGTTTGCAATACTTGGGAGAAATCTTTATTTTTTTCTTTTTGCAGTGTTTTAACTTTCTATTTACGTCTTATTTGTATAATGTGAGAAAAGAAGCAAGTTCCTTAGTATAATAGTAAAAGAAGATTGATCCTATGAAGGAAAGTAGCAGGTGAACTTATGCGAAAGAAAAGAGTACTGCTGTTTTCGGAAGGCTTCGGTACGGGCCATACAGGGGCAGCCTATGCTCTGGCCGAAGGTATAAAGCGGCTCAGTCCGGATGTGCAGTGCCGGGTCATTGAGCTGGGGAAGTTCCTTAATCCTACGGTTGCTCCCTGGATTCTTTCAGCTTACCGCAAAACAGTCAGCAGCCAGCCGAAGCTGGTCGGCATGATGTATAAGACACAATATCACAAATCACTGAACCGGTTGACCAAGATGGCGCTTCACCGGATTTTTTATACACATGCCTCACAGGTTATTGAGCAGCTTAAGCCGGATTTGATTATTTGTACGCATCCAATTCCTGCTGCCGTTATTTCCAGATTGAAGCAGCAAGGGCTGGATGTGCCGCTCTACACGCTGATTACGGATTATGACGCGCACGGAAGCTGGGTCAATGCCGAGGTCAACCGCTACCTCGTATCTACATCCCGTGTGAAGTCCATTCTGACCGGACGGGGAATCTGTCCCGAGCAGGTTATGGTCACCGGCATTCCGGTGCATCCGAAATTCTGGGAGCGTTCGAATAAAACGATGCTCCGCAAGGAGCTCGGACTCGCCAACATTCCTACGGTGCTGATTATGGGCGGCGGCTGGGGCCTGATGTTCGGTGAGGATGTCATGAACTCGCTCACGGCCCGGATGGATGAAATCCAGTTGATCTTCTGCATGGGCAGTAATGACAAGCTAGTTGCCAAAATGCGGACCAATCCGCTGCTGAACCATCCCAACGTGAAGATCCTCGGGTACACCAGTGAAATCAACAAGCTGATGGATGCCTCCGATCTGCTCATTACAAAGCCCGGCGGGATGACCTGCACGGAAGGCCAGGCCAAAGGCATCCCGATGCTTTTTTACAGCGCCATTCCCGGCCAGGAGGAGAAGAACTGCCAATATTTTGTGGAGCTGGGTCTGGCCGAAGAGCTGGATTCAGATGTAGTGAACAAATGGTTCTCGATGCTGCTTCGGGAGTACACCAGTCTTGAAGAGCTGCGCAGACGGCGGCTCGCGCCGGAGCGGCAGCAGCCGAGCCACTGCGCTTCAACCATACTGGAGCTGCTGGGCAAGCCGGCTGGCGGGACAGCAGCAGAGCTGCGTGGTGCACGCGCTGCTGCCCAGGGCCGGAATGAAGAGGCTGTGTATGTCACTCCCTAAATTCTCATATTTAAGCAAAGGGTGTCCAAAGCCATGATAAATGGCCTTAGGACACCCTTTGTTTTGCCTGCGCTTAATGGTACAGCCCTGTTGTCAGTTAACCCGCTGCTTTACTTATAAAAAGTATGATTGCCGATAGTTTTGGCGTACTTCTGGGAATGGTGCACGGTAAGGTCCTGGGCAAGCTTCAGCGACAGGAAATAATACGTATCATCGGTAACCGCCTTTATTCCAGAGAGTGCGGCATTTACAGCTCTAATACAATCCGCATTTGGCTTCACACGGTTAAGACGCCCGTTAGCAACAGGACTGAATTGTCTTTTTTGATAAATTACATCATGAATGGTGTCGGGAAAATTGGCTGACCGTAGCCGGTTCAGAACAACGTTGGCGACTGCCACCTTGCCCTGGTACGGTTCACCCTCTGCTTCTGCCATAACGATTTTTCGCAGCAGTAGCAGGTCTTCTTCGGATACAGCGTAGCTCCAGGTGGCTTGACTTCGTTGTGCCTGGCTTAGTAGCTTTGTCCGGGAGAAGAACAATTTTGTGGGGGGATGTTGCTGAATTGCCGTGTTTTTATTATTTACGGTCTGGCTCCCCTTGCCCTCCGCCTGTCTGAGCGCTTGCTGCGCAACGGGCGGGCTTGTCTTCACCACAGCGACCTTCCGCCGAGGAATATCAGTATGGGATGCTGTGCCCTTCGGCTTCAGGCTATCCGGACTGATCCATTCCACGGGTTGCCGGAATTTCTGGGCTTGTCCCAGATCGGCGGCTGTGGTGTAGAGCATGGGCCTAAATGTATTATTGCTGCTCCTCTGCGAGGATTTCGGTGTTGAAACGGGAATAAGTAAGGCTGCTGCTTGGCCGCTTGACTGAAATTTATCTGTTCGAGCCGAATTTTTCCCTTTTACGATTTCTTCGTTGCCCAGCAAGCTTATCGAAGAAAAACACACTAGAATAACGCCAACGAGCAGCGCAATGCAGCGGTTTTGTTTAAAAATTACCATTATTTACCTCCTGTTTTACGGCACATTCCTATAATATGTAACCGAAAATGGAAGCTTTGAAAACTTTATTGTCGATTTTCATCTGAAAAATGTAAATTTTTCGATCATTTCATACATAGGAATGGCATGCATCCTGGTAGCATACACCAAAAAACCGTCCACCGTCCAGTCCAGCTCCCCTGATTCAGCATCCTTTGACATCCTCTCCGAGGATAAAGATTCCAATCTTTCCATACTAAAGGGACGCTTATCCCGATATTTCCGGGCAAGTGTAAGATGGGGGTTGTACGCCCTCGCTTCGGGGGTAAATCCTAGTGGGCGAGTCGAGGAAACCACGCTCCGCTGAAGGCGGTTCAGCTTCTCCAATTCTCCGGAAACGCCCGCCCACAGCACTCTTGGGGCTTCAGGAAGGCCAAAGACTCCCCACTGCGCAAGCTGCAACTGAAACGGAGCACAAGCTGCGGATACCTTCCTCAAAGCTTCAAGGAGAGCCGGAATCTCCGGCTTGGGTGTGTCTCCCAGAAACTGCAGCGTAATATGATAATCCGCAAAATGTGTCCATTTTGCAAATTTCAGCTCTGAATACAATGCAGCGCATTCATTCCGCAGCAATTCGCATAGCCTTGCAGGCAGCTTGACCGCAATAAACAGCCGTTCGATGTCAGAACCAGGCAGGGTACGTTCCATTGCAATTTCACCTTTCCAGGCAGATTTGTTATCCTTAATCTTATACAGGTATAAGAGCTGAATTGGATTTTCCAAATTGGCTTAAATCGTGACTGTGGAGAATGTTTGGACTTCCAGACGCTTACGCTCCGTAAGTATCCAAACTTCTCCTCCATCACTTCTGCCTTTTTGTAGTTTTTTGTTTCAGCTTATATAACCAGCTCTACTAATAGTATAACGGGAGGGAATCCTCATGACGACGAAATCTATTGTTTGTCTGCATACTCTTACATCCCGGCAGCAAGAGCAGATCTGTGCCGCCGCTCCAGGTTATACCCTCTCTCTGGCAGATGCCAAATCTCCAGATTTGAAGCTGCTAGCCGAAGCGGAAATTGTTATTGGCTGGGCCAAAGGAATCAGCGACACACTGCTGAAGCCGGAGTCGCCGCTGCGCTGGCTGCAGTCCTGGTCGGCCGGAGTCGAGAAGCTTCCGCTTGAAGGCCTGGAGAAGAAGGGCATCCTGCTAACCAATGCCAGCGGCGTCCACGCCGAGCCGATTGCGGCCGTTATTTTCGGCTTCATGCTGATGTTCACCCGCAACCTGCATACCGCTGTGCGCAACCAGCAGAACCGGCATTGGCATTCGGACGGCAGCGAAAGCGAGCTGACCTTCAAAACCGCCGTTATTGCCGGAACCGGCGCCATCGCCGCTGAAACGGCAAGAATCGCCAAAGCCTTCCGGATGGAAACCATCGGTGTAAGCCGTTCCGGCAGACCGGCCAATGGCTTCGACAAGGTCTACACAACCGCACTGCTGGCGGACGCTGTAGGCCAGGGGGATTTCATTATCAACACTCTGCCGCTCACCGATGAGACGCGGCAAATATTCGATGCGGGGATCTTCTCGGCATGCAAGCAAGGCTCATATTATATTAATATTGGCCGCGGGGCCACAACCCATACAGAGGATTTGATGGCAGCCCTGAACAGCGGACATTTGGCCGGTGCGGGCCTTGATGTGTTCGAGACCGAGCCGCTTCCCAAGGAGCATCCGCTGTGGGGGATGGAGCAGGTAATCATCACTCCCCACTGCGCCGGGGCAACGGACCGTTACGCAGACAGGCTGGTTGATATTTTCACAGAAAATATGCAGTCCTACCTGCAAACGGGAGTCCCTTCGCGCAATTTGGTAGACTACAGCCGCCAATACTGATTGGCGGTAGTTCCCAAAACATTACTACACAGCACAAAACGGCTACGCCGACCTTCATGGACAACGTAGCCGCTTTAGATTTCAGTTTTGCGTTGCCTGGAGGACCCTTTATGAATCCTTTGGTAATTCCAAGTGGAAAAAGGGTCACTAATTTGCTCGAGCACCCTATTCTCCGCAGGTGAAGTGGAAAAAGGTTAACTAATTCAGCTCATTTCGCTCTTGATGAAGGAATATAACCCAATTAAGTTTCCTTTTTCCACTTAAAACTCACAATGGTTGATTTTAGAGAGAAATAAGTTCCCTTTTTCCAACTAGATAACTTGAACTTAAGAAAGTAGGTAGCTCAGAACTCGCATTCTATTGCAACTCTGCAGCAGATGACCCATAAATCATTCGAAAAACTCAATCTACTGCACTCTGTACATTAGAATCCCTTGTAAAAGCTGTTTTTAACTCTGTATTCCGAAAGTCTATTGCACGAAATACAGCAGAAGGCGGTTCGACGCAAAATAATAAGTACTCTATTGCAAGAAGTGCAGTCATGCAAAAAATCCACTATGGTTATCCAACATGAAGACTACGAATTTCAAGTTCAATCTACATAACACTGCTCACCTGCTTCTTCGCCAGCGCTAGTTGGAAAAAGGCGTTCGAATCCGACTGATTTCCACTCATTTGTGTGAATTCGCCGAATTCAAAGAGGAATCATTATCTCCTAAACAACAAAAAAACAGCCTCTGCGCTGCATTTACTATATAAGCTGAAATAAAGAACAACAAAAGGCAAAGTGACGGAGGAGAAGTTTGGATACTTACGGAGCGCTAGCGGCCGGAAGTCCAAACATTCTCTGTAGTCACGACCAATGCCGATTGGGTGTATCTATAGTTCAGTTTATATGTTTTCGTAAATGCAATCCCGAGAGGCTGTTTTCCTACACCTGAAACCGGGTCACGGACTCCTTAAGCTCGGCTAACAAAGTTCCGAGATGCTCAATACCGGCCGCAACCTCACTTATGGTGCTGACCTGTTCATTAGCAGACGCCGATGTCTCTTCCACGCCCGCCGCCGACTCCTGCGCCAGAGCCGAGATATGCTGGCTGAATTCATTCATGCTTTCGCTTGCCGCAGTCATCTGCTTCAGATCGTTGCCCATCTCCTCAATGGCACTGGCCATTCCAGACACAGACTTGTTGATTTCAGCCAAGGCCGCACCCGTCTCCATGATTTGCCGGCTGCCCTCCTCCGTTTTCTCAACGCCGCTGCGCAACTGCTGGACCATTTCCCTTGAGTCATGCTGGATGCCTTGTGTGATTCCGGTAATCTCCGATACGGTCTGCTGTACCTCCTCCGAAAGCTTGCGCACCTCCTGCGCTACTACGGCGAAGCCACGTCCGCTATCTCCGGCTCTGGCCGCTTCGATTGCCGCATTAATCGCCAGAAGATGCGTCTGCTCGGAAATATTGCGGATCGCACCCACAAGCTGGAATATCCCTTCATTCTTGCGGTTCAGCTCTTCCACCGTTGCCATCGACTGGGAAACTACTTCGGCAATCTGGCCCATTTGCGAAACTGAGCTTTGCATCAATTCCTCGCCTCTGCTGCCCTTAACCCGGACCTGCTCCGAATGGACTGACAGATCTACACCTCTGCCCGCAAAGGCTTCAATCAGCCTGTTCAGCTCCTCTACTGCTCTGGACGCATCCACGGCCGCTTCCGCCTGGCTTGCCGATGCCTTCGCCAATTCCTCCATCGTAGAAGCAATTTGACTGCCGCCCTCTTTGGTGTAGGACACACTATGCCCCAAATCCTCGCTCTGCCTGGCAATGATCTGTTCGACGCTTCTGATCTGGCTCACAATATCCAGCAGCGTCCGGTTGGTCTCATTCACTGTGCCCGCCAGCAGGCCAATCTCATCCTGATTGGAGATTATAGTATCCTCCGCCGTCAGATCGCCGCCCGATATCCGCTGCAGATGAGCAGTCACCTTCTTGAGCGGATTGATCAGCGTACGCCGGATAAGCATGTTGATCAGCCCGATCACGATCAGCACAAGCACCACAGTTACAATATTCAACGTCATTGAGGTATGAAAAATTGTAACGGACAGTTCGCCCTTGTCAGATGCTTCCTTTTGGCTGTGCGCTACAAGCTTGTCTAAATCGGTCTGCATGGAGTTGAATGCGGCAATCCCTTTTTTCGAGACCTCCAGAGCCAATTCCTCATCACCTGAGCTGCTCAGCTTGATCGCCTGGTTGTTAATGGACATAAAATCATCCCATTTGTCGCTGAGTGACTGCAGCTGCTTCTGCTGCTCTGCGTCGCTGATCACAGCCTTATAGCTCTTCACAGTTTCGGCAACCTTGCGGATATATTCATCACGCTCTTTTTCCAGCTTCGCCTTCTCCGTTCCCCCGGTATTGAGAATATGCTGCATACTGATAGACATGATATGTTCTGTGTAGTAATTAACATTATGTATTCGGTTCAATTCGGGAATCGTGCTGTTGATGATATCCCCTGTATTCTTCTGCATGCCGTTCATTTGAATGAGGGAGATTCCACCTGAAATCATAACCAATATCGCCAAAGCCACGTATCCCGACGCTATCTTAATGCCGATGCTTCTTTTCCCCTTTGCTACAGCACGCTTCATTTTTTCGCTCAGTACTCCTCCTGCAGAACCCTTTACTTCAGAATCTTTTTCCACAAGCACTCCCCCTCAATCTTTTACGAAAATATAACATTGCATTTACATTTGTTACTTTTCATTTTCATAAATTGGCACAACAACAGACTACAAGTATTATTTCGGCAAATTACACCGGAATATTTATATAGAATCCCCACAGCACGCGGCTTTGGGCGCAGGCTCCAGCCTAAGCAGAAACCGCTGTGCCGCCACCCGGCTGACCATATAAAACAGCGATACTCCCTGGGGAATACCGCTGCTTTTACTAGCTCTCTATCGAAACCTGATTTAGCGTGAAAACTTCACATCATCAATATATACGGTTGCCGTGCCCGCTGCCGAAGGAGTTACAATCTGAACCCCCAGGGCGTTGGCCTTCTTCAAATCAGCCAGGGTGAACGGCTCGCCTCCGCTGTTCACACTAATGTTATGAATTGTGGAGATATCGCTGAAATCAAGCGTGAACTCGGTAAAACCGTCACCGGAGGCCGCCTGTGCACCGGAATCCAGCCATACGGTGTACCCCCGCAGTTGAAGGAAGAGCTTAGCCTGCACATCTGGATTGTCCGAGACAATTTTCACCTTAGCGCTAAGCTTCGTGAAGGAACTCAGATCCAGATCAGCATATTTTGCAGCCGCCAAAAAGGAATCATCCGCCCACGCGAGGTCCAGCTTCAAGGATTGCTTGCCTTCGGCATACACATCCGTTGATACCGATACCGCCTCATTATTGTTCAGCGCCCAGCCGTCCGTGCCGGTCTCAAATCCGTAATGAACATCGGGAACTACAGCCGTAAGTCCAACCTCCTGCAGATACAGCTTGGCGGTTCCGCCGTCACTGGAAATGTCCTCGATCTTAATGCCGATTGTTTTTACTGCGGATAGATCCACACCTGCCCCCGCTGCGGCTGCCGGCAAAGAAATCGACAAGGTCTTATACCCGCTTGAATCAACAGCTACCGGCGTCCCGCTGTCGCTCCAGGCCCAGTCTGCCCCCGTCTTGATGAACAGCCGCGCTTTGGCGGTTCCGTTCGACAGCTTAACCTTTGCATTGATTGTATCCAGACCGGTAATATTCAGTTTTGCAGGGTCCACGGCAAGCTCGAAGGATTGTTTATAGCTGCCATCGGGATTCTGACCTGTATTCACCAGATCAAACTGTACGCCGACAGCTTGCTCCGAAGCAACGAATTCGGGAGCCTGAGCGTTGGCGCTATCTCCATTTGCCGCAATCCAGCCTTCAATATCCGCGGCACTCTGGAATTGATACAATATTCCGGGTGCATGGACGTCTGGCACTCCGTTATTGCCGCCGGACATATCGGGAAGCGACGAATCGTACACCGCTTTGATATCGTCAAAATACAACGTGCCCTCATGCGCTTTTGCATCCATCGCATTTACATAGAGATTCAGACTTTGCACTTTCGCCAGCCGCTCTTTGGTAAGCGGACCGGCTGTGCCCCAGCTCATTTCCGTCAAATTCTTGAGGCTGAGCACAAACTTTCCGTTGGTGTCAGGGCTAATGACCGGATAGGCTTCGAAGTATCCTCCGTCAATCACCAGTTGAACTACCAGCTTCAGCGGTGCTCCGGTTTGTGCATAAGAGCTATTGCCATCTGAGGCCACCCACAAACTGATTGCATTGTAATCGGACCAATCCAGGGAGCCCAGATTTTTTCCTACCCCTGTATAACCCGCATTATTGATATTATAGTGGAGCTTCATTCCATAGCTGCCGGAATACTTCCGGTCAGTACTTAGCGCTACGCTGATATCGTCTCCGCCCGCTTTGGGATATTTGGCTGCAAGCGCATCGTCGCTTGAACCGTAGGACTCAAAATCATCCACCAGCGCGTTGTCGGACACCGGTGCAGAATAGGTATTATAGAGAACGATATTGTCCACATAGATCGGCAGTACACCTTGAGATACAAAACCGCTCCCCACAATGGAAATCGCCAGTCCGGTTGCCGATGCTGACTTCGCCGCATTATCCAGATCCACAGCAACATCAAACTTGTAGTACTGTGCTCCGTCCACCGTTACTTTCTCCAGAGCGGACAATGCTTTATAGCTGGAATCCATCCCATACTTCGTATTCCAATCATCCGGGAGCTGCACAACTCCCCGTACTGAGGCATTGCCGGCCTCATTTTGCGCAGCCTCCGGGATCAGCACCGTAAATTTCACCCGGTTGACCTTGGCGAGATTTACGTCCTTTAGCGCCGCAGGCGTAAGCTGCAGCTTCAATTCCTGCCAGGTGTCCGCGGCGGACAGCCCTTCCGTAATCTTGACCGCCAGCTTGCCGTCTCCAGCCAGAACCGCATGCCCGAAGTCAGTCTTGATCGTCTCCCCGTTTCCGGCCAGCCCGGACCAGGTTCCATTATTCTGGATTTGCTCCAGATCGGCCGCTGTGTCAAAGGTGATCTCCTTGAGCGGAACCTCGCTGATCTTCACAAAGACCGAGACACTTTGCGTGAGCAGCGTATCTCCCGGTCCATACGCTTTCACCGTAATATTGGCAGAAGTGCCGTTCAGGCTGGCGTCAGGCTTCCAAGCTGCGGCATAGTAGCCATCTGCACCAAGCGTCATTTCCGTCTCAACTGCGGAGTCCCCTACCTTATACGTCACTTTGGAAGGCACAGTATTGGCTACCTTGGCCCGGATAACCGTCGCTGCCTCACTTACCGTTCCAACATTATTCGGAGTAACAATGTGCAGGAACGGTTCTTTGGCCGCTGCGTTTACGGTGAGGCCGTACTTGTTGTCATTCTTTACATCTCCGGCAAAAGCGGAATAAGGATCATTATAGAAATTAACGAAGTCTGGAAGCAGCTCATGATCCGCTTTCTTAGGGACATTCTTGTATGGAACGTAAAGGTTATTCCCTTCACCAAAGTTGGCCCAGGTCAGCATGTAGGAGATTTTTGCCGCATCCGGGTCAGCCTTGATTGCATTTAGTACCTTAGTGAACCACTTCAGCTCATTATTACCGGTGGTCTTCATGCCGGCAGCGCTGTAGCCGTATTCCGACAGGGTAACAATCTTGCCCTTCGCCTGGGCCAGACCGGAAATCATCTTCAGATCCTTAACAAGGCCGCTCAGGAAATCGTCCGAACCGGCATTGTCCTTGTTGTCATACTGGTCCATACCGAGAATATCCACGTACTGGTCGCCCGGATAGGTCGTCAGATATTCACTTTCATTGCCGTTAAAGGAGCCGTTCGGAGAAAACACGTACAAGAAATTGTGGACTCCCTTAACATCGCGCAAATACTCAACGGTGTATCTGTACAGCTCGGCATATTCGCTCTTGGTGGTTGTTGCTGCGCCCCACCAGAACCATCCCCCGTTCTGCTCATGGAAAGGACGGAACAGCACCGGAATCAGGTTGCCGTTATCATCCTTCAGATTGTTCGCAAATTTGGCAATCCGGTCGAGATAGGCGTTGAAGGCAGCGTTCTTGTCCCCGCCCGGCAGAACACGCGCGGCCACTGATGCTGTAGTGCCTTTGGTGTTGCTGGTATCGTTGAAGCTGCCGCCAGTGGCAAAATTATATGGATGCGTGCTCAGTGTAACGATGCCGCCCAGCTCATGCGCCTGCTTCATGGCAGCAGTCAGGCCCAGCCGGCTGGCCTCATAGTCTCCGCTGACCCCCGGCGGCGCTTCATAGCCGTCCAGGCTGAGAGTATCCCAGCCAAATACCGCCGGATAATCTCCGGTAGCGCTGTACACATCGGAAATCACCTTGCCCGCTTCATCTTTGCCGGCAAAAGATACGGTTGTATCATGCTGGTGCCCGAACATGACTTCTTTGCCGCTCTTCTCACCCAGGTAGGCGAACAGCGATTTCGTTGCCGCTGTAGCGGCAGTGTCAACGATTCGGACCGTAGTCACCGTCCCGGTTCCAGTTCCTCCGCTTCCGCCAGAGCTGCCGGAATTGTTAGTGACCGCAGCCGTTCCTCCGCCAGCCGTTACGGGCACTCCATCCTTCACCGAGGTAGTCCCTATGCCTAAAGGCTGACCGTTCAGTGTGACTGAATCGCCGCGAACGTCAAGCTTGCTGATCGTTCCCTTTCCCGTGACGGCAGTACCGGCGGCGGTGCTGCCGATCACAGCCTCTGAAATCACCGTGCCCGAACCTACGTCGATAATAGAAGCGCTTTCAACTGTAAGCTGTTTGATCGTTGTCGAGCCTTCGGCAGCGAGGCGTACCTTGCCGTCCGGCCGGTTCACGATAACGGATGTTAGCTTGGAATCCTTGACATGAATCGAATTCTCTCCGCCTCCGGCAACATATACAGCTCCCTGCACGGTTACGTTCTCCAGAGATGCATCACCGTTGCCGATTCCGGGGGCTAAATACAAATTGCCCGAAATCACACTGTCCTTAAGGGTGACGCCGGTGTGGTTGACCAGCACATTGCCCTCTACGGCGCCGCCGGTGACGGTTCCGGCTGTGTTATAGTAGCGGCTGACCAGTCTGTCGATGATGCTGACGGTCTCAGCTCTTGTGATCAGATTGTCCGGGCGGAAGCTGCCGTCAGGATAACCGTTCAGCATCCCCTTCATCGCCTGGACAGCTTCCTTGGCATAGCTGCTGATTGCAGCGCCGTCCGTAAAGGAAACGGCAGCCGCGCCAACGCTTGGCTTCAGCGAGAATACCTCAGCAAGCAGCGTTGCCGCATCCTGGCGGGATAGCTGTGTATCCGCTTTCGCTTTGTTGTCCGGGAAGCCTTTATAATAACCGGCCTGTCTGGCAATCGACAGATCCTTGGCATACCATGCTCCGGCTGGGACATCTCCAAATGACGTTTCCGCCGCCGCACTGAATCCGAAAAGCTTGTTGATGATGCTGACCAGCTCAGCACGTGTAACCTTGTTGTCCGGCTTAAAGGAACCATCGGGATACCCCTGAATCACACCATTCCCCTGCCATTTTGCAATGCTTTCTTTGGCCCAGTGCGTCCCGGAACTCCCAAGATTCTCGTCCGCTTTGCCGCTCGCCAGGGCGGGTGCAGCCATCGAGACAAGCATGATGCCTGTCAGGAGCAGCGGGAATCCTTTTTTAAACATCTTCATCCATTCATCCTCCTCCTTCTTCTGTAAGGGCTTTCAGTTTTGCAAAAACATAATAACTACACTGGAAATATTAGCACCTTAACAATAAATAAACAATAACAAAATAATATTAATGTTTAAAACTTTATAATCCACTGATTTCCTAAAAGGTACAAAAATCATCATAATTCGCAATATACCCATATGAAACAAGGGCTACATTGATATTTTTTTACGCAAAAATCCATTTAGAAATCAGCATAGCTCCAAGAAATAAAACTAACAAAATAATAACAAAATAGAGCAAATGAAGACCAGAATTCAAAATCAAAGACCATAATTCAAAAAACAAGACTAGAATACACAGAAAAAAACCGTACCTTCAGCAGATACGGTTTGCTCGTAACAGAATAGCGTTTCTAATCCAGATCGTAAATTGAGCCGACCTTCAGTCCATACAGCTCATTATATATTTTCTCGGCAAAAGCATCCGTCATTCCGGCGATATAATCAATGACCATATGCTCCCAGGTCCAGATTGGCTTAGCCTGCCGCTGATCCTTCTCATACCGCTGCAGCCAGTCGCTGGGAATGATTGCCCGCGATGTCTCCGGGTCCAGGAACGCCTCCCATAGCCGCCGCAGAATCCACTCGCTCCGCTTCTGCAGCCGCTGCACGCGCAAATCGCGGATCATCGTGACCCAGGCGAAGCTTTTCAGCACACTTACAGTCCGCAGCATGTCCTCATCCTCCTGGCCATCCTTAATGAAGGTGACCTTCTTCCAGTCCCCGTCTTCAATGACGCCAAGACTGGCGACGAAGGTGCTGACCCAGTAGGCTTTGACCTCGCGGCGTGTGCGGGAGTAATCATTCTCGCAGGTCGGCATCTTCTCCTTCCATACCCGCAGGAACGAACTCAGCACCTCTTCAACCTTGGTGTGAATGGCTGCTTCCCTCCACCCGATCCAGAAGGCATCCTCCAGCGTCGTTATTTTCTCCACAATCAGCCGCTGGATATAGTCGTCAAACATAAAGTGCTCATGAACCTCGATTTTGCCGGCTTTAATGCCATCCTCCAGATCATGTGCGGAATATGCGATATCGTCGCAGAGGTCCATTAGTTGGGCTTCGAGCGTCTTCTTCCCTTCAGGGATTCCCCACTCGCTGCGGATTTCCGAGATGTAATTCCACTCATTCAGATACATGCCCTTCTTAAGCACTGTGCCGGGAAAAGGATATTTGTTAATCCCCAGCAGCACGGCGTCCGAGAGATTCAGACCGTCGATATTCTCGCGTTTCTCCAGGAACATGATCAGCCGGAAATTATGGGCATTGCCCTCAAAATGCTCATACTGCCGCCGCATATTCTCGCGGATCGTCTGCTGCTGCACCGGACCTGCGCCGGATTTCCGCACCGCTTCCGCTGTTTTCCTCTCCACCAGCTTCTCCAGAATGCCGTCGAGCACCTCTTCCCCCTTGTGGCCGAACGGCGGATGGCCGAAATCATGGGCGATAGCCGCACATTCCACCACCTCAGGATCAATCACAAGCCCCGGATTTTCAGCTTGTCCCGTTTCTACCCCGGGGTAGGAGCGCAGCAGGCTTTTGGCTGCTTCCCGGGCAATTTGCGCCACCTCAAGCGAGTGAGTCAGGCGTGTCCGGTAATAATCTCCGGTGCCTGCGCCGAACACCTGTGATTTGCCTTGCAGCCGGCGGAAGGTCGGCGAATGAATCAATCGCGAATAATCGCGCTCATAGGCGGCTCTCGATGTTTCCAGGCGGGTAATCTCCGGATATTGCCGATGTTCTCTTTTCTCAATTAGTGTCATATCCCCTGCCCCTATTCCTTGATCTGTATTTAGTTATACATTATAAGTCATTTTGCCCGGAACTTTCACTCATAAATACAAATAGGCTCAGCGCTTCCGCCCGGGATGAATATTCTGTCAGGGTCCTGGCGCATTCTATTATGTACATGAATACAGTGGAGTGGATCTGAACCAATGAAAACAGGCTGGAAAAAAATCACCGCCGCAGCAATTGCAGCGTGTACACTTCTACTGGGCTCGCCAGACACCGTGCTGGGCAGCCCTGGTGTCAAGAACCGTTACTATTACGAGCAGAGGGGCGATATGATCTGGGAAGTGCACACCAACCAGAAGGTGATTGCCCTGACCTTCGACGATGGGCCTGACCCTTCAGAGACCGATCTGATTCTCGATGTGCTGCATAAGTACAATGCCAAGTGCACCTTTTTTGCCATCGGCAAACGGATCGCCGCCTATCCCGAGGTAGCCCGCAGGGTAATCTCCGAGGGCCATGAATTGGCCAACCATACCTACAATCACGTCTATTTCAAGAAGCCGATCTCCGCGCAGCAGATTCAGGACGAGCTGGAGCGGACGGAGAATGAAATCGTTAAGATATCCGGCAAGCACAGCAGCCTGTTCAGACCGCCCGGAGGCATGTACGACGAGACCTTGGTTGATGTCTCTAACAGCATGGGGCTGAAGCCGGTGCTGTGGTCCTGGCATCAGGATACCCGCGACTGGAAGCGCCCCGGGGTGTACAGCATCTCGAGCAGGGTGATCCGGGGTGCGCACAGTGGAGATATTGTACTGTTCCACGACCATGTTCACGGACAATCGCAAACCCGGGCGGCGCTGAAAATTATTCTGCCTGAGCTCGAGAAGCAGGGTTTCCGTTTTGTTACTGTCTCCGAGCTGATCCGGTTATCTGACACGCAGCAGGCTAAAAAATAGCAGGCATTGAATTAATTAAGCAGTTTTACGCCTCCGCTCCGGCCAAGTTCTTTAATTGCGCCGAAACTCAAAATAAGGTAGTCTTGAGCTATTATGGCTTAATTTTGAGAGCTGCCGCAGTTCATTCTTAGGAGGCTTTATCCATGTCCGAGAATACTTCCTACACAACCGAGGAAATCGCCAGGTTATTGAAAATATCCAAGCTCAAGGTCTATGATCTGATTAAAAAGGGCGAGCTGCCCTCTTACCGTGTCGGCAAGCAGATGCGTGTCGATCATTCTGATCTGGAGGCATATAAGCAGCATTCCCGCAGCGGAGCCTCCCCCGTTCTGCCGCCGGGAGCCGGCGCGGCTGAACCAGTATCGCCTCCGCCGCTTCAGTTCACCCAATTGCCGTCATATACAGGTAAGGCAGCAGGAGTTAATGTAGTGATTACCGGACAGGATATATCGCTGGACATTCTGGCTACCCATCTGGAGCGCAGCGAATCTCCTGTCCGCCCGCTCCGTTCCTACGCCGGCAGTCTGGACAGCCTGATTGCGATGTATCACGGAGAATCCGACATTGTCAGCACCCATCTGCTGGACGGCGATTCGGGAGAATATAATCTTCCCTACATCCGCAGACTGCTGGTCGGCTTTTCTTATGTTGTGATACATATGCTGACGCGCAGTGCGGGCTTTTATGTGCAAAAGGGCAACCCGAAAGACATCCGCGATTGGTCCGACCTGCAGAAGAACGGGATTAGACTGATCAATCGCGAGCGCGGGGCAGGTGCAAGAGTGCTGCTCGACGAGCAGCTACGCCTGCATGGCATACACTCCGCTCAAATCAGCGGATACACTGCCGAAGAGAACAGCCATTTTGCTGTAGCCGGCAAAGTGGCCCGGGGAGAGGCCGATGTCGGCGTCGGCACGGAAAAAGCCGCCAAAATTATTGACGGCGTTGATTTTATTCCGCTAATTCAAGAACGGTACGATCTGGTGATACTCAAGAAACCCGAGCACGAGGCGCTAATCAGGGCAGTTCTGGATATTCTGCGCTCACCCGCCTTTCAGAGTGAGCTTAGCTCCATTCATCCTTACGACCTTAGTGAGTCGGGAACCGTCATTTACGAGACCTGACGGACTGGAATAATTGGATCTCATACTATGCCGTACCTTCAATATTTGCATAGCAAAAAGCAGGCCCTGGCAGCTCATGCCTGAGACCTGCTTTTTTACTGTGCTCAAGAACGGCGGTTGACAAACATCAGCATGAGGGCGGAGATCACAATGATAGATAACACCCACATCCAGGCCAGCGTCATATTGCCGCCATCAACGGCCACATATATTGCGGTAGGCACTGTCTGCGTCCGGCCGGGGATATTTCCCGCCACCATGATTGTCGCCCCGAATTCTCCGAGTCCCCGGGCAAATCCGAGCACATACCCGGCAGCCAGCGAACGGCTGGCTAAGGGAAGCGTCACAAACGTAAGCACTTGAAGCTCACTTGCTCCCTGCGCGCGTGCGGCGTCCTCCAGATCCTTCTCCACCCCTTCAAACCCGGCCTTCACCGTACGGTATACGAGAGGAAAAGCAACCACCACCGCAGCAATGACCGCCGCTCCCCAGGTGAACAGAATCGTATGCTCTGTGAACTGCTCATACAGCTTGCCAATCCAGCTCCGCCGGCCCAGAATCACCAAAAGCACAAATCCAACCACGGTTGGCGGCAGTACCAGCGGAAGCAGCAGCACCGTTTCAACCAGGCTATAGCCGGGAAACCTCCGGCCCGCCATTGCCTTCGCTGCAATTGTCGCCAGCAGGAACACGATGATGCTGGTTATGACTGAAATCTTGACGGAGAGCCAGACCGGGGCGAAAAAATCAGTCCAATTGATCTCCAACTCTCTTCACTCCGTTTGTTCGGGCTAGTACGTAACTGCGGGGAATGTTTGGACTTCCGGCCGCTGTTGTCGTAAGAATTTCTTGATTTATACTGCTTGCAGCAGTTGAAATCCGGAGACAGCCTATGCTTACGATGCCAGCTTTCCTACGGAAAGCTCTTAGGCGGACGCTATCGCTCCTCCAGTTCCAAACTTCCCCTCCGTTACTTCCGCCCTTTTTATTTACTTTTTATTATTGAGCAAGCTTGAAGCCGTAGCTTGTAAAGACATCGCTTGCCACCTTGGTTTTAACATAGCTGTAAAAAGCCTTGGCTTCGGTCAGATGCTTGGAATCCTTAACGATGCCTACCGGATAATTGATCGCTTTATGCACGTGAGGCCCTACAGTAAGAGCAATCTTCACTTTATTGGAAGTGAGGGCATCCGTCTTGTAGACGAATCCGGCATCGGCGTTCCCTGTTTCCACATAAGAGAGCACCTGGCGGACATCCTTGGCAAATACCAGCTTGCTTTGCAGCGTATCCCATACCTTCTTCGCTGTCAATGACTGCTGGGCATATTGTCCGGCCGGAACCGATTCAGGCTGTCCGACAGCTACTTTCTTGAAAGCTTTATCTGTAAGCTGTGTAATCGTTGAAATGGAGGTTTTGGAATTCGAAGGCACAACCAGCACGAGCTGATTCTTCAAAAGCTCCGAATTGTCGGAGATAAGGCCGCCATCGACCAGAGCCTTCATTTGCTTATCGCCGGCCGAGAAGAACAGGTCCGCCGGAGCGCCTTGCTCAATTTGCTTCTGCAGGGTGCCAGACGCACCATAGTTAAAAACAAGATCAATATCCGGATGCTGCTTCTCATACAGAACAGCAATCTTATCAAGACTGTCCTGCAGACTCGCTGCGGCAGAGACGATAATCTCGGTTTTGCCCGCCGCCTGCACCTGCTTATCCGGTACCGCCGACAAGCTGAGTGCCAGTACCGCAGTCATGACAACCACTGCTAATTTCTTGAACATTTTCATTCCTCCCATTTTTCTATCATGTATTATTTAGATGCTATTCTAGCATATCTTTTTTTGTTTTTCTATTATTTTTAGTTATGTTTGTTTATAATTAGTTATGAATGGTTAATGTCAGTAGTTAATATATGTTTATGCTTCTAAAATACAAAAAGCCCTTTAAGCATAAAATGAACGCCTAAAGGACTTTAAGAACTTTATTGAAGAAATCAATTTTTCATCCGGGGATCAAGCACATCGCGCAGGCCGTCTCCCATGAGGTTGAAGCCCAGCACCGTCAGCATAATCGATAGCCCCGGGAACACGACCGTCCAGGGAGCCTTCTGGATGAATTGCCGCGAATCGGAGAGCATCTTGCCCCACTCCGGGTCAGGCGGTTGAGCGCCAAGACCAAGGAAGCCAAGCGCAGCCGCTTCGATAATCGCCGTAGCAATGCCGAGCGTCCCCTGCACAATAATCGGCGTCAAGCTGTTCGGCAGAATATGGGTGAGCAGAATACGGGTATTGGTCATCCCAATCGCTCTTGCCGCGGTAATATACTCCTCCGATTTCAAAGAGAGCACCTTCGCCCGCACAAGCCGGCCATATGTAGGAATATTTACGATGGCGATTGCGTACAGCGCATTTTGCAAGGAGGGTCCAAGAATAGCCACAATAGCAATAGCGAGCAGGATGCTTGGGAAGGCGAGCAGAATATCGAACAGGCGGGAAATCAGCATATCAATCCATTTGCCGTAGAAGCCGGCCAGAATGCCCAGAATTGTTCCTGCTATTATAGAGCCGATAACCGCAAAGAAACCCACCCAGAGCGAGATCCGTGCGCCATATATAATACGGGTGAACATATCTCTTCCAAGATCATCCGTGCCAAACCAATGCTCGGCGGACGGCGCTTTCAGCCGGTTGATAAGCTCCTGGTCCTTAAAACCATAAGGTGCAATGAACGGGGCCAGCAAAGCTACCAGCACAAAAAATACGATGATAGATAGCCCGAGCATGGCTGACTTATTCTTGCGGAAAGCCCTCCACGCATCACGCCAGGGGCCGGATACCCTTTCGGCAGGTGCAGCAGGAGGTGTTGCATTAATGGATGCCTGTCCCATAGGTTCTCCCCTCACTTGTAATTGATGCGCGGATCTATGGCGGCATAGAGCAGATCCACAAGCAGATTAATTAGAACGAAGATAAAGGCGATAATCAGAATCCCCGTCTGGATCACGGGATAGTCCCGGGAGCTGATCGCCTCAAATATATACCTTCCCACACCCGGCCAGGCAAAGATCGTCTCTGTCAGTACCGCACCGCCAAGAAGGGCACCTGTCTGAAGACCCACTACAGTCAGTACAGGAATCAGCGCGTTCTTCAGCGCATGCTTGTACACGACAAGGAATTGCGACATGCCTTTGGCTTTTGCCGTGCGGATATAATCCGAATTCATAACCTCCAGCATGCTTGAACGGGTCATCCGGGCAATAATCGCCATCGGAATGGTTCCGAGCGCTATGCTCGGGAGGATCAAGTGCTTGATAACCGTCCACAGCTGCCCCCACTGTCCGGCGATTATCGTGTCAATGGCATAAAGATTGGTGATGCTCTCCACCGGATTACGCTGGTCCATCCTCCCTATGGAAGGAAGCCAATGCAGCTTGAGCGCGAATAGCAGCTGCTCCATCAGTCCGAGCCAGAAGATCGGCATGGATACCCCAATGAGCGCAATAATCATCGCGATATAGTCAAACCATGAATTTTGCCGCCATGCGCTTAGAATCCCCGCATTGACGCCTATAAAAGTCGCAAACAGCATGCTGGCAGCCGTAAGCTCCAGGGTAGCCGCGAGATAAGGCATAATTTCCTGGGCGATAGGCGTTTTGGTGCGGATCGAGGTTCCCAGATCTCCTTGCAGCAAATCTCCGATATAGTTGAAATACTGCTGCAGCCACGGCTTGTCCAGACCGAGCTGTTCCCGCAGCGCCTGTTTGGACTGCTCCGTTGCTTTTTGACCAAGGATCGTCTCTGCCGGATCACCCGGAATGGCATGGATAATGGAGAAAACGATGATCGTCATCCCGAGCAGAACAGGGATCAATACTGCAACACGTTTTAATAGGTAGGAATTCAAAGTCGGATCACCTTCCAGAGTTCCATAAGCCTTCCTGCCGCCGCAGGCAGCAGCGGCAAGATCAGGCTTATGAAGCATACTATTCGAAGTAAATTTCGCTGTAATATTCCGTACCGGTCGGACCTGGAACAAAACCCTTCAAATTGGCTTTGGCAGCCAGCAGCGGCGTAGTATGCACCAGCGGAATCCAAGGCGCATCCGCTTTGATGATCTCCTGGGCCTTCTTGTACAGATCGGAGCGTTTGGTCTGATCCGTCTCCTTCTGCGCGTTGATCAGAAGCGTATGCAGCTCTTCATTTACATAGAACGTACGGTTGTTGCCTGGAATGGCATCCTTATCCAAAAGCGTGTAGAGGAAGTTATCCGGGTCTCCATTATCGCCTGTCCAGCCGAGCATGTAGATATCATCTTTTTCTCCGGCTTTGGTGTCATCAAGGTAGGTCGCCCATTCAGGGGATTCAATGACGGTTTTTACGCCGATTTTTTCCCAGTCCGCTTGAATGGCTTCGGCAACCTTCTTACCATCAGGCATATAAGGACGGGATACAGGCATAGCGTACAGCGTCACTGAGTCAGGCAGACCCTTCGGATATCCGGCTTCGGCCAGCAGCGCCTTGGCTTTGTCCAGATTATATTCATAATCCTTCACAGCGTCGTTATAGCCCCACAGGGATGGAGGCATCGGGTTGACTGCCGCAGTAGCCTGGCCCGAGAAGAAGGCATCAATAATAGCTTGCTTGTTCACCGCGTAGTTCAGGGCTTGTCTTACTTTTACGTTGTCAAAAGGCTTCTTCTTGAAGTTAAAGCCGAGGTAAGCGACATTGAAAGGCGGACGTTCAATCTTCTGCAGCTCCGTGTTGCCTTCAAGTGCGGACAAATCATCCGGGCTTAAATCCTCCATCAGATCAATCTCTCCGTTCTGCAGAGCAGTGAAACGCGCCGAGTTATCCGGAATCGAGCGAACGATGACCTTATTCAGCTTGGGAAGTCCTTCTTTCCAATAGTTGGGGTTCTTGTCCAGGGTGATGGAATCGTTATGCTTCCATTCCTTGAAGATAAAAGGCCCGGTACCTACAGGCTCATTCTTGAAGTTTGCTTTTTTCTCTTTGATTGCTGAAGGGCTGGCAATTCCGAAGGAAGTCATCGCGAGGTTTTGCAGGAAAGGTGCCTGCGGCTGGCTCAGTGTAAATTGTACGGTCGTGGCATCAACAGCCTTCACTTCTTTGATGACACGGCTGCCTTCCGGACCGAACATGGAATCGTAGTAGTCAAAAGAGTCGCCTTCAAATTTGAATTCACTTGCCGGATCGCTCCAGCGTGTGAAGTTGAACACTACAGCTTCAGCGTTAAAATCCGTTCCATCATGGAACTTCACACCCGGATGCAGCTTGAAGGTGTAAGTCAGGCCATCAGCAGATACCTCCCAGCTATCCGCAAGGGAAGGCTCAACTTCAGAGGTTCCCGGCTTGTACTCCAGCAGGGAGTCAAATACTTGATGCCCAATCTTCAAGGATTCACCATCGGTGACAATCGCCGGGTCCAGCGAAGCGGAATCGCCGCCGCGTCCCAGAATCAAGGTATCCTGCGCTGCCGAAGCTTCAGGCGAGCTCTCCGGCGCAGCGGTCGCTGCTGCATTTGAGCTGACAGCCCCTTCTGTACCGGCATTGTTCTTGCCTCCGCAGCCGCTCAGTGTTAGAACCGCCCCCAGGGTTACCGCCAGTGCAAGACTACTCCATTTCTTCATTTCAATAAACACTCCCTTTCTTCATTAAAAGTATTAAAACGTTTATATGGAACTGCGCTAAAGCGCCGCCATATACCAAATCCGCTCCTTGCTTGGCAGTATTAATCCCGGGTTGTGAGCATTAGGCAAGCTGGGGATGGGCTTCCCCGTCATACAGATGACAGGCGGTTAAATGTCCGGACCCGTTCTCCATAAGCGGGGGTCTTGCCTTACGGCAGACATCCATCACCCGTGGACACCGGGTATGAAACGCACAGCCTGCCGGCGCATCCGCCGGGCTTGGCACTTCACCCTGCAGAATGATCCGCTCCTTGCGGATATCAGGGTCCGGTTCAGGGACTGCCGACAGCAGCGCCTGTGTATACGGATGCTGCGGCCCGGCATAAAGCTTGTTCTTATCGGTTATTTCCACAATTCGTCCCAGATACATAACTGCGACGCTGTCGCAGATATGCTTCACCACACTGAGATCATGGGCAATAAATATGTACGTAAGCCCGAATTCCTGTTGCAAATCCTGCATAAGGTTGATCACCTGCGACTGGATGGATACGTCAAGCGCAGACACAGGCTCATCGGCGATGATCAGCTTGGGCTGCAGCGCGAGCGCTCTGGCAATCCCGATCCGCTGGCGCTGGCCGCCGGAAAATTGATGCGGATAACGCTGCAGGTGCGCCTTGGCCAGACCAACGACATCTGCCAGCCTTTCGACTGCGGCCCGCCGCTGCCCGGCGTCGCCTGTTCCGTGCACAATCATCGGCTCTTCCAGAATGCGCTGCACGGTGTTGCGCGGGTCCAGCGAAGAGAAGGGGTCCTGAAAAACAATCTGCATCTCCCGCCGGCGCTTGCGCATTTCTTCCATAGACAGCTTGGTGATATCCTGGCCTTCGAACCAAATTTCACCCGCCGTCGGCTCAATCAGACGAAGCAGCGCCCGGCCGGTGGTCGATTTGCCGCAGCCGCTCTCCCCTACGAGGCCAAAGGTCTCCCCTTTGCTTACGCTGAAGGAAATATCATCTACCGCTTTGACCAAACCCTGGGCTGATCTGAGGAATCCCTTATGGATCGGATAATACTTTTTAAGGCCCTTGACCTCAAGCAGGCTTTTACTCATACCGCATCCTCCTGTTGATCATCATGCAGCCAGCATCTGCAGCCGTGGCGTTCTTCCTGCAGTGTGAGCTGCGGAAGCGACTGCCGGCATATCTCCATAACATTCGGACAACGCGGCGCGAACCGGCAGCCCTGCATGTCCTTGCTCAGGATAGGCACGTTGCCGGGGATCGAATATAGGCGCTCCCGGGTTTCGCCCATTCTTGGCACAGACTCTATCAATCCCCGTGTATACGGGTGCAGCGGGTTCTTGAAAATATCGCGCACACCGCCCTCCTCCACAACCTTGCCCGCATACATCACGGCAACCCGGTGGCACATCTCCGCGATAACACCGAGATCATGGGTGATCAGCATGACTGCGGTTCCCTGCTCTTCATTCAGCCTGCGGATCAGATCGAGAATCTGCGCCTGTATCGTTACATCGAGTGCTGTAGTCGGCTCGTCGGCAATCAGCAGCCCCGGGCTGCAGGAGATCGACATCGCGATCATGACCCGCTGGCGCATACCTCCCGACAATTGGTGGGGATACTCATCAATAATCGCCTCCGCCCGCGGAATCCCTACCTTGCGAAGCATGTCTACCGCGTGCTCCCGCGCGTCCCTCTTGGACAGGCCGCTATGCAGACGCACGGCTTCAATGATCTGCTGGCCCACGGTAAACAGCGGGTTCAGCGAAGTCATCGGCTCCTGAAAAATCATGGACACAGAATTGCCGCGGATCTTCCGCATCTCTTTTTCTTTTAGCGGGACGATATCCTGACCCTTGAGCAATATACGCCCGCCCACAATTTTACCCGGCGGATCCGGAACAAGCTTCAGGATGGACAGCGAAGTGACGCTTTTGCCGCAGCCCGATTCCCCTACTACCCCCAGAACCTCCCCGGGATTAATGTAGAGATCCACTCCGTCCACCGCAGGAACTTCACCATGGTCAGTGAAAAAATGGGTGTGCAAATCCTCAATTTTCAGAATTGGCTGGATCAAGACGATCCCTCTCTTCTATTAAAAAATTGAACACAGGTCAAATGACAGGAAGAAAAACGCCCGTTTAGGAGAGATAGAATAACCCATACCTGACATTACGCGGCAGTAATTTAGGTCCAAACCGACATTAATGTTATATAATGTATAACACTACTATATAAATCCATAGTAGACAAGGAGAATTTGCCAGAATAAGTAACCCTAGTTGTTTTTGCGAGAATAATGTATGCCTGAATAAAAGAAAAACTGTGCTATTTATATAGCGACAGCCATTTCTCCAGCTGAATTCTCAGCATATCCCGATAGTAGGGCGGCTCCAGAATTTCCGCTTCCTCTTCAAATTTTAAAATCCAACGGACAAAACCGATATCCTGCTCCACAGCTACCTTAAAGTGAAGACAGCGGCCCTGACGGTCTACTTTGCTGGGCTTCACAAACATATCTTCGTTCATGATCCGGTCCATCAGCCGGTCCGAAAATCTGACCTTGAACTCCACCTGCAGGCTGTCCTGATCCAGAGACCATTTCTGCTCCATAAAGGACTGAAGATCAAACTGCTCCTTGGAAAACCAGAAATTCGTAGGCTTTACACTAGAGAAGCCGTTGATATGAAAGGTGCGGATGATCTCGAACCGATGACAAAAGCCGATTAAATGATAACGATTTTCCAAGGGAACAAGGCAGTAAGGGTCGATTTGGATTCCTTTTTCTTCATAAGCATTTTCACTGTAATCTGCCTGAATGCTGGTCTGCTTCATAACGGCTGCCAGAATTTCTGTCAAAAAAGGCGTCGGCTCACCTTGGGAACCACTCCTCTCCATCCATAACTGTCCGGCTTCTTTGTTTGCAGTTTCCATCTTTTCTTCCCTTTCCGCCTTCTGCTTGTATTCCGCAGCCATTACCTTCTCGTAGGCACCTTCAAAGCTTGGAGGCAGCATGTGCCTGATATCCTTCATAATATCCCGCAGCTTAGAAAAAGCGGCTGATTCTTCGTCCGACCAATCCAGAGGATACAAGGCAAAATTCCCGATAAAAGCATATCCTTTCCCATGCCCCAGATGGGTAATAGGAATATGCATGGCACTGAGCGCATCCATATCCCGGTATATCGTTCTCTCACTGTTGCCGCAGCGTTCCGCCAGTTCACGGGCCAGAATCCCTGGTTTTGCTTGCACTAGCGTAATAATGCGCATCAGCCGGATTAATCGGTCTGTCATATTCAGTTCCCCTTGATTTATGGTAAAATAGACCCATTATTTTTAAATAAATTAGTTATATATATCTATAACCAGGGATTTAATAACCGAGATAAAAAAATATAATAGAACTATTTTACTATATTACCACATTTATAATTTGCACTAACTACAACTAATTCATTGTTTGTCTGTGAAAGATTACAGATATGTATGCACCGCAAAAGACACGCTGGTGTTCTATGCCCTCTATCTTGTAGCCGTTGTCTTCCACCACATCTGGCCCGCTGCATCAAGCTGTTTATACACCGATTCCGCTTCTTTCACAAGCTGCATATCTCCGGACCGGGCGGCGAGCAGCAGCAGCTTGTCTGCTTGCCGGCGCAGCTTCTCGCTGACCGTTTGAGCCTGGCTTCCTGTCCTCTGTTCCGCCGCTTCTTCCAGCATTTTTTGCATTTTCAGCAGCTCCAGATGCTTCTCTACATAGAAGCAGCAACCCGCAGAGAGCACATCCGTATGATGCGTATATTCCAGTCCAAGCTTTTTCAAAGGAAGCTCGCGGATACGTTCCACCGGAGGCTGTTTGTATTGCCATTGCAGCCAGAGCGCTTCATGAATTCCCGCCGGCTTCGCCGCCATCGTAAACTCCAGTGCGACATATCTGCGGGTGCCGGATACTATTTTGCCAAGCTTAAGCAGTATGGACCGCCCTTCCCCGGCCTCCGCAATGCAGCCATAACATCCTGTCACCGTTACATGCCCCTCAAGCCAAACTCTCAGCTCGATCTCGCGGGCCACCACTTTGTGTCTTCGTTTGCGGTTCTCCTCACTTTGCGAGCCACCCTTCCATTCGATAAGTAGAACTATATTTCGGGCTCCTCCTGCAAAAATCCGTTCCTGGCTCCATGTAAACATAGGCTGTATACTTGCTTGCATATTTCCACCTCTTTCTTTTTCTGGGTCTTCTATTAATGTACCAATATTGGCGGACAACTCCTTGTCATGGAATATATGTTCGGTCCTATAATATCGACAAAAAAAGAGCCACTCTACTAAAAACGTAGATTGCCTCTTTATGAAAGGTAGCACTTTGTCAAAATCTGACGAAATTTTTCCATTATTTATAACTTGTCGTATGTTGTCGCCCCCGCTCTCCCTTGAAAAAAAATCCCAGCGCCCACTTGGCACACAGCAGCGCAAACAGGAAAAACAGCAATGCCCATACAATAGCCGGCAGCGGTGTGAGCCTCGCCAGATTTGCCGCATCTCCGGCCATGGAAGGCGTAAACGCTGCAGCCTTTACTAGAAAAAGCGCCCCCATAACCGACTCCTCCAGGGTCAAAAAGGCCAGAAACAGGTAATAATACTTACCCGCCTTGGGCCAGACAAACATCATAACGATGTTCAGGGCAATAAAGCCGCTGAGCCAAATCATCCCGAAGCCGCCCCGCACATACAGCAGCAGCATAACCAGCGCTACGCCGGTAGCAAGCATTAGGCCCCAGGCATACCGGCCTTTGGAATATAAATAGAACAGCAGCAGTGAAAATAAGGAAGCCAGCAGGTAACCTGCCAGCGAGACCAGAATTGCTCTTCCTCCTGCCGCTATTGCTGAATAGGTCACTCCGCTATGATCGGCGTACAGTTCAATGCGCAGCACACTTCCTGAGAGCAGCAGCGTTACCAGCGCATGACCGAATTCGTGGAACATCGTATCCAGATTACGGAACAAGGAAGAGAACGGGATCAATCGGGTCAATAAGGCGGAACCCGCCAGAAACAGCAGTGTTGAGAGCCATTTATTTATAGCATTCAGCCCCTTTCCGTTCAAAGTATACGTTAATTTAGAGTGAAATAGTAGAGAAACAGAAACCTTCAGGGGTTTTGTACTGTATTACACTTAGTTTATAGTTGCTGACGCTGCTTCCCGAAAAATATATTGCAATTCGCCAAATTGCGACAATGGAGTGTGTCGTTGGCCGTCCTAATAGCTGGTGTGCTATGCTAAAATAAGAAGGAAAACTAGCCTATACCTGGTGGTGATATAAATGAAGCAAAAAATGATAATGAAACAAAAAGTTAAACGCACCTGCGTAAAGCTGATCGCTTCGGCTCTGCTGCTCCTTGGGTTGTCCGCGATTCTTCCCGCCCCTGCGGCAAAGGCCAACTATCTCAATGATATATATAATGGATTGCAAAATTTCTCGGAGCTGCCCGGTGAAGTCACCAAGCTGCAGGAGAGCTACCAGAAAACAACGGAGGAGCTTCAGCAGACTAAGGAAGAGCTGGGGCAGACATTGCAGCAGATGCAGAATTACCAGGCTCAGAACGCGGCGCTGCAGGAGCAGAACCGCCAGCTCAGCCAGGTGGTCGATGAACTGAAGAATGACCGGACAGCGCGGGAGAAATATTATAATCGCATCAAAATTACCGTAATTACCGGGCTTGCCCTAATATTAGGTTACTTCCTGCTGATCCGGCTGCTGCGCTTCGGGATGCGCCACCGTTCCAGAAGGGGCGACCGTCTGCATTAAGTATGTACGTTAGGGGGAGTGAACTATGAACGTTGATATTCAGGATGAAGGGGACAGCGGCAGCGGACAGGCCATTGCGTTCACCGTTGAAGAGAATGAAGAGATTCATGTGCTGCACCCGCAGCAAATTATCGCCTATCAGGGGCCTTCCTCAGGCCGGGCGGACCGGCTGATGGATGTCAAAGGAATGTACCGCAAGCGCAAGCTGATCCGCTCGGACATGACAGGCCCCTGCCGCTTCGTCGCCGCGCTGCCTCCCGGCTACCGGGTCAAGACACTGCATCTCGACGGAAAAAGCGATCTGCTCTATGATTTCAGACATCTTTTCTTCTACAGCAAAGGAATTACAATGCAGACCAGAGTGCTCAGCATGAAGAACATGCTGGTAACACGTGACATCGTTAAGGTCAAATTCTCCGGGCCAGGCAGCATTGGCATTCTGACCGAAGGAACGGTATGCGAAGCCGAGCTTCATCCCTTCGATCCGCTCTATGTGGATGCCGGCAGCATTATTGCCTATCCCGAAAATGCCAAGCTTGAGCTCACCGTCTATGGCAACCATTTGGCCAGCCAGCATATGAGCTATCATTGGAAAATGACCGGTCATGGTCCCGTGATGTTCCAGGCCGGCCGCCAGAGCAGGCGCTTTGAGCGCGACAACAATGACGACGGCATTATCAAACGGTTCCTGCGCGAAGTTCTCCCGTTCGGCGGGGTATTCATTAAGTAGCTGTGAAGCGCACAAGTGGAAACGGCTACGCCGTCCTTAAAAGGACGGTATCCGTTTCAGCGAGAAATAGAAGGATAATTTATAGCGTGAAACATATAAATTCTTATATTTGCAAAAAAGAGCGCCCGCGATTCCCCGCACGGCGCTCTCTTTAAGTTAAGCTATAGCTCTAATTAAGGTGCATCGCACTCTGCATTAAGCAAGATAGGCATTCAACATCCAGGCATGCTTCTCTACACTGGTTCTGATTCCAATAAGCAGGTCGGCAGTAGGCTGATCACTCAGTTCTTCAGCGGCTGTGATCGTAGCTTTCAGTTCTTCGGCCACAACAGCAAAATCCTTAACCAGCTCTGCAACCATCTCCCGGGCTGTTTCGCCTCCGGTGGCTTCCTGAAGGCTTGAGAGGGCCAAATATTGCTTCATGGTCGAAGCCGGTTGTCCGCCGATTGCGAGCAGGCGTTCAGCCAGATCATCCACATAAGCAGCAGCTTCGTTATACAGCTCTTCAAATTTGGCATGCAGTGTGAAGAATTGTGTTCCGCTCACATACCAGTGATAGTGATGCAGCTTCACTCCCAGCAGGGTCCAGTTTGCGGTCTGGCGGTTCAAAGCAGCGTGCAAATCAGTCTGGTTCTTTACTTGTGTACTCATTCAAAAAACCTCCTATAGTTAATAATTTTTTATATTTAGACTCGTTCTAAATCTATATTTAATTTAACACATTTCCACGGGTTTTGCAACAGCAAAAACCTCAGCAGCACTATACACCCGCTGAGGTTTTTTCGGCAATCCCTAATCTCTTGAATACACTTGCAGTTCATGAATGGACCAGTAGTTGCCTCCTGCGCCGGTCTGCATAATTCTGATATACCGTGTTTTGACCGGCGGGAATTCAATCCGGGTCATTTCCAGCTTTCCTTTGCCGGAAACAACCTGCTTCCAGTTGCTTGCATCATTCGAAACATACAGCTCATATCCCCGAGGATAATCATAGGCGGATAAGGTATTGTTCAGTTCGACAGCTTCAACAGAGTACTCCTTTCCTAAGTCAATTTGGAAGTATTCACCTGAGGCCTGATGTTTGCCGGTATCCCAACGCGTGCGCCGGTCTCCGTCAATGGCACTCAGAGGATTGGAGGCTTCCGTATTCACATTGGACGTTACCTTCCATTCCGCACGGTCCAGCGGAACAAGTCCGGTGGCTGTAATCTGTGTCTTCTCTGACATTACGCCAGAGCCTGACACTCTAACCGCATAAGTATACAGTGTGCCTTCCTGCAAATTCCGGTCGATGTACTCGGTCCCCCGCACACCTGTTGCGACAACCTTCAGGCTGCTGCCCGGGCCATCGGCACGAAGTACTTCATAGCTTGCTCCCGGAGCCTCCAGCCAGCCCAGCTTAACGGCTAAACCTTTGACTGCGGCGGCTGTGAGACCTTTTGGCGCTATATCCGCCACCTCCGAGGAAGGCTGCAGAATATATTGTACCGCCTCACCGGGTGCCAAGGTTTCTGTGAATTCGAGTGCAGGCGTGGCATTTTTCCCCGTAATATAGCTGCGGGCCGCTTCGTACGTATCGCCGCTGCCGAAACGCTCACCCTCATACACTGTTTTTTCCGGCATATTGACCTTTACACTGACGGTTTGCGGTGTTTTCTCGAAGTTGACGAAATTAACCAGCACCTTGTTCGAGGTTGCCCCGCTTCCTGCCAATGGTTTAAGTGTAGAGGTATCTACCGCACGGACGTAGACCAGCTTGTCTGCCAGAGCATCCTTATTGGTAAATTGATACGTTAGCGGCGCGCCGTGTGTGGCATAGGCCAGATCCAGCCGTCTCATAATGCTGACGCGCGAATCCTCGCCTTGTTTGGTGTAATAGATCTCTGTTTTCGCCGGATCATGCTCTTCCAGGTTGAATCCGTATTTGAACAGGCTGAAATTTTTGAAAAAAGCGGCATGCTGCACGAACATATCCACATAGCCGATGTGAGCGCGCATAATCCGGTCGAACACCGCCGCCGTGCGCTCGGAAGCGCCGTATTGGTAGGCATCCACATGCGAGTCGGAGGTTCCGAATTCAGTGGTCAGCATTTTTTTGCCAAGTCCGTCTGCTGCCCCGCCGAAGGTTCTCAGATTCTCCGTAAAGCTGCCTCCGTTGCTGAAAATATAAGAATCACCGTAGGAATGCCCGTTGGTCAAATCGGTCACTTCCTCCAGCTCATCCCGCTGCTTGGGATCGCGTTCCCAGCCGTCGGGGTCGCCGCACTGGCGCACAGTGCCCGTCTGATTGCCGCAGGAATCCTTGCTGTAATCCGGCCAATAGGCCCAGCCCGGGGCTACGGTCTTCAGATGGGGGGCGATGGACTTGCCCTTGGTGTTCAGCCAGTCGGCGATCGCCAGATTCACTGCCTTGGAACGGTTGAACAGGCCCGGCTCGTTGTCTACCTCGTAATATTGGAAGTACGGGCTGTACTGCTCGAAGTAATCGGTCAGCTTCTTCTCCGCAACATCCGGCAGTGAGCCGTCCTCCTTCAGCTTGATGTCACCGGTATACAAATACAAGGCCACCGCCTGCATGTTGTAATCCTTCAGCACCTTGTAATAATCTCCCATGTTGGAGCAGGAGCGTCCGACATCACTCGCGCAGCTTGTGCGCATAATATTGCCGCTGTAGGCTACACCGAGCCATTTCATGATATAAGGCAAATGCGTAACCGCACCTTCGTCAAAATAAAACTGCTTATTGTTCACCATAGTTCCGGTCAGCACATAGCTGCCGTGAATAGGCTCTTTGATCGGACTTTGCAGCTCTTCCAGGCTAAGGTCATCCCAGGTCCACCAATTGTATTTATCCTCCATATCGGAAGAATAGATGCCCCGGGCGGTCTGCAGCTTCAGCTCATTGGTACCGACCAGCAGCTGCTCCTTCGGAATGTACAGCTCATAGGTTTTGCGGAATTTGTACTTGCTGTCCGTCCCGGAGACACCGGCGATTTGAATAATGCCTGACAGCTGCCGGTTCGAGAATACGCTCATTTGCGGAACGGATTTGTAGGCATCCAGGATGCTTACGCGAAACAAAACTCCGTTCACCGGGAGCTTATCCAGCTTGTAATTAATCCGAAGTTCAGGATTCGTGTCGCCTCTGAGCCCCGAAGGGATGCTCTGAAGCGTTGCCGCCTTCAGCGTGGAAGAAGCGACATTAATAACCTCCTTCGCTCCCGAAGAGCTGGCGTCCGTAAATTCCGCATCTGAGCCGTCATGCTGTCCGAGCTGCCATAATATTGTCCCCTTCGGCAGCTCAGGCCCAGTATCACCCGCTGCAGACAATTTGGACATGTCTACCTCCACTTCGCCCTGTTTCATCCCGTCATCTCCGAAGAATGAGACGGACAACAGAAGCAAGATGGTTAGTGCTGCAAATCTAAGTACTAGCCGAAGAGGCTTTCGGATGTTTGGCTTTGTCCTAGTCGTCATTCCCATGTCCTCACTTTCTTCCGGGGTGTCTGTTCTCTGGCTCTGCAAAAGCCTCACTGCTGCTTCGATTGTTCATGGAAAGGTTAGTGCGTTCTGGGGAATGACCGCCAGCTTCTGGCTCGGACTCTTCCACATTAGGCGGATGTTTGCATCACCACGGTTCTCGTAATACTCAACCTTAATATCATACGAGGTTCCTGCTGCAAGCAGGATGTCTCCCTCACGGCTGATGCCGCTTTGCTTCCTCCAGCTGTCGATGATCAGCCTGCCGCCGATCCAGACGCGGACACCGTCATCCGAAGAAGCAATGAAGGTATACTTTTCACTGTAGACCGGCTTGATTTTGCCCGTCCAGCGAACGGAGAAGGAATCTTTGCCGATGCCTGCCGCCGGAGAGTCTCCGTGCCAATTGAAATCAATCTTCTTGTCATTACGGGTCAGCACCGCAGGCCCTGCCAGGCCCGCGTTGTTGAAATACTGTCCGGTTAAGCCGTTTTTTAAGATCGGAGGTGTATTGATTGGTGTGCTGACGGGTTTGCCTTGGGTTTCGATATAGTCGGCTCTGGACACGGTGCGTGTATTGCTCATGAAGCTTTTAATAGTCTGCAGATTATTGTTTTCGGTCAGCATTTTCCCCCATGTCATCATATATACCCATTTGCTCTGGGTTTGAGACAATGTAACAGGGTCTGGAAGCTCCCCGCTCTCGCCGATGCCGATGGGTTTGCCGTTCGCCAGCGTAAGCAAGCTTTCATAATAAGACTGCTTGAAATCATTGTTATAAATATCCGCTGCCAGCACGTCAACCTTACCCGCCCCGGGATAGTAGGGTTCATAGGAGTCTGCCCATTCATTGGGCGCATTCGGGTTCCATACCCACAGCAGGTTGTTCAGCTTATGCTTGTTCACCAAACGGTCGTAGGCTATATTCCAAAGCTCGGCGAAATTATCCTTCTGCCCCCACCAGAACCAGTTCCCGTTCATTTCATGGTAAGGCCGCCATAGAACCGGAACTCCGGCATCGCGCAACTCCCCCAGGTAGAAGGCAACTTCATCAAGCTCAGCTATCAGACTCTTGTACTGCGGGGTTCCCGGCGTAACATATGCGTCAAACTTCTCCTGGCTCAGGTTCATACGCACATTGGCCCACTCGGGTGAGGTTCCGGGGAGACTCTGGTGGAAGGTCATCGCCACGATGCCGCCGCCTTTATACCATCTAATCGCACTGTCTACAACAGCCTGGCGCTGCCGGGCAATGGTTCCAGCAGGCTGGTTGTTAACGGCCCCAAACTCATAGCCATGGAGTACCGCATACTCCCCGCTGATGTTTTTAAGCGCGTTACTATACTCATCAGGACTCTCCAGATAATCATGCTGGCCGGAAACGATGCCTTTGCCGCTAAGCTTGGCGAGATAATCCAGAAGACTTACGGCTTCCTTGGAAGCCGCAGAATTAACAGGTGCGATGGCCTCTGCGGAAACCAGCTCATTCCCGGATACAGGGAGACTTCGGGCCTCTGTCCAAGGCACTAAAGAAAGACTAAGGATAACAATAATAATCGTAAATAACCGGTACTTGCGAAAAGTGTTCAATGTAATCTCCTTTCTCCAGCCGCATCTGCCATGAAAGCTCTCCTGGTGCAGGCGATACTTCCTGCGGCAAATGCCGGCTATAGCTTAGTAGCCCTGCTGGTGAGCAGGGCCACTAAGAGTGGGCTTTATAGGATTTAATATTGTAACGACTTAACCAGTATCGGCGTTCGGTGATGAATTAAGCAGTAATTCACTTAGGAAGCGGAAGGAAGAAAAAGTGCGTTCGCCGGGACCGTCCCTTTAACCTGACTCGGACTTTCCCACATCAGCCGTGCTTTTGCATCCCCTTGATTCTCGTAATACTCCACTTTGAGTTCATATAGCTGCCCGGCTTGCAGGCTTATGCTTCCTGTACGTTCGGTTCCGCTCTGCTTCGTCCAACTGTCAATCACAAGGGTTCCATTGACCCAAACGCGTACACCATCATCTGTTGTCGTGTAAAAAGAATAAGTCTCACTGTACAGCGGCTTGATCTTCCCGCTCCAGCGAACAGAGAAGAAATCATTGCTGATTGCAGCGTCCGGCGAGCCCAGACGCCAGTTGAAATCAAGCACCGCATCGTTGCGCACCAATGCCGGAGTACCCGACAGCTGCATATTATTGAAGTATTCCGCCTGCAGTCCGTTCGCAGCCGGAGCTGGCGCACTGAGGACGGGCGGCGTTGGGGTTGGCGCTGCTGTCGGAGCCGGTACTGTAGTTGGTGCTGGCGCTGCTGTTGGTGTCGATACTGGTGTTGCTGTTGCTGTCGGTACTGGTGTTGGCGTTGCTGTTGGTACTGGTGTTGATATTACCGTTGGTGTCGATACTGGTGTTGGTACTGCTGTCGTTGCCGGTACTGGTGCTGCCGGTGCCTCCGCACCCATCTCCGATGAAGATGTGCTTTCACTGGCAGCCGGCGTATTTACAAACAAGGCACTGGCCGGAACCGTTACCTTCGCCTGGCTTGGGCTTTGCCACATCAGGCGGATATTGGCATCGCCCGCGTTCTCGTAATATTCAACCTTGATATCGTATAGTTGACCCGCCTTTAAGGCGATGCTTCCGGTCCGTTCGGTTCCGCTCTGCTTCATCCAACTGTCGATTACGGGTGTGCCGTCAATATAGACACGGATACCATCATCCGAGGTGGTATAGAATTGATAAGTCTCACTGTAAGAAGGCTTGATCTTGCCGGTCCAGCGGATGGAGAAGGCATCCACACCGAGCGCCGGGTCAGGTGCAGCCTGACGCCAGTTAAAGTTGACCGCAGCATCGTTGCGTACCAGGACAGGCGTACCTGAAAGTGTCATGTTCTTGAAGTACTCACCCTGAAGACCATTCAAGACTGGCGTTGGCGCTTGTGCCGCATCATCGCTGTACGGCGTTGGCGTCGGCGTCGGCGTTGCTGCTGTTGGCCTCGGTGTTGCCGTTGGCGTCGGCTTTGCCGTAGGTGCTGGCGTTGCCGTTGGTGTCGGCGTCGGCGTTGCTGTAGGTGTCGGTGTCGGTGCTGGCGACAGTGTCAGTCCCGCTTTGTACTTGTCACGGGTCAATGTATATTTGTCATTCATGAAGCTTTTAATTGTATCGGTACTGTTGTTCTCGTAGAGCATTTTGCCCCAGCTCATCATGTATACCCAGTTTTTCTGGGATAGCTGCAGCTTTGCCGTGCTTGGCATTTGACCATTTTCACCGATGGCAATAGGTTTGCCGTTAGCAAGGCTCAGCAGGCTGTCATGATAAATATTCATAAAATCATTGTCATATATGTCTGCCGCAAGAACGTCTACCTTGTCAGCGCCCGGATAAGTCAGGGCATACGGATCGGCCCAACCATTCGGGGCATTCGGGTTCCATACCCACAGCAGGTTGTTTAATTTATGAACGCCCACAAAGCGGTCATACATAATATTCCACAATTTAGGGAAGTTGTTTTTCTTACCCCACCAGAACCAGTTACCGTTCATTTCATGATAAGGTCTCCAGAGTACTGGAACCCCTGCATCCCGCAAGCTTTTGAGCGAGACCGCTACTTTGTCCAGATCGGCGATCAGGCTGTTGTATTGAGTGGTTCCCGGTGTTACATACTTATCGAAGTCCGCTTGGCTCAAAGTCTTCTGGACGTTGGCCCATTGATACGAAGTGCCGGGCAATTGCTCATGGAAGGTCATAGCGACGATTCCGCCATTTTTATACCAGTTGATCGCGCTGTTCACTACATTCCGGCGCTGCGTGGCTGCAGTGCTCTCCGATTGGCCGCTGATCACGCCCAGCTCATAGCCGTGAAGGGCAGCGTATTGTCCGCTTGTTCCTTTAAGCTTGTTACTGAATTCATCGGGACTCTCCAGGTAGTCATGCTGTCCGGTGATGATGCCTTTTCCTGTAATGGAATAGAGATCGCTAAGCAGCTTGACCGCCCCCGGGGAGGCGTCGGGATTGACCGGAGCTGAAGGACTTGCGGCAGCCTTCGCGGATAAAGGCGCAATCCCTAATGCAGTCATAAACAGGGCAATGGACAAAACAGCACTCAAAAAACGAAAATTACGGTAAGTTGTCATCATTCTTCTTCCTTTCGGTAGCCAGGCTGCCACTCTTTCGAAGGCCCTATAGCTTTGCGTCCCTACCTTTCGATAGGTTTGCCTTTATCGTTTTGAAGGAATAATCCCTCTTACCGTAAGTATCGTCGCGAATAGTTTATAGTTTAGAGTAAAAATGAAATTTTCTTAATAAATGGTTCTTAATACCTGTTTTGGATTTGTAACAATTGGGTAAATAGATTAATTCGCCTATGAAATGAACTGATGCAGGGCGATATCTTCCCAGTCCAGAGTAATGCGAATATTGTCCTCCTCCACCAGCTCCGAGCCGGTCTGGACTTCAATAAACTCCACATCCGTCAGAGCCAGAATCGCATGTTTGGTGCCTTCCGGTATGCGGACTACGTCCCCTGCTTTCACATTATGCTTCTGCTCATTCAGCACAATGCTTGCCTCACCGCTGACGATGGTCCAGATTTCACTGCGCTTGTGGTGGAGCTGATAGCTGATATTTTTACCCTTGGATATGAAAATCCGCTTGGTCAGCACCTCATTGCCCTCATCATATTTCACGTAATCAATGACCTTGTAGTGGCCCCAGCGGCGTTCCTCATACATCGGTCTTTGTTCAAAAGATTTCAGCACTTCCTTAATGCGCGGGCTTTCCGCTTTATGGGTTACCAGGATGCCATCCGGGCTGGCAGCGACAATCAGGTCCTTGGCTCCAATTACAGTAATTGGAATATCAAGCTCATTGATCAGGCTGGTTCCTTCGGAATCGGCGGTCACAAAACCTTTGCCCACATGGTTGCTGCTCATTTCTTCGGTCAGTGTATTCCAGGTGCCCAGGTCCTTCCAGAATCCGGCGTAGGGCTGTACAACAATATTCTCTTCCTTCTCTACCACTTCGTAATCAAAGCTGATGGAAGCCAGCAATTTATACTGCTTCTGCAACTCCTCATAGTTCAGAGGCAACCCTTTCCGCTGCAAAATATCAAGCAGATATCCGAGCCGGAAGGCGAATACGCCGCAGTTCCACAGTGCGCCGCGGCTGATCAGCTCCTCAGCCAGTACACGGTCTGGCTTCTCCTGGAAGTGGCTCACCTGCATATAACCGCTTGCCCCCGCCTGATCGCCGGTAGGAATGATATAGCCGTATTTCTCTGAAGCAAGCTCAGGGACAACGCCCATCAGCGCCAGATTCGCGCCGCTCTCCTGCATGGTGGCCTCAAGCTGGATTACTGTATCAAAAAATGAAGTCTCCACATACGGATCAACCGGAAGAATAGCCACAGTCTCACTTGGAGACACCCCGCTCATCGAATACAGATAAGCAGCCGTCAGGGCGATGGCCGGAAAGGTGTCGCGGCGTTCAGGCTCCACAATGATTGGTACCTCTGCGCCGAGCTGGCTCTGAATCATCTCCACCTGGCTGCGGCCGGTAGCCAGGTAGGAGGATTCCGCCATTCCTGTCTCCTGCAGTTGTCTCCATACACGCTGTACCATAGATTCCGGTTCACCGGCCGGGCTTTCCAGTACCTTCAGAAATTGCTTCGAACGTGAATCGTTGGACAAAGGCCAGAGCCGTTTACCAGAACCGCCTGATAGAAGTACCAGTTTCATGAGTGAACCCTCCCATTTATATGTTGTCGCGAAAATATTGGATTGTTATTGTGGGCTTCGATGTGTGAAGAAGCTTAAAACCGGGCTGTTGCGGGAGTCACTGCAAGGAATGTTTGGACTTTCGGCCGGCTGTTGTCTCCAGATTTCCTGATTTAAACCGCTGATAGCGGTAGAAATCCGGAGACAGCATATGCTTCCGAAGCGAGCTTTCCTGCGGAAAGCTTTTAGGCGGACGCTACGCTCCTACAGTTCCAAAATTCCTCTCCGTTCCTTCCCTTAACAGCCTATTTGCTTGCTTCACCCGGAGGCGAAGCGCACTGCTAAAGATCCGAGCATTGCCGCTTGCTGAGCGGCAGGTTTGGGCTTTCGGCCGCTGATAGCGGTAAAAAGCCAGAGACAGCGTATGCTTACGAAGCTGTTAAGAACGCTTGTTGTACTAAGCGCCCTGTATGCATCAAACCCTAGACCGCGCCGGCTACACTGGGGGAGTAGCCGCTCAGGCCACCCATTTGCGGGCGGCCGACGGAGTGGTACTCGAGGCCCGTGCCTTCGATCTGCTCCTTGGAGTAGACGTTGCGGCCGTCGATCAGCACCTGGCGGCGCATGCTCTCCGCGAGCCGGTGCAGATCAATTTCCTTGAACATGCTCCAGTCGGTCAGCAGGCAGACGGCATCGCTGCCTTCGGCTGCTTCTTCGGGAAGCCCGCACCAGCGGAGCTGCGGATGATCGTATTGCTGTCTGAAGTTATCAGCAGCAATCGGATCATACAGCTTCACCGTAGCGCCTTCGCCCACCAGCACCTCAATGATTTCGCGGGCCGGAGCCTCGCGGACATCATCGGTATTCGGCTTGAAGGCCAGCCCCCAGATGCCGATAACCGCCCCCCGCAGGCTGCCAAGGGATTCATGCAGCTTCGAGATAATCATGAAGCGCTGGTCTTTGTTCACCTCGACTACCGATTTCAGCAGCTTGAACTCGTAATCCACGTTGCCGGCGATCTGGATCAGCGCATTGGTGTCCTTCGGGAAACAGGAGCCTCCATAACCGATGCCGGCCTGCAGGAAGGATGAGCCGATTCTGCGGTCCATTCCCATGCCTTCCGCTACCTTGGTTACATCGGCTCCCACTTTTTCGCAAATGTTGGCAATCTCATTAATGAAGGAAATCTTCGTCGCCAGAAAGGCGTTGGAAGCATATTTGATCATTTCCGCACTGCGGATATCCGTTACGAACACATTTTCCGTGAAGCCCTGGTGAAGCTGGCGCATGGTTGGCTCAAGCTGCGGATTATCCAGTCCGATGACAATCCGGTCGGGATGAAGCGTATCGCGGATGGCCGAGCCCTCGCGGAGGAATTCCGGAGCGGAGACGATATCGAAGGGATGGTTCGTGTGGGAAGCGATAATGCTGCGGATTTTCTCATTTGTGCCAACGGGAACCGTCGACTTGGTCATGATGATTTTGTAGCCTTCCATCGCTTGTGCGATTTCTATCGCTGCACCTTCGATATAGCTTAAATTTGCTTCACCGCTCGGAAGAGATGGCGTGCCTACCGCCAGGATGACGATATCGGAGTTTCGGACCGATTCCTGAAGATCGGAGGAGAAGCTCAGCCTTCCTTCACGCAGGTTCATTTCAATCAGCGCTTCAATTCCCGGCTCATAGATGGGAGATTCCATTCGTTTCAGCTTGCTGATCTTCTCCTCATCCTTATCCACGCAAATCACATGATTCCCATTCAGTGTAAAACATACGCCAGATACAAGACCGACATAGCCGGTACCGATTACTGTCAGCTTCATACAATCATTCTCCCTTTAGAAAATTGACGTAGGCCTGTTCCACGTACTGCTTGAACTGAACCATAAACGCCTGTTCATCGAATTTACGCGCATGTTCCATAATCTGCCCAATGTCCCACGCATAGGACTCCACTTCATTTATGGCCGTAAGCAAATCATCAACTTCCTGACGCTGGAAAAATACGCCGTTGACGTAAGGTACGATGGTATCCAGCGCCCCTCCGGCCTGATAAGCGATGACCGGTCTTCCAGCGGCATTCGCCTCCAGCGGCGTGATGCCGAAATCCTCTTCTCCCGGAAAAATAAACGCCCGGCACTGCGACATCAGCCCTGTAACCTCCGCATCCCCCAGCCGGCCCAGAAACGATACATTATCTTTGGCCATGCCCTCCAGACGCTTGCGGTCCGGCCCGTCACCGACGATGTACAGCTTCAGTCCGTTCCTGTTGAAGGCTTCTACTGCCAGGTCAATCCGTTTGTAGGAGACAAGCCGGGAGACGATCAGGTAGTAGTCACCGATGGAGGATGAACTGCTGAAGCGGGCCGTATTGATCGGCGGGAAAATCACATCCGCATCCCGGTGGTAATAGTTCTGAATCCGCGTCTTCACGACGGAGGAGTTCGCGACGAACTGGTTAACATTTTTGGAAGTCCGCTGGTCCCAGGTCTTAAGCCGCTGCATGTAGACCTTGAGCAGCCTTTTGAACAGCCCGGAATTCGATTGCCGCTCCATGTACGTGTCATAATCCCAGGCGAACCGCATCGGCGTATGACAGTAGCACAGATGAAATGTAGATTCAGGCACCTGTATGCTTTTCATAAAAGCACTGCTGGAGCTCAGGACGATATCGTACCCGCGAAAGTCCAAATCACGGATGGCCATGGGATAAAGCGGCAGCACCCCTTTAAAGTTGGTCTTCACTCCCGGAATTTTTTGCAGCCAGGAGGCCCGGATATCCGCATCTTTGAGGTTCTCAGTCAGGCCGCTTCCGTTAAAAACCGTCGTGAAGATCGGAGCTTCCGGGTACATGTGGTGGAATACCTCCACTACCCTTTCCGCCCCACCCATCTGGATTAAATAATCGTGCGCTATCGCAATTTTCATGTGAATCATCCTCAAAGTTTTATGGAGCAGATCAGTCCCCGAAGAATCTCAGGTCGCCGCCAGCAAGCCTTTGTAGTAATCGACGATGTCCTTGACTGTATTCTCGATGACAAAATGCTCTTTCACCCGTTTCATTCCACTGTCCGCCATCCGTCTGCGCTCTTCGGGATGGTTCAGCATCCAGGTGATGGAATCTGCAAGTATGGCAGCATCCCCAGGCTGGATAAGCAGCCCCGTTTCTCCGGGAACCACAATCTCTACCGGCCCGCCTTCATTGGAGGCGATCACCGGAAGTCCGGCCGCCATGCCCTCGACGATGACCTGGCCGAACGGCTCAGGGGTAATCGACGTATGAATCAGCAGGTCCGCTTTGCTCATGAGCCCTTGTATATCATCCACATGACCCAGCAGGCTGACATTATTCAGCTCATCCTGCCGCATCTGTTGAATTAATTGGTTCTTGTATTCCTCTTCCCCGAACAGGGCATCTCCGGCCAGCCAGAATTTCACCCGGCTGTCGTTCTTAAAAGCTTTGGCGGCTTCCAGCACGACATGCTGTCCTTTCCAGTGTGCGAGCCGGCCCACCAGCAGGACGTTGAAATCCTTCTGGTCCCGCTTCACAATACCTTCGCCGATGGCTTTGGCAAAAGCGGAGTAGACAACCAGCGTCTTCTTCGTACGGGGCAGCTCCAGCGCCTTCAGGGTGGAATGGGAATTGGCGATGACGCCGTTCGGGAGCAGGCGTGACAGCAGCCGGATCGCCTTGGCGACCACTGGCTTCAGGTACGGGGCGCCGATGTGATCCCGGATATGCCAGATCAGCGGCACGCCGGCCTTCTTGGCGGCAACGGCTCCATAAAATGCCGACTTCAGGGAGTTGGTGTGTACGCAGTCCACCTTCTCCTCCTTGAGCAGCGGAGCCAGCTTGCGCCCGTAAGCCAGCAGCCCTAGCGCGGCGGCCGGAGCGCCGAGATTGACGGCATTCCGTCCGCGGCTGCGGATGCTCTCATCCAGCGGAATAATGCGGACATCAATACCTTTCTCCCGCAGGCGGTCGGCAAGTGCACCTTCCTCAGCGAGGATCACGAGCGGCTTAATCTGTTCACCAATATTGGTAAGAATGTTGAACAGGGCTACTTCTCCGCCGCTCCATTTGGCGGTGTGATCAATATAAGCAACTTTTAGCATCCTGAGGCCACACCCTTTCCCAAGGTTTCAAGGAATACGGATTCCACCTGTTCACCGACATGCTGCCAGGTGTATTTCTCAAGCACATGGTTTCTGCATTCATCCCGGCCCGGCAGCAGCTTGCGGTTGCTCAGCATGTGAATCATGCCTTCAGCCATATCATCGCTGGATGAGCCCTTGAACAGCAGCTCCGGGCGGAAGCCCTGGAGAATTTCTTTATTGCCGCCGACCGGAGTAGCCATTACCGGAAGTCCGGAGGCAAGCGCCTCAACGGTGATCAGTCCGAAGCCTTCCAGTGCCTGCGACGGAACCACGAACATATCCGCTGCCTGATAATAAGAGGCCAGCTCATGATCGGGAATATAACCAAGCAGTCTTACCTTGTTGCCGAGGCCGTAGTCGGCAATCTTCTCTTCCAGTTCTCCGCGCAGCGGACCTTTGCCCCCGATGAGCAGAATCGCATTCGGGAAACGCTCGGACACTTGCTTCCAAGCCTCCAGAAGCTGCAGCAGCCCCATCCGGTTCATCAGGCGCCGAACCGTCAGCACTGTCGTTGCCCCTTCAGGCAAATTGAGTATCCGCCGGACTGCCAGCCGGTTTGCGGCAGGCACGAACCGGTCCACATTGGCTGCTCCCGGGATTACAATGATCTTGTGCAGCGGCACCCCGTGCAGGCTGTGCAGCATATCGCGGAAGTATTCGCTGAGCACGATGAATTTGTCAGCGAGCTTGTAGGCTTTATGTTCAATGGACTTGGCAATCGCCGTTTTGACGCGGTGCTTGATGCCTTGACCTTCGATCTTCATCTCTTCATTCCACGGTCCGTGAAAGGTCGTAATTACCGGAATTCCGCGTTTCTTGGCTTCTATCGCCGGGCCTACGCCGTAAGGCGCAAAGTGGGAATAGAGGATATCAATCCGTCCGCTGCCATTTCCCATCAAATCCGCCGCCTTACGTTGAAAAGCATCCCTGCGCTTCCAGATCGTCTGCTTCGGATCGCCGGCGTTATGAATGATCAGTTCCTTTGGAGTAGAAGGCGTCTCCTGACTGCAGATCAGTGCATGCACCCGGTTGCGGGAGGAAAGCTGCTCACACACGGATTTAAAATAGGTGTTAAGCCCGCCCGGCTGTAAGGAAGGCCAGCTAAGGCCGGTCGTCATAATGTTCAAGCCATCACTGTACGGCATAGCTTCTCTCCCCTTTCTTCTCCTTCTCGGCTTGGCCCAGTGCATTATGCCGGGCCAGCTTGCCGGAGCTGTTCAACTCGTAAAGCTTGAAGCCAACCATGAATTCGTACATCACCCAGAATACAGATACCGCAAAACCTGAAATGCCTTTCTTGAACAGGCCGTGCAGAAAATATTTCTGCAGGAAACGCGCCGGCGGGCGGAGCAGCAAACGGCTGATCTTAAAAGGCTTGCCGCTGGCATAAGCGCTTTGCGCTTCCAGATCGGTGTATTTGTTGAAGCGGGCCACATGGTCGTTGATGCTGCGGAAGCCCTGATGCCAGAGGATTCCGTTCAGGCGGACCGTCTTCTCCTCCTCCACCTCGGGCATTTCATGCACCAGGCTGTTGCGGATGCCATACTGCTTGCGGTTATAGAGGCGCACCAGATATTCACCCTTATCCAGCCATCTGCCCAGAAAATCACCGATCCGGTACAGCGAGTAAGCTACAGCGCTGTCTGTCAGACCCGGCTTGCGTTCAAGAATGTCCTTCGCCAGCTCGTCGCTGACAACTTCGTCGGTATCAATCAGAAAGACCCAATCATGGACGGCGCGTTCCACTCCGAATTCTCTTTGCTTCGCGTATCCGGGCCAGGGGTTGACGTACACCCGGCAGTCCAAGCTTTCGGCAAGCTGCACCGTCCCGTCTTTGCTCCCTCCGTCGATTACAACCACCTCATCGGCGAATAGTCGGCAGGACTGAATTGCTTTGGATATTCGAACTTCGTCATCCTGAGCAATGATGACAGCCGAGATCGGGTAGCTGCCCGGTCTGCCAAGCACGCTTGTCACTGAATCCATGAAGGTATCCTCCTTTTTCTGTCCGGTGCTCGTCGTCGTTCCCAGGAATGTTTGGGCTTCCGATCGCTGTTGTCTTCCGATTTCTTTGATTAGAACCGCAATTTGCGGTTGAAATCGGAAGACAAAGGCGAACGCTAACGCTTCTACAGCTCCAAACTTCCTTTCCACTCCTCTGACACCGTCCATTTGTCTTTTAAGCAAAACCTTAGCTCGCGAGTTGCACTGCTCGCTTAACCGCTATAATTGCTTTAACTGCTTGTATCCATAGGTTTTTTGCGGATGTAGGAATTCATCGTTGTCTTCATCCACTGAATGTCCTCCCCGTTAATGAACAGGCGGGGCAGCTTGACCTTCAGGTTGAATCTGATATTAAGAATAATGAACAGGAAGCGCAGCACCCCCGAGGAGAGCATCGCCACCCCTGCTCCAAGCAATCCGAACTTCGGCACCAGCAGGAAGAGCAGCGGAATTACCAGCAGCAGCCCCACACCCTGAAGGATAGAGACAAATTTCGGTTTGCCGAGCGCCATGAACACCTGGGCCAGAATCATTGTGCCTCCGCTGATCGTCACTTCCAGCAGCAGCAGGCGGAACACCGTCAGAGCGGTGTTGAAATCCTTGCCGTACAGCAGCGGAATTACGAACGGCGCCACCAGCATCAGGAACAGCGAGCCCAGCAGGGTGCAGGTTGTGCTGATCCGAAAGGCTTTGAAGGTAAGGGCAACCGCCTGATCCTTGGACAGCTCGGAGGCTTTTGGGAAGAGCACCACAGTGATCGAGTTCGAGAAAAAGTTGACCATCCGCGAGAGGCTCACCGCCACCGCATACAGCCCCAGATCCGCCGGCCGCAGCAGGCCGGCGATGATAATCTGGTCGATATAGTAGGAGAACTGTCCGAGCAGATCGTTTCCGTAGGAGCCCAGCCCGTAGGTGAACAGTCTTTTGAAATTCAGGTATGCGTCCTTCATCTTCACCTTGTAGGTGCGGAGCAGCGAAATCGTCATCCAGATGAAGAGCGGCACCGACGGCGCCAGATAAGCCAATGCCGTTGTAAAAGGATTCATCGAATGGGTAAGGATTAGAATTCCGATGAACGCCAGTGTCAACAGCGGAATCAGATACCGCAGCCAGTTGAAGGTTTTGTAATCGCCTCTGAACTGAAAAGCGGCATTGTTGACCTGTGACACCACGATCAGCGGACACAGGATCATCGACCATTGCGCGAACAGGACCACACTCGGGCTGAAGGATTTCAGCCAGTACGGAAGGACCACAATCCCGACGACCATAGCCGCGATTCCGAATCCAAGTGCGATCAGCAGGGCTACCCGGTAGAGTACTCCTGCTTCGTCTGGGTTCTTTTTGGCGTTGTAGATCAGCGCCGAAGGAATGCCGAAGCTCATGCTGAACGCCAGAAACTGCGACCAGTTCACCATAGCTGTCTGCTCCCCGCGTCCGGTTGGCCCCAGATAGCGGGCGGTCAGAACACCGGTCAGCATATTAACCAGCAGGATCAGCACGCTGACGAACATGGTTTTTACTGCGGCTGAACTGTTGTCCTTACTCTTCGTAAATCTTCGCAGCGAGGACCAGACGTTGCTAGTGGGAAGTGATTTCGCGTTCGATGGCTGCATGTGGTGTTCCCTTCTTTCTGCTCTCAATAATCTCTTTAGCGCCAAGGCCGAGGCCAATCAGCATCCAGACCAGGTAACCCTTAAGACCGGGAAACCCATTGTCCGATACCAGACTGGCTACGGCTCCCATCCAGGCCGCCAGCGACAGCCGGGCATAAGGCTGGAGGCTGTCTTTGCTGGTGACCCGAACTACAATCTGCTTAATCACTGCACCCAGGGCGCCGAAGAAGAACAACGCGCCCAGAACTCCGAAGGTCAGCAGCAATGCAATAAAACCATTGTCCATATTGCCGTATTCTCCAAGCTCACCGCCATTGCCGAGCTTCGTGCCCTGGCCGACGCTGCCGATTCCCTGGCCGACCGGATTCGCGGCGACCATCGGCAGCATGTTCTGCCAGAGATTCAGGCGCTCATTATAGGAATGGTCTTCCTCTACGGAGGTCAATGTCTCCATCCGGGCCACCAGCCCTTCCGCACCGGGCAGCTTAGGGACGATCCAGAAGAGCGCAGCAGCGACAAAAACAAGCTGGAGCAGCGTCTTCCATTTGCCCTTGGACGGCGAGGAGGCGATGTATACGAGCAGCATCACCAGCATAACCAGCCAAGCGGAACGGACCAGGGTGGTGAGGAGGCAAATGACTACGAGCAGTACGCCGATCCAGCGCAGCGTTCCCTGCCATTTTTTCTCCAGAATCATCGGCACCAGGGCAAAGACCAGAAAGGTCGCGGCCGGTCCCGGAGAGTTCAGGGTGGAGAATACCCGAATCTCCAGCGGATAAGGTGTTCCGATGGACATCATATCTGCATTCTTCATCCAGAAGGCATCCCATGGCGGAACGGTCAGGTATTGGATGATGCCGTACACGGCGACAAGGACCGCGATGTTCGCAAAAGCATACAGCAGCCGGTCTATATCCTTCGGCTTAAAGCGCGTTACGGCGAAGAACGGAATCAGCAGCAGCGGCACGATGTAATTCGCCAGGTCGTATACGGAGCCGATGCCGTTCTTGGCCAGCCCGATCAGCGATCCGTAAGCCAGCGCTACCGCGAACAGCATAATAATCCGGGTGGAGGATTTGCGGATGCGGTGAATCTCCTTCAGTACCGGTATCGCCAGCGCAGCTCCCGTGAGCAGCGGCGCCAGACTGAGCAGTGATACGGAATGATAGACCCCTTCCGCCCAATCGGCGATTCGCCGCAGCTCCGGGGCAACCGCCCAGACCAGCAAGGTGTAGGCGATTAGCAGCCGCGGCTTCAGCAGCGCCAGCAGGAAGGCCGGGAACAGAATTCCCGCCAGGATAATCCCCTGCAAACTGTTGGAAGCACTGAGCTTCGCACTGGCAAATCCGATCATCAGCGGAAGGCCAAGACATATACCGCAGATTAACATCATCGCCCCTACTGATTTCATGGACGGAAGACTTACATTCATTCCAGCCTGCCTCCCTTTGCTTTATCCCGCTTGCGCAGCTCCTTGAGCAGCAGCACCAGGAATTGGGCGTCATCGACAAGATATCTTTTCCATAGCCGCCCCGGTTCCTGACTGAGCCGCCAGAACCATTCCAAGCCTGTTCTCTGCATAAAATTCGGCGCCCGTTTCACCGAGCCTGACAGAAAGTCAAAGGTGGCTCCTACGCCAATGGAAATCGGCGCCCGATAAGTGTTGTAATGCCGGTAAATCCACTTCTCCTGCTTCGGCGCTCCCACGCCTACGAACACAATATCCGGCTGACTTTCGGTCAGCATTTCAATAATGCGCTTGTTCTCTTCATCGTTGTGCTCAAAGCCGTAGGAAGGAGAATAGCAGCCGACAATGTTCATGCCCGGATAGGCCGCCTTAAGGTTCTTGGTCGCCCGTTCCGGCACGCCCTCTGCCGAGCCCAGGAAGAACAACCGGTACTTCCTTTGCTCGAAGGCATTGCCTAGGCGGCTGAAGAGATCAGCTCCCGATACCTTTTGCTTCAGCGGCTTGCCCAGCATCTTCGAAGCCCAGATCAGCGGCATACCATCTGCCACTACGGCGCCTGCTTCGGAATAGACCGTCCTGAACTCTTTGTCCTTGCGAAGCTTGATTACGTGATCGACGTTGCAGGTCAGGATGTAGGATTGCGTCCGTTCCTGAATCGTTTTGTCAATGTAATCAAGCAAATCCATGAAATCATAGTTATCGAAATTGACATCGAACATGTTCACTTGGTTCATCGTATCACTTCTTTTTGTGGGGAATCGGTGGACTGTGAAGAACGATACAGGCAGTTCAGGTACCAACAGAACGGAATGATGGATTGGACCGTCGACAGCGTGTTATCGGAAAAAGAATAAATCAGAAACGCTGCTAAAAAGAGCAGGTAATAAGGTCTGACCGGCGGTGCCAAAGCTCTGTACACCAGCAGAAATACGGCAAGTAGAGAAATCAGCAGCAGTATGGCTCCGATATACCCGCCATCATAGTAAAAGCGGATATACTCATTATGCGGAACTACAAACCCTTTATAGAGCGTCCCGTCATTCGCCACCGTAACAGCTCCAAGTCCTCTGCCCGACCACGGAGAATCCGCCGCCTTGTTCAGGAAATACTCCCAGGCTTCCGCCCGGCCCGACAGGTCAACGCCCGTCTCCGTCGAGCGTTCGAAGGAACGCTTCTTGATGTTATCGAGCTGCAGATACACGGCTGAGAAGATCAGGATAACCGAGCACAGGAGCGGAATCAGATATTGTGTTCTGCCTTTCAAGTACTGCCGCGAAATATCGTAAAAATAATAAAGGACCATCAAGATTAGCGCGAGTATCGGTCCCCGTGTCCCTGTTCCAATGAGAATCAGGAAATTCAGTGCGAGCATGATGTAGAAAAAGCGGATATGCTGCGGACTTCGCTTAATCTCGATAAATGCAATCCCTACGCCCATAAAAGCCAGCATTGCCAGATGCGCCGGAATATTCGCTCCCTGAATCCGCACCGCTCCGGTGAACTCGACATCCAGAAAATTGTGCAGATGCGCCACCTGCAGCATAATCCCGGCCACCACACTCACCAGCGGCAGCATGGTGATAATGCGGATTTGCCGCTCGGCCACTTCCTTCTTCCAGTTGATCAAGAGGAAAACGAAGGGCAGGGAGAGCCCGATAAAAGCTTTGATGGCAATAGATCCGCTCATCTCCGGCAGCCAGATGGAGAAGCCGAAGGTGATAAAGACCAGCGCCACCATTGCCCACAGGGGCGGGCTGAGACGGAACTTCAGTCCGTTCACCAGGATACAAGGAACCAGCAGCATCAGGATTACCAGCTTGTAGAACGATAGAATTTCAATGCCGAACATGCTGCCGTCATACAGAAAGTTGATGGAAACCGCCGTCGTCAGCAGAACGAAATAGCTGATGAGCTCAGGACGCGAGATCGAGACCACCAGCAAAAGTATCAGAAATACGGCAGCTACCGCTAGCATCGGCTGGTAGATGACCGCCGTTCCCAGGAGCAATGCGGACAAGAGGTAGAGCATTCCGTATGGTAATATTTTGGAGCCCCACGCAAAATTCGTCATTGTCACCCTCACCCCGCTGCAGATTCCCTCTTCCGGTTCCAGATCATATGAAGAGTTCCGCGAATACTCTCCAGCCGGCATTTGTTCAGGAGCTTTCTTCCCTGGCTTCTGGAGAGGATGGAATCTGCCAGTATATACATGACTTTAGCCGCCGTCTTCCCCAGCAGGAGCAGATTCCCCTTCACACCTTCGCTTTTCATGGCGTTGGATATGCCCTGGCTGTAATATCTTTTCATAATCCAATCTTCAGTCAACCGGTTAGCCGGCACGAAATGATCGACAGCCATCTGCGGATGATAGAGGATTGAATGTCCTTCACTTTCTAATTGATTGAACAGCCAGGTCTCTTCGCCGGAGAGAAGTGAATCCCCTTTTCTTCCCAGCTCCAGAGGAAACAGGCTGATGTCGAAGGCTACCTTGCGCATTGCCATGTTGGCGCCGCAGGGATGAAGCCGCTTCGGATATTCCTTGATCCGGTTGCCCAGATCCACAATCGTATAAGGAAGCTCGAAGGGCTTAATCAGCCATTCCGGGCGTTTGCTTTCGAAGATCGGAGCAATTTTACCGCCCATTGCCATAACCTCAGGTCTTTGTTCAAAGGTGCTTACAATTGTTGTAATCCAATTCCGGCAAGGAATCGCATCATCATCGAGAAAAGCGATAAGCGGCGATTTGGAAGCCAGAATTCCTGAATTCCGGGCGGCCGATAGTCCCTGTATCGGCTCCAGAAGGTAACGGATATCCATATCTGCACCGTGATCATCTATGAACCGCCTGATAGCGGCCGCCGTATCATCCTTGGAGCGGTTATCCACCACAATGACTTCGGCCTGATCCAGATTCTCCAGCGGCAACAGCGACTGCAGCGTCTTAACCAGCAAAGCCGATCTGTTGTAGGTACAGATGATTATGGAAATCTTAGGAACGTCTCCGTATACAAGCATCGACTTTCACCCAATTTCCATTTTATTAATACGCATCTTTGGACCCGAGCAGCATCAGTCCGGTTTTGGCAATAATTTTGAGATCCAGCATCGTGCTCCGGATATGAATGTACGTCAGATCGAGCTGCACCATTTCGTCAAAGCCGACGCTGTTTCTGGCATTGACCTGCCAGTAGCCGGTGCAGCCCGGAGTGACCATAAGCCGCTGCTTGTCATATTCCGTATACTGCGCCACCTCTTCCACCAGCGGAGGACGGGGGCCGACCAGGCTCATATTGCCAACCAATACATTCCAGAGCTGAGGCAGCTCATCAATACTCGTCTTGCGCAGGAATCTTCCGATACGTGTGATGCGCGGATCATTTTTGATCTTGAACATCGCGCCGCTGACCTCGTTGTAGGCCATCAGATTCGCTTTCAGCTCCTCGGCATTGGAGACCATGGATCTGAATTTATACATTGGAAACAGCTTCTCACCCTTGCCAACCCGGGTCTGGCGGAAGAACACCTTTCCTTTCGGGTCTTCCAGCTTGATCAGGATAGCAACCACCGCGAACAGCGGCAGCAGCACGAGAAGGCCAAGAGCGGAGAAAAAAATGTCGATAATCCGCTTCATCACCAGATAGGAATCCATTTCTTTGCTTCCTTCATTGGCATGTAGCATGTAAAGTTTCGGCAGGACGGCCTCATAGTCTTCCGGCAGTTTTTGCATGCTCATTTCTTCTCAGTCCTCCTAAAAGTTTTGTGAGCATAAGCTCCCAAGAATCACATCGAGCAAAACTTGCTTCGAAAGCATACGCTTAAGTTTTAGCTATTCAGAGTTAGTCCCTCTTTGCTGAGCCAGTCCGCCATTGCGTCCATTACCTGGTACTTAAGATCCTCGCTTTGCAGCGCAAATTCCAGTGTGGTCAAAATATAGCCAAGGCGTTCGCCAACATCATATCTCGTACCGTCAAAGTTATAAGCGTATACCCGCTCGCTTTGGTTCAGCTTCTGGATCGCATCGGTAAGCTGAATCTCGCCGCCTGCGCCTTTTTCCTGAAGATCCAGGTACTTGAAAATCTTCGGAGTGAACACGTACCGTCCCATAATCGCCAGGTTCGAAGGAGCGGTTCCCAGCGGAGGTTTTTCGACAAAATTATTAACCCGGTAGAGCCGTCCGTCCTGCAGATCCGGTTCGATAATGCCGTAACGGTTGGTGAATTCATCGGGAATTTCCTGTACGCCGATCACTGAATTCTGTGTGTCCTCGTACTGGTCGATCAACTGCTTCAGGCACGGAACCTTGCCGGTTACGATGTCGTCACCGAGCATAACGCCGAAGGGCTCGTCTCCGATAAAACGTCTGGCGCACCATACCGCATGGCCGAGGCCCTTGGGTTCTTTTTGCCGGATGTAGTGAATTTCGACCTTGGAGGAACGCTGAACCTCCTTCAGCAGCTCCAGCTTACCGTCTTCCAGCAGTCTGGATTCCAGCTCAAACGCATTGTCAAAATGATCTTCAATCGCCCGCTTGCCTTTACCTGTAACGATGATAATATCCTCAATGCCGGAAGCGATCGCTTCCTCCACGATATATTGAATGGTGGGTTTGTTGATGATTGGAAGCATTTCCTTAGGCATTGCTTTCGTCGCGGGAAGGAAGCGCGTTCCTAGTCCAGCAGCAGGGATAATCACCTTTTTAACCTTCTTCATCGCACTTACCTCCTAAAAAAGTTTTGTGAGCCTATATGCTCCACTCGAATCTCTTCGTACAAAACTTGCTTTTCGGAAGCACTATTTGGTCTGATTCATGGCAATGCCCAGAATCTTGACACCCGTCTGCTCCATTAGCCCTTTAAGCTTTTTCAGTGACTCGCGTTTCGTTTTTCCGTGTCTCGCAACGATGATCAGACCGTCTGCCAGCGGAGCCAGAATGCGCGCATCGCTATATTCTACCGCTTGGGGCGAATCCAGAAGAATCAAGTCGAAGCTTGCTTTCAGTTCCTTCAGCAGAGCAGCCATTTTGTCGCTGCCCAGCAGATCCGGCGGACTGACATTAGTAATTCCGGCCGGGATTACGGCAAGATTCGCAAGATTTCCGTAAACGGCGATATCCTTGGCCTCTTCCAAGCCGCCGAGGTATGCAGCTAGACCGTGGCTGCCCTCTACCTCGAACACGGTATGCAGTCCCGGATGCCTCAGGTTGCAGTCCACAACGGCTACCTTCTTGCCATCCTGAACAAAGGAAACCGCAAGATTAGACAAAATCGTTGTTTTTCCTTCTCCGCCTTCAGATGAAGTGAAGAGCAGCACCTGCCCCCCGCTTCCCTTCAGCAATCCCAACTGGCGAATGTAGGTACGCAGTGAGCGGAAGGATTCGGAGATATGCGAGGATGGATTCAGGTCTGTGATCAGACTTTTATTCAGCCGTAACATAAGCGCCCTCCCCTACTCTTGCTTTGGCATTTGCCGCCTTGCCCAGATCGCGCTTGCGGATCGAAGGAATGCTGGCAATAACGGGCAGCCCCAGATCGAATTCCGCTTCCTTCTCCGTCCGGAGTGTGCCGTTGAGGGTTTCCAGCAGCAGGATGATTCCCACGGCCGCCATCAGCGAGACTACAAAGCTGATGATGATGTTCATCGTGGAACCGCCGTTTACCGGCTGGGGAACATCGGCCGGATCAGCCGGTGTCAGGAACGTCACATTGTCCAGATTCATCAGCGCCGGGAGGCTGCGGATGAACGTCTGCGAAACTGCGTTTACTATAGTTGCCGCTTTCGTGTAGTTCTCGTCCTGTACGCTCAGGTTGATGACCTGGCTTTTGTCCGAAGACTTGATCTGCAGCTTGGCTGCGAGTTGCTGCTCCGTCAGGTTGAACTCCGGATGCTCTGCTACTACGCGTTTCATAATCGTCGGGGACTTCATGATTTCCTTGTAGCTCTCGATGAGGTTGAGACTGAAGTTCAGATTATTCAGGTTATTGCTCTCGGGGACATTTGCGGCGTTGTTGACGAGCAGTTGTCCGGAGGCTGAGTAGACAGGTACGACGAAGTTTTTGCTGACGTAGAAGGTGGTAGCGCAGGAGATTAATACAAACACCGTGATTAGCCATAACCTCTTCTTTATCAGGTTAATGTAGTCCAAAATCGTCTTTTCCACAGTAACCCTCCTTCCGCATTAGTTGCATTCTGAAAGCAATCATGAAAATTTCAGATATCTTGCTTTTATTCTAGCAATCCGATGGATTTCCCACATGGGTCATACCATCACTTTAAGCTTCACTTTCGAGTGAGGCGTTTTGGTCCATACGAGGGGGGCGATGGTATACTTTAGTACCATATAGCTGTAAAAAAATAGCTATTCGTGTCACGAATAGCTACGTTTGGTGTCATTTCAACGCGTTTTTCTTGTTCAGATAATGTTCAGATTACTCTGCTAGTCTGATCTCAATTCGCGGTTTCGGCTATTTGGGGCGACGTAAAACCGGCCGCCAGAGACGAAACAACGGCATTTTTGCCGTTGGTTCTGGGCAGCCTGCCGCCTGCGGCTCCAACAACGGCATTTTTACCGTTGTTTCCGGGCGAACCGGCCGCCGGGGCTCCAACAACGGCATTTCTGCCGTTGGTTCTGGGCAGCCTACCGCCTGCGGCTCCAACAACGGCACTTCTGCCGTTGTTGCCGGGCAGCCTGCCCCCGGCGGACCCAACAACGGCATTTTTACCGTTGTTTCCGGGCGAACCGGCCGCCGGGGCTCCAACAACGGCATTTCTGCCGTTGGTTCTGGGCAGCCTGCCGCCTGCGGCTCCAACAACGGCACTTCTGCCGTTATTTCCGGGCAGCCCGCCGCCGACGGCTCCAACAACGGCATTTCTGCCGGTGTTCCCGGGCAATCCGCCGCCCGCGGCTTCTACAACAGCATTTCTGCCGTTGCTCCCGAAACACAAAAAAACACGGACAGCCGTGTCCGTGTTCCCAGATATATTTTTCAAAAAATATTATCAGTCAAATGACATTTCATACTTCGTAAGCCCGACTGCATTGGCATAGAGTGCCGCCTGCGTCCGGTCTGCGACCTGAAGCTTCGCCAGTATCTGGCTGACATGCTTCTTCACGGTAAATTCGCTGATGAACAGACGTGAGGCGATTTCCCGGTTGCATGCCCCCTGCCCAAGCTCAATCAGCACTTCCTTCTCCTTAGGTGTCAATTCGTCGGTAGGACTGTTGCCACTCATCCGCATCTTGTCTTCCATCAGCCCGGGATCATAATACTTTCTGCCCTTATGTACCAGCTGAATGGCAAACAGCAGTTCCTCCGGCAGTGCTTCCTTCAGCACATAACCATCAACCAGCACTTCCTCCGCCTTCAAAAAATCCTCTCTGCTCGCCGAGGAGGTCAACAGGATAAACTTGCTTATCAGCCCGCGCGAACGCGCTGCCTTGATGACATCCAGCCCTGATTCATCAGCCAGCTTCAGATCAATCAGCACCAGATCAGGCTGCGTCTCCTCAATGACCAGGAGCGCTTCTTGACCATTTGTTGCTTCACCGGCAAACTGCAGATTGGACTGCATGGAAATGACCGCTGCAAGCCCTCTTCTCACCAATGGGTGATCATCAACAATGACGATTTTCACTAGATCGACCTCCTTGCCTAAAGTTTATGCATTTTTTAATTCAGCTACGCCGACAGGTATCGTAATTAAAATTCTTGTGCCTGAATGTTCACTGCTGGACAACTGAAAGTCTCCGCCTAAAGATTGTGCCAAATATTGCATATTCTTCATGCCTAATCCTCCGGTGTTATCCTCGGATTCGGTCCAGAGCAGATCAGTATCGAACCCGACGCCATCGTCGATGATCGAAAGTCTGATCCATTTCGGCTTGAGTGACAGTTCGACGTCCACCCGGCTGGCCGCGCCATGACGTATGGCATTGCCTGTCGCCTCCGAGATAATCCGGAAGAGCGCCTTATGGTAAGGGTAAGGGAGACTGAAATCATCCCCCGTTATTTTTAGCTCAATTTCCACATCGTTCAGCCTGGACAAGCTTTTCAAATGCGACCGGACCATGCCCAGCCAGGTGGGCCCGCCGCTTTTTTTGGAGCTGAGGCTGTAGATGGTAATCCGCAGCTCCTTGGCAACCTTGGTGGCCGAGTCATGAATCAGCTCGATTTGCTCCTCCAGCTCAGGTTCGGACATCTTCCGCCACGTCTGCTTCAGCGAATGGGTCGCATATACAATCCCGAACAGGCTTTGTGATACACTGTCATGCATTTCATCGGCGATCCGGTTCTGCTCATTGGTGATGATCAGCCGGTTCTCGATGACGCCCAGCTCGTGGCGCTCAAGAATGATCGCACTCAGCTCGGAGAGAAACATCAGCTGCTGAATGTACCATCTGCGCCCTTCCAGCCCTTCCGTGGCTTCCAGCTTTACGCCGATCATGCCGACAAAACGCGTGCTCATCCTTACAGGCATAAGCAGAAAATCTCCAAGCCCGGGCAGGCTCTTGAATACCGGCTCACGCTGCAGTCTCCATTCGTGCTCGTGCTTCTCCAGCTCCCCGAAAATAAAACGTTCTTCCTCGTGCTGCCAGCCGGTCTGCCGGCTCTGCGGAGCAGGCTCGCCGCTCTTCTTGGCGAACCAGAACAGCGCTTTGTCCAGCTTCGTCAGCTTCACCACATAATCCGTGATCACCTGGCCAATGTTCATGAAGTCATGCTGGCTTGAGGTTTCCACGATATGATACAGCGATTTAATATGCTCCATGGTTTCGTTCGTCCGTGCGTTTGCTGCCTCCCTCTGCCGCTTAATCCGGTTAACCATTTGCATAATTATAACCGTAAGTACCAGGGCTAGAAACAGGTTGCCGTTTTCAAGCACAACTTCTGAGAAGGTTCTGCCGGCAGAATTCAGGAAAAAATAGCAGCTAACAGCCACTATAGCGATATAACTCAGGAGTAGACTCCAGCCAAAATAAAATGACAATGATCCTGCCGCAATCAGCACAGGATTAAGCACATACATTTTGAATGAGCTGTCATACCCTCCAGTAAATAACATCAATGCAATGATTCCAGCCATTTCTATGCTTACAGCAAGCATTAGATAACGCGGCCATTTACGCAGCCTCCGGTACACGATTGTGAATACTTGGGCAAATAAGAATAGTGCCATGATTAATAGGGATTTATAGATGACGGAAGGCCCCGTATGGTCCAGGAGGTACATGAGTGATGTGAGGGACAAAGAAAAAATTCTGTAAAAAGAAATCATTCTGTCTTCCGCGGTTGACTTAATTTTCATCCCACCACCCAATTCTCCAGTTTGTGGAAAATGCGAGCTTATTTTAAGCTTTGTTTAACAGCATCATACATGAGAAAAATCACAATAACAAGTTCCCTTTTTTGCTGACAACGTTTTCATTTCAGAGGAATTTTATATTTTCGGGCTTTTTTTTTCGATTTTTTATAAAAAGCCATCCACCCCTGCAAATGATAGCGAATTCATAAATTTTGGGTATTTTCAAAGCACATAAAGCAGCCTGCCCACAAAAAAATGGACAGGCTGCTATGGCTGCTATATCTGTGATTGTCCTAGTCATTCCAGTCGTTCGCAGTCTATTCAGCTACCGCTGGCAAATCTTTAGGCAACTTGGATGGATTGCAAATGCAAATCTGATAGCGCTGTTCGCCAACGATATGATACCCGGTGGACAAAATCCGCACATTATTGTTTCGCGTGTCCACCTTATGGAGACTGCAGCAACTGATGCAGTAAAATTCCCTCATGGCTTCATCTCCGGCATAGTCTTTAAGAACTATCGTAAAAACTGCTAATATTAGCTAAATAATAGCACCACATTTTTGCAAGTGTCAATAAAAAACCCCATATTCCGACATTCTTCTGTTGGACAAAGTAGAATTATGTCGATAACTATAGGTTCCTGCGGCAAATCAGCGGAGAGACTCCCATATATTTCTTGAATAACCTTGAGAAGTAAAAAGAATCGCTGTAATGAAGCATCCCGGAGATTTCTTTGACCTGCAGGGAAGTATTGAGCAGCAGATGTTTTGCTTCCGCCATTCTGAGCCGGTGGACATATTCATGCAGCGGGTAGCCGCTGCTGCGGCGTACAAGGCGGCGAAGCGTCGACATTGAGATATGGTGTTTGGCGGCAATCTCCGAAAGGTCCAGCGTCCCATAAATGCAGGAGTTCAAATCCTCGCGAATTTGCGGCATGAGCGTTGTCTGTGAGGTGCGCTGATTGTCCCGGGTGATGGGCGAACATTCCAGCAGCATGCTCTCCAGCACCAGGGCCGCCCGGTCGGCATCTGCGGGAACACCGCCATCCATCAGCTCCAGCACCTGCTCGAACAAGGCCGAAAGACCCTGCACCGCATTGTTATTGTTCTGAAAAACAGTTCCCCCCGCTATTAGTCCTGCCTCCAGCCATTCCGCAACCCGGCTGCCGCTAAAATTAATATAATATTCGTCCCAGCTTCCGCCTGGCGGGGGACCAAAGCTATAGGTATAACCCGGACGAAAGAAAAACAGGCTGCCGCCGCGAACCTGCTGAAGCTTGCCATTGTTCTCCGTGTAAGTGCCGTTCCCGGATACAATATAGACAAGTGCCCAATGCCCGAATACTACACTAGAACGAAACAGGGTTCTTCCCGGCAGATGCCCCGCTTGCCCAATCTGAATCGACCTCAGCCTAAGCTTGGAGGATTCCACCTTGGGATCAATAATCCTTATGGGGTATGGACTGATCATATAATCCATGACCTTGGACATACATTGTATTCCTCCCTCTGTTTGAGAGTGATATGGTTGATTCTTAAGATGATCATATTCTACATGAATAAGAGGTGTCCACGCTATGTCTGAGCAACACAACCTGCAGCTTCTCCCTCACCCGCGGTCAATGGTTTGGTCCGAGGGCCAGTTCCATCTCCCGGCCAAAGGCAGTATCGTTCTTGGCGGTGAGGAGGACCGTGCCGTAATCCCCGCTGCCCGCAAACTTCAGCTTGTACTATCACAGACTCTTCAGTTGAATGTGCCGCTATCTGTAGGCACACGTCCATCCGTTCGTCCTATCTACTACTTTAGTTATAGTCCTCTGCTGCCTCAGCAAGGCTATGAACTCCATGTAGGGGAGAGCGGAATCTCCGTAACCTACAGCTCACCGGAAGGAGCCTTTTATGCTGTAGCCACATTGAAACAGATTATTCGGCAATGCGGCAGAGAAGTGCCTTTTCTGCAGATCAGCGATCAACCGGATTTTCACGCGAGAGGACTTATGATTGACATCAGCCGCAACAAAATTCCCAAGCTGGAAACCTTGTACCGGATCATAGATTTCATGGCCGATTTGAAGCTGAATCAGTTGCAGTTATATATAGAAGGTTCTCCATTCGCCTATGAGTCTTTCCCTCAGGTCTGGGAGCTGGAAACCCCTATTACCGGTGAAGAAATTCTGCTGCTGGATGCTTACTGCCGCGAGCGTTATATTGAGCTTGTTCCGAATCAAAACAGCTTTGGACACATGGAGGGCTGGCTGACCCGCCCCGAGTTCAATGACCTGGCTGAAATTCCCGAAGGCTTCATGTTCCCGAAACATATGTACGATAACGATATGTACCCGGAGGGGCTGTTCATGCACCCGGGAACATTTCATACCGAAAATCCTGAAGTGCTTGAACTACTGGGCACAATGTATGACGACCTGCTTCCTTACTTCACCTCGAAGCTGTTCAATGTCGGCTGTGATGAGACGTATGAGCTTGGGCTTGGCAAGAGCAAAGCCACGGCAGATTCGCAGGGCAAAGGCCAGCTATATTTGTCTTTTCTTCAGAAGATTCATGGTCTTGTTCTGGAACGCGGCAAAACTATGCAATTCTGGGGCGATATTATTCTCCAGCACCCCGAGCTGATCCCCCAGCTTCCCAAGGATGTTATTGCTATGGAATGGGGTTATGGCGCAGAGCACCCGTTCGAGGCGGAAACGCTGAAATTCCGGGAAGCGGGAGTTCCTTTCTATGTCTGTCCGGGGACCAGCTCCTGGAATTCTCTCACGGGACGCAGCGACAATATGCTGGCCAATCTGCGGAGCGCCGCGATTCACGGCAAAAATAATGGTGCCATCGGCTACCTTATTACCGATTGGGGGGACTTCGGACACTGGCAGCACCTGCCGGTCAGCTATGCCGGATTTGTATATGGTGCGGCGGTAGCATGGAATGTCGAGAATAATCTTGAAGCGGATGTTGCCGAATATCTGAATACCTCCGTGTTCTATGACCGTTCAGGGAAGATTGGCCAATTGCTGCTCGATCTCGGGAACTACTATAAGCTTGAGTCCGGGATCTCCCGTCCGAACGATACCGAGCTGTCGATGCTGCTGCGCACCCTGCTGCACAATGTGGGGCTTGCCTTGAAGCTTACAACCGGACATTTCGATCGTTTGGAGCAGTATATCAGCGAAATGGAGGATCGGCTTGAGGATCTAACGCTGGAATGCGAAGATGCCGCTCTAGTTATGGAAGAGCTGCAGAGCGGCATTCATTTTGTAAAACATGCGGTACAGCTTGGCCGGATTAAATTGCTGCTGGCCTCAGAGCCGGAAAAACTGAATGCAACCCTGATCCACCGGCAGATCAGGGACCTCGATATTCTGCTGCATCACTACCGGCAGCTATGGCTTCAGCGCAACCGGCTCGGCGGTCTGGAGCAGAGTGTCTCGCGGCTTGTCCGGCTCCGCGCCGAATACAGCAAGCTGGCGGCAGAGCTGGCTGAACCCAAGGCGTTGTAACACTTATTCTTCTATAGTAGAAGTCCGGCATACGGACAAAAGGCTGCTGTATCCGCAAACCTATCTGCGAATACAGCAGCCTTCAATTTATTCAGCGGCATTTCTGCCGTTCATTCCGCCCAGGGCTGGCTCTGTGAAACTACCGTTTCCCCGCTTGATGCCGCCTGCTCCAGAAGCAATGCCAGGTATTGGTCCTGGCTGCCTTCAGCCAGACTGTAGAACGAAGGCCCGCCCTGGATATGCTGCTGCATCCGGACAAGGCACTCCGCAATGGCAAGCTCCTCATCTGAGAGCCGGGCCGGAGCAAAGGGATTGCGGTACAGCCACTCACCGTCGGCCATAATACCTTTGAGGTAAAAGCCCTCCAGATTGCCGCCATGTCCGGCGTCGATCCGCCGCAGCTTGCTGTACAGCGGTGTATCATAGCTTTGCAGCCAGGATACATCCTCATTCGAAAGCTCACCGCGTTCCCCGCGCACCAGAACCCGGCTTCGGCGAATCCATGAGAAATACTGGTCACGGGTAAAATCGAACACTCCCAGCTTGTCTCCAAAGTCCAAAGTGGCAAGCAGCTGTACGCTCTCCACCGTTTCTTCGGCTGACGGCAGCACGCTGCGCTCCGGTCCCTTTATAATAGAAGAACGAAAATTGTGCGCCCGGATGCTGACGTTCTCGAAGCCGATGTCCAGCAGATGCCGGATCAGACTGATTCCGTGATAGCCGTGTGCAGCCGACACCTGAGCCTGGCTGATGGCCCCAAGCCGTCCCGAAGCAGCCAGCGCAATTCTTGCCGCATGCATGGGCTGGAACAAATACTGCTCGGAAATTTGAATGGTGGCGGAGCGGCCTGCCCGGTTCCACAGCTCTATCAGTTGCCCCAAATTCGGCGCAGGAGGCGTTTCAGCCAGCACCGGAATTCCGGCTTCGGCCAGCCTGATCACGTATTCTGTGCTGACCTCCTTTTTCAAGCTGACTACGGTGAAGGAATAGGCTCCCGCCGCAATAAACTCCTCAAATGTGGTGTATACCCGGACTCCCCAGGTTCTGCTCAACGCTTCGGCTTTGTCCCGATTACGGACGAACATTGCGCCTACGGTGAATCGCTCCGGCAGCTCTCTAGCGATCCGCAAATAAAATTCTGCACGCCAGCCCCCGCCTACCAGCCCAAATACAATCTTCTCCATATCCGTTCTCCCTTCTCCCGTTCATTCTTTGCCTAAAACTCGCAAATTCTGATTGAAATCGCCTATCTGGAAGACTATAATCATGACGAATACCCACTTTTTTCCTAAATATTACAAAATGACAGGGGACAAAGCTATGGATTGGCTGCACGATTACGAAGAAGAGCTCCGCTTGGTGTTTCTGGACTGCAGCGCCATCATCTCCGAATTTCCAGAACCGCTTCAGGCTCAAGGGTTGATCTATCTCGATCAATTCAACGTGTTTGGCGCAGGAAGCCACAAGAATTACATCTGTTATCTTCTCCCGTTTTGGTTCAGGGACGGATATGGCCTTACCCGGGAGGAGACCCGCCAAATGTCAGTGGGCAACATCTTTGCCATGCTGTATTTCTTCATTCAGGATGATCTGATGGACAGCAATGAATCCACACCTGCTAAGATGCTGCCGCTGGCCAATCTGTTCTATGCCGAATTCCTGAATAACTACAGACCGCTTTTCCCGGCGGATTCCCCCTTCTGGCCGTGCTTCAACCGTTATATTACCGAATGGGCGGTCAGCGTGGCCGGGGAGACGGGCGGTGATTATTATCAGAATGACGTAATCAAAATTGCCCATAAAGCCAGTCCCCTGAAGCTCTCCAGCACCGCCGTCCTGCTGCACACAGGCAATGCCAACCTCATTAAGGAAGCCGAGGATATGATCCACATAGTTCTGCTGACCCTGCAAATGCTCGACGATTATGAGGATTGGGCGCAGGATCTTGCCGAGGGCAGTTATAACTGTCTGCTGTCACTGGTGCGCCGTCATCTTGGACCTGGCAGTGAACCGCTTACCAAGGGACAGGTGAAGGATTATATTTTCACGACAGGAGGACTTGCGGCTTATGCCGAAGCAGCCATTGCCAACCACAGGAGCCTGGAAGATTACCATTTGAATGTGCCTCATCTGGTCTCATTCCATCAGGTGCTTGTGAAGAATTTGCAGCATATCGCCGCAGCGATTGAAGCAGAGAAGCAGCTTTTGCAGGGCGGAGGTCTCAGCTACTGGTTATCCAAAAATATGAACGCTTAAAAACTAGGAAATTAGAGGTAGAATAATAGAATGGCCTATGCTATACTGATCAGGAAAATATAACCATTTTGGGAAGGGTGATTATTGTGTCAGAAGCAATTCTCAGAAATCAAGTGATTCAGAAGGCATGGGAAGATCCGGGGTTCAAGCAAAGATTACTCACAGATCCAAAGGCAGCCCTCAAAGAAGCGCTAGGCATCAATCTTCCCGATCATATTACTCTCAAAACGGTCGAGGAAGGCTCGAATGAGTTCTACCTGGTCATTCCCCCCAGTCCAGCTTCAGGCGTAGTGAAAACAGACATCAAACCACAAGGTACCTGGTAAGATATAATTTAGCTTAGGTCTCATAGGGAGCCAGCACCATCCGGAGCTTCTGCCAATGGCAGAGTAGTAATGGATTCGGTACCGGCTCCTTTTCTGCTGATAAACCGGACCTCGCCTCCCATCGCCTCAATAATCCGAAACGTAACCATAAGTCCGAGTCCCGTTCCCTTCGTTTTGTTGGAGGAGAAATACGGCTCACCCAGCCTGCTCAGAACACCCGGTTCCATGCCTGACCCGTTGTCTTTGATATGAATAAATACTTTATCCCCTCTGGCATAGGCCATCATAGAGATCAGCCCTTCATCCCCCAGCGACTCAATGCTGTTCTTGATCATATTGATGAAGGCCTGCTTGAATTTGGAGGAATTGCCCTTCACCCACAAATCTTCTCCAACCTCCAGCACCATCTTGCCCCCATTCAAATGACACAGCGGCAGCAAAATGCTCTCGATATGCTTGCATTCATCGTAGACGCTCAGCAGAGAGACTTGCTCAAACTCCGGTTTGGCGAAGGTAAGAAAATCCGTAATAATATTGGCCGCACGGTCCAGCTCGCTAAGGGCCATGAACAAATATCTCCGCTCATCGCCGGCCGATTTCTCACTAAGAAGCTGCAGAAATCCCCTGGTCACCTGCAGCGGATTGCGTACCTCATGCGCTACAGAGGCGGCCAATTCGCTGATGATCTCCATTTTCTCCGAGCGCTGCAGCTCGTTGTTGAACAGCTCCAGCTCCCGTGAATACTTGACAACCTGCTGATGGTTCAAGGCCAGCCTGCGGCCCAAAATAACGATCAGCGAGAGAATGAACACTACCAGCGCCCACTTCCAGTAGACCAGATCATAATTCCCGCCACGGATATAATACCAGACCAGCTCGGCCACCCCGGTACAAGCAGCGGTTCCGAAGCCAATGGCAAAGGTGATCGCATCCTTGTTGCCCCGCAGCGAGAACAGAATGACACAGGCAACCAGCAGAATGAACTGCACAATCATGATCACTCCAACAATAGTGGTGGAGATAAAATAATAAAATTCCACAAAACGGTTGCCCGACAGGGCATTAATGACCAGAAAAGATAAGCAGAACAAGGAGTAGGTTACCTGGAATTTACGGAACCTCCGGATGATGCCGAGCTTGCCGCTGCCGAATATTTTCTCAAACAGAAAGGTCAGTGACGGCAACAGCGACAGCAGCGCCAGATCGAAAAAGACGACGCTAACGGGACCTAAATAACTATAGAAGGTATACGTAAAAGGTGAATACGTAATCGCTAGAACCCCAGTGGAGGCTATCACTATAGACAAGGAAGAAGCTACAGAGAAATACTCCCTGTTCAGATAAAATGCGCATACGAACAAGACCAGCGCCACGAACAGGAATGCGCCGCCCAAGATGATATCGACGAGTCCATTTTTAGTATAATCCTTAATCAAATCGCTATGCTCGCCAAGTACAGCCCGCTCTTTAATCCCGATCCGCTCCTGCAGCGTCTCTGTCCATATGTACAAGGTAGTGCCGTTAGTTGCATCACTAAGCGGGATAAGCAGTGAATAATTATCATGAATATAGCTGCGGTCACCCTCGAAGATCAGCTTCTGCTGCTGATACACCTTAACATGCAGCGCATACAGCGTATTAATATATATCGAAGGTGCGGCGTACTCATATTTCGGCAGTTCAATCCGCGTCCATGCGGAGGACACTCCAGCCGGCAGCTCCGGCGTTCCCAGAGCGGCATTGATGTTCATCCAGCCTTGATGATCCAGCACAGGAACCTCACGGCCGGTATCGCCGTCTTCTCCCCATTTCATTTGCCAGCTTGTGATTTCTTTGGAGGCGTAGCGGCTGTCTGCCGTTACCAGGAGCGAACCGCAGGTCATCAGAAGCAAGATCAACACCGCTGTCAGGTGGATAACTCTAGCAAACAAGCGCATGCAAGCACCTCAGAAGAAAGTTTCAGAAGCAACGTTCTGTTATTGTACTATTTCGCTTCATCCACAGCCCATCCCTTTAAAAATACGGAATTTTTCAAAAAAACTCCTAAATTTTTACGGATGATGGCAATTTGACGATAACCTCTGTGCCTTCCCCTTTTTTGCTCTGAAAATGAATCGAGCCGTTCATGGCTTCAATAATCCGGAAAGTAACCATGAGCCCGAGCCCTGTTCCCTTGGTTTTGTTGGAATAATAGGGTTCGCCCAGCCGGGCTAATTCACTGACCTTCATGCCTTCTCCGTTATCCCGCACACTGATCATAACATGCTCGCCTGATCTCCATGCGGCAATGGTAATCAGCCCATTCTCCTGCAAGGATTCAATCGCATTTTTGATCAGATTAATAAAAGCCTGCTTGAATTTGGATGTGCTGCCCAGCACTTGAAGACCGCTCTGCAGCTTAAGCTCTATCGTTCCGCCCTGCAGATTCGCCAGCGGCACCAGCATGCCGGAGACATGCTCCAGCTCCCGTGATACCTCAAAGTTATCCAGCGTATCCATCCCGGGTTTGGCAAAGGTCAGAAAGTCCGTAATGATTACCGAAGCTCTATCCAGCTCCTCCAGAGCCATGTGCAGGTACTCTTTCTCCTTCTCGGCAGAGCGTTCTCCAAGAATCTGCAGAAAACCGCGGGTAATCTGAAGCGGATTGCGAACCTCATGGGCTACCGAAGCGGCAAGCTCGCTGATAATCTCCATTTTCTCCGAATGCTGCAGATCATTATTGAACTTCTCCAGCTCCTGGGAATAATTCACAGCCCGTTCATAGTTGCTTGCAAACCTTCTTCCCAGAATGACGATCAGCGAAAGAATGAATACCACCACACCCCACTTCCAGCAAAAGAGATGATATCTCTCACTAGAGGCATAGTACAGGATCAGCTCGCTGAGCGACATTACCGCAAAAATAACGAAGCCAATCGAGAAAATAACCGCATCCCGGTTGCCTTTGAGGGCAGCATGAATAGCTACATACATCAGAAATAGAAACTGCAAAATCATCATTACGCCCAGAATGTCCACAGTTGTAAACCTGTACACACCGTCCAGCCGGAAAGACAGCAAAGCATTCAATATTAGAAATCCCAGACAGAATAGCGAAAAACCTAGCTGAAATTTACGCAGCCGGATGATCCAGCCGTGCTTGCCAGGTCCGAAAATTTGCTCAAAATAAAACGTAAAAGCCGGCAGCAGCGTAAATAGAGCCAAGTCGAAGCAGATTTCAATCAGCCGGCCCCCGTTGCCCATAATTAACGGCAGAAACGGCGAGTAGGTGATCAGCAGTATTCCGAAGGACAGGATCACCAGCACAAGCAAGAATCCGCCCTTGAAAAAATCCAGCCGAAGAAATAACAGGCATACCATGAGTGCCACTCCCATAAACAGAAGCGCTGCACCGATTACAATATCCACTAAATCCTCTTTTACGTAAAAAGCCAGCAGCTTGCCGTAGCTTCCCGCCGTGATGCTTCCCTCTACACCAAAACCCTTATCGCCCCCGCTGCTCCACAGGTAGAGCTGGGACTTCCCCTCTTTACCGGACAGCGGAATCAGCGCCTTGCTTCCATTATAATTAATGATCTCCCGGGAATCGTAGATAAGCTTGTTGTTCATATAAGCCTTGACGGTATTTCCGTATATTTTATTAATCAGCAGTGCTGAGTTCTCTTCCGCCTGTGGCAAAGAAAACCGCAGCCAGGCAGCCGTGACGCCTGCCGGAGGCAGCGGTCTGGCAGCCCCCGAAGCAACCTTGACCCATTCGTCATCGGGAATGCCCGCCGCTTCTCCGGGACTATGAATGTCTCCATAGTCCCATTTCAGCTCCCATTCCGGTAAAGGCTGACCTGTCTGTCCTCCCCATTGTATAGCGATACTTATAGGTACTATAGCAATCAGCAGCAGCAGCATGACAATTGCTGCCGCTGCCTTTGTTGATGGAAACTTCATTATGCACCTCAGTGAATCATTAGTTGGATTTATATAGTTCTTATGATACCTGTTTTCGACAACCTTCGCACCATCCCTGCCTGATCCTGCAAAAAAACATCGAAACAAGCAGAAACGTCTGCACCGTCCTTTTAAAGCGTCAACACCGTTTTCTTGGCCTGACGGTTAATGTGGCGGAATATTGAATATATTAAGGACAAGCCTGCTATTCATCATGCAAAGGGAGCTGACCGGCGATGGGAAATGAGTTTAATAAGACTGAAGCCGACTTTGAATATGAGCGTTACACAAAGATGGGCGGGGTCCATGAAACTCCTATTGATCTGGACGGAGTAGTGGATGATGCTGCCGATCCAGCCTTGGTAGGAGATAATATACTCGCCGCCGATATTGGCCTGAATGCGCCTGAACCTATGCCGGAGCTGCGGGCGGACCGCAATATAAGCATGACCTCTCCCCCTCCGCCCGGGCGGGATGAGCTGCTGGAATCCGATGCGCTCTTTGCCGCCGGTGCGGCGGGGCTGACCGGCAGCGCGCTTCGCTATGCTGAAGCGGAGGGGGCTGCGGCAGAGGCCGAAGAAGAGGAGCCTCCGCTGGAGGATATTCCCGATGCCGACGAGCTTCAGCCGGAAACCTCTGTCGATCCGGCTGCTCCGCCGGTGGATGTCATGCCGGGGATTGACATCCTGAACGGCTCAACCGGAGAGGAAGATTAGTTTTGTTATTTTTCGCATTGACTTTTCGGCGCTGCATCCTTAATATTGGGTGTAATTCAATACGGCGATGGAGTTCGCCATAACCGTCCCTTAGTGACTAATGACTCCTACCAGTGGGCATTTTGCTGGTAGGAGTCTGTTTTATTATGGGGAGATCATGATGTAATCGGGGGCTAAAAGAATGAAAGCTATGTATGCGCACTGGCAGAAATGGGTTGAAAGGAGAAGTGATCTGGCGCTTTGGAGCACCTTTATCAAATGGATTGTGCTGGGCAGCGTTGTGGGTATCCTGTCGGGAACGGCCTCGGCTTTCTTCCTAAAAAGTCTTGATGCCGTTACGGAGCTACGTATGAGTCATGCCTGGCTGCTGTTCCTGCTTCCGCTGGGCGGAGCATTGGTGAGTTATCTGTACATGCGTTACGGCAAAAACAGCTCCAAGGGAAACAACCTGATTCTTGAACAAATCCACGATGGCAATGAGACGATTCCGCTGCGGATGGCGCCGCTTGTGCTGTTCGGAACTCTGGTTACCCATTTATTCGGCGGCTCGGCGGGGCGGGAAGGAACGGCGGTGCAAATGGGCGGCAGTCTGGCCGAAGGTTTCGGCAAGCTGATCCGCATCAACCCGCTCGACCGTAAAATTCTGCTCATGTGCGGAATCAGCGGCGGCTTCGGCTCCATCTTCGGAACCCCTTTGGCCGGAACGATATTTGGCCTGGAGGTCATTGCGATTGGCCTGATCAGCCATAAAGCGCTGCTTCCCTGTTTTACAGCCAGCTTTGTCGGCGATATAGTCGCTACCCGTGTGTGGGGCGTGAAGCATATCCATTATCAGGTTGATGTTTTTCCTGCACTGGGAGTTGTTGTTCTGCTGAAGGTGATCCTTGCCTCCATATTATTTGGGCTTGCTAGCATCCTGTTCAGTGAGCTTACCCATTATCTGAAAAGAACCTTCACAGCACTTGTGAAAAATCCTATGCTCAAAAGTGCGCTCGGCGGCTGCATCATTATAGCCTTGGTCTATATTGTCGGCTCCAGAGATTACCTGGGCTTGGGCATCCCTTTGATCCAGGATTCCTTCACGACCGACGTTGCGCCCTTCGCCTTCTTATGGAAGCTCCTCTTCACCTCGTTCACTTTGGGAACCGGGTTTCAGGGAGGAGAAGTAACCCCCTTATTCGCTATAGGGGCTACTATGGGCAACAGTCTGGCCGGCATCCTTCATCTATATGCGCCATTTCTGGCTTCGCTTGGATTTATCGCCGTCTTCTGCGGTGCTACCAACACGCCTATCGCCTGCTTCATTATGGGCATTGAGCTGTTCGGCTCCGGCGGAGCGGTCTATATGTTCATTGCCTGCCTGGTCAGCTTCCTGTTCTCAGGGCATACAGGCATCTATACGTCTCAGCAGATCGGGATATCCAAGAGCCAGTGGATTCGTATCCCTGAAGGCACTACACTTGCTACCGTCAAGCAGCGGCGTAAAAGTAAACCGGAGGCGGACCGCTGAACGGCTCAGGAGCACTATTTCTCCAATATTGCCGTTTGTCCCGAGGCGTGTCCCGAGGTGTGGGCCGCTTCGACCTTCGCCTCCAATTTCCGGGTCTTCACAAGCACTGCTGCCATAAGCAGAATCGCCCCGTTAATGACGAACACCCAGCGAATCGGTAAGAACGCGCCGAGCATACCGCCAATGATCGGTCCGGCCATCGTTGCGAGCTGGGTAGCCGCCTGATTCAGACCAAATGCGCGCCCACGGAAGCCCGGATCAATCACTTGGACAATCATGGCATTTACCGCAGGCAGCACTCCGGCATAGAACAAGCCGTAAGCAAAACGCAGGATAGCAAATTCTACATAACCGGAGACAAAAAACTGCAGGATATTCCCGATGCCTCCACCCAGCAGGCCAATGAAAAGAACGATTCCAAAGCCTTTACGGCTGCCGATTCTCCCCCACTGCGGGGCCATAATAACCGTGGCTATCCCTACAGCGGAGAACACAATACCTGAACTAAGTGAAGCACTGTTCCGCGAAATCCCCATATCCAGCAAATAGATAGGCAGCAGTGGCTCCAGAATCATTACGGAAAAAGTAGCCAGGCCCGCAAGGAGCAGCAGCGTAATAAAGGCACGGTTACTCCTGGCCTCACGGATATCATCGCTGACATGCGATCTCGGGGCCGAGCGGTCATAATTCTCTTCCTTGGCGAAAAAGGTAGCAATCAGCGCCGACACCAGCACGATCCCCGCCGAGAACAGAAACGCGCTGCGGTTGCTGGAATAATAGCTGACTACACCGCCAATCAGCGGACCGAGGATGCTCCCCGTAGCCCCGGCTGTGGACATGATGCTGAGCGCATACCCTGTCTTGTCCTCTGGAGTGTTGGTAGCCACCATAGCGATAGCCGCCGGAACAAAACCTGCCAAAAGCCCCTGAAAAATACGTACAATAATAAAAACATACGGATCATGCACAAAGTAATTGATCAGATAGAGCGCCGCCAGGCTGAATCCCGAACGGATCAGCATGGGCTTGCGCCCGTATTTATCGGCAAGCGACCCCCAGTAAGGGGAAATCAGCGCACTGGCCAGAAAGGTGATTCCAAAGCTGACGCCTGACCAGATTTCCAGATGATTGGTAACTCCTAGCTGGTCACTTAAAAAAATTGAAAGGAACGGGATCGAGATAGAATACGCGGTACTGCAAAAAAACACGCCTATCCAAAGCACGATCAGGTTCCGCTTCCATGAAAAGCGCATACTGCACACTCCTGTCTGTTTATTCTTGGAAGTACCTACTCATTCTACTCCGCTTTAGGGAATGTGCCAATCCCGGGTGCCACTCTATATTTTGCAAGGGAGAGGATAAAGGTTGTATGATGATGGATGTGGACAACCGATATTCAAAGATTAAAGGAGCGATTGAGAACGTGAAGCGTACAAGAAAAACCCCGGTCATCCTTCTGGTAATGATGACACTCCTGCTGGTCATTGCCGCAGGCTGCGGCAACAAGCCGGCAAACAACAATGCGGCGGCAGGCAACGGCAGCAGCAACGCAGCGGGCAATACCGCAAATACCGCAGGCAGCGAAGCCAGTCCGGCCCCGCAGGAGAGCGCTGCAGCAGCTACTGAAGGTGTGCCTTCAGCAACAGCCAGCCATCCGGTTGTTACTATAGAAATGGACAACGGCGGCATTATCAAGGCCGAGCTGTACCCCGAGGTCGCTCCCAACACCGTGAACAACTTCATTTCCCTGATCCAAAAGGGCTTCTATGACGGAACGATTTTCCATCGTGTCATTCCCGGCTTCATGATTCAGGGCGGCGATCCCGACGGAACAGGCACAGGCGGACCAGGCTATAGCATCGCCGGTGAATTCACCGCGAACGGCTTCACCAACAACCTGCTGCATACCCAGGGTGTGCTGTCTATGGCCAGAACCCAGGAGATGAATTCCGCCGGCTCGCAGTTCTTCATTATGGCCGCCGATTCTCCTAGCCTGGACGGACAATATGCGGCATTCGGCAAGGTTACGGAAGGACAGGATGTCGTGGACGCCATCGTCAACCTGCCGCGCGACAGCTCGGACCGGCCAGATCAACCGCCGGTTATGAAAAAGGTTACGGTGGATACGCTTGGCGTTACTTACCCCGAACCGCAAAAGGTGCAGTAATCGTTAGATCATATTTCAAAATAGCCCGGCCCCTTCACCGCTGAAGCAAGTGAAGGGGCCGGGCTGTATGCAGCGTCAGCAGCGATGACCAAGCTGCTGACTTCTGCAGGGTTATCTTCTGCTCAAGACGTGGTGGCTGTCACGCAGGAAGGTGCTGCGGCTGTTCCGCAGCAGGGAAATCCGCTCCTGCGCAAGATGATCTGCCGCAGCGTAGGTTGGAATTCCGCTTGTACGGGAAATTTCCAGTACGCGGGTGATGCTGTCATAGATTTTGGCAATTTGCTTGAACGCCCGTTCCTTGTTATAGCCGTTCAGCTCATCGGCCACATTGATTACGCCGCCTGCATTGATAACATAGTCGGGAGCATATACAATCCCCATTTCATGCAGGGCATCGCCGTGGCGCGGCTCCTTGAGCTGATTGTTGGCCGAACCTGCGACAACCTTCGCCTGCAGGAGCGGCAGCGAGTTGTCATTGATCGTTGCGCCAAGTGCGCAAGGAGCATAGATATCGCTTTTGACAGAAATAATGTCCGCAGGATCAACCGCTTTGGCGCCGTAAGCCTCTACCGCCCGGTTCACCGCTTCCTTATTGATATCTGTTACGATAAGCTGCGCGCCTTCCTCATGAAGATATTTGCAGAGCGTGAAGGAGACATTACCCACACCTTGAACTGCAACAGTCTTACCTTCCAGCGAGTCGCTGCCAAAAGCCGCCTTAGCCGCCGCCTTCATGCCTTGATATACCCCGAAGGCCGTCGCTGGCGAAGGATTGCCCGAAGAGCCGTAAGTAGCCGAAATCCCGGTAACGTAATCCGTTTCCTGATGAATGATATCCATATCCGCTTCCGTGGTACCTACGTCCTCGGCTGTAATGTAGCGGCCGTTCAAACCCTGTATGTATCTGCCGAAGGCACGGAACATCGCCTCGTTTTTATCCTTTTTGGGGTCCCCGATGATTACTGTCTTGCCGCCGCCCAGGTTCAGCCCGGCAACGGCATTCTTGTAGGTCATACCTTTGGACAGCCGGAGCGCATCCACAACCGCATCTTCTTCTGATGCATACGTCCACATTCTTGTTCCACCTAGTGCGGGACCCAGTGTCGTGTCATGAATGGCGATAATAGCTTTTAACCCTGATGCCTTATCCTGACAAAACAACAGCTCTTCGTAATCGTCCCGCTCCATTGCTGCAAACAATTCCATTGGTCTCATTTCTCCTGTCTCTGCTATTCTTTGCGTTATGTTTCATAACAAAATTAGTACTTCCAGAGCGTATTGTCAATGCCATTTGTCCGCACCCGGTGGATTTTATTCTATATTCCGTTCGAAATCGACATCAACTTAACTCTTGATGTTATGCACATGTAAGACTTGAGCAAATCTTGTTAATCTACTCCCAGTACTCATCCGGCCGGTATTCAATTTCCGACTGTACCGCTATCGTCAGACATTCGGAAGAACTGTCGTAGTTCACCGGGTTGTCGCCGACATAATACCAGTGCTTGACCATCCGGCCGCCTGCCGGCTCCTCGAAACGAAAAACGTTCAGCTCAGCCTTGAGCGCAACTACTGCCGCCCCCTTATCTGCCGGTACGCCGCATAAGGTTATCAAAGTCAGACCGCCCTCATGATCAAAGGTATAGGTCAGGCCGTCCGTGCTGCTGAGGAGCATGCGCCCTGTTACGGCATGCTTAACCAGTACTCTCTCCTGTGCCATGATATCTTCCTCCTTGTACGTATGAATGGACTGTTACGGCAGATCAATCAGCATTACGAAGATGTCTTCGCCAGCGGCAAGATTCAGCTCGCTAATGTCTTCGATCCGTGCGGAATCCCCCCGATGCAGCAGCTTATCTCCGTTCAGCTTGAGCTGACCCTCTATTAAATGTATATAAATCCGCCGTCCCGGCTGCTGCCGATAATTCAGTTGTTCACCGGCTTGCAGGCGGCCAAGATAAATCGTCATATCCTGGGCAATATCAACAACCTCATCCGCAGGATTGGCAGAAACTACAGGCAGCAGTGCGCCATTAAGCTTCGCCGGATCAAACCGGCCTGTGGTATAGGAAGGTGAGGTGCCGCGGGTACGCGGCATGAACCATAGCTGCAGCAGACGCACCGGCTCGGTATCCGAAGGATTATGCTCAGTATGAATGACCCCTGTCCCTGCCGACATCCGCTGAATGCCGCCGAAGTCCGTCTCGGCCACATTCCCCAGGTTGTCTTCATGACGGAGCCTTCCGGACAATACGATGGAGACAATCTCCATATCGCTGTGCGGATGGGCGCCAAAACCTCTCCCCGGAGCGATAATATCATCATTGCAGACGCGCATCGGCCCAAAAGCCGTATTGCCGGGATCATAGTACTCACCAAACGAAAAGCTATGTGTCCCTTTCAGCCAGCCGTGGTCAAAATGATGGGCGGATTCCGCCGGATATACTTGAATCATGTGATCCCCTCCTAAATGTGGCTCGTGCAGGCATGTTCAGAGCATGGCGAAGCCGCCCGCTAACCATAGTTTAGCAGAAAGCGGCGAAAACCAAAAATATGCAGCCCGCCCGTTTCAGCAAAAAAAGCCGGCTGCATCCATCCCCTTGAGAATAGCGCCAGCCGGCTGCGTGAACTTATATAGAGTATTATCAGAGAGCGGGTACTGATTAAGCCTGGAATCCGTTCCAATGTACTACCGCTTCCAGCGGTAAACGTCCTGTAGGCCGTCCTTCAACTGCAGCCTTGCCCAGCGCGATCAGCATCACCGGCACATAACGCCCGGAAATCTGGAACAGCTCCTTGAGCCCGGCAGGGTCGAAACCGCCCATTGGCACTGTGTCATAACCTCTGGCTTTGGCTGCCAGCATCAGTTGCATGGATACCAGTCCACCGTCAACCAGAGCGATGTCCTCCAGCTTCTCCAGCGGCAAGCTGGAATAGCCTTCACGGCTCCGTTTGGCCATTGATGTCGCAACATCCTCAGGCATAAGCCCCGTAGCGCTGGCATGCCCATAGATCGTGTCTGCATTGCTGTAAGCTTCAGTATCGCCCAGCACAGCAATCACCGCCGATGCCTCTGTCACTTGCGCCTGATTGAACGCGATCGGCAGCAGCTTCTCCTTTACTTCCTGATCCGTAATAACAATGAACCGCCAAGGCTGAAGATTGGAGGAAGATGGCGCAAGTGTAGCTTCTGTAAGAAGCTCCTTGATCTCCTCATCGGAAATTTTCCAGGAGGGATCGTATTTCCGCACCGAACGCCGTTCCCGGATCACCTTGCTAAATTCCTGTTCCACTTTCAGTTCTGCTGCCATAATTTAATCCTCCTCTTCCCTATCCATTATTTGGTGTTTTTTAACTGTGACTTAACAAGCACAGTATAATTCATAAAAAAGCCCCGTGTCAACAGCCCGCTCTCCGTACGATATCAGCCAGGGTGTGCTTCTCCAGAACTCCCAGCACGCTTTGCTCCATCTCCTCCAAAATATCGCCGCAAGCGTCCTTCATTTGTGCACCGAACGGGTTCGTGCACATCGTATCGTTAACCGCATTACTGCGGGATTCGCCTACCTCCATCGCCCGGTAAATGTCCGCCAGTGTCAGCTCCTCCGGCGACCGGTTGAGCATATAGCCGCCATCCCGCCCTTCCCGGGTCACAAGGATCTGCTCGCGGGTCAGCTTGGCCAGAGCTTTTCTTAACACCGTCGGCTCCGAAGATAAATGCACGGCGATTTCACAACTGGAACAGGTATTGCCTTTTTGAGCCATGATCACAAGAGCCTGCAAGACCAGAGCAAACGATTTATATTGGAGAGTCCCGCTGTTTCGTGTTTTTGCCATGTTTCCCGCTCCTTCCAGCACGTATACATCATTAAGTATAGAGCGCAGAGCCTCTTTTGGCAAAATACATCTATATCGTAGATATTTGCATTTCAGAAACGATAAACCAGCTTTTGGATGTGCTGTCCTTGATATATACCTGGATTGAATAGTTCCCTTTTTCAGTAAAAGTATAGGTATATTCCGCCGACTTGAACCAAAAGCTATCCTTCTTCTCCTTAATTTGCTGATTATCGACCGTATCAATTTTGCCCAGGGGATTGGTGATCGTTATTTTCAGATCCGAAATTTCTGTTTTCAAATGATCTACCTGCACCAGAACCGAAAAAGTACTGCTGGCCGCGCTTCTCACCTTGCCGAAGATTTTCCCCTGGTCATCCAGCAAAACCATGTTTACATTCGGCTTATAGATGCGAACCTCTTTCCCGGACTCATCCCAGGACAATACCGCGTGCAGGTTCTCCGGCAACTGTTCAATGGAGAGGTACGCGTCCCCTTCCGACAGCAGACCTGAATGCTTCTGCAGCACATTGTTCACATAAACCGCAATGTCCGATTTACCCGCTGCGGCGTACAGCAAGGTCCCTCCTGTAATCATCATCAGGATCACCGTCGAAAAGATCAGCTTTTTCAAGTTCCGCATCCGTTCTCCCCCTCATGATTGGCCATGCTGATTATACCTTCGAAATGGAAATAAGTTGCTCTTATACACAAAAAAACGGCTGTGCACCTCCCGTTAAAGGACGGCGCACAGCCGGTAGTTATTGGCATCTATATAGCTTTTCAAAATGGAATAACTGTCATGCTCCGGGGCTGCTTTTACAGCTTGGCGATGGTTTCAGTCAGCACCGGCACGATTTGCGATTTGCGGGAGACGACGCCCTTCAGAAGCGCTTTGTTATCGTTCAGCTTCACGTTATAAGCCTGCTCTACTGCACCTGCCACACGGCCCAGGGCCAGTCCGACGGAATCATTGTTCAGGATATCCGTCACCACGAACAGGAACAGATCGAGACCCTTGTCATTAATGATAGCGGTAAGGGCTGTTTCCAGCTCAGCTTGCTTGGAGAGCACATCATTCACATCTACGGCGTTAACCTGGGCAATCTCCACTTTGTGTTCACCCATTTTGAATTCCTTGGCATCCAGGGAGATCAATTGGGCAATAGTTTTATCGCTAAGATCGGCCCCTGCCTTGAGCATGGCAAGACCGTAGCTGTCAGCATCCACACCGGCGATTGCCGCCAGCTCGCGTGCAGCCGCTACATCCTGCTCGGTGCAGGTCGGGGATTTGAACAACAGGGAGTCGGAAATGATTGCGGACAGCATCAGGCCGGCGATTTCCTTTGGAATGGCAACTCCGTTTTCTTTGTACAGCTTGTTGAGGATAGTAGCTGTGCAGCCAACCGGTTCAGCACGGTAGTACAGCGGATGAGCCGTTTCAAAATTGGCGATCCGGTGGTGGTCGATAACCTCGACAACACGAACCTGATCAATATCATTCGCGCTTTGCTGGCGTTCATTATGGTCAACCAGAATCACCTGCCCAGCTTCACCTGCCACATTCTCAACCAAGCGTGGCGCCTGCACCCCAAAGTAATCCAGCGCATATTTGGTTTCGCCGCTGACTTCTCCCAGTCGGACCGGCTCGGCATCCCAGCCCAGTTCCTTCTTGAGTGCCGCATAAGCGATTGCCGAGCAGATGGTATCCGTATCCGGATTTTTGTGTCCAAAGATCAAAGTTTTTTCCATTTCCAATCTCCTTACTTTGTTTTTTGTGAGAATAATATACCATACATTGATAGGAGCCCGCCAGATTGGGGGGACGGAACCTGAGTTTCATCCTCATCTTTCATGAACCAAAATAAAGCTATATTCCCCGCTTTGTCTTGGGCAGCGGCTCAGGCTTCTCTCCTCCGTCCAGCGGCTCATTGTCCGAGAACAAATCAGGATCAGCGGTCAGCATCCGGCTTAGAATCTCTGTCGTTTCCACTGTCCCGCAGAGCATGACAGCCGCATCCCCGAAGCTGCCCTTGCGCAAAGCACCGCCCTCCTCAAGCACCTTCTCAACCTTCCAGAAATGCTGCGACCAGGAGAGCCCGCAGTGTCTGCGCGAAGGGACAAGCAACTCCTTCGCTCCGGGCGTTACGGTGTAGAGCTGTTCATGGTCATTCGTCATTCTGCCGGGAATGTCCAGCCATTCCTCAATCCCGTGAATGAATGTGTTCCGGCGCAAATCTACCCCGAGCAGCATAATATCCGCCCTGCGGTCCAGCAGCTTGCCATATACCGATCCCCGGGCACAGGGCGTATCCCACCGCTCATCGCCGGAAGTGAACTCCGCCGCATCTTCACCCAGCGCAGCCACGGAATGGGTTGGATGCCAGGAGCGGATTACACCCGGGCGCTTCCGGAACAATTCCGGTAGAATCCCGACACAGGAAGGCGACTCCAGCACCGAGAACCGCGGATTGTCTGCGTTGATATACGACCAGGTATGCGTAGGCAGAACAAGCAGCCCCTCCTTCATATACTCGGACAGAACATCCAGCACCGTATCCGCGCCTCCCTGAACTTCACCGATGCTTTTTAACGACGAATGGACAAGCAGTGTTCCCTGCGGATCAATCCCCAGAACTTTGAGCTGCTCCATTAAGCTTGCTGATGTATGTATCATATCGCTCTCCTTTGTGGAAAATGAAGTTCATACTTGCAAATTTCAAGGTTTACTATTAAAATGTAAGTAACTTAAAATTATTCATTTAAATAACCATTTTATTATACACACACTATTAGGAGGGACTACCATGAGTTTAACATTAAAAGGACTTCACCATGTATCCGCCTTAACGGCCAAAGCCCCGGAAAATTTCAAATTCTATACCCAGGTGCTCGGACTCCGGCTGATTAAAAAGACTGTGAACCAGGATGATGTCTCCGTCTATCATCTGTTCTATGGCGACGAAGTGGGCAACCCCGGAACTGAGGTTACCTTCTTCGAGATTCCGAACGCAGGGCGCAACCGTGACGGCAATAACAGCATTTCCGCGCTGTCGCTGCGGGTGCCGGATGACAAGGCGCTGGACTACTGGGCAAACCGATTTACGGAATTCCAGGTGGAGCATGACGAGATTACAGATCGCGGCGGACGTAAGACCTTAGCCTTCCGGGACCATGAGGGCCAACGGCTGATTCTTGTCTCCGACGAGCATAATCAGGGGGTCGCCGGCGGCAAGCCGTGGGACAAAAGCCCGGTTCCGGCGGAATACGGCATTGTCGGACTTGGGCCGGTTCATTTAACCGTTGAGACGGCAGAGCATACCGTACAGGTGCTTGTGGATCTGCTCGGCTTCCGCCGCAAAGGCAGCTATCCGTCTCCGGTTGCCGGACAGCCGGATGTAATAGTATTCGAAACCGGCGAAGGCGGCTCCGGCACGGAGATTCACCTGGAGGAACGGAAGGATCTGCCGCAGGAGCGGCTTGGACGCGGCGGTGTGCATCATGTGGCCTTCCGTGTCGATAACGAAGAAGAGCTGAAGCTGTGGATCGAGCAAATCCGCAGCGCCGGGCGGCCCAACTCGGGTTTCGTTGACCGCTTCTACTTCCGTTCACTGTATTTCCGTGAACCGAACGGAATCCTGTTCGAGCTAGCGACGGACGGTCCCGGCTTTGCCACTGATGAGCATACCGATCATCTCGGCGAATCCCTCGCCCTGCCGCCTTTCCTCGAAGCAAAACGCGAGCAGATCGAGGCTCATCTGAAGCCGCTGGATACACGCCAGCAGGCTTGAGCTTAACGATTTCCGGCCGTATTGGCAAGAATAAGTTTAGAGAACCCCTTCATGCCGAAACTCAAAAAGGCCACATAGTATCATGTGGCCAGGGAGAGCGTGAAGGGGATTTTTGCCGGATCGGGGGGACTTAACGTGTTGTATAACTCTCTCCTGACCTTTCCCTGAACTCTCTGAGCAATTCGTAGCAATCTATGCTCTGAATCTCCTTCGGATGATTAGGACTTTCCGAGCAGAGTGTGACCTTATAGTCAGAGGAAAGATGGAATGGCTTGAAGTAGCACTCTACCTGGGCTACCGGAGAGTCTCCCTGTTCAACAAGCTCTATACGTCCGCCGGAAATTTGCAGGGAAAAAGAATTGAGCGGCATGGACAATCCGGTCCCTCTGAATTTGATATAGCTCTCCTTGGCGGTCCACAATTGATAGAAATGATCCAAGCGCCTGTCTTCTGGCATCCTCTCAATCTCTTGACTCTCCCCGGGGGCGAAAAAGCGGCTGGCAATGGACAAATCTATAGGCTTAATCTCTTCTACATCAATACCTAATGGCTTCTGGTCGATAGCACACAGCACGTAGTCCCCCGCATGGGTGAGATTGAACTGGCATCCTGGCAAATCAGCAAGATAAGGCTTCCCGTATTGGTTAACGGCGAATCGGAGAGAGCGGTTGTCCATGTTATGCTCCTTGATAAGCAGTGTGCGAATCAGAGCTTCAGCAAGTACGCTTCGGATACGGTCCTCTTCTCTCCGGTACCGAAGTGTCCTCTCTCTCCGTTCTTCCGACAAAAGATCCAGCACTTCCTGAACATTCACAGTGGAGGCTTCGGGAATTTTGACGCTGAAAATCCGGACCATTTTCTCAACTCCGCCCTAGTAGGGCAATTGCCAGAAGCTCAGACAGCGCCCGAATCTCATAGGTCGGCCGGATGCCCGGATCGCCCGTTTTTCCCAGCGGATTGAACCAGCAGGTGTCGATACCGTAATTGATTCCGCCCTGGATATCGGAGGTCAGCGAATCGCCTACGATCAGCACTTTGCTTTTATCGGAAAGCCCTAATTTGGCAAAAGCATAATCAAAAATTCCCGTCTCCGGCTTCTGACAGCCCGCCTCCTCGGAAATAATGATCTGCTCAAAAACACCGCTCAGCGGCGAGCCCTGGATTCTGGACCGCTGCACATCCTTGATTCCATTGGTGATGATAGCCAGCCTGCAGCCGGACAGCTCTCCGCACAGCTCCACAGCCCCTTCAATCAGGAACGTCCCTTCGCCCAAAAAACGCAAGTAAGCTTCGCTGAATGCTTCAGGACTCAGCTCAAGCTTGTGTGCGGCAAACAGCCGGTTGAACCGTTCAACCCGCAGTACAGCCGAGGAAATCCGCCCTTGCTCCAGATCCTTCCACAGCGCCCGGTTGATTTCCTGATAGCTGGCCGCATACTCCTCCGCGCCTGTCGGCAGTCCAAAATGAGCAAACGCATTGTACAGCGCTCTGCTCTCCGCCATCCCATAATCAAACAGCGTATCATCAGCATCAAACAAAATGACCTCATATTTCATTCTCCAAAATCCCCCTCAAGTTTCATGTCTCGTCGACAAGAGCTTACTTTCTGCGATATAATTCAGACAGGCTTATTAAAAATAACTTACGGCGGTGATTGTCATTTTTTACGTTCTAGCGTTTCTGGTCTCCTTCTCGATCGTCTACTTGCTGATTCCTCCGCTTGGCAGGCTCGCTTTCCGGCTCGATTTTGTGGACAAGCCCAGGCAGGATGTGGAACGCAAAATACACAGGGAGCCCATTCCGCTGACAGCCAGTTATGCTATATTCATCGGATTTTTCATCACTTATCTGCTGTTTACCCATGAATTTTCGCTGGAGACTCTCGCCCTCTTCATTGGCGGCGTGCTCCTGCTAACCATAGGCACCATTGATGACTGGTACAAAACCAAAGGCAAGGACTTTCCGGCGCTGCCGAAGTTTATCGTTCAGATCGCTGCGGCGATTCTGGTCTTTCTGTCCGGCAATGCCTTCACCGGGTTCATTAATCCTTTCTCCGGCGATTATATCTCGCTGCCGGTGATCCTGCAATTTGTGCTTACAATCCTTTGGATTTTCGGCGTAACCACAGTGATCAATTTCTCTGACGGTATGGACGGCTTGGCCGGCGGGCTGACGGCAATTTCTGCAATGACGCTGTTCGTCGTCGCTTTGGCCAAAGGACAATCCATCTCTGCCATGATGGCTATAACGCTAGTGGGCGTCACCATTGCCTATCTGCGCTACAACAAAGCTCCGGCCAAAATCTTCATGGGCGATGCCGGCGCCACCTTTCTTGGCTATATTCTCGCCGTGATCGCGCTGGATGGTGCTTTCAAGCAGGCGACAGTGCTGTCGCTATTCATCCCGATTCTGGCGCTCGGCCTGCCGATCTTCGACAATCTGTTTGTCATCACCAAACGTTTCCTTCAAGGCAAATCCATTTATCAGGCTGACGCGACCCAGGTGCACTACCGCCTGCTCAAAGCCGGTCTGAACCAGAAGCAGGTCGTTGCTGTCCTCTATCTTATCAGCATCTGCCTGTCGCTGTCCTCGATTATTCTGCTGCTGATCGAGATCTGACGCGAAGCGTGGCAGCTGACAACTTCGGCAGTGCAAAAAACACCCTTCTTTCAAGGGTGTTTTTTGCTGCGTCTGAGCCTGTGGTGAGAGCAGCGTTGCTCATAACATTCCGGCTGCACACTTATGCTCCAAACTGTAACTGTATTTCGTACAACTAAACTGCGCCGTTTGGAGGTCAATACAGCTTTAATTGTAGTCTGTACAATTAAATAGTTGTCATCTCAGGAAAAATGGACTTTCCGTCATTTTTAATTGTACCGAATACATTTATCTCTAAAAAAACGGCATAACGCAACCTTTTAACTGCAGCAAATACAATTATCCAGTCACAGCGCATGTTCGCAAGGTTCGCGGAAGCACGTTCGTCAGCGGCTTTCCTGAATGTATTCGTAGAGCCTGCGGTAAATGCCTACTATCTCCGGCAGCGGCATGCGAACCAGACCGCTGGATGAGGGAGCTACGAACTCGCGCACACCGTCCACAACGGGGGGCTGTTCGTCCTGAAAGCCCCAGTCCGCCTTGGCTCTGCGGCTGAATTCCGTGTAGACTCCCTTGCCAACAAAGCAGGCGATCTCCGGACGGTAGCGGGCCAGCTTGCCGCGAAGAAGCTCCCGCCCCTCGGCGTATTCCTCCCGCGTGATGTCCTCTGCCCCGCGTGTCGGGCGGGCAACGATATTCGTGAAGCCCAGCCCAAGCCGGAGCAGCTCCCCATCCTCCGAAGCATCATAGAGGCGCGGCGTCAGACCGGAGCGTTCCAGAATGCGCCAGAAGTTATTACGCGGATTCGCATAGTGATGCCCCAGCTCCCCGGAGCGGAGGCTGGGGTTGAAGCCGATGAAGACAATCTGCAGGCCGTGGTCCAGATGATCCGGCACTTCATTCATGGGGAATTCCTCCTAATGGGACAGTTCTGATCTACGGCTCCTCCCGCCGTGCAATACAAGCAGGCGGAATCGGCTCCGCCAGCCACACTTCATTACCCGCATAATAGAAGGTTACGCCGTGCTGAGCAGCTTTAACCGTATCGACCGTCAGCAGAACCAGCTTGCCTCTACGGCTTCCGGCCAAGCTGGCGAAATGAAGCCCTTCCGATAAATGCACATATTGCCGTCCCATTGGCTGAAGCCCCTCCTTCAGAATGGCGGGCAGCGCATTTTGATGAGTTCCATGATACAGTACAAGCGGCGGTGTCCCCGGCTCATATTCAAGCTTGGCATGACTGTGCCCATACCGTGCTTTAATGCGTTCTCCTTCGATTGCGAAGCGCTGCTTCTCACAATTGGCAACAACCTGACGGATGTCCACCTCATTGATCCCTGACCATCTTGGAGTCTTGCTGATAACACCCAGCAGATCCTCCAGCAGACAAGAGCCGTCCTCAGGGTCCAGGATCAAGCCGTATGCCTCCGGGGTATGCCGGAGCAGCATGGTCATAAATTTGCTGAGTGAAACCTCAGCAGCTTGATTCAACATTTTTTACACCTCAATTACTTTTTGCATTACCTAACTAAACTTACATAAGATTAGCCTGTGAACTATTGTCCCCCTACGAAGTCCAGCGGCTGTCTCCACCCCAGACCTCCAGCAGTGCGGAGCGGAACAGCTCATTCAGCGCTTCAACCGATACGCTGCTCCCCTGTCCAAACTGGGCGGCCACCGCTTCATAATGGCTGATTCTCTGCTCCAGATAATCGTTGATGACCTCAAGACGCGGCTCCAGATTCAGCTCATCGCCTGACATTTTGCGGACCAGCAGTTCTTCGACCGTTTCTCTCAGCTCTGTGCCCTCTGGAATCAGGTCGGCTACCAGCGTGGTGAATTCCAACGGCGGCACCTCCTGATATTTCTCAATCCAGGCGCAGGCCAGCAGGGGCCGGAGGACGTAAAAGTACTTCTTGATCTTCACCTCGCTGCCCTGCAGATAAGTGCGGTAGTTCCCCCGGGCCATATGAAGATAGTGATAGACACAGGATTTTGGCGAGAAACCAAGCGGTGATAAGCTGCGTATGCGCTCAGCCACTGTATAGTTCTCTTCATACTGGATCGGTGATTGCAGCCACTCCAGGAGCGGAGGGTTGGATTTGAGGAACAACTGAAGCCCTTTCTTCAAATCCCAGCCGTTAATATCCAGCATTTCGCTGATCGGACGCTCGATAACATCCCTCTGCTCGAAGATCGACAGATACGCTTCCGGGCGGCGCACGTACAGGAACCGGACATCGTAATCACTGTCTTTGGACGGAAATCCCCAGGCCCGGCTGCCGGATTCGCAGGCATAGAGGATGCGGACATCCTCCTCCGACTCAATGGCGCGGAGCTGGCGCCTTATCAATTCATGTATTTCAGTCATAGGTTAATTCCCCTTTCTTAGCCAAAAAGAATACAAAAAGGCCATGGACTCCATCGTCCATGGCCAGGCTGCCGCCTAATGCAAATTCAGGCACATTATTGCCGGTTAGCTTGCTGCCGGAAATAAATGAGCCGCTGCAAAGGCTGACCTGCCGAACGAGGCGGACAGATGGAATGGAAGCATGTAGACATTATTCGAGCGCAAATTATTACCTTGTTCCTTCATCTGTCCTGACCTCCTGAAAGTTTTGTTAGCATCTACTTCATTGAGTTACTTCGTACAAAACTCGCTTCGAAAGCATATGCTTAGTTTTGTACTTCATTTAATTTCCAAAAGCATAAGCCACCATTCCAGGTTCTGTCAACCTGTATCTGCCATTTGAGCAATCTGCTCCGGGCTACGGAAGCAGCGATTTCAGGGCTGGCGGCATGTCCTGCTCTTGGAGAGAAATATAATTTATGTCTCCATCTTTATACTCTACCCTTACTACATACGCTCCGTTTTTCCCCGTATAATCACGCTGGTATTTCAGAATTTCCGCAATCCGCGCCTTATCCCGGGTAACCACCGAACGGTTTTCGCTGCGGGACAGAGACATATGCTTTTCCAGGTTATAGACTTCTTCCTGAGGCAGCTTGCCCTTGTAATCATCTTTGATCATTTCGGCAGATTTAACGTCCTCGGGGCGGGTCCCAACCTTGTCTGCAAAGCCTTTTTGCTCCAGCCAGTTCCCCAGCTCCTTATAGGAGGGCAGCCAATTGTAGCTGTGAATGTAGTACATGGTCCCTTCCTTGGTCTCCTCCGGTGGGAGGACAGGCTGGATATACGCGCGAGGCAATTGACCGCCAGTCTGATCTTCATAGGACATGTTCAAGATTTCTTTTACCAGAATAGCTTTAAATTCCTGTACGTCCTCCGGCTCCGTGATACTCACCGCCCGATTCCGGCTGGTCAATCTGAAGCTTTCAATTCCCTTATCCAGCCCCTGAAGATTATACTCCCTGCGCTTGAAATCCGGATTCTCCATGACAGTCTTCAGTTCAGGCTCGAACCCTTGGGCCGGAATCATGTACTCGCGCACCAGCTTCCGCCCATTCTCCAGCTGATAAAATATAGTGAACTTTTCGCTGCCGCTCACATAGCGGCCGGACGAAGTCTGCGTCTCCTCCGGACGTGCAATGACAAGCGCCTGATGCAGCTTGCGGACCGCCTCAATGTAGGATTTATCCTTTGAAAAAATCTTGCTGCCCAAGGGATACGAATTATCGTTATACATCCGGTAATTGCTTCCCGCATACACACTGCTGATTCGATCAGCAGAAGGAACACGGCTCTCATAACCTGTTAGCCTCGACACCGGAATGTAGACCAGCAGACCCAGGAGTATTCCATACACGGCAAATTCCAGAGGCGTTTTGCGGGTTATAATCTGCCAGGTTTTGCGGATGATCATTTCCGCTGCGATGTAGCCAAACAGCGCCCCAACAATATGGCTGCAAATGATCCAGCCAAGCTGATTAGGCTTAAGCGAGGAAAAATAAGTTCCCGATAGCAGCATGGCGCAGAGCATGACCCCTGCTTTGAACAACGGGTTGAAATAGGTGAAGGCGATCGCCTGTCCTGCCTTTTCACTTTGACGTTTGCGGTACAGCACAAAGGATAACGCCAGAAAGACCGCGGATAAAGCGGCGTAAACCCATAGCTCTCCCCTGCTAAAAGGATTAACCGCAAAATCCATCAAACGCAGCAGCGGTGACCAGCTTTCCAAGCGGTTGCTCATCACATACCAATCAGGGTATCCATAGAGGTACGTGCTGAAGTGCTGATTAACAAACTGCAGCAGAACAGCAGGCAGAATTAAGAGAATATAGATGACAATTCCCTGAAGCACCGTTTGTCCCGTACATATGCCTACAAACACACTGAAAACAAATAAAAACAGTGTAAGAATACTCACGATAAGTCCCCATTGCCAAATATCTGCTCCCGGGTAAATATACATATTGCCGCTAAGCGGCGTTACGATTGCGGTAACCCCCGCCGTCAGCCAGACTGGAATCAGCAGCAGGCCAATACCGCTCGCCATATGGGCTGCAAGCAAATGCTCCCGGCGGAGCGGAAGACTGTGCCACAGATCCGAGGGCATTTTGGACTGTAAATAACGGAACAGGAACAGCCCGGCAGCAACCGGAAGCGAGATGATGAACAGTATCTGAATGTTCCCGCCGACACGGAACAGATTCTCGATTTTTTGGGGCTGGGCACCAGGATAGCTGCTCATGAACAGCTGCAGCGGAAGCGAGAACAACAGCCCTAGTGTATATATGATTCCAATCCAGCCGTGCTGGCGCACATTCTGGCGGATAATGCCGCTGTTAAAGAAGAATCGGCTGCGCATCATATCCGGCATCCCCCATTTCATAAATAAAGATTTCCTCCAGCGTCAAGGGAAGCAGATCAAATACATATGGCTCGTAGACATGAAAAGCTTGCGAAATCCGCTCACGGTCACCTTTTACGATATACAGATTCACGCTTCCCCGCTGCTCCTGATGCAGAATCTGCAGCTTCGCTGTCAAGGCTGACGCATGCCGTTCATCCCGGAAGGCCACCTGAATTTTGTGCGTGTCCGCCTTCAGATCATCCAGATCCTTCTCCACCAGCATCCGGCCGCCGTGCATAATGCCGACATGATCACACAGATCCTCAATCTCCCGCAGATTATGTGAGGAAATAAGCACGGTAAGTCCACGCTCCGCCACCTCCTGGAACAGCAGGTTTTTGATCTGCTTCCGCATGACCGGATCAAGCCCGTCAATCGGCTCATCCATGATAAGCACATCGGGCGTACAACTGAGCGCGAGCCAGAAGGCTGCCTGACGCTGCATCCCTTTGGAGAAGCGGCTCAGCTTGCGGCCTGTATCCAGCCGGAACATAACGCCCAGCTCCTCAAAGCGTTTCCCGCTCCAGCCCGGATAAATCGAACGATAGAAGGCCGCCATACTTTTGATTGTCGCCTGCGGGAAGAAGTACGGACTGTCGGGCATAAAAATAAGCCTCTGTTTCACCGCCGGACTCTCGAAAACGGACTCTCCGCCAACCTTAACCGTCCCTTCCTCGGGCCTGTAGATACCGGCGAGTGTCTTTAGCAGTGTCGTTTTCCCTGCTCCATTTGAGCCCAGCAGACCGTAAATGGCCCCTTTATGTACCGTGAGGGACAGGCTGTCTACAGCCTTCTCGCCCTGAAAGCTTTTGCTGACTCCACGGATCTCAATCATGGTTTCGCCCCCTTCTCTCTCTGCTCCAGTACCTGACGGTACAGTGCGCCTATTTCGCTCTCGGTAAATCCAAGGTACACCGCTTCCGCCATCAGGCGCAGCAGCTCCTCCCGAAGCTCCGCTCTTTGACTCTCACTCTGCCCCTGCTGAAGTGAAGCCACAAAGCTCCCCTTGCCCTGCAAGGAATAAATATAGCCTTCCCGCTCAAGCTCCCGGTAGGCTTTCTGAATCGTATTGGGGTTCACTGTAAGCTGCGAGGATAAGATTCTTACTGACGGAAGCTGCTCATCGGCCTGCAAAATCCCGTGCATAATCAGCTCCTTGACCTTATCGGTCAACTGCTCGTAAATCGGCTTGCGGCTGCGGACATCCAATTCGAACATGACCGTCCTCCTTTCCCGTGCTGCATTCTGACGATGATGATGTAATTGGAGCTTATCATACAAGTGTATTAACTGTACTACTATTATTAATACAGTTTAAAATTGATGTCAATCAAGTAGAAACGGCTACGCCGTCCATAAAAGAAGCATATGCTTCCGAAGCAGCGATACTCCGTATCGCTTTCAGGTATCCGTTTCAGCGAGAAATATAAGAATAAAGGATATTGTGAAACTTATACTTTCTTATATTTGCAAAAAAGCGGTCCTTGCAGGACCGCCCCGAGCTTGATTTATATAGCCGTGTCCCTTCCTCTGCGGGCTTGCGGCGGCACGAACATGTCTCACCTATGCGGCTTCGCCTCGATGGCTCTCTGTTAGTGTTCCAACGCGGCAGGCTCGGCAAGTACTTCCGATTCTTGCGGTTTCGGGCGTTTATCGCTTAACAGCGCGAACAGTAAGCCTGGAAGCAGCAGCAGACTGGCAAAAGCAAAGGTACGGCTGAACGCCTGCACCGCAGCCTCCCGCATGCCGCTTCCCGCCCCCGACAGCACCAGCTTCGCTTCGCGGTACTGGTTGCCGCTATCCGCCGCAAAAGCCTTCTGCTCCGCAGGCGGCAGCTTGGCGGCGGCAAGCTCCACAGCATGAACCACGGCGGCGGCAGTGTCCGCTCCCCCGGCGCTTCCACCCGCTTGCGAACCCGCTCCCTTGCCGAGCGAACCTACGGCTTCGACAAGGACATTTTTGACGAACGGCTGCAGCACCGTATCCGTCTGAATAGCCTGGGCCGTGCGGTTATCCGCCTTGCGCAGCTCGCTGTCCGTGTTGTGCTGCAGCACGGTTACGATGATAGCCACCCCGATGACACTCCCGAGCGCCTTAGCCATATTCGTGACCCCTGAAGAGATGCCTACTTTGTCCTCCGGCACATTGCGGACGGAGGAAGACATCACCGGGGCCATTGTGAGCCCCACGCCGACACCGGCCACAAACAGGCGAATCACCACTTCGCTAGTCGCCGAGTCAGCATGCAGTCCGCTCAAGGAATACATCGCTCCACCCGTCACCAAAATGCCGGCGGCGGCGAACAGATGGCTGCCATATTTTGCAGACAGCGGCCCGGAAATCGCCGAGCTTATAATCGAGCCTACCGCAACCATCGAGAGCACAAGCCCAGCCCTCAGCTCGGTCATCCCCATCATCCGCGTCAGGAAGAAGGAGGTCAGCAGCGAGAGATTCATCAGTGCCGCGCCAACGAACAGCATGGTCAGGGAAGCACTGTTAAATGTCCGTATCCGCAGCAGCGACAGGGGCAGCATTGGTTCTTTTCCTTTCCACTGTGTCAAGAAGAACACCGCCAGGAGTACCAGACCTGTGCCCAGCAGCGCAAACACAACCCCCGAATTCCAGCCATAGTCCTGCACCTTGATTAGCGCATACGTAATACAGAACATAGCGCCGGTAATTCCGAGTGTTCCGCCATAATCAATTGACCTGCTTGCTGAGTTATCGCGGGATTCCTTAATGAAGATGGCCGTAAGCACAATGCTAAGCACACCAAGCGGCACGTTGACAAAAAAGATCCACTCCCAGCTCAGCTTCTGCGTAATAATTCCGCCCAAGGCCGGACCACTCGCTGCCGCCACGCCCGACACAGCTCCCCATATGCCGATGATCAGGCCATGCATTTCTTTTGGAAAGGTGGTCGTAGTCAGCGGGATTGTAACCGGGACAATGATCGCTCCCGCGAGGCCCTGGATAACCCGCAGCAGAATCAGCATCCCAAGTGAGGTAGCAAACCCGGCCAGCAGCGAGGTTAATGTAAACAAAGCAACACCGATTATAAATACTTTCTTGCGGCCAAACTGATCCGCCAGCCGTGAAGCTGTCAGAATAAAAACGGCAAAAGCCAGGTTATACCCGTTCATCACCCATGAAATTTGCGATACACTTCCGCCGAAATGGCGCGTCATCTCCGGCAGGGCAATATTAATAATCGTCGTATCCAGCAGCGCCATGAAAAATCCCAATACAATCGCCGTAAAAGATAAAGCCCTGCGCGTTCTTATACTCATCTCTCTCACTCCTCAAAATATGAACTACAGTTCATGTTCAGATTATATGAACCAAAGTTCATATTTGTCAATGAAAATAATTGAACTCTAGTTCATGTTTTGTTGACAGCCCCAAGCCGCTCCTCTACAATCGGTAATACAAGGGGGAGCTTCGGACATGAGTGACATTGGAGATAAGATCAGAACACCAAGGCAGGACCGCAGCATCAAAACCAAAGAAGCCATCGTCCAGGCGGCTATGAAGCTGTTCTCGGACAAAGGCTTCCATCAGACTAATACCAAGCAAATCGCAGCTGCGGCCGGGGTATCGACCGGCAGCTTTTATTCCTATTTTGCCGATAAAAGAGCTGTATTCATTGATGTTCTTCATGTCTACGGGGAACAGCTAATGGCCCAAATTGAGGCTTCGATGGCGGAGATCAACTTCGATACCATCCACCGGGCCGATCTGATTGCGCATCTAGTAGACACCCTGCTGATCTCCCATAAAGCCTTTATTGGCTACCATAAAGAACTGACCATCATGTACCATAGCGATGAAGAGATCAGACAGCTGATGGATGCACAGTATGAAGTGGGCCGGCGCAGAACCCTGCAGTATCTGCAGATGGGGCAGGATGAGCTTAAAACCGAAGACCTGGAGGCTACCTCCATTATCGTATTCGAAGCGATGAGCGCCATCGTTGACGTCATCTCCTTCTCCCCGCAGAGAATCTCCACCGAGCGGCTGAAGTCAGAGCTGGTCAATATGATTATCAATTATCTGTACAAGTGATAGTGCGAACAGCTTCTTGTTAGCGTAAAAAGCGGCCATTCTGGCCGGGAGGGAGCGGCCCGGCGTGCCGGGGCTGCGTTGGGGATGCGTCGGGGCGTGGAAACAACGGCAGTTTTGCCGTTGTTGGGGCCGGGACGCCCACGGTGCGCCTAACAACGGCATTTTTACCGTTGTTTGAGCCGATCCAGCGTCGGGGCGTGGAAACAACGGCAGTTTTGCCGTTGTTGGGGCCGGGACGCCCACGGTGCGCCTAACAACGGCATTTTTACCGTTGTTTGAGCCGATCCAGCGTCGGGGCGTGGAAACAACGGCAGTTTTGCCGTTGTTGGGGCCGGGACGCCCACGGTGCGCCTAACAACGGCATTTTTACCGTTGTTTGAGCCGATCCAGCGTCGGGGCGTGGAAACAACGGCAGTTTTGCCGTTGTTGGGGCCGGGGACGCCCATGGTGCGCCTAACAACGGCACTTTTACCGTTGTTTAAGCCGATCCCGCGTCGAGCCGCGGAATTAACGGCATTTCTGCCGTTGTTGGGGCCGGGACGCCCACGGTGCGCCTAACAACGGCACTTTTACCGTTGTTTAAGCCGATCCCGCGTCGAGCCGCGGAATTAACGGCAGTTCTGCCGTTATTCGTACCTAGGCCGCGCAGCAACGCGCCCACGGGCGGCCTTGCGTGGGCCAGACACGCAACCAAGCAAAAAAAGAGTAAGCTCCAAGGCCAAAAGCCTCGGAAAACTTACTCTTTTTTTATACAAATCATATTCCCCACAGGATACCCTGTCGTGACCAAATGTTAGCGGTGGTCCTTCCAGAAGTTCTGCGGCTGAAGATCCTTCGTAATGATTTCGAAGGTGTAGCCCTCTTTCTTCAACGACTCAAGCAGGCGTGGAAGAACTTTGAGGGTGGCTTTCTGATCATGCATCAGAACAACCGGGTTGGTTTTGGATTTTTGCAGCCCGTGCACCTGGTTCATCACTGTGTTATAGATTTTGGCACTGTTCTCCTTGTACTTCCAGTCATCCGAGTCCACATTCCAGTCCCACAGATGGTAGCCCTGGACCAGCACCTTGTCTCTGAAGCTCTTGGTAAAATAAGGCTTGCTGCCGTAAGGCGGACGGATCAGCGTTGTGCCTGTGCCGGCAATCTTTTGCAGCACCGCGTTATCTCCATTCATTTCAGCCAGTGCGGCGGATGGTGAAGCATAAAATTTGTCCTTGCGGTGCGTCATGCCATGCAGCCCCAGTCCGTTCCCCTCTTTCATAATCCGCTTCACCTCAGCAGGGTAGCGGTTCATATTCGGCCCAAGCATGAAGAATGTAGCTTTTACCTCATACTTATTCAGAATATCCAGCAGCTCCGAGGTCGTGGCGGAAGGCCCGTCGTCAAAGGTCATATACAGGGTCTTGCCCGGCTTGCCAGCAGGTGTCTGCGCAGGTTTATCAGGAACAGACGGCGGGGTAAGCTCACTCTTATATCGGCTCAGGAACCCCGCATCATCCAGCGAGGCCGAAGCATCCCGAACTCTCAGTAAATATTTATCCGGCTGAAAGGATATTATATACCCAAGGTAGGCGCTGATCTTCAGTTGGACCATCAAGGCTCCATTCTTCACGAACGTGTTCATCGGCGCAACATTTCCGTCTTGAAGCTGAGCACCTCCATCACCCTTGAGCAGCAGCAGCTTGCGTCCTCCGCCATCAACCTGAATTCCGTCAGGAAGGCCGGTAATCGTCCACTTCAATTCCTCAGCCAAAGCGCGGAGCGGGACATAATAGCTGCCTTTTACGGAAACGGCTGTAATGCCGCTCAGTTTATCGTTCACTCCAAGCTTCAGCTCAGCGTTCGCGCCAGTAGCGTTTGCCGTCGTCTGCACGACACCAAGACACAGGAATAATGAAAAGAATAACAGCATTGCTTTTTTAATAGTCACCAGATGCAGTCTCCAATCTATGTATATTTATCTATTACTTTATCATAGATATATATAACGTAATTTGAGAGATTGTAACCCGAAGCAGAAAAAACTGTAACACTTTTGTTGTGACAAATGACATATCGCATTCTTTTTCAGAAAGAAATCGAAAATCGTTGAATGCTGTCATATCAAGCAAAAAACGCTAAAATAGCGCTATTTTCATTTAAATTAATTGTGACGAAAATAGTAACATTTGTGAAATTGTGAACAAAATTTGAACTTCCTTAAAATAACCTTAAGACGCACCGTTACAGTGATCTTTATCATACGTAAAGATAGTTGTAACAATTTGATCACATATATTTAACTAAATGGACATTTTTGAGGACGATTATAGCTTTTTATCCAGAATATGTATTTTGCATTATGGGTAAGTAGTTCTTACTATAGATACAGGTTAATGTTTGCCCGCAATGTTCGGCGAATGAAAAGAACTATTGAAGGAAGGAGTTCTATATGACAAAAAAGGGACCGTTATACGCTTTGTTTCTCAGCCTCATCCTCCTCCTGCCGGGATGCAGTTCACTCACCGTTCTGAATCCTAAGGGGCCTTCTGCACGAACTTTATCTGACACCATCATCCTTTCTATTATAGTGATGCTCGGTGTTCTGGCAGTTGTCTACATCTTATATATCTTCGTGCTGGTGAAGTACCGGGCTAAAAAAAGCAACGAAGGCTACATTCCGGAGCACGAGGAGGGCAACAAGGTGCTCGAAGCGATCTGGATTATCATCCCGATCATTATCGTGGCCTTCCTGTCCGTCGTGACGGTCAAGACAACCAATGCCGTTGAAAATGTCGCTACAGAATACAAAGATCAGAAGCCTCTGGTCATCTACGCAGCCTCTTCCAACTGGAAATGGCATTTCAGCTACCCGGAGGAAGGCATTGAAACCGTGAACTACCTCAATATCCCCGTTCACCGGGCGGTAGAGTTCCGGATGTACTCTTTTGGCCCCATCACCAGTCTGTGGATTCCACAGCTCGCCGGGCAAAAGTACGCCATGAGCGACATGCTCACAACGCTTCACCTTTCCGCTGATACGGAAGGCTCATATCTCGGCAGAAATGCCAACTTTAACGGCAAGGGCTTTGCCCAAATGGAATTTGAAACGCTCGTTATGAGCAGCAAGGATTACGACAAATGGGTTAAAGAGGTTAAAGAAACCGCTCCCAAGCTGACGGAGAAGGAATTCAAAGGCCTGCTTGCCGCCGACTTTATCGGACGCAAAACCTATTCCACGACCCATCTGGAGTTCAGTCCTCCTCCGGGAGATCACGGCCAGCATATGAGCGGTGACGGCAAAGAGATGGATATGGACAACGGAAGTATGGAGCACCAGGACAACAAGGACGTTCATCCTTCACCGGCAACGACTGAAGAAACCGAGTTCAACACTAAAACGGACCCGGAACTGGAGCAGCCCGTGCCTAGCTCACCTGTGGATGAACATACTCACAAATAGCAGCTTGTAATAAACCGCTCGATGAAACAACCTGAAAGGAGCCACCCTAATGGATTTAGAAAAATTTAAGGTTCCAGGCGAACCCTTAATCTATGGAGCCATGGCCAGTATCGCACTCGCTACCATAGGGATTATCGTCGGGCTAACCTATTTTAAAAAATGGGGCTACCTCTGGCGCGAATGGCTGACCACGGTCGACCATAAGAAGATCGGCGTCATGTATATCCTGGCCGCGCTGCTCATGCTGTTCCGCGGTGGTGTGGACGCGATCATGATGCGTCTGCAGACGGCAGCGCCGGAAATGAAGTTTCTCAACGCACAGCACTACAATGAGGTATTCACCACTCACGGCCTGATCATGATTCTCTTCATGGCTATGCCGTTTATCATCGGTCTGATGAACGTTATCGTGCCGCTGCAGATCGGCGCCAGAGACGTGGCTTTCCCCCGCCTCAACGCCGTCAGCTTCTGGCTCTTCTTCTTCGGAGCCATGCTGCTGAACATTTCCTTCGTCATCGGCGGATCGCCGGATGCCGGATGGTCGGCTTACTTCCCGCTGGCGGGTCTGGAGTTCAGTCCGACGGTCGGCAACAACTACTACTCTCTGGCGCTGCAGATTTCCGGTATCGGGACTCTGATCACAGGCGTCAACTTTATCGTAACAATCCTGAAAATGCGCGCACCAGGCATGAAGCTGATGAAGATGCCGATGTTCACCTGGTCCGTATTGATTACTAACATCATTATCGTCTTCGCTTTCCCGGTGCTGACCGTGGCGCTGGCGCTGATGATGTTCGACCGCCTGTTCGGCTCGCAATTCTTCACGATGGCGAACGGCGGGATGGATATGCTCTGGGCCAACCTGTTCTGGGTATGGGGCCATCCGGAGGTCTATATCGTTATTTTGCCGGCCTTCGGTATTTATAGCGAAATTATCGCCACCTTCTCCAAAAAGAACCTGTATGGATATAAATCAATGGTATTCAGTATGGTGGTTATCTCGCTCTTGTCCTTCCTGGTATGGGCTCACCATTTCTACACGATGGGTCAAGGCGCGATGGTCAACAGCTTCTTCTCGATTACCACTATGGCTATTGCCGTACCGACAGGGGTTAAAATATTCAACTGGCTGTTCACCCTGCGCAAAGGGCGAATCACCTTTACTACACCGATGCTCTACACGCTGGCCTTTATCCCGATCTTCACCATCGGTGGGGTTACCGGCGTCATGCTGGCAATGGCCAGTGCCGACTACCAGTACCATAACACCATGTTCCTGGTCGCGCATTTCCACTACGTGCTGATTCCGGGCGCTGTCTTCGCCGTTATTGCCGGGTTCCACTACTGGTTCCCGAAAGTATTCGGCTTCCGCCTGAACGAGCGGCTGGGCAAGCATTCCTTCTGGTGGATCGTGATTTCTTTTAACGTTACCTTCTTCCCGCTGTTCTTCCTCGGTCTGATGGGGATGACCCGGCGGATGTACACCTATTCCAAGGAAACAGGCTTTGGTCCGCTCAATATGCTGAGCTTCGTGGGCGCGATAGGTCTGGCAATTGGCTTCGTGCTTCTGGTCTACAACATCTACTGGAGCACACGCTACATGCCTAGAGACACTACAAGCGATCCTTGGGATGGACGCACACTGGAATGGGCTACGCATAGTCCAATGCCGGTCTATAACTTTGCGGTTGTGCCAAAGGTTCAGACTATGGATGCCTTCTGGGAAGCCAAGCAGAACAAAAAAATGCCGCTGTTCGAGGATAAAATCACCAAAATTCACATGCCAAGCAATACCGGCAAGCCGTTTATACTGGGTGTTATCTTCTTTTTCCTCGGCTTCTTCCTGGTCTTCAGCATGTGGATTCCGGCCATTGTCGCCGGGGTTGGTGTCCTGATTATGCTCGCAGCCATGTCCTTTGACCGTGATCACGGCTACTATATTTCGGCTGAAGAGGTTATTGCTACAGAAAAGAAATTGATGCGGGGTGAGACTGTATGAAAATAGATGCGTCTAAGCCGCTGGAATACTCTACAGAAGAGAACAGCAATAAAATTTTCGGGTTTTGGGTGTTTCTCGGAGCTGAAATTCCGTTGTTCGCCACCTTGTTCACCGTATACTTTGTAATGGTGAACCGTTTTGCCAGCGGCCCTAGCGGAAGTGAGCTGTTCGAAATCGGCCCGGTGCTGATCGAAACCTTCCTGCTGCTGACCAGCTCGTTCACGATCGGTCTTGCCGTTCATGCCATGCGTCTTGGCTACAAGAAAGCGATGATGGTCTTCATGGCCATCACGCTACTGATGGGTCTTGGCTTTATCGGGATTGAAATTACGGAGTTCTTCACCTATGTGCATGAAGGAGCGACGCTGCAGACCAGCGGCTTCCTCTCCAGCCTCTTCGTTCTGCTGGGAACGCACGGTGCCCACGTCAGCTTCGGCTTCCTGTGGGGAACGGCCATTATGATTCAATTGTGGCGTCAAGGCATCAATCCGGCTACCGCCAACAAGACATTTATCTTCTCACTGTTCTGGCACTTCCTGGACGTTGTCTGGATCTTTATCTTCAGCTTCGTCTACCTGAAAGGACTGATGTGACATGATGAAGCAACTGTTTCCAATTCGCCATGTGATGGGTTATCTGGCCTCTCTGGTCCTTTCTGCCGCAGCGTTAATCGTGATCTATGGTGATCTGTCCAAGGGCGCCAATATGGCCATTTTGCTGGTCACAGCGATTATCCAAGCTTCCCTGCAATTGTTCGTGTTCATGCATATCGGGGAATCGGCGGATACCAAAAAAGAGCTGTACATCAATATCGCCTACGCGCTGTTTGTCGGTCTGGTTACCATCTACGGTACCTTGTACATCTTCGTATGGGGCTGGTACGCTTAAAGAACGGATCAACTGTATATTTCGGATTTGCATGAGCGGTCCTCTCCGGTTTTCTGCCGGGGCGGGCCGCTTTTTTGCGTGCCCATGATTTTCAACAAACATTCAGCGTACCTTCAACAAACATTCAGCGCAATCTCATATGACTTTCAGTTAGCGGTCCTACAATGTAGACATGCAGCAGCACAGGGCAACATGCTCTACATATGCAGGATCAATCTAATGGCAAAGGATGAGGATGACCATGGGCAAAAGAAATGGAATGAAGGGTTTTGTAGCCGGCGTTGCCGTAACCGCTTCGGTAGCAATGTCCGTCTCGGCTTATGCCGACTCGATTCAAAAACAAATCGCTGTCACCTATGACAACATTATCGTGAAGCTGAACGGACAGGAAGCCGCGCTTAAAGACGCCACCGGAGCAACGGTAAAGCCCTTTATCTATAATGGCACTGTCTATCTCCCGGCAAGAGCCATCTCGGAAGCGGTCGGTCTGACGGCAAGCTACGACAAAACTACAAAGACCGTCAGCCTGACATCAGAAGGCAGCACGGCTGGTGCAGCGGGGACAGCAGGGACAGCGAGTGCGGATGATGGAAAAACAGGTACACCGCCTGAAGGCACACCGCCCACCGGAACCCCTCCAGAGGGCACTGGCGGCAGTACGGACAGCACCGTGGATGCCAGCACACTCGGCAGCGCCACCTACTCACTGAACGGCGGCACAGCCAGCAAAACGCTGGAGACTTTTACTGCAGCTGCAGCCGATGCTTCAGCAGTAAAAGTTACGAATGGCGGCGTACTTACGCTTACCGGCGTAACGCTCAGCAAAACCGGCGATACCTCCTCCGAGGACAACAGCAACTTCTATGGCCTTAACGCTGCTTTGGCAGCGACAGCAGGCAGTACGGTGACGCTGAATGATTCGACGGTTACAACTGACGCGGACGGCGCCAACGCCGTTTTTGCCACCGGCGCAGGCTCAACCATTAATGTATCCGGCGTTACGATCAACACCACCGCCAATTCCTCGCGCGGCCTGGATGCCACCTACACAGGAACTGTGAACGCGACCAATGTTAATATCACAACTGCAGGCACACACTCAGCAAGCATTGCTACAGACCGTGGCAACGGAACTGTTAATGTCAGCGGGGGCACAATGAATACCTCCGGCACCGATTCGCCGGGAATCTACTCGACAGGAAGTATTTTCGTCAGTGGAGCTACCCTTACCGCAAGCGCCTCTGAAGCAGCCGTGATTGAAGGCAAAAACTCCATCACCTTGAACGACACCTACCTGTCCGGCGCCGCTAAAAGCGGTGTGATGCTCTACCAGAGCTTCTCCGGTGACGCCGAAGTCGGCACCAGCACCTTTACGATGAACGGTGGAACGCTTACCGCCTATGCCGGACCGCTGTTCTACTCCACCAATACGAATGCCGTCATTAATCTGAAGGAAGCGGGACTGACTGCCTCCTCCGGCATTCTGCTTCACGCTGCCGCCGATAAGTGGGGCAAGACAGACGCAAATGGCGCAAACGTTACCCTAAACGCTGACGGTCAGGTGCTGAGTGGAGAAGTGACCGCTGACGCCATCAGCTCCGTTGCGCTTGTCCTGAGCAATGGCAGCTCGCTGAGCGGAGCTATAGATAATGCCAATACAGCCAAGGCAGCATCGCTTAGCCTGGATGCCAGCAGCTCATGGAATGTCACCGGCGACTCCTACTTAAGCACCTTCACTGACAGCAACACTACCTTCAGCAACATCACAGACAACGGCCACACCATCTATTATGACGCCACCGCCAGCGCTAACAGTTGGTTGAACGGTAAAACCATCTACCTCAGCGGCGGCGGTATGCTGACCCCGGCAAGCTGAGGGCTTGGCAGCAATTTATGCTGGTAATGTCAGCGGTGGCAGTTGGTTGTAAGGCAAAGCCATCTGCCTTAGCGGCGGTATGCTGAACTTAAGGTAAAGGCTTGGCTGCAGAATTTATGAGCCCTCCGCCAGCGCAAGCAGTCGGTTGAACGGCAAAACCATCTGCCTCAACAGCGGTATGCTGACCCCGGCAAGCTGTAGGCTTGGCTGCAAAAAAACAAGCCCCGGAGCTTTCATGAGCTTCGGGGACTTGTTTTTTGTTGACCTTAGGTTGATCTTGCGTTTTTTGCGGCTAACTCTGTTCCTGTTCAGATAACCAGTGAGCTTGTTGCGGATTAAATGGAATTTGTACCACTATTCGGCCTCTCCTTGCCGCCGTTTACGTGTTAAGTGGAATTAGTCCCACTAATTTGGAGCCTAGAGCCCAAGAACAGCATATATAACAAAATTAAGTGGACAAATTCCCACTAACAGCCAAGATTCAAAATTTCGTGGCATATTAAGTGACTTTTTTCCACCTAATCTGCCGGGAGGAGTTGCAGGGATACGGGAAGATGGAGGTGAGTAGGTTCCCCCTCTAACATTCCAGCGCAAAAAACCAGGAATTATTGCACCATCTTTTCTAAGAAGCGCTTCCCGATCTCCCGCTGAGATAAATCTGCTATTCTCCTTGCTGCACTAGAGCTTGAAACGGGCAAGCTCCTTCTGCAAGCTCTCGGCAAGGGTCGCCAGGTACTGGGCCGACAGTGACATTTCTCCCATTGCGGTCAATTGCTCCTCGCTGGCTGCGCTTGTGTTCTGCACATCCTCCGCACCTTTGCGCGAGACTTCGCTTGCCTGCTCCATCGCCTGCGATACACTTAATGCCTCCAGCGAGACATTGCGGACAGCCAATCTGATCTCTTCCGTCTGCCGCGCGGCATTTTGGATTGAGGCCTGTATCTCCGAAAAAGCCCGGGCGACAACCTCACTCTGGGTCACACCGTGTGCAACCAGCTCCGACCCAAGCTCCATAGACTGCACCGCGCTTCCGGTTTCCCGCTGAATATGTGTGATGATGTCTGTAACCTGCAGTGAGCTTCTCCCCGTCGCTTCCGCCAGCTTGCGGATTTCTTCAGCGACAACCGCAAAGCCCTGCCCATGCTCCCCGGCTCTGGCCGCTTCAATAGAAGCATTCAGCGACAAAAGATTCGTCTGGGTAGCAATCTCGTTAATCGTTGTAATAATTGTATTGATCTCACCCGATAAGCTACCTAGCTTGCTTACGATTTCCCGGCTGGACAACACGCTGGAGTTGATTTCCTGCATCTGCGTTAAGATAACCTCGACAGCGCCAGCGCCGTTATCTGTTGAAGCCGCAGCCTGGTCCATCAGCCCGGACATTTCATTACTGCTGCGCTCGACAGCGGCAATATCCTCCACCATCCCCTGCACAGATTGGGCTGTACGGTCAATGGTCTCCGCCTGCACACCGAATGAGGCGGTGATTTCGCCGGAGGTGTCGGCAATCATCTGCGAAGCGCGTGCAGTCTGTTCTGCACTGGCGCTCATTTCCTGCGAGGAAGCCGACAGCATCTCGGAGCTTTCCGATACTCCCTGCATCATGCTCTTCAGGCTGCCCAGCATGGTATTGAAGGAGTTGTTGATTTGACCGATTTCGTCTTTGGATTCATAGGATGCCATCGCAGTAAGGTCTCCTGCTTCTGCGCGTTTCATAAGCTTCTGCAAATCTCTCAGCGGCTTCGCAATTAATCGTGCGATGTAGAAGCCAATCCCTACCGAAAGCAGCCAGGCGGCAATAATGAGTAGAACACTTGTGGTGGTGGAGCTTTTGACGCTGTCCAGCGTAGCCTCGTGATGCTTCTCGGCATCCTTAACCAGCAAAGCGGCTGCATCCTCAAGCAGATTCACCATCGTATTCCGCGCTTCACTGAAGCCGCTTGCTGAGAAAATCTGATAGCCTTCGCTGGTGAGATTTTTATCCGCAAGCTGGATGATGCTGTCACGCTGCGACCGATAATCCGGCAGCAGCGACAGGTATTCATTGATCTTGTTCGCAATCGCTTTATCGCTGAATGGAATAGCCTTTAGCCGGGCCAGAAGATCATTGTTTTTCTCGATATTGTCCTTGATGGCCGCTGTAAGCTCTTTGCTCTTGGCTTCATCCTTAGTAATCAGATCCTCCAGGAGGAAAGACTCAATCGCCCGGTTGTTCCCGCGTATTTCCGTAACGAGATAAATCGGCTGCAGATTCTGGTCATAGGTTTCCTTGGATCTGTCAGCCATTTGCCTGGTGGTGATAATGCCAGCCGCTCCGATAGCAAACAGCATGCACACAAAAATCGTCACCAGCAATATCATTTTATATCTAACCTTGAGATTTCTCATTCCCTGTTCCCGCCTCTTTCATATCCTGCTGTACCTATATTCATCGGAGAAAAAGGTCGAAAGTATGATATGTAGAGTGAAAATAATGTCGAAAAAGAAAAGATAATAGTATATTTTGTGACTTATTGACTAAAAAAGTAGAAACGAAAGGATGAGGATACAGTAAAACAGTGATTTCACTCCTGCAATAGCCCGTATTTTTTGCGGAACCGCATCAGGACTTTGGTCCAGCCTCCGGCCAGGATCGCCAGGAAAAAGACATTGGACAGCGCATGCGCCAGATCCAGATAAAAGCTCGAAGCATAAGCGGCAGCCACAAGTCCCCAACTGAATGCATCAGGAAGGCTGATCAGATACCAGATATTCATGATCCAGCCGAACAGAAAACCCCAAACGAAGCCGAATACAAGCATTCCGCCCCTTTTTTTCATCCACCAGGTATTCCGCAGCCAGCCGGCAGTCAGACCCACCATGCCCCAGGCGAACATTTGCCAGGGCGTCCAGGGCCCCTGTCCGAAGTAGATATTCGACACAAGGGCGGCTACCGCTCCGATAATGAAGCCCGCCTCCGCCCCGAAGACATAAGCCGAAAGAATCACAATGGCTGAAACAGGCTTCACACTGGGCAAGGCGGCAAAAGGAATCCGGCTGACTGCCGCGAGAGCGGACAGCACCGCCAGCAGCACCAGCTCCCGCGATTCAAGCGGACGCCGCTCCAGACGGATGAATAGCGGCAGCAGCGTCACGATCAGCAGCACCAGGCTAAGCAGCATATAATGGCGGTCTTTCAGCGCTGCCGTGAGCGCCAGGCCAGCCACAAACAAACCTAAAGCAATCAGGAGCGGGAAGCGAAAGCGGGCCACGTGTTCATCACATCCTCTATCGTCAAGGCTTGCGGCAGCAGGTCCCGTACCATCCGGTTGACCACTGTCGTATAGAAATAGTTGCTGCTGAAAAATTCGGCCGGAGTCCCCTCCGACGTAATGCCGCCGTCAAACAGCATAGCACAGCGGGTGGCATATCTCGCCGCAAACTCGATATCATGGGTTACAAGAATGATGCTGACCCCTTGCCCGCGCAAATGCTTGAGCAGGGCGGCCAGCCTTTCTTTGGCTCCGGGGTCGAGGCCCTTGGTCGGCTCATCCAGCAGCAGGATACCTGGGGACAGCAGCATTACCATCGCAAGCGCCAGCTTCTGCTGCTGTCCGCCGCTGATATCCTGCGGATGGCTCTCTAGTATGTCCTGCAGCTGAAAGCTCTCCACCAGCTTGGCAATTTCCTGCCCGGCGTCCTCCTTGGACAATCCGGCATACTCCGCCATGTGCCGCAGCTCCTCCTGGGCCGTGTCGTAGCTGAAATAGAGCAGCGGGTTCTGGGCCAGGAACCCGGTTGTAATGCCTTTAGCCAGTGTTACTTTGCCGCGCTGAGGCTTAAGCAGTCCGTTCAGAACATGCAGCAGGGTGGATTTCCCCGCACCGTTCCCGCCCATAACCGCAAGCAGCTCTCCCCGGTACAGTGATAGCGACAGCTTCTTCAGAACCTCCGCTCCGTCCTTCTCGTAGCGGAAGGTGACTTCACGGCAGCTCAGCAGCGACTCGGATGAGGGAGCTGCTGAGCTGCCGTGAAAATCTCTGGCGGGCTGTGAAGCTGCTGACGCAGCGTTCAAAGAAACGGGAGGCTGCGGCTTTCGGGTGGAGCCAGATAAAGGGGATTGCGGTGAAGTTACAGCGGAAGCAGCGGCGGAACCCGCTAAGTCATGGATACCGGAGCCGTCCTCAACAATGGCGGTGCTCGCTAAGCCGTGTATACCGGAGGCGCTCTCAGCAGCACTGCCGGAGTCTCCTTGGGCTGCGAAGCCAGCGGCGCTTACCGCAGCCTTCCCGGCCAGGGAATGCAGCCAGCGCTTGCCTTCACGGACGGTCAGCGGAGCGGACTCCCGCGCTGCGGACACAACATCCGGCGCAAGCGCAAGGTGCAGGCGCGAGGCGGTTGGCAAATACGCCTGGTACGCAGACTGCAGTTCCTTGCCAGCTTCACGCACCAAATCCCGGGGCGGCCCCTGGAAGCGCAGCCCGCCATCTTCCAGCAGCAGCACCCGGTCAGCCAGCGGCAGCACCTCCTCCAGACGGTGCTCGCTGATGATCACCGTCATGGACATTTCCTCATTCAGGCGGTGCAGCGTCTGGATGAACTCCCGCGCCGCGACCGGATCAAGCTGCGAGGTCGGCTCGTCCAGCAGCAGCAGCTTCGGCTGAAGCAGCAGGACGGAGGCCAGGTTAAGCAGCTGCTTTTGCCCGCCGGAAAGCTCATGCACCGGTTTGTACAGCAGCGGCTCCAGCCCGAACAGGCCGCAGATCTCGGCGAGTCTGCTGCGCATGACGGCGGGCGGAAAGCCCATATTTTCCATCGAAAAAGCCAGCTCATGCCACACTGTATCCATTACGATCTGTGCGTCAGGGTTCTGGAACACCATTCCAATCTCTCCGGCAGCAAGATCGGCAGGCAGATCCGCCAAAAGCTGGCCCTTGTACGCGATAGTCCCGCTAACCTTGCCCACTGGTGCAAGCTCGCGCTTCAGATGGCGCAAGAGCGTCGTTTTTCCGCAGCCGGAAGGGCCGCAGAGCACGACGAACTCGCCCTCTTTTACCGTAAATGAGAGCTCATGAAGCGAGTCTCTGTCTTCCTCGGGATAGCTGAAGGATAAACGTTCCGCCGCGAGGATCTCCATAACCATTTCTCCTTTCCTTCCAGCGCCAGCGGCGTCAGCACGAACAAGCAGAAGCTTACATACATTGCCGTATCGCCCCAGCCAAAATGCATCGGCTTCATGCGCGGATAAATTTCCAGCATTCCATAGCCCTGCATCCAGAACAACAGCGGAATTAGTCCGCTGACCGCCAGCAGCAGCAATACGGCTTTATCCAGCAGGTCGAGCCTATAAGCTCCATATACACTGCGTTTCCGAACACCATAGCCACGTGCTTTCATGGAATCAGCCGTTTGCAGCGCCTCCTCCAGCGACCAGGCTAGCAGCACTTTGAGCAGGGTCATGCCGTCTTTCATTCTTTTGCGCAGACCACCCGTGCGAATGTCTACTCCCCGTGTCCGCTGAATCAGGGTGATCTGCCGCAGACGCCGCTGAAACAAGGGTACAAAACGCAGAGCCATCAGCGTCAGCAGTGTCGTCCGTGGCACAGCCGCTGCGAACAGGTACATGAATTTATCTGCCGTCACCGTGTAGTTGTAGGAGATAAACAGAACAAAAAGGGTCAGCAGCACAGCCGACATCATCAGCCCGTACAAAACGGCCTCCAGCGTAATCGGCTGATCCATAAAATAAAACAGGATATGCGCGCCCCGGTGTGAGAATAACGGATTCAGCACAGTCACAGAGCCGGCCATCAGCAGATAAAAAGGCAAGCCGCGCAGTAGTTGACGCCCCTGTCCCTGCAATAGCAGCAGGACCGCCAGCCCGGCAATCTCCGTTGCCAGGAAAAGCGGATGAAACACCAGAACGGCGAACAGCAGCAGTCCTGCGTAATACACCAGCGCTACCGAAGGATGCATGGAGCGGAAGCCGCTGTTCATTGCACGTCAGCCCCCACATCCTTGCCAAGATCAAGCGTGTACAGCCACTCGACGGTATCGCCAGGGTTCAGCGTATAGCTGCCCGCGCCTTTGCCCGGAACTTTTCCGTTGACCTTGTAGATCCAGCCGCTCTCCGGGCCGTGGTCAAATTCATATAGATTATCAATGCCTTCTACATAGGCGAAGCTTTTGGCTCCCTGGTATTCCATTTGGATTTTTTGGCTGCGGGTGATGCGCTTGAGCAGGTCAAGCACACTCTCCCCCTTACGGATTTCAACGGCGGCTGCCGGTAAAATCGTCCCGTGCTCGCTGTCTCCGACAATAGAGAGCGTGACGGTGTTGACAGCTTCGGCGGGCTTCGCCGGAGCTGCTGTTGGAGAGGCAGACGGCTTCGCGGCTGCCGTAGGGCTTGCCGGGGCAGCGGCCTTGGACGTTGCCTTCGGCTTCGCGCCGGCGGACGGCTTCGCGGACGCGGCGGGTTTGGCAGCCGCTGCGGGCTTGGCCGCAGCAGCTTTGGCGGGCGCCGCGCTTGCGGAGGCCGCGCCGGGTGTTGCCGCGCCAGGTGCCTCCGGCGCGGCAGTGCCGCCCGTAACGGGAGCCTGCTCCGTTACGGTGGAAGCGGGCGGCGCGGAAGCAGCCGCCCGAACAGGCGTCCCGGCGGATTCTGCGCCGCCGGGCAGTGAAGCCGCCGTGCCGTCCGCTGTGGCGGAAGGCACGGGGCTTGCTGTTGCGTCCCCGGTTGCCGGGGACGCGGTGCTCGCGGGCTGCGGGCTCTGCACCGCAGCCTTGCTTGCGGCGGGGCTCTGCTCCCCGCCGGAGCCGCAGCCGAATAGCAGCAGCGCGGCGGCCAGAAGCAGCAGCGGATAGATTAGCCATTGCTGGATGGACTTCGACATGAATTTGGACACCTCCGATAAAAAAGGGAAAGGAACGAGGGCAGTCAGACTGCTCCCCCGTTCCGTTTCTTTTGACAATATATTATGCGCCGGGCTTGCAAATTAAGGCAATCTTACGGCTACAACCGCAGCCATTTCCCGGGTCACAGCCGCCGCGGGATCAAAGGCTCCGCCGAATCCGGTCATATAACCCAGCTCCGTTACGGAACGGACGGCAGATACAGCATAGCTGCTGATCCGGCTTTCATCGGAGAATTTCCTGGCCTTAGCCGCTGCTCCTGCAGTCTCCAGCTTGAACGCTCTGGATATCATAACCGCCATATCCTGGCGGGAAATGATCCCGCCAGGGTTAAAGGTTGTCTCCGTAACCCCATCGACAATGCCAAGCGTTTTCACTTTGGCCACCACTCCATAATACCATGCTCCGGGCTTCACGTCGCTGAATACCGAAGCTGTACCCGCCGCAGCCGGTTCATTACCGGTAAGTCTCAGCAGCAGGGCCGCAAATTCCGCGCGGGTAATTTTCTGCTTCGGCGCAAAAATCAGGCTGTTCGCACTGACGCCTTCCATCAGCTTCTTGTCGTAGGCTTTGCGCACCGCGTCCAACGCCCAGGCTGAAATCTGGCTTTCATCGGTAAAGACTGCACCAACAGATACACCAGACGGTGAAATACTGAACAGCTTGGCTTCTCCCGTTAAATAACGCTCATAGGCGGTCAGTGCAAGCAAAGCCTGCTCCGTAGCCACACTGTTCGCGGGTTGACCCGCTGTGTGGGCATATCCGCCGTCCGCCTGGCGGAAGGAAGCCAGATGGCTGAGCAGTCCGCCTTTGGCTTTTACAAACCGGGAATCATTCGGACCAACACCCGCCGCGCTCAAAGCAATGATGACCTGCGCCGTGCTCTCGCTGTTCTCTACACCAGCCTGCTTGTAGCCGCCGTCTTCCTGCTGCTGCTGCGACAGCCAGGTAATCGCTTTGTTCATTGCTGCTGCAGCCGCCGTCTGATTCGTGTGAGACGAAAGCGCAGTAACCGCCATTGCAGTAATATCCGGATCAGCGGCTCCGCCTGCCGTCAGCGGGAAGCCGCCTTCCTTGCTTTGCATAGCCAGAAGAGACTCGATCAGCCGCTCTTTGGTCCACTGCGCACCAGACGGCACACTGTAGTTTCCGCTGTCCAGCGCAATCAGCGCAAAAATCAGCCCGTTGCTGCCCTGGTTCAACATATTGCTGTTGTTGTAGATTTTCTCAATCAGATTATAGCCGCCGAACTTCTGCGGATCTGCACCCGCAGCCGCCAGACCCAGCACCAGGCGCTCATAGTCTGTCACCTTGCGGAACTGTCCGTTGCTGTCAGCAAGCTGTGCCTTCACTCCCGCAAGGTAAGCAGCAGGCACTGTATGACCCGAACGGGCCAGGCCCACCGCCTGCCAATCGCTAAGCTCAGCGGTGGCTGCAACTCCCTTGGCGGTAGCAGCGATATCAGTCCCCAGCTTCTCCTGCTGCGGCTCCCACTTGCTGCGGTCAACTACGGCATAATCCGTGAAATGGCTGATCTTGCCGGTAATGACTCCAGTCTTGACATCCAGTACGGATGGAACCGGAATCCAGTATCCTGTAGCCGGATTCAGCCAAGCCAAGGCCAGATTAGCAGGGTTGTATACCGCTACTGGCACTGTAATGGACAAATCAACCGGCTTCACGAACTTCGTGCCATCCGGGCCAAACGTATACAGTCCCGACACCAGCTCCTTGCGGCTGGAGTTTGTCTCCTTCATGCTGATCTTCACCGTACCGGATACCGCCCCGGCCGGAACGAGCAGTTGTACTTCACCGCCGCCGTCCTTCAAGGCTGCTGCCGAACCCGGAGTTACCTCCTGCTCGAAGGATGCTGTGTTCGCGGTTAATTTTTGACCCAGAGCCACTGCTTCTGCCGCCGTCATTGGAGCGCCCTGGTTCGTAACGGCTGTAGTCTGTCCCACCTGATTCAGCGGAAGCGTATTGTCTGCCGTAATATCTACGGTTCCGATACTTCCCGGAAGGCCGCCTGCAGCTGGGTCAACAGTGTAATCTGTCGTGTAGAACCAGACCAGAGCATCGCCATTGCTTAATTTGTAGTCGCCGGCACTGTAGCCTGGCTCTGTACCATTTACGGAGTACTTCCATCCACTGTTCGGCCCACGGTCGAACTCCTTCAGGCCGTCGATTGAAGTGACATAGGGACTTCCACCGGAGGTTGTGCTTGCCACTCTGCTTCCCAATTGGCGGACCAGCAGGCTGTATGCCGTTTCGCCAGCATTCAGAACCACTTGAGTGCTGGGCAAAATCGTTCCCTTGGCGCTGTCGCCAATAACCGAAATCGTTGCTGCTGCCGGCTGAGGCACCACTACCGGATCAATAACGGTCAGCGGCTGCGTATAGCGGGCAATGCTCGGCGTGCTGTCCGCAACATATCCGGTTACAGCGAGTGTGTAAGCACCCGCAGGCACACCTTTTTCAAAGGTAGCAATACCTTGCTTATCTGTAGTTGCGGTTGTGCCGCCAATCGTGACTTGTACGCCTGCTGCCGGTGTAACCACCGGGTCAGAGGTAAAGGTGGTATTATTCCATACCCACTGCTTCTGCGCAACCGTAACGGTGAACTTTTCACCAGACTTCGGCTGTGCCGGAGAAACCGTGAGTGAATTTACAACATGAGTGTTGTCACCGGTATAGTAGACCAGCACCTTGTCGGACTGCTGTAATACAAAATCATTCAGCCCTACCTCGGGATAGATCCACTCCCCGCCGCGCGATACTGCAAACCCCCAATAAGCTTGCTTGCCATAAGTTCCATTCTCTATTCCGTCAATACTCCATACAAAGATGCCGAAGGAAGATTCCGTAATCTTCAGCGGAATATTCCCGGATGTAGCTAGCTGCTGCAATGCGTCAAACGCATTGTACGCTTCCAGTGTGCCGCTTGCCACCGGTCCCTGCGGTCCTTCAATGGATAGATAAGCTGTCACATCGGCCTGGGCTACTTTGAGGGATTGCATATGGCGGGCAATCTTCGGCGTACTATCCGGAACGTAGCCGGTCACCGCTAGCGTGTATATTTTAGCGGACAGGCCATCCTTAAAGATAGCTGTACCTTGACCATCCGTAGTAACAGTTGTGCCGCCAATCGTTACCTGCACCCCTGCTGCCGGGGAAGTCACCGGATCATTGCTGAATGTGGTATTATTCCATACCCATTTCTTTTGTGTAACTGTAACGGTAAAGGCTTCTCCCGGCTTTGGCTGTGCTGGAGCAACCTGCACCGTATTGACCACCTGGGTATCCCCGCCGGCATAATAGACCAGCACCCGGTCAGAGGCTTCCAGAACAAAATCGCCCATCCCGACAGTCGGGTAGATCCATTCGCCGCCGCGCTGCACTGCAAAGCTCCAATAACCTTTATACGTTCCACTCTCTATTCCATTAATCCCTGAAACATAGCTGCCAAAAGAGGACTCTGTAATTTTCAGCGGAATATTGCCGGACGCAGTAAGACTCTTCAGTGCCTCCAGCGCAGTATACGCCTTAAGCGTGCCGTCAATAACCGGACCCTGCGGTCCTTCAACCGACAGAGTGGCTGTTACATTTCGTGCGGTAACCTTTAAGTCTTGCGAATATTTGGCGACACTCGGAGCATTCCCCGGAATGTAGCCGGTCACGCTCAGTGTGTAATCTCCCTCAGGAAGACCCTCTGCAAAAACAGCCTTGCCATCCTTGTCCGTAGTTACCGTCTTATTCCCAATCGTCACCTGCACACCGGCGGCATTGGCCGTTACCGGGCTGGAGGTGGATGTGGCATTGTCCCATACCCATGTTTTTTTGGTGACATTGACGGAAAAAGCTTCCCCTTCTCTCGGCTGCGCCTTGGAAAGGGTAACCTTATCTACCAGCTGCGTATCGCTTCCCGCATAATAGACCAGCAGCCGGTCCGAATCCTTCAGCTTGAAGTCTTTCATTCCGACATCAGGATTCACCCATTCGCCGCCGCGGGATACTGCGTACATCCAGCCGTCATAGCCGCCATAGGTTCCGGCTGAAATGCCGCCGATGCCCGTAACATAACTGCCGGAAGGATTCGTGAGCTTGAGCCCCTTCGCCAAAGCTACCTTCTCAAGCGCGTCAAGAGCATTGCTGGCATAGGCTTTGCCTTCGCCCAGTGTTTGTTCCGGTCCTTCGATCACCAGCGGCACATAGACTAGCGGATTCTGCGCTACCGGTTTGGAAAAATCATACAGCTTGCCGTTTGCCCCGCCGCTGAACAGGTTATAAGCCACCAGCGCCTGAAAGGCCTGCTCGGTAGCCAGCGCGTTGGCGCTACCGCCCTGCGTATGGGCGAAGGCTCCGCTTGCGAGACGGAAGCTTAGCAGTCTGCCTACAAGCTCCGTTCCATTTTTGGTGAACTCTGCACTGGCAGGGTCCACGCCGTAAGAAGACAGGCCGATAATGGCCTGGGCTACACTTTCGCTGCTATCTCCGTAGCCACCGTTGCTGCCCTGCTTGGCAGACAGCCAGGCTACTGCTTTTTGCCCTGCTGCTCCTGCAGCGGGATCATTTTTATGCGCAGCCAGCGCCGCCAGCACGATCGCGGTCATATCCGGGTCGCTCGCTCCCGGCAACAGTGCAAAGCCGCCGTCGCTGTTCTGTTTGGACAGAATTTCGCTCAGCAATTTTGCCTGATTCCATTTGGCATCGGCTGGAGGCGTATAGCTGCCCGAATCCAGCGCAAGCAGCGCGTATACCGGAGCATTCAGCGTCTGGCCGCTGATTTTGTCGCTGTTATAGATGCGCTCTAGCAGATTATAGCCCGCTGCCGAGCCGCTGCCCGCAAAGTTCGTGGGGTCGCCGCCAATCGCCCGCACCGCGAGCACTATCCGCGCATAGTCCGTAGCGTTCGGGAAACTGCCCCCCTCCGCCTGCACCTTCTGCACGAGCGCCTGAGCATAACTCTCCGGCACACGGTAACCCGCTTGGGCCAGACCTATAGCCTGCCATTCGGATGTCACACCGCCGCCCAAAATATACTCGGCAGCTGTATATGTAGCTTGCGAGACAGTAACCTCTCCACCGGATGCCACCGCACCAGCTGCAGCTAAGGATTCCTTAGTTGCAGAAGCATCTGCCGCATATACGGCTTCCGTAACACTGCTAACTCCCGTAGTTGCGGAGGACTCTGCTGCGGCAAAAGCCTCTCCCGCCGGAACAACAGCGTTCCCTGTAATCGAAAGCACCAGCAATAAGACCAGACCAAGCGTAAAGGACTTGGCAGATAAAAATGTCTTCATTTTCAACCTCTTTTCTATAAAATGGATTGCACCGTGCAGCAGTAAAATAACCGCTGCAACATAAAAGACCGCCCTCGTAAAGGGCGGCCCGGGAAGAATACAAATTAAGGCTGCGGTGCTCAAAGCTCCGTACGCAGTCCATCTGCAATGTTCCCCATTCTCACCCCACGAAGAATAGAAACAGTTAAGAAAAAGGCAGGTCTCCTGGCTTATGCCTCATCGCTGCTCTTGGCCTTCCCATCCTTCTATCCGGACAGTGGCCGCTCTAAGAGCCGCTCCGCATTTACAGTGGCGGGACCGCGCCGGACTTGCACCGGCCTTCCCTTTTAAGCTGATTCTATTGTTTTCACGAATAGAACCCGCACCTTTTTCAATAGCTTATAAAATTTTAATATTCTTAATCATATCTAGTATTCCCGTGTATGTCTATAGAAAAGCTGTTTCATCGCCGCGGCGGGATGGGAGTGGTGGTAAGTGGCGCGGGGAGTAACGGGGGTAGCTGGACTAGCGGGAATAGCGGGGGTTGCGGGGTAGCGGGAATAGCGGGAGTTGCGGGAGTTGCGGGGGTTGCGGATCGGGGCATAATGGGCAGCGGCACGTGCAGGGCGATAGGCAAGCGGCTCGGCCGGCAGAAATAGGTGGAAAAAAGTACACTAATTCCTCCAGCACTGTCTCCAGGGGGAAAATAGGTGGAAAAAGTATCACTAAAACAGCGCTTCTCCCCACCAGAGGACGAAATATGCCCGATTAGTTTACTTTTTTCCACTTAATACTGAAATATCTTTGTTGTTACTTGAATTAGTGGGAGAAAATCCACTTAGCGCTCATGAGCTGCATTCGAAAATTAGCAAAGATGCGCTGGAGCCGGAAATTGAGCTGAGTTGAGCCTCTGCTAGTATTTGTGGAAGTCGATCTACTGTGGGTAAGGTAAGCGTTCGTTGGTGGATGAGTGGTGATGGGAGGCAGGTCGCACTTGGCAGGAGAGCTATAGCTGCTGTTGAGCTGGGGTACGCTACTTCTGGCGGCTGGTTACCGGAATACATGCAAAAAATCCTGAACAACACGTGCCGCTAACCCGGCTTACCGTGCTGTTCAGGATCATGTGCTCAGCGCTTATCCCAAGCTGCTGCGCTTTATTTGGCTTTCTTACCCGGACTTGGGCTCGCCGTGGGCGAAGGTTCGGCGGCTGGAGAAGCATCCGCCCCGGCGCTCGGTGTGCTGTCTGTTACAGCACCCAATGCCGGCTGCAGGGTTAGCGTGTACTCCCCTGCCTTGATCACGTCGCCGGCGGCCAGCTTCGCGCCGGCCTCCAGCTGCACCGTCACCTCGTATGCGGATGCCTCCGGCACCGCTCCCGAGGCTCCCGGGCTTCCCTGCGCGGTGTCACCCGCCGCAGGTGAAGGCGTGGCCGCGCCGGCGTTCCCGCCCGCGGCCTCTTCGTTCACGGCGCCTTCGTTCGCGCCGTCAGCACCTGCGGATGCGGCAGCGGCATCCGCGCCTTTGGCAGGCGCGCTCGCTTGCGCGCCGCCCTTGGACCCGGCGACCGCTCCTGCGGCGCCGTCAACCCCTGCGGATGCAGCACCGGCATCCGCACCTTTGGCAGGCGCGCTCGCTTGCGCGCCGCCCTTGGACCCGGCGCCCGCTCCTGCGGCGCCGTCACCCCCTGCGGCTGCATCACCAGCAGCCGCCTCCGGCGAGGCGACCTGGCAGCTGCCAGTCGTCGCCTTGACCTTGTAGTCCTCCGTCACATTGCCGGAGGACACTACGCTGATCTCCGCCGGATGGAAGGCGGAGCAGTCGGCGGCAGCGGCAAAGGTGAACACCAGGCTGCCGCCGTTTGCCCCGCTGCCAAGCCGGACGGTGGCGGGAGGCAGCCCGCCGGCCCCGTTCGTGGCGCTTGGCAGCGCGCTGTTCGCCGGCAGGGCAGTGTCCGGGCTGTCCGGCCGGAGCATGCTGATTGTGATGATCGCAGCAATCAGCAGGACACCTATGACGCAGCCAGAGATCAGGATTTGAAATCGGCTGCGGCTGACCCACCGCGCCAGCGGCGAAGCCAACTGGGAGCGCGCTTCGTTATAGACATTTTGCAGCGCCGGACCTGCGGCGGAGACATAGCTTTTGCGGAAATCCCGGTTTTTGAACGCCTCGCGGTCACTGCTCGTGAAATATTTCAGAATTGCCCGCCGGTAGCCCGGCCATAGCTTCTTACTCGATATAGAAAATAGAGGATTGCCCTGTGACCAGGCCAGAAAACGGTACACCTTCTCTTTGTCATTCCCCGCCTTGCGCTTCACCAGCTCCAAAAGCGTGTCATAATCCAGCGGCCCGTCCTTACGGTCACTGCTGTGATAAAAAGCCAGCGGCAGACGTTCGAACGGCTCGATGCTGCGCGACTCCTTCAGCCAGCGCCGTCCGAGCAGCTGCACATCATCCAGCTCCCGGGGTGACAGTCCGGCAAAAATCTCCTCAGTCGGGTTCTCCTCCCCAAACCAGCGGTAAGCGGCCCGGAGGGCGCCCATCTTTTGCCGGGTAATTGAATCCAGAGGCGGCTGCCAATCAGCAATGTCCCGATAGCGTAAAAAAGAAATCTCCAGCAGCTGCTCCTGTGTCAGCTCGTCCAAAGACACCCGGCTCAGCAGGAAGCGGTCCGCCGCCGTTTCCAGCTCCTCGAGCAAGAGCATAGCTTCGGGATAGAGCCCGCTGCCTCTGCGGCGCTCTTTTTCGGCCTTGTCCACCGACTCGTGGATCGCCGCCACCGCCGCCACCGGATCACTCTCCTGCCGCAGCTTCTCCAGCAGGTAATCCTTTACGGTATCGCGGACAAACGACTGCTGCAGCGCCTCCGGTAGAAATCTGCCCCAATGAGCCACAAACCGCAGAACCTCAGCCGACTTTGCCGCCGCCGACAGCCGAAGCTCCATATAAGGCTCCAGCAGCGCTTTGCGGAAGTATGTCTGGGCCAGCACTCTTTTGAAGAAGGACGCGCTTAACTCATCATTGCTCTCGATAATGCCGTAAGCCGCTGACAGTGCATCTTCACGGCCTGCAGCCTGGGCATTCAGCATCCCGTTGATGAAATAATCGACAATTTTGACCCGGTAATTATGGCCCCTCAGCGTAAAATACTCCACAAACTGCTCCAGAATCTCCGGCACCGGAATGCCTTTCTGGCGGATCAGATCATATTCGCGGTCGAAGCGCTCCAGGAACATATCGTTCAGCCGCACACGGGACGTAAGCGCCCCCTCCGGCTTCAGGTAGGACAACAGTCCGCCCAGCACTGCCTGCTTATTCTCTGTGTACAGGCTCTCATTGCCCTGCTCAATCTCATAAAATACCGCCAGCTCGTTGTACACGGCAAGCGACAGCTTGCGGTCCAGGCCCTCGTCGGTCAACAGCGAATCAGCGAATCTGGCGAAATCCTCAAGGCCGCGTCCCGGCTGCTGCAGTGCCTTCCAGGCCAGCTCGGCATACGGCTGACGCGAGTCGCCAAAGTCCGTGTTCAGGACCCGGCCCGAAGCCAGATCGAACACAAAATCCTTCTCGATGCTGCGGTCGCTAGGACGGATTGAGCCTTTTTCGACAAAGGTCAAATGGATATATTTGCGGCTTTTCGGCTCATTAGCGTAAGTAATTACACCCAGCCTGCGGCGGAAATCGTAAGGCAAAGCTGCGAAAAGAACCTCCGTCAGTTCCACCGCACTCCGGGACAGCTCCGTTACCGGTACATCCAGTGATACATATATTTTTTTCTTGCCTGCCACCGAAGACATCGCCGCTTGTAGCAGTGCCTTGAACAAGTCTTCCGTAAATCCGAGCGTACGCAGGGTTCTTTGCGGATCAGCATTCTGCCCCTGCTCTACTGTAGGGATATCCGCTAACTCAGGCAGAGTTCCGCCCAGCTCTCCAGCATAGTTTTCAGCAAAATCAGCATGCAGATAGGCCCGGTAGCTCTCCAGAATCTCCTCCGAACGAATTGGCGGCACTACAAAGTTATGGGCAAAAAAAGCGCTGCGCTGCCCCGTGAAATCCGCCGCCAGATAACGGCTCTGTCCAAGCACCGTCTCGCCCGATTCCGTATGGAACAGATGCAGCGCGGCAGGATACAGCTCCTCATTCTTCTCTCCGCGCGCCGTAAGCTCTGCCGGAGCATCGTAAAGACAGAACGGATGCAGAATTTTTTTGACAAAATTATTGTCCAGACTCTCCGACTTCGCTACAGTATCGAAGCCTTCTGTCCCCCGATACACGCCACGGCGCTCCCGGGTATACATCTGCTGGGTAATCTTGGACCCTGAAAATCTGTTCACGGCCCGTCGCTCCCCTCAATATAGCTCAGCTTGTGCAGCAGCCAGATGAAAGGCTCGTCCACACGGATCGGGCTGACTACGCCCTCTATCCGCTGATTCACCGGATTGCTGCCCAGCGCGGAAACGGCAAAATACCCCGTGTTCGCAAAATACACATCCATCGTATCCTTGAACGGACGGTCCACCTTCTCAATAAAACGGCGGATTTCGCCGTCGATATTATGGAACTCGTCCAGATTAAGCGTGTTGCGGTGCACATAGTTGTTGAACACATTGCTGTTGGACTTGATGTAATCGCCGTCCTCATCCTTGAGCGAATGCAGCATATCGCTTTTGGTCAGCACAACTGCCGTTGGAATCTCGGTTTTGCTCTTCTCCTGGTAGGCGATGAAATCGCCGAACAGGGTCAGCACCACGTCGCGCGGCTCGTCATACTGCGAGACCCATTCACCCGGACGGTCACCGATATTAATGCGGATTTTCTCGCGGATCGAGCGGATCTGCAGCGGATCGACCATGAACAGGATACCCGCGGAGTTCTGGATATGCTGGCCGTGCAGCCCGAGGTAGTCCTGATCGACCATTCCCTCACCGGCCACATCGAAGAACACCAGTGTCAACGGCGGCTTGGACTCATCCTTGAACACAAATTGAAAAATAAACGGCTCCTGCATCTTCTCCTTCTGCGTCGAGGCCAGCAGATCCCCCCGCTCGAACAGCGGTTCTTCGTACAGCGTGCGGAACTTGCGGCTGATCTCGGCATTCAGCGGCATGCAGGCTGCGTCAAAATGCCCCGCCGTCGTATGCTGCAGCGTATGAATCAGCGAGGTCATATACACCGACTTCCCGACCTGGGAAGCGCCGATGATCGAGATAATATTGCTCGGAACCTTGCCCGCGGTCACGGGCAGCTCGTTATGGCAGGACGGACAGAGCCGTCTGCGCGTAAGCACACCATAGCGGTCGGTAAGTCCGGTCAGCACGTGATCCGTATAATGGTGGTACTCCTCCGGAATATCCGCCGGATTCAGTATGGCTTCCATATCGTCAACCGTATCCAGGCCGAAGCGCTCACGGTATTTGTTCAGCGCATCGTCTTCGCCCAGCGCATAATTCTCATCATCCTCACGGCTGTGCATGGCCCGAAAGACCACATCGTCAGGCCCGAACCGGGTGAAGCAGTACGGACAGACAATATCGTAAAAAAGCGGCCGCGGCTGCGCCTGATTCTTCTTCATAAACCGGCTAAAAAAAGACATCTCTTGTCCTCCTGAAAGTTTTGTGTGAGCGTCTGCTCCCTTGAATTTGCTTCGAACAAAACTCGCCTCGGAAGCATTCGCTAAGTTTTGCGGAAGATCCGCTTCTGCGAATTCATATTTGTGCTGAACACTCCGTCGGCCTCATGCCGTCCTGTTCCTGCGTCCAGCCCGCTGCATAGCTATAACTGCACTTTGTACAGCTATATTAACGCTCCTGCTTGCCGCCGCCCGCTTAACTGTATTTCCTGCAGCTAACTAGGGGCAAAACGGCTAATTTGGGGTCAATTCCAAAATATAGATGTACAAAGTACAATTAAAGGTTAGTTTTGGATAAATCGGCCACTTTTAGCTGTATGAAGTGCAGTTAAGTCCGTCAGCTCCTTAGATGGCAACGTGCATTAACTGAGCCAACCAGCACGGCCACCCGTTACGTTCCCCTGTCACACCAGCGCAGCATTGCCCCGATGACCGGTCACTCCGGCACCAGTTCATAATATAATCCGTACTTGCGGCCGTCGGTGAAAAAGATCCGCACCGAATCCTCCTTGCCGATTTCAATCGGCGGCAGGACATTGCGTCCGGCAGCAAAATCCTGAACGAACGGAAAAAGCACGCCATCCTCCTTGGACGCCGGATGACCGCCCCGTTTTTTCACGTAGCACAGTACCTCCTTCGATACCGGCACTTCGGCCGTGATCGTCATATGTACTGTTTTTTGTTTGCCGAACAGCCCTTTTTTCTGCTGGACCGAATAATAAATTCTTGCCTTGCCCGCGCTGACCAGCGTCCGGTTCGCACCATCAAGCTGGCGTACCAGCACCGTCTCCCCGTTATCGGCAAGCCGGGCATATACCGTATACTCCACCAAACCGATGTCATCCAGCCGATCACGGTACCCGTTATTCGCTTTGTACTCCTCGCGGGTATAGAGCTTCATGCCGGAAGGCGGAAGTTCTCCGCTATCCGGCGCTTCTGCGGAAGCTTTGTGAATGCATACCGCCTGCACGCCATCCGGCCAGCGCCATCGTAGCGTACAGAACCGGTCCTCCACCCGGGAGACTACCTCCGTAATTGCCGGTGCGGAAGGATCAACCTCGGCGTACCTCATGACTGCATGCTCCTTTCGCTTTCTGCTTCACTTTCATTTTTGCCTTAACTTCACGGTCGGCTATATTAAGTTAAACTATAAATTTCCACATTGGGGTCTGGTCGTAACTACGGGGAATGTTTGGACTTCCGACCGCTGTTGTCTGCAGATTTCCCGATTTATACCGCTCTTCGCGGTGGAAATCCGCTGACAAAGGCGGACGCATTCGCTCCGTAAGTATCCAAACTTCCCCTCCGTCGCTTCTGCCCTTTTTATATTTTCTTTAGTTCAACTGATATAGCTTCAAAGCCATTCAGCTTCAAAATCCTTTACTGCCACGGTTTCTGCGCGGGGATTGGAATCCCTCAGATGACACGGACACGTCTGCGTTTCTTCCTCTTTTGCGGGAAAGACGCCCTTCTCCCACCGGCACCACAAAAGTAAACAAGGAGATAATGGCCGCCAGCACAAGCAGTGCCAGCAGACGGGTCATCGCGTCCCCGAAGGAATGGCCGTCCAGGCCAAACTCGAGAATCAGTCCGGCGAACAGGCCGGAAACCGCGCCACCGATGCCAAAGCTCCGGGCCAGATGGCGGTTGTCAAACACAATGCCCAGTCCAATACCAAGCGCAGTACCGACTAGCAGCAGCGCCAAAATCCGCACTCCCGCATAATACGGGCTATCCGCCGTTGAATCGCTGCGCACAGTAAGCAAGCTGCGGTCGCCCAAGCGGTCATAAATTTGCTGGAAGACAACTCCAAGACGGTTCGCATCCGTCACATCATAATACTGTCCGCCGGTTGTAGCCGCGATATCCCGCAGCAAAGTGGAGCCCGACGGATCATCCAGCGCAAGGCCGATGGTGTTCACAGCAATTCCACGGTTCACATACTCCGTCAATTCCTTTGAAGTATCAAATTCACTGAAGCCGTCAGACAGCAGGATTACCATTGCTCCCCGCCCGGCCTTGTTGTCACTGTTAATTACACCCATAGCTTCGGTAAGCGCTCCGCTGATGTTTGTACCGCCTTCGGTTGTTTGCAAGCTGCGGATTACAGACAGCACCTTCTCGCGGTTAGCGGAGCTTGAGAGCGAAACCAGCGGCTGGACTACCGTTGCGTCATGGTTGAAGGTAACCACAGCCGTCTGATTGTCTTCATCCATCCGCTGGACCAGCGCTTCCGCAGCCGTATATCGGCTGTTGCCCGGATCGCTCTGCTTCATGCTGCCGGAGTCATCAATGACCATTACAACATCTTTTACCGGTCTTGCCCCGCCGAAATTGAGCTCATACACGAACTCCATCAGTGTGCCAACCGCGAACAGCATTACCAGCATCAGGGGCAGCAGCTTCCACGACCACCCCAAATAACGCTGCTTCCACGACCACCCGTTCAGTCTTGGGGAGATCATCTCCGCCAGCAGGCAGCCAAGCCCAACTCCAAGCGCCACAATGGCAAAATAAATGCCCACCAGCACAATCGACGGCAGATCATAAGGCCTTTGGTCCAGCAGCAGCTCGCCGAGAACAAAAGCAACTCCGCCGCCCAATAGACTGAAGATGAGCAGGAGCAGATTAATTTTTCGCTGCATCGGTATTCATCCTTTCCGGGAGAAATTTATTTAAAATGGGCCTATTATCCGAAGCACGCAGCTGGTGAGGCCCACTTTTCATCCATTCGGTCAAGGCAGGCAGCAAGTTTAGTGAATGTAATTCGTTCATGTGGCCACCAGGTTAGCCAAGCCCTATACTTGGCGGAAAGCTGTCTGCAGAATCCAATTCTGAGAATGGTGCTCTCGGATCAGCTAATCCACTTGCCATCTTTACTCAATAGGTTGAACTAGAAAAGCTCTAGTGCTGCTAGCCGCCATTTTCACGCCGAAATTTGCCTGGGTAGTTATTGCAAATAGTGCAGTTACGGCATCGGTGCAGCGGTTACGGTGGCTCCAGTGTTAAAAGCAGCACAATAACACCGAACGCAGCCCCAGTGTCATTCTGTTGTATTTCATACATTAGACAGCCATGCCGCTCTTTCGCGGCACTTCAGACGATGAAATTTCATAGAAGGCCCTCAATTTGGCTTCGCCAAATTCGAGGCTTCCATAACAATGTCCTCTGTTCGGACATCGTTATTTCAGGATAGATTGGCTTCAAAAAGCGATCTATTTCTATTCTATTGCACTTCCTGTCAGCAGAATAAATCATAAAAGCCACATTCCCGACAATCTGCCGAATTCTGCTGTACAAAATGCAGCAGATTGCCGGGGCGAAGCAATATTGTCGTGTTCTATTGTACTTTTTACAGCAGAATGAAATTTTGCAGCAGTATTGTCGCGTTCTGTTGTACTTTTTACAGCAGAATGTACTTTTGTAGCAGTATTGTCTCGTTCTATTGTACTTTTTACAGCAGAATGCAATTTTGCAGCAGTATTGTCTCATTCTATTGTACTTTTTACAGCAGAATGTACTTTTTGCAGCAGTATTGTCTCATTCTATTGTACTTTTTACAGCAGAATGTAATTTCGCAGCAGTATCATCTCGTTCTATTGTGCTTTTTACAACAGAATGCGATTTTGCAGCAGTATTGTCTCGTTCTGTTGTACTTTTTACAGTAGAATGCCAGCTTGCGGCAATCGGGGGCCGCTGTCGCAGCAGCAGAGTGCCACAGCCAACTGCCCTTCTGCGGCATTCCAGCTCCGCCCGCCGCTTCCGCGGCTACCCCAGCTTCGGCAGCTGCTCCTCGGCTACGCCGTGCAGCCGATAGCCGCTGGCGGCATAGGTCTCATAGTAGACCTTGCCGTTGCGGTAATAGAGCAGATCCTCCAGATGGAAGCCGCCCATCAGGTTCAGCTTCTCGACCCCGCTTCTACGCTGCTCGTGCACGAAGCCGAGCCGGTAGATGCGCGTTGTCTCATCCGCGCCGAGAGCATAGCGCAGGAATTCGGAGTTGCTGTCGCCGAAGAAATATTTCTCCTCATGGCGGTGCTCCTGTGTGTATTCGAGCAGGCGGACGTTGATGCTCGCCTCCTCCTCCAGACTGCGGTATAGCCGCTTGAACAGCTCCTCCTTGGAGAGGATTTCGCGGTTCTCGTAAGCAGCCGCAACATTCGCGCGCCGCAGCAGCTCCTCCTCGAAGGGCAGCGCGAATGCCTCTGCCGTAAGCAGCTCACGGCGGCAAAGCTCAATCAGGCGTTCGACTGCCGCCGGGCCGCCCTGCCGGAGCAGCTCCGAGGCGCTGCCCAGGAAGCGGTCGCTGAAGAAGATGCCTGGGCCGCGCCGGGCTTCTATATCCCGCATGACCTCTTCCGTAACGGTCCGGTAGTACTCCATAATGTTCTGGTCCACCGTCCCGCTTGCGCGTCCAATGCCGGCAAGCGCCAGGCGCTGAAGCTCCTGCTCCAGCTCCTCCATCATCTGCACCTTGGCTTTGCTCTCAATGTGCAGCTGCTCCAGCGCCGCATCGTAGCGCTGGCATAATGCCAGCTCACTCTCCAGGCGCAGCAGCTCGTATTTCTTGCCATATACAGCCTCGAACAAATAATGAATGAAATTGCGCACCGTCCGTTTGTCCAGCAACGGCACACGCTGGAACGGCTGGCGCTCCACGCTCTCCGCGTAGAGCTGCTCCAGCTCCTCCTGCGCGGTGAGAATGGCCGAGCGCAGCCCGGCCATATGCTGGCGCAGCGCATGCAGCACACTTCCCCCGCCTGCCTGCTCGGCGGTCCATTCCGCCAGCTGATAGAACGTCAGCGGCGGAACCGCCTTCTCCTGAGCCGCCAGCACAGCGGCCCACTCGCGGGCAGGATGAACCTCCGCAGCCCGCCCTGCGGATACATCCGCGAAATTGCTGCGGAAATAGGCCTGCCCGCCGTCACCGAAGAGCAGCTCCTCCGCTTCGCGCAGCGACAGCGGCTTCAGCTCGTTAAAGGAAGGACGGCCGTGGCTCATCAGCCCGGTCATCTCCGCAATTCCCGCTTCATCCGGCAGCAGGGCAGCCGCCCGGTCACGCAGAGACTCCGGCGCAAGGCCAAACAGCGCCTGCCGTTCGCGCAGACTAATTCCTCCGCCCGCTTGCAGCTCAGCGGCCAAATAATGAAAAGCATGGTACAGCACCGCCAGCGCGATTTGCCGGTTCGGTCTGCGCACCGCCGAGAATCCGGCGGAAGCGTAACCCTGCCTTCCGGTGCTGCCCCGGATGCCGCTTTTGAAGGTCATATTGTTATAGCCGCCATGTCCCGTAGCCGTATCAGTGACTGGACGGACACGGTTCTTAAGCAGGCTGATGTGGGCGATAATCTCATAGTTATCGTCCATGCCATGAGCGGACATCATGCCCCGTTCGTTCTTGTCCGAGAGCAAATAGACAAGATCGAACAGCGTGGAAGGGCCATGCGACACCGGAATGGACAGCCCATCCTCCGTCACCAGCAGCGGGGCGCTGAAGGTATACTCCGACTGCTGCATCCCGTCCAACTCACGCAGAAAAGCTAGCCCTACCGAGCTGGAATACCCGAAGTTGTCCCCCTGCTCACGCTCGTTAATCAGCGCGTACAGGTCGGTCTGCACCGACTTGAACGACTGGCTGAGCACGGCGCGGGCAAGCAGGGCAACCTCCGGCAGCAGCACATTAAGCGGGTCATCGACCCGCGTAATGATGGAGAGATGGATCACATCGAAGGAGGAATACAGCCGTCCATAATCCGCTATGCTGTTGCCGAGCCGCCGCAGGCTCCGGTTCATTCCGGCCAGAAAGCGGCTATCTTCATGAAACTCGCGGTAGACATCCTGGCGGACTGTACGGGGATCGCGCCCCGCCGTTACCGGCAGGTCCATGCCCATGACCCGCTCTCTTCGGCCTTCGGACTGCCCCCGGCTCAAGTCACCAGCATTTCCAGCCTGAGTCTGGCTTTCGCCGCCAGCATGGCCCGTTCCGGCGAGCGGGGCAGCATGCAGTGCCATTACACCGCCGGCGTTATCCCATTTCCGCTCGCAGCACTCCAGCACCGGACCGATGGCCGGGGCCACCTTCTCACCAAGGAACAGGAACAGCGCCGGGTAATGGATGCTGCTGCGGCCATCACCCTTGCTGCGCTGCGCTTCTTCCTGCACCGCAAATTGTTCTGCATAATGTAACGCCTGTGCCTTGATCATCGGATTACTTCAGCTTTCTGCGGATGCTGCCGAGTTTGCCGGTCAGGCTCTTGTAGAAGCTGTACATTTCATCGCCGTCCGCATGCTCCACCCGCTCATATTCCAGGCTGTCGCGCGCTTCCAGGAAGGAGACATAAAGTCCTTCCAGCTTATACAGCAGCGGAGTGACATCCTCGGCAGCGGTCATTTCCCCGGCCCGGCGGGCCGCCTTGCGCAGCAAGAGGCTGCGGCTTTTCTCATCCAGCCCGCGGAAATGGCGGTAGACAGCAAACTCTACATAGCTGCGTTCCTTCATTAAATTGGCAAAAGGCTCCCAGGCATCCTCGTCCTCGTCACGGTCATAGACGTAGAGCGCACCCTTTTTGGTGATGGTATCGGTGTACAGCGCCTCAATAAACTGGTCGAGCCACTTGTCTTCGTCCAGGTATTGATGCAGAAGTCCCTCAAGCTCAGTTGCCTTGGCACTTAGGGCATCGTATTTAGCCAGCTCCTCACGGACGCGTGTAATCAGTTGCGGCGAACGGATCAGATTTTCCTGGGCCAGGTCCTTGTTAATGCTGCCAAAGATATCTTTAACTCCTTCGCGCTCCAGTCCGTTTGTCCGCAGCGACTTCAGCTCATCGGCGGCTTTTTTCACTTCCCCGAGATTTGGACGCGGCATGCCGAGCTGCAGATCATAGCCGCTGAGCATTTTGTCCACATCGAACGGCTTCGTGAAGACAACCGAGAACCGGCTGCTCGTATTTTCATCGACGCCCTTCTCGACAATGACTCCGCTCTCCAGCGCTCTGGCAAAATCCGCCCGCACTCTGGCATTGTACTCACGGACACGGGGGTTAACATAGGTATCGCCCCAGGATTTCTCAGGAATCGGAGACGGCAGGTACGTCCAGTTGTCCTTGTCGGTCATCACCAGATGGCGGCCAATTCCTTCCTTGTCCAGAATGGTCCGTTCATAATTCTCCTCGAACACGCGAAGCGGCGTGTACACGAACAACGGCACACCGTTGCGCGTATTGAGCCAGAAAATCCGGTTCTTCACTTCGCTCTCCTTAATGGTGAACTGGGATTTGCCCAGCGCGTTGTTCTGGTAATTGCGGATTCCCTTCAGGATGCCCGGCGCTTTGACCGGCACGGAAACGAAGCCCCAGGACGGGAAGTGCAGACTGCCAGAGCTGTTGCTTAAGTGGAAAATCGGCACTGCATCCTCATCCAGCCGTCCGGCGATAATCCGCTCCACGAACTTGTCCAGCGGCTCCTCGCGGCCGTATTTCATGACCAGGAACTCCTCCATGGAACGGGTAATCAGATCGCCGAACTTGTCGCTCAGGAATTCGGAGATCGAGCGTACAATGTCAATCTCCTGCTCTCTGACCCAGCGCCCGGAATGCTTCAGCATCTCCCGGGTGAAATCACGGATCAGGTCATCGCCATCCTTCTGGTCCATCACCTTGGAGATGGTGGAGGCAATATCCGGCACATTGACAATGTTCCAGTAATAGGTTTTGTTGCCTTTATGGTCAGCCTGCTCCTCGCCATTGATCAGAATATCGCCATTCTTCTCGAAAATTGTGCTGAGCGCGCTGAGAATCTCCGTAAATACGCCGTAAATCCGGCTGTTCTCTTCGTTCAGCAGCTCGAACAAATCCTCATAGAATTCGATCATCTGCTCTGTGCGTTCCACATCGGCATGCAGCCAGTATTCATTAATCTTGGCTTCAATGTAGGCATTCTTCTTCTTCTCTTTGGAGACAAAAGCGCTCCGCGCATCGCCCAGCTTCTCCTGTGCGCTGTCCTGCGCCGCCTCGATGTCGCGCGGCAGACGCAGCAGGCTCTCGCGCAGCGCCTCGATGTAAGACTGGATCAGCTTCAGGATACAGAAGCCTTTCTCGGTATAGAGCAGCCGCGACACATAGAACGGCCCCTGCTCGGGATGAAGGAAGATGCGCTCCAGTTCTTCACCGAAGCGGCCCGTAATCTCACCGGGCAATTGCTTCTTGGACTTGATGTATTCCTCACGCGCTCGAGCCAGAAAGTTCTGCTCCAGCTCCGTATCCATGTCCACCACCTGATGCTTGATGACATTGCCGTGGTTCAGGCGCTCGCTGTTCTCATAGCCGGGCAGCGGCTCCGGTACGCGGGCTTCAAAGGTCTTGATCATGCTGTCGAGATCAATGCCGAGCTTGCGCGCCAGCTTTTCCACATCCTCCTGCCCCGGAGCCTGCCGGAACATCTTATCCATCTTGTCGAACAGGCGGAACGCCAGATAAGTAGTCATTTCCTCAATCGGCAGCACTGCCGACGAAGCACCGATAATGTTGTATTCATAATTGGCAGGATACGTCTTGTTCATCTGCGCAATGTTGGTGCGGATGTTGCTGATATAGTCATGAATGGCGAATTCCTCGCCCGACTGCTTTTCCTCGCTGGCCATGAAGTTCGTGATGTTCTCCGCCGTCACATTCATGCAGTAGTCATAGGCGCTCTCCAGCAGCTTGCCTTCGGTATTGGTCGCAGAGATCAGATGGCACAGATTGAACGGAGGCAGAGGCGAATTGACAGTCAAAATATTGCCATACTGCTGGCGGAAACGCTCGCCCCGGCTGTCCACATTCATCCAGTAATCCAGCTCTTTAAGTGCTGCGTACCCGTTCTTGCGGATATATTCGCGGGTATGCTCGCTGAGGCTCTTGTTCGCCAGATTCACATCCGGCGTGAACAGATAACCGAGTGTGTTCACGCGGTCGATACCGGCTGAGCCGTAGTCCCGTTCAATAATCCCGCGCACAATATATGCGATATCCAGAAAAGTACCGCTGCCCGTTCCGCCCGACAGGCCGGTAAGCAGGAACACCATCAGCTTCTTGCTGGTTCCGACAGACAGCGTCTTAATTTTCTTATCGATGGCTGCTACGACTTGGTTGATCTTCGTGAACAGCAGCAGACGACCGGCCTGGCGCACCCCGGCGGCTCCGTTCATGCCATCCGTAATGCTCAGCTCCGGCGACAACCATTCCGTGATATAAGGGTCGAGAATGCTGCGGTTCTGCAGCAGTCCTCCGATCTCGGCGTTGGCCAGCAGCACGAATTCATTCTGCGGGTCGAGGCCGATGCCTTTGTATTTTTTGCCGCGGTCCTGTTCATTGGTCTCGAACGCCAGAAATTCCACGTTGTCCGGCTTATCCCGCTTCTTCTTGGACAGCGGGTCTTCAGGCAGCTTGAAGCGGCGGTTAATCTGGTATTTCAGACGCAGCAGGGCGTCGATACCTGTGCCGCCAAGGCCGATGATGAGGATCGGGTTGTCAATAGTGTCTACTCTGATTTTGTCGCTGACGATTCCTCCGCCAAGCGATACGTCGAGCTGCTGAATATGCTCTCTTACTACCGGTTTCATAAGTGCTCCCCCTTATATCAAATACTCCAATAGAATCGTCTTATCTACGGTTCCCAGCGCCACGGAAATACGGTCGCCGCTCTTCAGCTCCAGGCCGCGCGAGGTATCGGCAGTACGTCCGGATCTCTCAACTGAGAGCCCCTCGCCTCCGCGCAGCAGCAGCCGGTCGTTGTTGCCCGGAGTGAATACAAGCTTCTCGCTTTCCTTCAGCTCCGGCGCGAGCTGCAGCAGTTGATGAAGCGTGAACTTGCCACGGAAGGCCGAGAGCTTCTTGTACTGTGGATAGGTCTTCTCGCCGGTGTTGCCGTCAAGCACCTCCACCACCATTTGCCCTACAAAGCCGCGGTTTGATTTCTGGCGCATCAGCCACAGCACCACACCCGCCGCCAGCACCAGCACGATACCACCAATAATATAGTAGAGCGTATTGGAGGCAGGCTGCTCTAGCGCAGGCTCAGTGCCGCTCGTTCCCGAAGCCGGGCTTGTGGCCACCGCTCCCGTCTTGGCATTGATCTTGAGCACATCGCTCTCACGGTAAAAGCTGCTCTCCTCCGCACGCACCTTCAGCTCATAATTATGGCTCTCTGCAATCTTGAAAGAGCCCTTGAACTCCGCGCCGGAGTTATCCATCGGAAGCTCCTGCACCTTCCCCGTATCCACATCCGTAGCCAGCAGCACCGCCTTCATATCTTGATACAAATTGCTGAGCGTTACCTGAGCTCCATTGCTGAACAGGTGTGAGGAGATGTCTATGGTATCACCCTTCTTGTAGGTCTTGGACGGTAAGGCATCAAGCTTAAGCTCCAGATCATAGTTAAATACGAGATTGATATCAATCTTGTCTTTCGGCACGCCCTTCACCTGAAGCTTCCAGTCCCCCTGCGCTGGCGACAGCAGCTTGATCAGGCTGTAGGTGCTGGATTTGGAGAGCAGGACATTGCTTGATGGAATAGCCACTTCTTTGCCGGAGGGGTCAGTCAGCTTGGCGGTAACAGGCTTTGCGGACATGATCGAGATATTAGCCTCCAGCACGCTGCTGTTGGGAACATTTACCGTAACGTCCTGATAGCTTCCGTTCGCCGTAATGGACTGCACTGGCACAATCTTCAGCTTCAAATGGCTGGCAAAAATCTCGCTGAGAATCTGCGGCAGATCATCCGCTGAATCCGTTACGAAGGTCTTGCCTCCGGTCTTGTCAGACAGCCCGGCCAGAATCTCTTTGTTCAGCTTGCCGTCGGCGTTGAGTCCTATCGTATAGACCGGATAACCCTTCTGCTTGGCGGTGTTCACCGCAGCGTCCAGCTCCTGATCGGACTGGCTCTGGGTGCGGCCGCTTGCTTCATTGAGGTCATTGTTGCCGTCCGCCAGCATGACGATCATCGGCTCATGGGTCTTATCACTGCCGTTCTCCAGCACCTTCACGGCCTCTTCCATGCCGACGGCAATGTCCGTATACGCTCCACGGTCAAGGCCGTCAATGAAATCCTTCAAATCCTGCTTGTCGCTCGCAGAGCCGATCTGCAGCAGTGCCTTCTCCCGCTGCACCTTGTCGGTATAGGCAACAATGCCGACCTTATCTCCTTGCGCGGACAGCATATCTATGAACATTTTCATCGCTTCATTCGCGATCTTGTTCTTATCACTCTTATTCATGGAGTTGCTGACATCAATCAGCAGTACAGCATCAATGTGGGATGGCGCCGGTGATGCCGCGCTGGCTCTTCCGGCCGCAAACGGGGCGGCGGTGATGCACAGCATCAGCAGCAGCGGCAGAATACGCCGCAGCATGTTCTTGGATGTACTTGAAATACGAAGCTGTGTACGAAGCATAAATAGGGCTCCTCTTGTATTAAATTCGGCTCCTGTGACAGGGCCGGCAGCATAGCTAAATTCTGTCAATAGCATGCCATTATGATATAATTAAACCTTGTAAACTTCAACTTTAGGACCGCAGGACCGGGACCGGAACGATGACATGGACATTCTAGCACGCGTTCATCAATTAAGTATAAGCCGCGTTTCTGAACGTTCGGTAAAAAAAGCGCCGACTGATTGCAGCCAAAAGCTTCCGGCGTTTGTCCGGCATCCCGGTAGGCCATGCTTCCAAGAAGAAAGGAAGAGTTCCATGATTTCATACGTCATTCTCGGGATTACGTTTCTCTATGCCGTCATTCAGATTCTCATTTATGCTTCACGCAGGCGCAAGCCGCTTACCCGTGATGACATCGACGAGCGGCTGCTGGCCGCACTGAACGGAGGAGACCATGCCCGTAAATAAGAAGAAGCCCGTTACCTTCCGGCCCTTCAAGGCCCCGCGTTATGTCACTGACAAGCTGCGCATCTGCCGCCGCTGCGGCCGTTATACCGCGCTCGGTGAAGAACGGTGCGGCAAATGCGGCAGCGCCTCGCTGATTCCGGTAGAGAAGCAGGCCGCATCCCTTGCCGGACGCAAAATGCAGACCCGGCTCCTGTTCATCCTTCTGCTCACCCTGGGCTCGGTCTATTTCGGCCAAAGCCTGGAGCAGATGGTGCTGTGCGGCGCCGGCGGCATTGTGCTGGCCGGATTGTTCTACTATACGCAGCGCAAAGTGCGGCAGAACGAAAATCTGTACGCGCTGAACGAGCTGCTTGGCAAGAGCATCGACAGAATCTGGGATGGGCTGGAGATCAACCGCCAGGAGGCAGTCTCCGTACTCCGTGAAAATGATGTGCTGGCTTATGAGAAGCTGCGCGAAATCTCCGTCCTGCTGCGCGGCGACCGGATCGCCCGCCAGCGTGTTGCCCTGCTGCACGGCTTTCAGCTCCGCAAGGACATGTACCTGGAGCTTGAGCAGCTGCTGCTCAAGGATTTCGAGCCGCTGCTCGCTGAATATATCGGCGAGATTGCCAAGGTGCGGCCCGACCTTATCAAGGACCGCACACTGCGCTATGTCAAAGCCTACGAGGTGCAAATTCTCGAGATGAACAACGGCGTTGCCATTCTGGCCGGCGTCGCCGGAGCGGCTGTACGTCTGAAGCGTTACGCGCTGCTCTATTCCGGTATGATCGGAAGATACCTGGAGGAACTGCCCAGGGACCGTTTTCTGCGCTTATCCAAAATGATCACCGCCAGTCCCTACGAGGCCTGGAACGGACTTGATCTTAGGGTGGCGGAGGTCCGTGAGGTCAAATACCGCTGGGACCCGGATTTTTAACTATTGTATGGAAAGCAGCCTAATATTGAACGAAGGGGCTATTATAATATGACGTTCAAACAAGCCATATCCCTGCGCAATATTATGATCATTCTGTGTACAGTAATGCTGGTGCTTCTGGGGCAGAAGGTTCTGCGGCTCGACAGCAAGATTGCAGCTGTCCGGGAGGCTGAGCGGCTGTACGCCGCCGGAGACCTGATTGCCGCCGAGAAACAGTTCCGCCTGGCAGGCGCGAATTCTTCCATTATGTACAAGGAAGATGTGATTGCCTCAAGGCTGCAGGAGCTGGCTCCGATCACAACTATTCGCAGCAGGCTGGACACATTGGTATTAATGATAGAGGATCAGTTGACCACTAACAATTTCACCGGATTTATGGAGAGCTACGCCTCCCTGTTCAGCCTGAAAAGCCAATATATGATATCAGGCGGACCCTATGAGTCCTATTATCGCCGCTTATCGGCTGATTCAGGCATTTCAGACCGGCTAACCGCAGGATTCCAGCAGTTCAAGGCACAGTTTCTTGCCGGGCTTGCGGCGAGCCAGAGCGGAGCAAGCAGCGGCAGTACCGATGCCGATAGCGACAGCTTCAAATGGAACCTGCTGCGGATTCCCGATACATATTATGGAAGTGCGAAGAATAAAGAAGAACTGCTCGCCGCAAAGTTCAAGGCCCATGATACCGCCAGGCTCACAGCTCTGGCGGCAGCCGGCAGCTTCAGTCTCCTGCTGGACAATGCCTTGTCTCTGACGGAAGCGTACAGCAGCCACAGCTACAATGCGCCTTGGGTGAGACAGCAGGCAGAGGATAGCGCGAAGACAATCCTCCACAAGGATGTCGACGCTGAGCGTATTGCCGCCTTCTCCGGGCATGCCGTGGCTTACCGTAAATACGCCGCGTCGGCTGGCCTGGCCTCCTCCAAGGTGCTGTCCCTGATTGACAGCAGCACCGCGAAGCTGCTCCGAAGCGCTGCGCGGATGGTCCGGGGCGGTCAATACGCGGAAGCGATCCGGCTCTACGGGGACCTGTCCCCGCTTCAGAATACGGCGGCGGAAATAGCCGCCGCACAGGCCGCTTGGAACACCGCCGAGCCGGTCCGTCTGCTTCCCGGCGGCGAGGAGCCGGGCAAATATACGCATGTAGTCTCCGTCAGCGGACGTTACGGCGCGAAGCTTGCCGTGGCCGGAACAGACAGCAGCGGACGCCTGTATTATGCGGATATGAAGGGTGATGGTACGGTCTCCACACGGACCGGAGATATTATTCCAGGCTATGAAGCTCTTAGCAGATTTGCTTTTGATGACTCGTTGTCCGCCTACTTCAAGTTCCCGGTTGTGGTGGCTCAAGGCAGCCGCGAAGATGGGCGGACCGCTTTTAACGCCTATACGATCAAGCCTGAAGGCATATCCCCGCTCTTCTCCTTTGCCGGCAGCGGGTACGAGCTGCAGGCAGGCGACGGTTCTATCCGCGTAATGAATGCCGATACAGGCGATGGCGTTAACGGACAGACAGCGGTGTACCGCCAGACGAACGGCAGCTACCAATTCTCCGAAATCTACCAGGAGTATCCGGTGATTGAAGCCGCTGATCTGGAGCTTCACCCCTTTGAAAAGGTCTCCTTGAAGCTCGATATTTATATCGATTCCGCCGGAAGAGCCGTGTCCAATTCAGGCGGGCGTTATATTGTGCTTCAGGGTAATGTCGGCCAGACAACCGGCCTGGCGCTGGCCACCGGACAGTTCCAGAATGGCTACGACTACGCGGAGACTGACGCCGGAGAGCAATACGTGCCTGTTTTTGTCGTAGAGACAGTGGGGAGTCTGAGTCTAACCCCTTAAGACCAAGCAGTAATAGGAAATGGCAGCGGAGTGATGCACCCGCTGCCTTTTTTTGTCTGCCGTAATGATTTCATTATTTTTTCATTTTTACGGGCTATAATGAGCCATATAAGCACTGCAGAGGAGGCAAATATGCGGATTCTATTGGTCGAGGACGACACCAAGCTTGGATATATGATCCAGTACAAGCTGCAGCTTGCGGGGCACTTGACGGAATGGGCACGCAATTCGGATGAAGCGGAGCTGTTCTTTTCCACTGCGGAATTCGATCTGTACATCCTGGATTGGATGCTTCCCGGCAAAACGGGCCTTGAGCTATGCAGCCAGCGGCGGCGCCATAACGACAACACAGCCATCCTGATGCTGACCGCACGCGGCGAGGTAGAAGACCGTGTCAGCGGGCTGCTGACGGGGGCCGACGATTATATGATCAAGCCTTTCGCCTTTGAAGAATTGTTGGCCCGCATCACCTCACTGGACCGCAGAAAGCCAATCCGGGGCTATGTGGAAACGTATGAGGTCAGCGGCCTGCGGCTGAGTCCGGCCACGCAGGAGGCAGAACGTGAAGGCGTCTCCTGCCTGCTGACCAATCGCGAGTTTCAGCTTTTGGAGTTCTTGGCCCGGCATCCGGATGAGGTGCTCTCCCGGGAGCGGATTCTTAATTATGTGTGGGGCAATGATGCCGATGTGACCTTGAATGCGGTGGATGCCGTGATCAAGCTGCTGCGGAAAAAAATAGACGACCCCTTCCCTGTGAAGCTGATCCGAAGTGTGCACGGAAGAGGCTACCGTCTGGTGGATACCGGAGTTGAGCAGGATGATTCCTAATACCCGCAAGCAATTAACCGTCTTTTACAGCACCATGATTGGGTTAATTCTGCTCATCATGGCAGTTTCCTTCTACTGGGTATTATCGGATGTGGTTCACAGGGATGAGCGCCACAATCTTGAATCAGCCGGACAAAAGGCCGTGGCCGAATGGCTTAATCAATCCCCCCATCCCCAGGATGCGGAGGAAGTCCGGGAGCAGCACCAGGCGAATAGCCGCCGAATGGAATGGGAGTATCTGCAGAGTGACCAATTTGTTGTCATTGCCGGCCCCGCTTGGACAATCTCGGCTCATTCGTCTGAGGGCGCCAACCCGCTGCTCATGCCTTCCTTTCAGCAGCAACTGGATGCCTATAGCGATAAAAGCTACCTTCATTTAAGCAGTACATCCGGCAACAATCAGACGGTTTATGCGGTACTGCGGGTCGCGACCGGCGATGCAAGCAGTCACACGCTGCTTATCGGGGAAGATGTTACCAAGCAGGAGCATTTATTGAAAGAGATGAAGCTACTCCTCATCGCAATCACCGTTCTTCTGCTGGCGGCGGCTACAGTCCTCGGGTATGTGCTGGCCGGTCATGCCATGCTTCCCGTCAATCATGCATTTACGAGGCAGCAAAAATTCACGGCTTTCGCCTCACATGAGCTAAGGACACCCTTAAGCGTCCTTCAACTGTCCGTGGACATTCTGGAAGAAGAGCGGCACAAGCTGTCGCCGGTCCATCAGACCGTGCTTCAGGATATGAAGGAAGAAATAGCGCGCATGACCACTTTGACCGGACAATTGCTTACGCTGGCCAGAAATGATTCACCTCTACAGTCCATGAGACAGGAGGCCTTCGACCTGCAGCGCAGTCTTTCATTCGCTGCCGCGCGAATGCAATTAATGGCAAATGAGAAAAACATACATCTGCAGTTGAACCTGGGGAACCCGTTAGAAGCCTTTACCTGTATGGGGGACAGCGAGCAGATTGACCAGGTGCTGTATATTCTTTTGGATAATGCGATTAAATACTCGGCAGAAGGGGGGACAGTTACGCTGGGGATCACCCGGAATGATAACGATACCCTGAGCCTATCCGTTCAGGATACGGGCTGCGGAATTCCCGAAGAGGATATTCCCCATTTGTTCGAACGGTTCTACCGTGTAGACCAGGCCCGTACAAGAGAGCATGGCGGCACCGGACTGGGACTTGCCATTGCTTCTGAAATTGTCGGCAGGCACGGCGGCAGAATTATGGTAACAAGCGTTCTTCAGCAGGGAAGCACCTTTACCGTCATCCTCCCTGAAGCCAAACGCACACTTAGATAACCACTTTGACCATTAGGAGGTTTTGCTATGCTTACTGAAGTCTTTAAACACATCCATCCCATTGTCGTGCATTTCCCAATCGCCCTGATCCTTGTCGCGTTTTGCTATGATGCAGTGGTCGCCGTGAAGAAACGTTCTTTGCAGCCTGCGGCGGGACTGTGGATGTGGCTTCTTGCCGCTGTAGGAGCTTGGATCGCAATCGCGACCGGACCGGAGGATGATGCCCGCGGAGTAACTTCTTTCTTTGAGGCTCATGACACGCTTGCAACACTAACCGCCTGGGCAGTCTCCCTGCTCGTTGTATGGAGATTGTTGATGTACTGGAAAGGCAAACGGGCTTTCGTAAAAGCTCCGCTGGTGCTGTATTTGGTCGTTGCCCTTGCCTCCTGCGGACTTGTGCTCGGAACCGGATATTACGGCGGCAAAATGGTATACACAGACGGCGTAGGCGTATCAGCCCACGGCGCTGCGGTCAATCCTCCTGTGCAGGGGGATCATAAGTAAGTAGAACTGCACGGCGCAGCCCTAACAACGGCATTTCTGCCGTTGTTTCCAGCCAAATCGCCGGGCGTAGCTCCAACAACGGCATTTCTGCCGTTGTTTCCAGCCAAACCGCCGGGCGCAGCTCCAACAACGGCATTTCTGCCGTTGTTTCCAGCCAAACGCCCAGCCTTCGGCCGATACCGGCCGTATAACAAAGAAGCCGATGCGCCCCTGTGAAGGGGAACATCGGCTTCTTTATGCGTGCCTTCAGCGGCAGACACTGCCGCAGATCGCCTACTCTTTTACCGCCCCCACAACAATCCCGGTTACGAAATACCGCTGCAAGAACGGATACACCAGCAAAATCGGCAGAGCGCTTATGAAAATCTGCGACGCCCGGATGGTGCGCTGCGACAGATTGGCTACAGCGGCCGGATCAAGCTTCGACATATCTGCCTGCACGATGATCGTCTGCATAAAGGTCGCCAGCGGGAGTTTTGAAGCATCCTTGATATAGATAATCCCGTCGAAATACGAGTTCCAATGTCCGACCATAATGAACAAGGATACCGTGGCCAGTACCGGCAAGGACACCGGCAAATATACGCTGTAGAAGGTGCGGAACTGCCCCGCCCCGTCAATAAAGGCCGCTTCTTCGAGATCTTTAGGCACTGTGCGGAAGAAATTCAGCAGCAGGATGATATTGAAGACAGCCACCAGACCCGGAAGGATCAGCGCCATCAGGGAATCCATTAGTCCAAGCTTCAGAATCAGAAGGTAGCCGGGAATCAGACCGCCGCTGAACAGCATGGTAACGACAAAGTACCACAGATAAATATTACGTGCCCGAAACACATGGGATTCCTTAGAGAGCGCGTATGCAGCAATGGTATTCACCACCAAGGCCATCGCCGTTCCCAGCACCGTCCGCTCGATAGACACCCACAAGGCGGAGAGAAAGTTGGCGTTGTCAAACGTCTTGGCATAGGCCTCAAAGGTGAACCCGATGGGCCAAAAGGTCACCAGCCCGGCATTGGCCGGGGCGGATGCACTGAGCGATACCATCAGCAGATGATACAGCGGAAGCAGACAGAGCACGGAAATCACCGTAAGGAAGACATTATTGATAACGCTGAATATGCGGTAAGGTACTGTTTTGTGATACATAAGCGGTCATCCCTTCTAAAAGATTCTGTATCCGGCAAACCGGTAAGCCAGTCTGTAGGAGATCACGATCAAGATTAGGCTTATCGCCGATTTGAACAGATTCACCGCTGTAGCAAAGCTGAACTGCCCGCTGAGGAGCCCCTCTCTGTATACGAACGTGTCAATAATATCGCCCTGCTGATAGATCAAAGGACTGTACAGGTTGAACACCTGGTCAAAGTTCGCGTTCAGCACATTGCCCAGCGCCAGCGTTGCAACAACGATCGCAATCGGGATCAGGGCCGGAATGGTAATGTAGATCGTCTGCTTCCAGCGCCCTGCCCCATCCACCTCCGCCGCTTCATACAGCGCGGGATTAATGCCGGAAAGCGCCGCCAGGAAGATGATCATGTTGAAGCCGAATTCCTTCCACACATCGCTCGCAATAATCGTGAACCGGAACCAGTTGCCGTCGCCCAGGAAGAAAATCGGCTTAATGCCGAACACACTGGAGATGAACTGGTTGATAAGCCCTGTCTGGGCAAGCATATCAATCAGGATTCCCGAAAGGGTAACCCAGGATAAAAAGTGCGGCAGATAGACAAGCGTCTGGATCGTTCTTTTGAGCGCCATTTTTCTGACCTCATTCAGCAGTAAAGCGAAGAAGAACGGGATAATCAGGTTCATCACCATTTTGGAGCAGGCGAAGAACAGCGTATTCCACGTAATTTGCAGGAAATAATCATTCTGCCACATATATTCGAAATGTTTGAGCCCCACCCAAGGAGAATCTACGAATCCGAGCGCCGGCTTATAATCCTGAAAGGCCATAATAATTCCGCCCATAGGAATATAAGAAAATATAAACACCATAACTGCCGCCGGCAGCACCATAAAGTGAAGCATCCACGGCTGCTTATACCCTTTTTTCCCCGATGTACGCGGCTTCTTCCCAGGATTCACCTGCTGTATAGTGTTAGCTTCCATCGCTTCTCCCGCTTTCAAAAAAAAATTTTGTGTGTTGTATGAATCTCTGTTATAAATAGTAGCAAGCATTTTTGAGGTTTTATATATTACTTTGTTAGGCTCGCATAGGGATTTATTAGGGGCATCGTCTGGGGGGGACAAGGATGGGTCTAAGAAAAGCTTACACGTTTGTCACAGAAAAGGCCTGGACCAGGTGGAGCAGGTTTAGTTTGTTTGCCAAAATGAACAGTCTTATTATTGTGCTGTTCGTGCCGATCATCATCCTGTATACGTATTCAAATGACGTTACCTTTGATGTGGTAAGTAAAGAGCTGCAGGAGTCCAATACGAAACAGCTCACTTTTTTGTCCAGTCAGATTGATTCGCGGATCAACCAGATGATGGATTTCAGCCTGGTGTTCTCGAAAGATCCGAATGTCCGTAAATTCAACGGCCTCAACATGTGGGAGGACCGTTACGACCATATGCAGACCCGTTATGTCATTCAGGAAAAAATGATGCTCCAGTCCGGGGTGACGGATATCTGGCCGGCCAGGTACGCTGTATACTCCCAGTTGAACAAGGATGTCATCTCCAATTACGACAAACCGACTGGATACGATGAAAACTATTTGAAAAAAAATATGAGCGGCAAATGGACATACAGCGACGGCGGGGACGGGACTTCCGGCCAATCCAAGGCTTTTTACTGGTTCTATACCGATTCTATTGCCCCGCAGGGGACATTTACGGGAAGCGACTTGGTAGTTGAAGCCAGCTTCAGCTATCAGAATATCCAGAACATGCTGGACACTTACAAGTCAGGGGGGCAAGGCGACCCGTTTTTTTATCATAAAGGCGATGTGCCGATTCTGAACCGCAGTGCGGACCAGCAGCTAACCGGAGAACTGATCACTTATCTGGATGAGCATTCGCCGGACAGCAGCACGCAGCATGTGGTTAATCTGGAGAATAAAAATTATCTGGTCAGCTCGGTCAAATCCTCTTATCTGGACTGGTATCTGGTTGACATTGTTCCGCTGGACCGCATTCTCGGGCCGATCTCGGTTAGCCGCGATCTATTCTATGTATCCATGCTGCTGCTGTTTGTCGTGGGAATCTCCGCATCCATTCTGCTGTACCGGAACGTTCAACGGCCAATCATGAAGCTGATCAAAGGACTGCGGCGTGTACAGCGGGGCGACTATTCCGTACGTCTTCACACCCGGGATCAGAACGAGTTCTCGTTCCTCTTCCACCGGTTCAATGATATGTCCCATCAGATTCAGGACCTGATCGAGAATGTCTTCAACGAAAAAATCCGCGCCCGGGAAGCTACCCTGAAGCAGCTTCAGGCGCAGATCAATCCGCATTTCCTCTACAATTGCCTTGGTTATATTATCAATATGGCCCAAATGAAGGATGAGGAAGCCGTTGTGTCAATGGCCTACAATTTAAGCGCTTACTACCGTTACACTACCCGGATGGAACGGGATACGGCCACCTTGGACGATGAAGTGAAGCTGCTCGTCAATTATCTGGATATTCAGAAGCTGCGCAACGGACGAATTGAATATCACATTGATATCCCCAAGGAGATGCTGAAGCAGTCCATACCACGCCTTTTGCTGCAGCCGATTGTGGAGAACTCCGTGATTCATGGGGTCGGAAAGTCTTACACCTCAGGTGAAATCAGGATCAGCGGCGAAATCTCCGGCGGCTGCTGCCGGGTATATGTTGACGACGATGGTCCGGGCCTCAGCCCGGAGCAGCAGGAAGCGTTAAACCGCAAAATGCGGGAGCCGCTGCGGGAAGAAATGGGCTGCGGCCTCTGGAATACGAATCAGCGGATCATGCACCAGTTCGGTAATAACTCCTCTCTGCATTTCAAGGAATCACCGCTGGGAGGATTTCGGACAGAGATTATCTGGGAAATTCCGGCCGAAGAGGATCATCAGTTCAATACCAACCTACAAGGAGACCTGCAGCATGCAATTGATCATAGTTGACGATGAAGCTCACTGGGTGGATAACCTGTCCATGACCAAACCCTGGCACACGCTGGGAATCGAACAAGTACACAAGGCTTATTCCGCCTCCGAGGCGCTGCAGATCATCGAAACGAACCCGATTGATATTGTGATCTCTGATATTCAGATGCCGGAAATGACGGGTCTTGAGCTGATCGAACGGATACGAAGACGGGATAAGAAAATCAAATGCATTATTTTAACCGGGCATTCGGACTTTGAGTTCGCCAAAACCGCAATCCAGCACAGCGCTGTGGACTATCTGCTTAAGCCGCCGACAGACAAGGAATTGCTGGGTGCCGTCCAGACCGCGATTGAACAAATTAACGCGGAGTGGGAGCTGATCAGCTCTCTGGAGCGGACCCGATATACCCTGCGGGAGAACCTGCCGCTGCTGCGCGGCCAACTGCTCCTGGATGCCTTGCAGGGTCACCGGATGCCGGCCGACGAGTGGGAGCGCAAGCTTGGCAATTACGGCCTGCCGTTCAGCAGTGGAGACTGCGCCTTGATGCTTGTCCGGCTGGAGGAGGAATTTGGCCAATATAAGAACAACGGCCAGCCGCTCATTGAATATGCGGTCATCAATATGGCTGAAGAGATTTTTGGCGAATTTATGGAGGTCTGGGGCGTCAAGGAAGAGCATGGCTACCTTGTATTTCTGCTTCAGCTGAAGGAACAAGCCGCCGACCTGGGGCGAGAAAAGCTTCTGGAACAGCTCTCTGTGCAGCTTCAGTATAAGGTGCGGCAATTTCTGAAAGGCTCCCTTTCCATCGTCATTACAGAGTGGTTCGGGTTCCCCGGGCAACTGCATGACCGGTTCCGCCAGGCTGCGGCCTATTTCCGCCAGATTGTCGGGGATGAGCGGGAATTCGTTATGCGGGTCAGCGACTCCCATGAGCAGGCGGAGCAAGGGCCGCTGGACGCTCTGTACACCCCGCCTTCCTTAATTAATCTACTGGAATCCGGGCATTGGGAGGCAGCGGAAGCCAAACTGCTCGCCGTATGCGCAGAGCTGGACGAGAAATGGCCCGAATCCTGGGAGCACTGCATGGAGGCCGGATTCCTGATCTCCGCCGCTTTTTCCAATCTGGCACACCGTAATGGCCATACGCTGGCTAAGCTGTTGGGTACGGACATTGAAGCGCTGCAGAGCGGGGAAGCCTTCTCCTCCATCAACAAGCTCAGAATGTGGTCGCTAAGCGTGCTTGGCAAGCTCAAAGAGGGAACCTCAAGTGAAATCAAAGACATCCGTTCCCTGTACGTGAAAAAAATTCAAGAATTTATGGATAAAAATCTGCATCTCGATGTTTCCCTGCGGGTTCTGGCGGACCATGTCAATCTGCATCCAACGCATTTATCCAAAATTTATAAGATCGAAACGGGTGAAGGCATCAGCGACTACATCTCACGCCTGCGCATGGAGCGCGCCTGCCATATGCTGAAGAATACCGGCAAAAAGGTGTATGAAATCAGCACGGAGATTGGATACATGGACCCCGCCTATTTTATCAAAGTGTTTAAACGCCAATTCGGGGTCACGCCGCAGGAATACAGAGACGGGAAGAAATAGCATGATAGAGTCCTATCGAAACTAAGAAACTCATATAGATGCCCTCCCCAAAAAGTTGGTACAGTTACACATGTAAGGATCATACACAGTAGGGGGACATGATGAATGGTTAAGTTCAACAAGCTAGGCTCGCTTCTCGTAGTCACGGCTCTCGTCACACTGACAGCCTGCAGCGGAACGTCGAATGACAACGCATCAAAAGGCAATGCCGCTTCCAATAGCGCCACTACTTCTGAAGCCGATGCCGCCTTCGCCAAAGGCAAATACGATCCGCCGATTGAGATCAGCGCCGTATTGATGCCGAAGAAGTATGTCCAGGGCGACACGAAGGAAAATAACGTACACGACCGTTGGATGCTGGAGACACTGGGGATCAAACATAAAGATACGTGGTACCCGGCCAATGACGACCAATATAGACAAAAGCTTCAGCTTGCGATTTCCTCCGGCGAGAAGCTGCCTGATTTCGTATCGGTGCCTACCAATCCGGTATTGACCAATCAATTGATTGATTCCGGGCAGTTCATTGCGATTGATGAGCTGTTCGACAAATACGCCAACAAAATTCTTAAGGACCATGCGGCAGCACACCCTGAGCTCTGGTATCCATTCATGAGAGACGGCAAGAAATACAATGTGCCGATCATGGAATACACCGACAATGACGATACCCTGCTGTGGCTCCGCGAGGATTGGATGGAGAAGCTGAATCTTCAGGCTCCCAAGACCATTGCCGATTTAGAGAACATTATGGACAAATTCAAGAACCAGAATCCTGATGGTCTGGCTCCCAAAGATGTGTATCCGCTGGCAATTTCACTCAAAAATAATACAAACACCTGGATGGGCTCGCTCGACTGGCTGTTTGGAGCTTACGGCACCATTGAGGAGCAATGGAACAAGGATGCGAATGGCAATCTGGAGTATGGTTCCATCAACCCAGGCGCCAAGCAGGCTCTTGCGAAGCTGAAGGAATGGATGGACAAAGGTTATATTCATGCCGATTCCGCTCTGTGGGATGAAGCCAAATCCGCCGAGAGCTGGACCAAAGGCACGGCAGGCATTCTGCCAGGAGCCAACTGGGTACCGGACTGGCCTGCTCCCGACCTGCTCAAGAATGTTAAAGGCTCCAAATACAAAGCCTATCCAATTCCGGCAGGACCGGACGGCAAGATCGGCACCAAATGGCAGAATTCCGGCGTCAACTCCAGTATCATGATCAATAAGGATGCCAAGCACCCGGAAGCTATCTTCCTGTATTACAACTATTTGCTTGATAACGTCGCTAACCCCGCCGCAGGCAGCAAATATGAATATGGCTTCGCCAAAGGCTACGACTGGGATATCATTGACGGCCAGCCAACCAGCGATAAAGACAAGATCAAAGACTTCTCCAATGAGTTCCCGTTCTTGACCGGTCCGGCCCGTATTCCTGATCTGTACATGAAAACACTTGTTAAGCTTGCAGACGGCCAAAAGCCGGAAACACCTTATGAAAAACAAATGGCTGAGTTCCGCAAGCCGGAGAACTGGGCTGCTGCCAAGATCGTTATGTCGCAGAAGGACATCCGCAAGCAAAACTATTTCACCGGTGCGGCAACACCAACTATGGTCTCCAAATGGAACCTGCTGCGCCAGTCCGAAATGGAAACCTTCAACAAAATCATCTACGGCAAGCTGCCGGTCGATGCGTTTGACGAATTCGTCACCAACTGGAAAGCCAACGGCGGCGACCAGATCACGAAGGAAGTCAACGATTGGTACAAATCCGTATCGGCAAAATAATTGGGTGACAAGCGTGTAAGCAATATAAAAAGAAGTGCCGGCAGTCATTAGTGCTGCTGACACTTCTTTTTTGTTGCGGATGAAATAACTATGGGCTTTTTTCCATATCGTAAGATAATCTCCTGCTTACCTCATCCTGAAATTCGGCATTCTTTAATAATTTGGATAAAAACAAATCCAGCTTCTCTTTAAGCCAGATATGATCCAGGCCAGATTCTTCGTGAATAAAAATAGCTAGTTGAGTATCGTTGCCTTCCAGATCCGTGCAGTATAAGGCCTCTGTCAGAACAGAAATGGTAGAGCCGCCTTTGTTGCCAAGCTCTTTTAACTTGGAAGGGTCTACTTGCCGCTGAATTAACCGTTTCATAACTGGATTTATTGTAGAAGGAGTCAACTCCTCCTTGTGGATGAGCTTCATGAGGTGAGCATATTCTTTAGTGGTTGAGCGGGAAAGCTTTCGTGATTCCAGCAATTGCAGCTTTCGCGCATAATTTTGCTTGGTGTTCCATTTCTGAATACATGCTGTCCCCTGGCTACTGTTCAGCAGCTGATGGATTTCTATGGATTTTTGCATATATTCCTCATAGCTCATCTCCCCTATTTTTTGCATCGACTCTTTGAATCCTATGTTTTCTGTCTCTTGAAGATAAGATGACATTAATCCTGCAGACGAAAAAGGAAAAAGCTTGTCATGTGCTGAAAGTGAGAGTGCCGTTACATTCTCATTTATCTTCTCCAAACCCAATTTCGCTATAAGAAATTCCGTATTGGCATTGGAACTGTGTGATAACATACCGTGAGCGACTTCAAATAACGTTGTTTTTCCATTAACCTCTGTATCACCTGACTGGATCGACTTGATCCAGCTTGGATGAGCGTTGCCATCAGAACCAGGAATATAAAATTTATTTAATTCCTCTAGAGAGACAAGCTCATGTTCGTCTAATGTTTTGGCGGCTGCCTGGCGGGCAAACTCAATTGCAATGATCACTTTCGCAGTGCTGGCAAGGGGCATTTTTAATTCTGCGTTGTAACTGATTGTCTCCACACCATTTTTGATCATATACAAAGAGGCTTTATCCGGATTTTCCAATAAAAAGTTCAGTACGTCCATTTCTGTTTTCTTGTTATTTTGGCGTTTCGCAAGTAAGACAAGTAGCAGACCTATCAAAACAAACATTAAAACTATAGCCAAAATAATTAAAATGATCTTCATAGCCCCTCATCCTCAGTTTTAGTCAGTTTGGCTCCAGCGGACGAAACGATTTCAGATAATCGTGCACCTCTTCATCAGTATGCACCAGATCAATGTCTTTGGCAAAAAGAGACAGCGACAGCCAAAATAACAATGATCTCAAATACAAGGTCAAGCTGATCTTGGCTTTAATAAAAAATTAATCCGCAACTGATACTATGGAAACAGAATGAAATCAGAGGTGATTCGGATGAAAATACTAATTGTTGAAGACGATCTTCCATTGCTCGAAGCCATTCTTGAAATCTATGAAAATGAATCCTTTGATGCAACAGGAGCTTCGACCGGGGATGAAGGCTTCTACCTGGCAGAGAACGGGAGCTTCGATCTTATTGTGCTTGATATCATGCTGCCGGGAATGAACGGTCTTCAAATCGTCAAGCGGCTGCGGGAGAATCAGGTGGCAACGCCGATCATTATGCTCACGGCAAAGGACAGCGTCGAGGACTCTGTGAAGGGACTGGATGCCGGAGCGGATGATTATGTGACCAAGCCCTTTGCTGCCACCCTGCTGCTGGCCAGAACAAGAGCCGTGTTAAGACGCCGGGGAACCGTTAATCTGGAGGGCAATATGACATGCGGGGAGATCCAATTGGTCTCCTCTTTAAGAGACGCCTTTGCCCGCGAAGAAGCTCTGAAGCTTACCCCCAAAGAGTATGAGCTGCTGGAATTTTTGCTGTGCAACAAGGATCAGATTTTATCGCGGGAGCAAATTTTTGAACGGATATGGGGTTTCGATTCGGAATCGGCTTCCTCTGCCGTGGATGTCTACGTCCACCATTTGCGCAAGAAGCTGGCTCCCTATGGAGGCGACCTCTATCTGAAGACTATCCGCGGAGTGGGGTATTTGCTGAAGGGAGAAGACCATGTTCAGTAAAACCCGCCGCCAGCTGGTACTGCTGAACTCGGCAGTCCTTGTATTGATTTTACTTGTATCGGGCTTCGCCTTGTATATTCATCTCCGCTACCGGTTATTTCATGAAGCAGATGAAGCTATCCTGAATACAGCCAAAACTATGCAAAGCGCTTCCATCGACCAGATGCTTCAAGAAGATCATCCCGAGCCTGATGCCGACCGGAGAACCTCCTATTTCTTCTGGGACGGGCAAGGAAAGCTGATCATTCAATATCCGAAGCATGGCTTCACAAGTGAAGAGGCCCAGAGAATCAAGGATGCTGCCGCTGGGGGGGCACCCCGGACTGTAGTGACCGGCGACAACGGGGAATATCTGACTTTGGGTTTTGCCAATACCACTAGAGGAACGACCGGCTTCTCCGCAGACTCTCATGTCGCTTATGTGGTTGTGGTCAGAAATCTGGAAGAGGAGAACAAAATGCTGGACACACTCCGTATGGACCTCGCCATAGGCTGCGCTGTAGGTGTACTCTTTTCGATACTCATCGGCTTCTTCCTGGCGGGACATGCCCTTGTGCCGATTCGCCGGTCGTGGAACAAGCAGCAGCAGTTTGTTGCGGACGCCTCCCATGAACTGCGCACGCCAACTGCCGTGATTCAGACCCGTACCGAGCTGTTGTTCCGTCATCCGCAGCATACCATTGAAGAGGAGAGCCAGAACATTGCGCTGATCCTAAAAGAAAGCAAACGCATGGGCCGGCTGATTGACGATCTGCTGACCCTGGCTAGAACCGATTCCAACCAGCTCCAGATTCACGCCGCCCCGGTTCCGCTGCATCTTCTTCTCCAAGAGATCACCGAGCAGTTTGAGCTTCTGGCCGAAACGAAGTCCATTCAGATCCATTCCCAGCTCCAGCCTGCCGAAATTGAGGGTGACGACAACCGCCTGCGGCAATTATTCATTATTTTATTGGATAATGCGCTGAAGTTCACTCCGCCGGACGGCTCCATCAAGCTGAGCTGCCACAATTCCCCCCACTCTGTCCGCGTCCTTGTGAAAGACAGCGGCTGCGGAATCAGCCCGGACGATCTTCCACATGTGTTCGAACGCTTTTATCGCGGGGATAAAAGCCGGTCCCGCACCGAGGGCGGAACAGGTCTTGGCCTGTCTATCGCCGAATGGATCGTGCTTGCCCATAAAGGGACGATTCGTGTCGCCTCCCAGGAGGGGAGCGGGACAGAATTCCAGCTCATTTTCCCCAAGAAGCTGTAGCTTGTTCTCCGGCTCGCTCATTTTAAGAAAATTTCAATAATCCCTTCCTATACTTAAATTATTCACACAAGCATTCTATTGGAGGGATTAATCATATGGCAAAGATGAACAGTAAGTGGGTCATCCTGTGTTCCGCAGCGATTGGAGCGATCTACACTGCAGGCTATTTCTCAACCGACACGCTGGCGGCTATTCAGCAGCCCGTACCCTACAGTCAGGTAAGCGGCTCATCCAGCAATCAGGGCAGCAAGCTGGATAGCCAACCGGCTGGCAGTCAGGTCAGCGTTAAAGTAAGCAAGCCAACCAGCAAACCGGCCAGCACTAAGGTTAAGCCCAAAACTGCAACAGCCACCCCCGCTCCCGCGGTCAAAAGCAAATATAAAAACGGAACCTTCTACGGCGCAGGAAACAACCGGCGCGGATCTATTCAGGTAGCAGTAAGCATTAAGAACGATAAAATTACAGGAGTAGAAGTCAGTAATTACAGAATGCGTTACTCTCAAGACTATATAGCCGGCTTACCCCAAGAAATTATACAGAATCAAAGCGCTAAGGTGCACAACGTATCAGGCGCAACCTATAGCACCAGGGCGTTTAGGGACGCTATCCAAAATGCGCTTGACCAAGCGTTGAACGCTTAACGGAGGGGAGATCATGAAGAGGATAAAACTGTTTATGGATACCACCGTGGAGATCCAGGTTATTACCGGCAGATCACAGGATAAAGCCGCTGAGGCGGCCCTGGATCGGGCCTTCGAAGCCTTTCGCAAGGTCGAGCAGGCCTGCAGCCGGTTTAGCCCGGATAGTGAGCTGATGCAGGCTACGCGGCAGATTCAGACCCCTATACCGGTTAGCCCGTTTTTGTTTGAGCCGTTGAAGTTTGCCCTGAAGGTGGCTGAGTTGACCGAAGGCTCATTTGATCCCACGGTGGGGCAAGCACTGGAGAACTTGGGTTTCAATGAGCATTATTTAACTCAGCAAGCAATTCACAGCTCTACCTCAGCTTCCGCCTCCTACCGGGATATTGTCCTGGACGAGGAGAAGCATACGCTGTATTTACAGAAGCCGCTGGTCATTGATCTAGGGGCGGTTGCCAAAGGCTTTGCCATTGATTTAGCCGCACATGAGCTGCAAGCCTTCGAGGGTTTTGTCGTCAATGCCGGCGGCGACCTGTATGCCGGAGGCTTGGATGAAACCGGGAGCAAGTGGAGGATCGGCATTCAGCATCCTGTGCATCAGGAACAAATCCTCCACACACTTGAGCTTTCAAACGAGGCCATCTGCACTTCCGGAAGCTATGAACGCAAAAGCTCCATACACCCGGAAACTCATCATATTATCGACCCAAGCAGCAAACAATCGCCGCATGAAATGGTTAGCTGCAGTGTAATTGCCCCTTATGCCATGATGGCGGACGCCTTCTCGACAGCCAGCTTCTTGTCTGGTGTGGAGCACGGGGCAGCGTTTATTGAGCAGGTGAATCTCAAGGGAATCTTTATCACTTCCGATTTAACAACAGTTACGCTTGGAGGGATACACATTGAAAGTTAAACAATGGCTCAAAACACCAAAAGGGTACGTCATCCTGTGCATGCTTGCCTATGTACTGCTGGCTTCAGCCGGATCAATGGATATCAAAGGCATCATCAACACAGGCATTGCCGTCAGTGTATCCGTAGCCGCTGACATGCTATGCACCTCTCTTGTCAAAAAGAAACGAACCCCGCCCTATAGTGCCGTCATTACAGGACTTATCGTCGCTCTGATCTTAAGCACAAGCGCTTCATGGCTCGTTGTCGCTGCGACTTCTCTGCTCGCTATTGTGCCGAAATATGTGTTTGTGAATAAGAAAAAGGCCATTTTCAATCCGGCGGCTCTCGGCCTGCTCTTATCCAGCCTGCTCTTTCAAACCGGACAGAGCTGGTGGGGGGCCTTCGGCGACCTTCCGGCCTGGACCTTGATTTTCCCCGTGATCGGCGGTTATCTGGTAACGAACCGTGTGAATAAATTCCCTTTGGTCTTTTCCTTTCTCGGCACCTATTTCGTCCTGCTGCTGATCATGGGAATATTCCAGTTTGGCGACGCTACTGATGCCCTGCGGATTCCTTATATCAATGCCAGCCTGTTCTTTGCCCTGTTTATGCTTACGGACCCGCCTACCTCACCAGCCAAATATAAAGATCAAGTCATTTTCGGTATCCTAAGCGCTGTTGTGGGAGCTATGGTGTATGCATACTTCGGCGGTCTGATCTACTTATTTGTAGGGCTGCTTGCCGGTAACCTCTATCACTATGCAAGAATAAGACCTTCTTATCATACACGGGCCTCGAGAGCTTCGTTATCGTGATCTATATTCTATTGAACTTTAGGCGATGAACCTCCCCTACTTACGCTTCGCATAGAAGTAGGGGTTTCTTACCAGGCATACCGTTACTTTCTGCAAACAAATAGGTTGGCTACTTGCTTTCGCTGCCAGAAGCGGAAATCTAACGGTATGGTTCAGTAAGCAACACTTTTGCAGTGGGTGGGAACTCACCATCTACTACTTTTCGCTAAACTAAGCGATCCGTAGATACTTGATCGATTTCGTTTCGCCCAAATATCGGATTTCTCCATACAGATACTTGGACAAAATTCCTTTGCTTCCATGAACATCCCGATGTTCTTTATAGCCGCACGAACATGTATACTTTCTTGTAGAAGTCTTTTTTCTTCTACCGCAACAAGGACATTGTTGACTCGTGTAGCTTTCATCTATCGACTTCACGCTTGTTCCATGTTTTTCAAGTTTGTATTTGAGTTGTTTCCGAATCTTACCGAAGCTCCAATTGGATAACTTTTGCGAAACGATTTTCCTTTTCTTCTTTTTCGTATGACGCTCTACGCCTTCCACTTGGCCAATCACAACTTCTCTGACGTCATTTTCCGCACACCACTGCACAAATTGTTTGGTTGTTTTATGAATGACATCATGGAGTTGGCGTTCGCTTTTGCTGAGTATGTAGGTTTTGGCTCCCTTGTACTTTTTCCATTGCCGACTGCCTTTTTGGCATTTGCTCATAAGCTTCTGGATCTCTCCCAGCTTCTTGTTTCGAAACCGATGAATGCTTCTTGCTTTTCTTCCCGTGATAATGATCGACTGGTTTGCGGTGGTCGTTGCCGCGATCGAGTGGATTTCACCCAGATCCACTCCTGCAACCTCGCTGCTCTCGTTTACCTTTGCCACATTCCCATCCTCATAGCAAATCGAAACCATGAGTTTTCGGTCATACACCAGTTCGATTTCTTTGATCTCGTCGGCACCCGGCAACTTGGCAACGATGATCTGAATCGGTCGCTGGCGCTTGCCGTTTTGGATACCCAGACTTAATTGTATCGTGTTGCCCTCTATTTTGAACGATTTGCCTACCCATTTCGTGTTGAAATTCGTCTTGTTTTTGTAGGGGTATTTGGTACTCAGGCCCTGGTGTTTAGCTTGTTTTGCGCTATCTCTGGCAAATAGATATTTATGACAAACAGCCTGTACAGACTGTGAATGCAGGGAGAACTGATTTTTTAGGGCGGCTTGAAGTTCTGTTTTTCCAATCCATTTCCCATCATGCAGCAGGGAATAGTTCTTTGCGATAGACAGACACTGGTTCCAGATTTCGGCTGAGATCCGGTTACACGCAAACAATCTGTCCAGGTCAGTTTTGGAAGTTTGAAACGCTGTTTTGACACATCGGATCACTCCGCTTTCACCTCCTTCCCTTGATTCTCAATATAGGTTTTCAATACTTCCAGAGGTGCGCCGCCTACGGTAATCAGACAGTAGCTTTGCGACCAGAAATATTCTTTCCACAATTTCTTTTTTACAACGGGGAAATCTTTCTTGATCAGACGAGAACTGGCACTTTTATAGGCGTTGATAAATTTGGATAGTTCCGTGTTTGGATGCGCCTTGAAAAGCACATGAATATGATCGTGGTCGTGATTCCATTCACTTATCGTAATACGATAGTTTGCTCCTATACGTTCAAAAACGCTTTTTGCATACTCGGAAATCTCATCCGTTAGCACCTTTCTGCGATATTTGATACAAAGTATGAGATGGTAGTTTAAGGAGAACACTGAATGATTATTTGAGTCTAACTTCATCAATACACCAACCTTATATCTAACTAAGACTGATTATATCAAATTACCATAAACCAGAGCAATCAGAGCTTCCAGGCTTCACCTGGCCGATATTCACCCCCTCCCTATATAGAGGAAGGGGACTTCTCTCGGAAGGCCGTTAAAAAGGGGCTCCAGCAGCCCGCTCCGAGAATAGCCGTTCCGCATAATCGCTAATCAGCCCTTGCATGGCGAGCTTTGCGGACCATTCGGCAGGAATGCCGTTCAGTCCGTAGTAAGCACCGGCAATTTGCCCGTAAACTGCGCCTGTGGTATCGGCATCATTGCCCAAATTAACGGCGAGCAGTGCGCCTTCAGCAAAGCTGGAGGATCTGTGAAATGCCCAAAGCGCGGCTTCCAGTGATTGCACCACATAACCCGAGCCTTGAATTTCCGGCGGTTCTTTATGCTTGTATGACCCGCGCATAATGTCCCGGATGCTGCGCTGCAGCTTCTCCTCCTGCAGCCAGCCCTCGAAGGCCTCAGGGTCCAGCACCTCCTGCTTGCTCCAGCCGTGCAGCCCGGCGAGGATATAAGCCGCCATCAGGCGGCAGGCATCCACGCATTCGGCAGCCGCATGTGTCGTCCGCGAGCTTCGCGCCGCATACTCTATAGCGTTTGCCGGGTCCTCCGAGTAATACATGACGACGGGCGCCAGACGCATGATCGAGCCGTTTCCGGCGGCATGCGGGTCTTCCGAGCCGCTGTAGCCTTCGCCGCTGGCTTCGAAATGCAGCAATGCGGAGCGCGTGGCATTCCCGATGTCGAAGCACTCGCCCGTGCTGCTCAGAAAGCCCTCGCGGAACCACCTGACATACCGCCGCATCTGATCGGCGGGGTCAAAGCCCCGGACCGCAAGCAGGCTGTCCGCCAGACATAACGCCATTGAGGTATCGTCTGTCCACTGCCCCGGCTGGAGCTTGAACACACCGCCCCCGATAATGTCGACAAGCGGCGCAAACGTGCCAGGCGCCTTAAATTCGGCGGTGGTCCCTAAGGCATCCCCCGCCGCCAGCCCTTGCAGGCAGCCTTGATACCGGTCGCTGCTCAGTGTCATTTTTGCACCTCCTGTATAGGGTCTTCCGAACATTGACGAACGTTGTTAAGTCTACAAGTCCATCCGGCGTTTACTCCCCGGGATAAGCAAGTCCCCACTGGGCACGGACCTGATCCAGCAGCTTCAGGATCGCCAGGGATTCATCCAGCGTCAGCACCGGGCTCTCTGTAAGCCCCGCCTGCAGGCAGCGGCCCACTTCCTCTGCTTCGAAGGCGTACCCGACGGAGGTCCGGTCATCCTCAAAGGTCTCCGCCAGCTCGCCATCAACATACAATTCGGCCGATTTCGGATTCACAAGGGTACCTTTAACAATGATATGGCCTTGCGTTCCGAACACTTTGGCCTCCTGCAGCATATTCAGGCGGACTCCGCCGCTCAAGACTGCTGTTTTGCCACCGCCGTAGGACAGCAGCAGCGAGAAATGCTCATCTACACCCGTTTCACCGATATGCACCGTGCTGGCGATACTCTCAGGATGCGGCCCAAAAATCATGGAAGCAAAAGAAATCGGATAAATGCCGACATCCAGCAGCGCCCCGCCGCCCAGCGCCGGATTCAGCAGACGGCTCTGCGGATTCCATTCTGCACGGAAGCCGAGATCGGCCTGGACCAGCCGGACTTCTCCGATCCGCTCTGCGGCAATCCATTCTCTGACCTTGGCATTGGCCGGAATATAGCGGCTCCACATCGCTTCCATCAGGAACAGCTTATGCTCACGGGCATAAGCCACAACCTCTTCAAGCTCGCCGCTGTTCACGGTAAAAGGCTTCTCGCAGAGAACAGCCTTCCCGGCACGCAGCGCAAGCAGTGCATTGTCTTTATGGAAAGGATGCGGCGTCCCGATATAGATCGCATCCACCTCAGGATCATTTACCAAATCCTCATATGTGGCATAGGCAACGGGAATACCGTGATTGCGGGCGAATTCATCGGCGCTTTCCTGGTTGCGCGAGCCGACAGCATAAGCAATCCCATTGCTGGCATGAGCCAGATCTGTCGCGAACTGGTGCGCGATCCAGCCGGTGCTGAGAATTCCCCATTTCACCCTGTAAGCGTTGTCTTTTATCACAAAAAATCAATCCTCCTTGTATTTGGACCTGATCCCCTTGATTCTACCAAACTATATTTAGCGTATACAAGCGTCGCCATAGTCTGTCACACCATAGCGAGCAACGCGTATACGCTAATTATGGAAAAACCTATCGTCACAAGCAGCGTTGCCGCATTCCAGATCCGGCTGATGAGTGCAAGATTCTGGATGTAGCTTTTCAGGAACATTTTCCGCAGCAGCAGATGAAGCAGCCGGATAAAAATAAAGCCGAACCAGCCAAACAGGCAGATCAGGAGCAACTCCGTACTCCATTTATTCACAAACCGGTCAGCCGTCGCCCCATCATAATGAATCGGCACAAAATCCGGCATCTTGGGGTAGAGATAGATATACAGCAACACAGGGATCATCGCAGCAACACTGCTTATGATCATCGTCAGCTTGCTTTTGAACATAAATTATCGTCCTCCTATACTGGGATCATCCGAGGGTACGGCTAACTGCTCTCGTCTACTCCCAGCAAAAAAATCCGTTCCTGGAATCCGCCGTGGCGCTCTGCTTTTTCTGCGCGGATCTGCTCGGGGTAATTCAGGGCTCCCCCCGTGAATCGCCGTCAGCGCCCGGATGACCTCCAGCAGATCCGCCAGCTCTTCAAGCGCCAGCCTGTCATTATCTTCGCGGAAGTACTCCTCCGCTTCCTCACGCAATTTCATCGCAGCTCATATATGTATTCTTCATGCTCCAGTATTCTGGTTGTACAGGTCCGCCCCCCGGCAGCAATCAGCTCCGGAATTCTGTCACGCACTAGCTTATGGTACTCAGGCAACTTAAGCAGCTCCTTCCATTATATATTCTCTATCGTCATCCTGCCCGGGATTGCTTTGACTGCTGCAGCAATTTGTTCACAGCAAAAAACTCTTCCCGAAAACCGCAGGCGGCAGCCGGGAAGAGTTTTTTAACTTATCTGATTGGAACAGTCCTGTTATTTCGCCAGTACAAGCTCCAGACGGACATCAAGATTATTCTCTGTATCCAGTACAATCGAGTGCGGGTTGGTCATGCCGAAGTCCGCAAAGGTTACAGTTGTTTTGCCTGACAGCTTAAGCTGTCCGCCGCTGTATACGGCTTGGGAATCAAAGGTAACGTCCTTCGCAATGCCTTTGACGGTCAACGTTCCCTGCAATTGAACAGGTACCGCTGTGCCCTCGGTCCATTCAGCCGGCAGCTCGGAGAACGACTTCACAACAAAGGTGGACTGTGGAAATTCTGCTGCCGAGAGGTAATCCGCACTCTTCACATGCTCGTCTCTCTGGCTGTTGCCGGAATCCAGCGCGCTCATCTCCACCGAGCCTTCGCCGGTCATCGCACTGGCATTGTCCAGATTCACGTTCCAGGTTCCTGTAACGGAAGGGTCCACGAAATTAACCGTTTCCTGGGAGGTCGTTACCGACCAGTATACTTTCGAAGTGTCGGCTATTTTCCACGTACCGTTTAATTGTTCCGCTGTAACGGCTGCTCCCGCCGAAGGTGCTGCTCCATTTGTAGAATTCGTTCCGTTTGCTGCTCCTTGCGTCTGTGCCGGAATTACGGACTCGATTTCAACATTATTGCCCAAGCTGTTTCTTAATAAGGTAAAAGCCGTGATGGCTCCTATAACAACGACTCCTGCGGCGACTACGGCGATTGTTTTTTTCTTCATCCTATTTTCCTCCATCCATGTTTTTTGTATGTTCTCTATGGCTTGGCTCCCATTCTAACAAAGCAATATGTCGGGAATAAGTCAAAGCGCCGTACCCTGCACCTGTGTTAAAATTGTCTTAATTTTTACTAAATCCATGGCCGCTGTCCCGGGAACCGTTCGATCCTGCCGGACTTGTTAAGGAGGCTTGCTGTATATGATGAAATCCATTCTGATTGTTGAAGATGAAGAAGCGATTGCCAGGGTGCTTAGCGCCTATCTGAAAAAAGCGGGCTTCCAGGTCACCCGCGCCGCCGACGGGCGCACTGCGCTGGAAGCCTTCGAGGCTGCGCCGCCCTCCCTGATCCTGCTCGACATCATGCTGCCGAATATGGACGGCTTCGAGCTGCTTGGCCTGATCCGCGAGAAAAGCAGCTGTCCCGTAATTATGCTGACGGCGAAGGACGGCATAGCAGACCGGCTGGCCGGACTGGACGGCGGGGCCGATGATTATATGTCCAAGCCCTTCATTCCCGAGGAGGTAGTGGCGCGTGTAAACGCGGTGCTGCGCCGCCCGTCCCAGTGGTCTGACGGCAGCCGCAAACGCCATTTCGGCAGTCTGTTTATTGATTTCGGCGCCCGCAGTGTATTCCTGAACGGAGCTGAAGTATCCCTAAGCCCGCGCGATATGTCGGTGCTGCTGTTCCTTGCAGAGCGCCCGAATCAGATCTGCACGAGGGACCAGTTGCTTGAGCATGTATGGGAAATGGATTATGAGGGGAGCGACCGGGCGGTGGATCTGTCGATCAAAAGGCTGCGTCAGGCGCTTTCGCACTGGCCTCCCGCTGAAGGGGAGATCCGCACACTGCGCGGAACGGGGTATCAATTATGGACCACCTGAAGAAGCGGAGAAAACACACCTCCATCCTCTCCTACTGGACGATCCGCTATCTGCTGATCATCAGCATCGGGCTGCTGCTCACCGCGCTGGTCACCTTCTGGTGGATTCAGCAGGAAGCAATGAACAACCGCATGCAGACCACCGGGATGCTTGCCCAGGAGATTGCCGACCGCAGCATCAATGCGGACGGCAATCTGAATATCACCCCCAATCTGAGTGTGCTGATTGAGGACCGCAAGCGCTTCTTCCAATTAACAGCGGAGATGTGTGTGATCATCACGGACCCCAAGGGAGAGATTCTGTTCACACTGCCGCAGATGACCGTAGAGGAGATCAAGCGCTACAATATTAACTACAGCCTAAACAAGTCTCTCAGTTCGGAATACAAGACTGCCACCGCCAGTATTCAGGTAAACGGCAAAACGCTGGGACATGTGATGGTGCTGCAGGCCAAATCCACGCTTAAGTATATCCCCCGGGAGGAGATCACCTTTTTTTTCATTATTGTGCTCTTCCTTATTATCTTAAGCTGGCTGACCATCTACCTCTTGTCCATCAAGCTGGCCCAGCCGATTCAGCGGGTAGCCGCCGCCGCCTCGCAGATCAGCGGCGGCGAATATAATATCATTCTGGGGACGGAAGCTAAGGAGCGGGAAATCCATGAGCTGCTCCTATCCTTTCAGGAGATGGCCGGCAAGCTGCAGCAATTCGAGCAGTCCAGGGCGGTCATGCTGGCCGGAGTCTCCCATGAGCTGAAGACGCCGGTCACGTCGATCAAGGGACTGGTCCATGCGGTACGCGAAGGCATTGTCGAGGATGAGGAAGCGGACGAGTTCCTAGATATCGCCTTGCTGGAGGCGGAAAGACTGCAGCGCATGGTTGCTGATCTTCTGGATTACAATGCCCTGACCGCAGGCATCGTCGCTATCCGTCATGACCGGCTGGATGCCGTTCCGCTGCTGGAGGAAATCGTCTACCAGTGGAAGCTCACACAGAACGAGAATGTCCTGGAGCCTGAGCTCCAGCTTCCGGCCAAACCGCTGCTGCTGCGGGGAGATCCGCTGCGCGTCCAGCAGATCATCGTCAATCTGCTCAACAACAGCGTGCAGGCCCAGCGGGAGGGGCAGCAGCTTCAGTTGAACATCTCCCTTGCGCAGTCCCCGCAGGGCAATGCGGAAATCACCGTTACTGATAACGGAAAAGGCATTGAGCCGGACAATCGCGAGCTAATCTTCGAGGCCTTCTTCCGCAGCAGCGACAAGCAAAGCACACTTCGCGGACTGGGCCTCGGCCTTACCTTCAGCCGCCTACTCGCAGAGGCGATGGGCGGAAGTCTACAGCTTGGCGACAAGCCGGAGCAAGGCTGCTCATTTGTGGTAACCCTGCCGCTGTGGGATTAGTTCTGTCAGGATTAAATGATTTCGTACGTAAGCGATTGCCTATCTATCAGGTAACTGAGGTGGAATTTCTCCACTTCATCCCGCTGAGTGACCTCCCCCGGGATGGTTAGCGGGAAAAACTCAGACTGTTGAGAAACCCAATAATTCAATACGACATCGCATTCATTTGGTATAATATAGGTAACTTTGTAAGAAAGTGCGGTGTCTCATGTTAAACGAGAAGGATCAAGGGAATAGCGGGAAATATCAAATGGAGCTTGTCTGTTTGGATCAGTTGGTTC
>NZ_JBTLRW010000013.1:0-159919 GCF_054483875.1 Paenibacillus sp. BAC0078
CTCAGGTCGGCTACGCATCGTCGCCTTGGTGGGCCGTTACCCCACCAACTAGCTAATGCGCCGCAGGCCCATCCTCTAGTAGCAGATTGCTCCGCCTTTCATCCTTCCTTCAGGAGAAGGAAGGAATTATCCGGTATTAGCTACCGTTTCCGGTAGTTATCCCAGTCTACAGGGTAGGTTGCCTACGTGTTACTCACCCGTCCGCCGCTAAGCTTATCCCGAAGGATAAGCTCCGCTCGACTTGCATGTATTAGGCACGCCGCCAGCGTTCGTCCTGAGCCAGGATCAAACTCTCCAAATTGGTATTTAGAAAGAGCGATTCGCTCATTTTGAAACATCTGACGAGAATTAAAATTCTCATTTTGGAAGTCACTTGCGTGATTTCCGATACTCACTCGTTGTTCAGTTTTCAAAGATCAAGTTCTCGTTTTTCTCCATCGTTGCTTGTCAGCAGCGACCTTTATAATATATCACAGCGCCCTCGTTTTAGTCAACCGTTTTTTTAATTTCTTTTTTTCGACTGTCTGCCGCTTGCTTTGCAGCATATTGATGCGTCAGAGGGACGAGTTATAATGTAACACAACAACAATAGAAGAGTCAACAATAAATATTCCCTGATCTTCGCGGTTCATTCAGGACCAAAGACAAACAAAAAAAGAGAGCATACAGCCTCTCCTTATCCCAGTATTTATTCTCTTTATATTTATATAGTGTAGCGGACCGTATGTCCATCTCCGGCATCCTCTGCCCAGAAGGCGATTGTCCTTATCAGTGAACGTGATTCCAGCTTGCGTAACACCAGAGGCAGCTCTGCACCCAGTTGACTACAGCCGGTATGCTGAAGCAGTTCTTTTATACTCCAGGGCTCTTTGCGGCTGTTCAGAATGTTGAGCAGCATAGCGCAACAATCAGACATTTTGGACATCAGTGCAAATTCACATGCCAGCAAAATCAGTTCCACTCTCTGATCCAGGGTCTCTGTACTTACGGTCAGTTCTTCATACAGCTTATGGACGGACGAATTGAGACCTTTAACTTGCTCCCATACTGCCGGGTCAGGAAAATATCCAGCTTCACCGACTTCTATCCGCGCCCAATGATACAAAGCGATCAACACACAATTATAGGCATCCATGGTACAGCCGGCTTCGAGGTATCGTTTTGATTTTACGTACATATGCAGGAACCTGGAAAACTCAGTAAACAGTACCCGCTCCCTAAGCGGGTCTTGAAACTGCAGGATCTCCCGGCGCATTTCTCCGAGGACTCCCTTGGCGTCCCAAATAACTTCCCCCGCCATCAGACTAGTGAGAAGCTCATTGTTATCCCCGGCCATTACAGCCCTTTCTAACGCATCCAGGCCTACATGCAACGTCTGTGTACGTCTCTCACCTGCAATAGTATGGGTAATAATACGTTCCTCTTCTTGCTCCTCATGCACCATCAGTACCACCATATCAAAATCATGGAGAAGCGCACTCTGAAACGGGGCATTGCCCTCCTGCCGCAAAGCGATTGCTCCCAAAATGTTATCATCAAACGTTTCTCCACTAAATAAAGTCAAATTAGACAGTTCCATGCTTCCCTCCATCAAATTTGGCGATTTTGCATCCGTCAGTTATAATTCTCTTAATTAATTAATATTCTACATATTCATATCAGTTCCTCCTGAACAACCGAACTATATTTCAGTTAGGAGCAAATACTCATGAAGTTTAAAACGGCAAAAATCAATGTTTTTCGCACATGGGGACTATTGCTTACCATGCTCGGAATGGGGCTTATGATTCTAGGAACAGCAGGAATCGTGTTCTGGGGTTCGGCAGGCAAAGTGGTTGCCGCAATAGGACTTGTCATTGGGCTCATCTCCATGATGGCCAGTCTGGCTATTTATTTTTGGGCGGGGATGATGTCAACGAGCGCTGTGCAGGTGGAATGCCCGGAGTGCCATAAGCTGACCAAAATACTCGGCAAAACCGACCGCTGCATGTTCTGCCATACCATGCTCACCATGGACCCGGAGCAGGCAACAATTACCGCAGAGCAGCTTGAAAGCCAGCAGCTTAAGCACTAAACATCCGCAAATGCCGCAGAACATGAATCCTCTTCTTAGTATTTACTCCTTCACTGAATTGCTGCTGAATGAAAGTATAAAAATAAGGAGGCTCCCGGAATGGGGCCTCTTTATTATGATTATGCTGATGCCAAGCTACTGATTAATCTCTTGTAAAACCTCCCAAGCCTCCTGGCTTGCGAAACTTCGGTTCCAGGACCCTACGCCGCCCAGCTTTAAGGACTTGGCCAGTTCAACTCTCGCTTTAAGGGAGAGCGTGTCTTCAATCCATATTTTGCGCAGGACACCGTCCTCTTTGTACTCCACATAATTCTGTCCCGCATCCTTATCCAGTGTAGGCGTGAGCTTTTTCTCAGAAATAATGTCCTTCACAGCCTTCATGCCGACCGCCTTGGAGCTTACTTTCGTTTTGCCGTCCGCTGTGGTCTCCGACCAGATTCGAGTGTAGAGAGGTACGCCCAGAACTAGCTTCTCCGCGGGAACATCATCCTCTTCGAGGATGCGGTTTATAGAACTCTCCACCCAAGGGAGCGAAGCAACAGAGCCTGCGGTGGGGCTGGAAGCCCAATGCTCATCGTAAGCCATGACAATCATAAAATCCACCACTTCTCCAAGCGCCCGCCGGTCGAGAAAGAGCGACCACATTTCGCTTTTGGATTTTGGGGTTACATCAATAGAGACAATGAGGTTTTTGGCTTGGGCCATAGGCTTCAGCTCACGCATGAACTGCGTAACATTATCTCCATCCTTGGTATAGACGTTCTCAAAGTCGATATTAATTCCATCCAGACCGTATAAATCAGCATACTCCAGCATCTGAACGATAGCATTCATCCGTTTCTCATAGCTCGATAAAGCCTGGGTGGTGAGATCGGCCTCAAAGCTGTTGGTCAGCACTCCCCAAACCTCCATGCCCTGATTATGAGCCCACTGCACATAGGCGCTGTCCGCCTGACTCCGCACGTTGCCCTTCACATCAACGATCTTGAACCAGGTGGGACTGGCGACATTGACTCCCGGAAACTCACCAAATTTAGCCGGGTTAGGCTTACGTTCGTATACGGCTTCCCAGAATAGATTGACGGGTTTTCCTTTCCAGCTACGTTCCGCGCGCGAGGGTACTATCGGTTTCTTTTCCACTGTTTTCTGACCGTTCTCGATAATATCGCTTGCTTTGATATAACCCGTAATGCCACTGCTCGTCTGCACATACAGCCAGTCAGCATTGTCTGCGTTCCAGATCTTTACACCTGTTCCCGGAGACATATCAGCAAGAATCGGAGCATGAACTGTAGCCCTGCTGCGCAAAGCCCTTGTCCTATCCCCCTTGTCGCCCTTCACCTTGCCCAGTGGTACGGTTTCTCCGGCACTCATCAGCAGCACAGCCCCGGTGTCGGTATCCTCTTCCACCTCAAAACCGTACAAATTCTCCAAGATGTCCGCTGGGAGGTAGGTTATCCCCTTCTTTTCTTCAGGTGCCAGACGGAGCTGGAGCGGCTTATTATTCAAGCTGGCAGCAGTTGAATCCTCTTGCATATATAAAAGTTCTTTGTCTGTCGATAAAATGACTGATTTCGTCTCTTCCTCATAACGGATGGATGCATCCACATATTTCTGCAGCAGCGGAAGCGGTAAAAGCAGCTTATCTCCTGTGCCTGATGCGGAATATCCCGTAAGCTCTCCTTTGACGAAAACAGGCTGTTTCAGCCCTTTCCAGTCAGGATCGGTATGAAAACGGTTAGGCAATACATCATATACAACCCAATAGGCTGCGGCAGCTATAATGACCAGTCCCAATAAACGGCGAAAAAGACTTCCGCGCTTCCGGGTGCGTCTTTGTCTCTGTCTTCTGTTCAAAATGTACCTCCAAATAAATGGCTGAATTTGACTGCGGGGATAATCAATCTTAAGTATACGCTATACAAAGCTGTTTGGTTGCGCAAAAATACTTGAAGGTTTGTCTTTTTCTGATAGATTTCAAGAAGGAGATATTCCGCTCATGGAGCAAATGCAAAAAAAACGTGAGGCCTCCGCTTCTGGATTCCGCACGTTATTCATGCTATATTATACCTTCTGATCCTTGTCATAATATATCAATGCTGCTTCTCGCTGCAGCACTTGCAAACCCCATACAGTTCCATACGCAGGCCATGAATTTTGAACCCCGTATCCTGCTCGGCACGCTGCTCTACCTCATGGAGCGAAGGATAACTGAAATCCTCAATCTTGCCGCACTCTTGGCAGATAACATGATAATGGTCAGACACATTGGCGTCAAATCGGCTGGAATTGTCACCATAGGTCAGCTCGCGGACCATTCCGGCTTCCATGAACATTTTCAGGTTGTTGTACACTGTTGCCACACTCATGCTCGGAAACTGCGGCTCAAGCGCACGGTAAATGTCATCTGCTGTAGGATGATTCATCGCTTCCATCAAATAAGTAAGAATCGCATGACGCTGGGGCGTAATACGGACACCGGTAGTCTTCAATTGTTCCAATGCATGCTGTACACCACTACCCATCAATGTCACCGCCTTTTAATTAGAAAACATAATAATGACTCTAATGTAATTGTAAGACCGGGCTTTCATTGTTGTCAACGGAAGCAATACATTATATTCATTATTATATAATAAAAATTACTTAATTCAATATTTCCTCACATTTAGGTTGCTGTTTCCTTCGACATGAAGCTTATATTCGCCCGTGCCTATTTCACCGGAGATGTTTTTCTTATCAATGGTCAGACTGGGGAAATCAGAGTCGATATTGCCATAGCCGCTTGAACCATCTACTGTGAAGTTCCCCAGCAAAGGCAAATACAGCTCAATATCACCCACTGCACTGTAAATATCCCAGTCTCCGCCGAAATCGGCCGAGCGTACATTAATTGTACCATTAAGGGATTCGGCATGCAGCTTCGCTCTGGCCCCATCAATACCCAGATTGCCATTTTTACTGGAAAGATCCAATTCATCTCCGCTCCCTACAGCGGTAATATTGCCAACAGCCGTCAATAGCTTCAGTGCTCCGGTAACATCCCAGGCAAACATATTTCCACCGCTTGTGGCTAGATCAACGTTTCCCTGAACGTTTCTGACACGAACATCCCCATTCAGCGTTTTGCCTTGAACATCACCGAAAATGCGGTGCAGAATCAGCTTTCCATTTCCGGTCTCTAGTGAAATATCCTTAATCGCCTCTACATTCTGCAAGGTAATGCCGCCATTCATCGTCCGTACCTCCAGATTAAACCGGCGGTCTTCGGGGACGGAAATATCTAAATCCATACGCGGCTGCCGTCTGCCGGAATCTCCGTACGCTTTGGTTTTCGGGATGATTTTGATAGTTGAGCCTTCAGTTACTTCTACAAAAGACTGTTCTGCGATCGCCTCGGCGACTGCGCTCTCCAGTTGATCCACCCATACGGTGGACGAAATCTCAATATTCTCCACTGGTGCACGATGAATCAGAATATCGCCATTGATGCCGTCGACAGTAATTTTTGAGGTGCCCAGTTCAACAGGTACAAGCAGCGGGTCCTTCACAAACTTACTTCCCTTGGCTTCGCCGTAATCTACGGCCGCTGCGGTCAAATTCAGGCTAACCCGGTTCCATAAATGCAAATAATGCTCTTGTTCAGCAACAATAAATACACTGGCCGCGAGCACAATCGCAGACAGTAGTCCGCGCAAATCCATCCGTGCACGCGTTCGTGACCTTCCCTTGACAACCCGCCCCGAGAATAAGTAAATAAGCAGGTACTCCAGTCCCCAGAGCACGGCTATAATCGGCCACCATTTGAGCAGCAGCAGCATATTGTCGGTTCCGTTTCTCCAATCCAGGAACAAGAGAATACCTACCGTTATAAGCAGTATTGAGGCTGTGTATCTGCCCACCCGCCGGCTCCGCCGTTCATTGCTATCGCGCCAAAGCAGTCTCTTCGCAATCTCCCGGATACAAAGGTATACACCACAAGCGGCCAGTACCGCCGCTATTGCCACACTCGCATAATGCTCAATAAAATATTGCAGCCAGGCCGGCTTTTGCCGGAAAAGAAAGAGCAGCGCTCCGCCAAGCAGCAGCATAAGCCCAAACGAAATTCCCGGTTCACTGACCAAACGGCGCCGTTTTCTCTTCGAAGACAGAAGCGGCTGCGATTCAGGATCTTGTTCCACAGGCAAACGCAGAAGGCGGTCAGCGGACTGCAGCACATCGAATACATTGTAGAAATATAGCACCGGGATCATTAAAGCCAGCAAAATTAGCAGCGGCACATTAATCTGCATGCCTATCGACGAGAAATAGAGCAGTGCGGCAATATCAAGCAAAATTATAAAAATGAAGGAGATCCCTTTACGGAGCAGTCCGAAATACAAATGCCCCGCGCCAGGGACCAGCGCCGCCAGGAGTCCGGCAATGAACTTGCGTTTGCGTCGGGGACGCCGCTTGAGGCGCGGAGGAAAAGGCGCCGCTGGAAGCTTGGCGGAATCATCTTGTTCGGTGCTCATAAGGGGACTCCTCCTTTCATCATAACTGCGGTTCCTACTCTTCAAAGTCTGCCGCTCCGGTGGAATTCAATTAGCTCGACACCGGGAGCAACCTCTTCTACCCCGACAGGCACAAAACCATGTTTTGTATAAAGTGCAACTGCCGGAGTGTTAAGCTTCCCGGTGGATACGATAAACCGGTTCCTTCCGGCATAATGGTCAAAAATAAATTCCAAAAGCTGTCCGGCCACTCCCCGGCGAAAAAAATCAGGACTCACCATCATCCGTGTAACGGTAAGCTCGCCTGGTGACTCTTCCAAGGCCGCAACGGCTCCCATTAATTCATCACTGTCATCAAAGCAGCCGTAGAAGTCCTCCTCAGACCGTCTCAGCATGTCCCTGGTCTCCAGCAGCGGCGGAATCTCATGGAACCCTATCATCTCCGCTTCCAGCCGGTAGGCCTTGTGCTGCATAATCCATAGCTCACTCAGGATGCCGTCATCCTGCAGATCCAGCTTGATTATCTTGTTCATCCGCACATTCCCCTTATATGCCGCGAAAGGCCTGCCGTTGCCGACAAGCCCTAGCGCTTATGTTCCTAAAAGTATATTATCCAAAAACCGAATCTAGCTGTTCAGCACTTCGGCCAGCAGTGTATTTACGAGCCCCGGATTGGCTTTGCCCTTGCTTTCTTTCATTACCTGTCCCACCAGGAAGCCAATTGCTTTCTGCTTGCCTGCCTTATAGTCCTCTACGGATTGCGGATTTGCGGCCACGACCGCTTCGACAATCTGCTTAATTGCACCTTCGTCGCTGATCTGTACAAGACCTTTCTCCTCAACAATTGCCGCCGGAAGCTTGCCGCTCTCCAGCATTTCCTTGAAGACAGTCTTGGCAATCTTGCTGCTGATTGTTCCGCCTGAGATCAGGCCGATCATTTCGCCCAGTCCCTGTGGTGTAATCTTCACTTGGGACAGCTCCAGTCCGCCACCGTTCAAATAGGCCAGCAAATCACCCATCATCCAGTTGGCTACAGCCTTCGCATCCTGCGTATAGGCCAAAGAGCCCTCAAAGAAATCGGCCAGCGGTTTGGAAGAGGTAAGCACACCGGCATCGTAGGCGGTGAGGCCGTATTCTTCGCTGTACCGGCTCTTCCGCGCATCCGGCAGCTCGGGAATGGTGGAGCGGATCGCTTCTTTCCAAGCATCATCAATATGCAGCACAATCAGGTCCGGGTCCGGGAAATAGCGGTAGTCGTGAGCTTCTTCCTTGCCACGCATGGATAAGGTTTTGCCTTGGGCTTCGTCCCAGCGGCGGGTCTCCTGAACCACGACGCCCCCATCATCCAAAATCTCTCCTTGGCGGAATTGCTCATATTCCAGACCGCGCAGAACGCCGCGAAAGGAGTTCATGTTCTTCAGCTCGGCGCGGATTCCAAACTCTTCCTGGCCTTCCGGCCGCAGGCTGATGTTGGCGTCGCAGCGCATGGAGCCCTCTTCCATCTTCACATCGGATACGTCGCAGTACTGCATAATCGCCCGGATTTTCTCCAGATAGGCGCGGGCCTCCTCGGGCGAGCGCAAATCCGGCTCGGAGACGATTTCGATCAGCGGTGTTCCCACACGGTTGAAATCGACCAGTGAAGCAAAACCGCCATCCACATGGGTCAGCTTGCCGGCGTCTTCTTCCAGATGAAGCCGGGTGATGCCGATCCGTTTGGTCTCTCCGTTCACTTCGATATCTATCCAACCGTTCAGGCCAATCGGCTGATCATATTGCGAAATCTGATAGGCCTTCGGGGAGTCAGGATAAAAGTAGTTTTTGCGGTCGAATTTGCTGACATCACCGATTGTGCAGTTCAGCGCCATAGCCGCTTTCATGGCATATTCCACAGCCTGGCGGTTCAGTACCGGCAGCACGCCGGGATGGCCCAGACACACAGGGCAGGTATGTGTATTAGGCGGAGCACCGAATTCCGTGGAGCAGCCGCAAAAGATTTTGGACTTGGTATGAAGCTCCACATGAACTTCCAGCCCGATGACCGTTTCGTATTTAGCCATATCTATTCTCATTCCCTTAAAAGTTTTGTGAGTATATGCTCCAGTGAGCACTTCCGGGCAAAACCTACAGCTTCGGAGATTCCTTGTGGTAATCCGTATTCTGTTCAAAAGCATGCGCGACGCGCAGAATTGTACGCTCGTCAAATTCTTTGCCGATAATCTGCAGGCCAACAGGCAGCCCTTCGGCAAAGCCGCATGGAATGCTGACGGCTGGAATACCGGCAAGGCTGACCGGAATGGTCAAGATATCATTCAGATACATCGTCAGCGGATCTTCCGTCTGCGAGCCCAGCTTGAAGGCTGTGGTTGGCGCAGTTGGTCCAATGACCACATCATATTTTGTAAAGACTTCGTCGAAGTCCTGCTTAATCAATGTGCGCACCTTCTGCGCCTTCAAATAGTAAGCGTCATAATAGCCGGAGCTAAGAGCATAGGTGCCGAGCATAATCCGGCGCTTAACCTCGGGTCCAAAGCCCTGGCTGCGGGAATTATGGTACAGATTAAGTAGACCTCCTCCATCATCCACGCGCACACCGTAACGCACACCGTCAAAGCGGGCAAGATTGGAGGAAGCTTCGGAAGAAGCGAGCAGATAATAGGCCGCTACCGCATATTCAGTATGCGGCAGAGAGACCTCTTCCCACACTGCGCCAAGGCCTTCCAGCACTTTCAGTGCGGACAATACCTTTTCGCGGACGGAAGCTTCTACGCCTTCACCGATATATTCCTTCGGCACAGCAATACGCAGGCCGGAGATATCGCCAGTAAGGGCGCTAAGGTAATCGGGAACCTCCACTTTGGCTGAAGTGGAATCCTGAGCGTCATAGCCGGAAATGGCCTGCAGCACATAAGCTGAGTCTTCCACGTTTCTTGTAATCGGGCCAATCTGATCCAGCGATGAGGCAAATGCTACCAAGCCATAACGCGACACCAGGCCATACGTAGGCTTAAGGCCGACTACTCCGCAATACGAAGCGGGCTGACGGATGGAACCACCGGTATCGGAGCCAAGAGCGAACAATACTTCTCCGGCAGCCACTGCTGCCGCCGATCCGCCGCTGGAGCCGCCAGGCACACGTTCCAAATCCCAAGGGTTGCGCACTGGGCCGAAGGAAGAATTCTCATTGGAGCCGCCCATGGCGAACTCGTCCATGTTCAGCTTGCCGATGGTAACAGCATCTGCCTGACGCAGCTTGGAAACTACAGTGGCATCATAAATCGGCTGGAAATTGGAGAGGAATTGACTGGCGCAGGTTGTGCGCAGCCCTTTGGTAACAATATTATCCTTAATTCCAGCCGGAAGGCCAAACAGCAGGCCGCGGGCTGCGCCGGAAGCCAGCTTGTCATCCAATGCGCGTGCCGAAGCACGGGCCCCCTCTTCATTTAAAGTCAAAAATGCATGCACCTTCCCATCATGCTCCGCGATGGTTGCCAGTGATTGTTCGGTCAGCTCACTGACTGAAGTCTCTTTGCTGTGCAGCATATTATGTAATTCAGGCAATCGATATTGAAACAGGCTCAACATTCTTCCTCCTTTCGCTATGGTTATTCCAAAACTGCGGGAACCTTGAAATGTCCGTCTTCAGCTTCCGGCGCATTAAGCAGCACTTCCTCTTGAGACAGACTCTCCTTCACCACATCATCTCGCATCACATTGCTGACCTGCAGCACATGGGTTGTCGGCTTCACATTCTCTGTGTCAAGCTCATTGAGTTTCTCAGCATATTGTAAAATAGCATTCATCTGTTCTGTAAAGGTTGCCTCTTCTTCCGGGCTTAATTGCAGACGGGCCAGCTTGGCCACATGCTGCACATCTTTGACCGTAATGCTCATTAGAATATCCCTCCTGTTTAAAGGGCTAAAGCGCCCGGATAACGTTTTTAATTATATTGTAGAAGCCTGTACAATTCAATGCGCTTGTGCGTTTCCTCCTAATCCGCCGCTTATGCGGCATGTTAAACTGGAGCGATCAATAGCAGCTTAGACCTTGCCAAAACAGTGAAAAGGATCATCTCTGATGCAAGCTACTGAATGCATGAACTGTTATTGTACAAAAAGCAGAAACGGCTTCGCCGTCCTCTGTAAGAGGCGTTAGCCGTTTCTGCGGGTAATATAAATTCCTTATATTTTTAGAAAAAGAGCCGGCATACGCCGGCTCTTCCTAAATCCAAGCCCGAAGATTCACCTGCTTGATGAATTCCGCTTGGGACAAGCTTTCCTTAGACACTGTTTCCGTCTCTTCTGTATCCATATCCTCACCATTCATCAAATGGTGGAACAGCTTCTCATTGTGCGTAGACAAAGCATAATCAATCAACGCTTCATGCGTTGCTCTCTCAGCTTCTACTATCAGCAATTGCTCCTCCGCCTCGATGTCCTCAGCCGTAACATAGAAATTTCTGTTCGCCTGCGGGACACGGATGACATAATCAAAAGCATTGTCAGGATTGCGGTCATAAGCAATCAGGTAGCCGTAGTCTCCGATAGGAAGACTTTGCTCAAAAGCGTCCGCGACAATGACAATCTTCTCTCCTAAACGCAGCATCGTCCTACCTCCTGACTGAAATCTATCATGGTTCTGCTTGTTCCCACAGTCTACTAAAAAAAAATAGAGCTGTCCAGCAGCAGGAGGAGTGTATCTATGAAATTATGTTGAAAATATTCTGAAAATAAATAAAAAGCAGCGATTTGCGTAGTTTTTCATCCATTCGGAAATTGATTCCTGCGGATCAGCAGTGAAGCTGATGCAATGCAGAGAATAATCAGCACTCCCGCAGAAAGAACCGGACCTGGACCCGCCTTGCTGCCCTCCGTGAGGAGCTTGGTGGACAGCCCGGGAAGAGCAGCCGGCATCCAGGAGAGCTGTGCAGGGAACAAGCTGTGGGCAAGTGACATTGCCGCCGAAACCAGCAGCCCAAGAAAAGCGGCGGCTGCTCCGCGCATGCAGGAGCTGAACAGCAGTGCCAGTGAGACGGCGCACAGCAGCCAAAGGCCATACAACCCGGCTGCAGCCAATACGTCGCTCCAGGAGAGCGGACCCATCAGCTCTTCAGTATAGTAGGCGGCTCCCGCCGCCCCCAGTCCAAGAGCGATAATAAGCACGGTTAGCTGCGCGGCCCATTTGGCCGAGACGATTGCCGCCGGAGCTACCGGCTTGACCAATAACAGTTCTGCCGTACCGCTGCTCCGTTCACCAGCCAGGCTATTCATCACTCCCAATACTAGAACCAGCATGCCGATTGTTCCATATTGTCCAAGCGCTTGTGCCATAACAGCGGCTGCACCCGGCATTTCATAACCCTCAAGCAGCCCTGGAGGAACGTTGCCCGAAGCCTTGAGAATTTCCGGCATGTAATAGGTCGTGAGCGGCTGCAGAATACCAAGAATAATGAATACCGCCGGAACCCAGATCAGCTTATAGCTGCGCAGGGCCTCTATCATTTCTTTTTGGTAGAGCGTCCAGAGGTTCCTCATGACCCCACCACCTTCATAAACAAATCCTCCAGCGTCGAGGAGCCTGCTTCGAATTGCAGCAGCGGAATGCCAAGCCCCCCCGCTTCCTGCAGAATCGTACGGCGCGCCAGCTCTACATCGCTGACATTAAGAGTAGCCGATCCACCGGTGATCACGGACTGCTCAACAAACGGTCTGTGTGCAAGATCCTCCAGCCACCGAAGCGCAGCAGCTTCCGGCTCTGTTGTCAGCTTGATGACAGGAAGACTGTACTGTGAGCGGAGCCGGGAGATGGCTCCCTGCTCTGCAATTAAACCGTGATTCATAAGAATCACCTCATCACATATCTCCTCAGCATCATGCAGAACATGCGTGGAGAAAATTACTGTGGTCTCCTCGCGGATCTCCCGCAGCAGCTCCATAACCTCCCGGCGGCCGATCGGATCAAGCGCTGAGACCGGCTCGTCAAGCAGCAGCAGACGTGGCCGGTGCACCAGCGCCTGTGCCAGACCAAGCCGCTGCTTCATGCCGCCGGAATATCCGGCGATCCGGCGGCGTGCAGCATCCCGAAGGCCAACCCGTTCCAGAACAAGAGGCGCCATTGCAGCAGCCTCCTTAGCATTCAGGCCGCTCAGCTTCCCGGAGAAGACAATATATTCCTGCCCGCTCATCCAGCCGTAAAAGGCAGGGGACTGAGGCAAGTAACCAAGCGCCTTGCGGTAATCGCCGGGAGAAGCGCCGCCGTCAAAGGAGATCCGGCCCGAAGTAGGCGGCAGTAATCCCGCCAGCATACGCAGCGTAGTCGTCTTGCCGGCTCCATTCGGCCCCAGCAGAGCCACACATGTACCTGCTTCAATCTTAAAGGTGATCCCGTCTACCGAAATATGCTTGCCATAGCTCTTGCGTAAATTTGCAACCTCCAGTAGCGGCATCAGCTTTCTTTCCTTCCTATGGTGAAGTATGCGACGCTGCCCAGCAGATTGCCAAAAATCAAAATAATCACCCACAACCATTTCGGCCCCCGAACCCGCTCCGCCTTAGCCAAAGAAATCAGGCCGAGAATGGCAAGCAGAGCTTGCAGGGCCATTAGCGGCCAGATTAATCCCCATTTGATTTCGTCTATAGTTATACCCACCTTCAGATTACTTTGCCGGAGCAATGCCCCGGTTGATCAAGGTCTTCGCTTTGCTCTCCGCCGATCCGGAAGAACTACAAAAAGCAGGTAACAAAAAAGCGGAGTGGGAATACCAGTAAGTCCCCATAATCCCCAGAACCAGGCCATTCTGCCTCTGCCCCGCTTTTGCGCATTCCGAAACAGCAAGGTCCCCTGCAGCAGCAGCACCGCAGCCAAGCAAACCCACACTACAAAGGGTACATCCTGCAGCTCCTTCACTCTTCCGCATCCTCTCGTCTGCGCCAGATCCGCATTACTGCCAAACCTCCGAGAGCTGCGATTGGAAATGCCGCCTGCAGAACCCAGTACATTACCGGAGCAAAACCCAAGGCGGCCAGAACCAGACCAAGCAGGAGCAGAGCTACAAGCAAGAACATCTGCAGCTCCTTGCGGAGCTTGCGCTGCCTGCGAAGCGCTTCAGCAGCAATGAACTGCTCCATTCCCTGCAAGGAAGGCGGGGCGATGTCTTCGTATTGCGCATCCAGCCGGCTAAGCTCCGCCGACAGCTTGCGCAGCAGCTCTTCATCCTTATCATTCTTCATCCTCACTCAGCTCCTTTCGCAGTTGATTAAGACCTGCGGCCACCCGCGATTTGACTGTACCGGATGGGATCTGCAGAATGGTGCCAATCTCATCATAGCCATAGCCATAGTAATGCTTCAGCAGCACGGCCATCCGCTGGGCGGAAGGCAGGCGGGAGAGCGCATCAAGCACCTCGCTCCACTCCATATTCCGGCTCTCAAAACGCCAGCGGATAGAACGGACACCTTCCTCCTGCCTCCGCCACTGCGCTTCAAGCTTCCAGCGGCGCTTCCGGTCAATATACAGCCGGGTGGCAATGGTGATCAGCCATGAGGAAAAAGAAGAAGCACCGTTATAGAAAGAGATCTTCTCCATGCATCTGACCATGGTATCCTGCGCAAGCTCCTCTGCAAGCGAAGGGTTCATCGTTGCTTTGACCAGATATTTATACAGGAAGGTATAATGATCCCGCAGCAGCATGGCTAACGCTGAAGTATCTCCCTGCTGTGCCTGACTGATCCTCTCCAGCATTCCGTCGCTCATTGGCTCCTCCATCCACAGCTTTCATTTACACCTGTAATACGAATATGTATGGCGAATCGTTCATTCGCGGTCAGAATTATTTTGCAGCTCCCATAACCTGCGCCGCCAAGGCTGGATAGCCCCCTTGCCACCCGGAAAGCTCCAGAAGAGGCATTCCTTCTTGCAGCTCTCCTCTGAAGAAGACGCCGGCTTCCCGGCATCTTCATCTGTATGGATTTCGCGTTCAATATTATTATTCAAGCCCGTCCCCCCCATTAGCATCCCCACCTGATTCCTATATGTAAACAAAAAAAAGAACGCAAACCGGGATTATTCCACAGTCTGCGTGCTTCGCGAGGTTAAATGTTACATTTAATTAACATTATTGTAGCAACTTTGTATTCTCTTGTCCATCAGTTTTTTGCCGCTTTATGTCGACTTCCTTGATATGGAGTCACATAGGGACGTAAGGATTACGGAGCCGTTCGAAACCAATGGTCGTCCGTGGTCCATGACCGGGAAAAACCCGGACTTCTTCATCCAGCCGGTACAGCTTGCCGCGTATGGAGTCGATAAGATCGCGTTCGCGGCCGCCGGGCAGATCGGTGCGTCCCACACCCAGCTTGAACAGCACATCCCCGCAAAAGAGATCGCTGCCGCAGAGGAAGCTTACGCTTCCCGGGGAGTGTCCCGGGGTATGGAATACACGGAAGGTAAGTCCAAGCAGTTCCAGCACTTGTCCTTCCGCCAGATCATATTCGGCAGGATCTGTGCTGATAGGCGGCGTGACATCCGGCCACATCAGCGAACCGTTCAGCTTGGGACTGCTTAGCCATTCACTCTCAAGGGCATGCAGATAGACAGGGCATTTCTTGGCTTTGCGAATCTCGTCAAGACCGGCGATATGATCGAAGTGGGCATGTGTAAGCAGGACAGCCTCAATCTCCATACCTTCAATTGCGCGCAAAAGGGCGGCTGGATTGGCGCCGGGGTCGATAATTACACCACGTCCGGGATCAGCACCTGTCAGCAAGTAGGCATTGGTCTGGAGAGAACCGAGATTATAGGAACGTATATTGAGCATCGCTTGTTAAAATCCGGAGATCAGACTGCGCAGCTCTTTGGCAATTACTGCGTGTGATTCCGTTCCTTCTCCGTAGGCTTGCCCCATAGCCTTGCGTACTTCGGCGATTTTGCTGTCGTAATCGGCAGCCTCGCGGTCCGGGTTCTCACGCTTGAACGCGTTCATCAGCGATTGCACATGCTCCGGACGCGGCCCCCAGTGGCCCAGCACATAACCGCCGGTATCGGCAAAAATGACGATAGGTACGGCTCTTCCGCCCATAGTGAGGAATTCATCCATCACTTCCTGATTTTCTTCGAGTATCAGCACTTCGGTCTTGATTCCCGCCGTCTCCAGAATGCGGAATACAACCGGTACATTGCGAACAACATCGCCGCACCAATCTGCGGCCAGAATCAGCACACGCAGATCATCGCGGTGATTCAGGCTCTCAAAAAATTCGCGGTCTCCGCTGTCTTCCCAGGTGAATTGTTCATACCAGGATTCGAACGCCTGCTGATTCTTCGTCATGCCTTCAACGAACTGGCGCGGAGTCAGACCTTTACCATACTTATGGGCTACATTCTGCTTCATACTGCACTACCTTTCTTCTTGGACTTGTACCATTTGAACAGGAAGTAGATAACAATGATAGCAATAGCGCCAAGCAGCAGCTCACGGGTATACTTGGCGGCGACTTCATCAATCGTTTCCCATTTATCGCCAAGCGTATAACCCAAATATACAAAAAGCGTACTCCAAGGAATAACAGCCAGCGTAGTCAGCAGGGTGAATTTGCCCAGAGGCATGCGCGAGATCCCGGCAGGAACGGAAATAGCGTGGCGCACAACCGGGATAAAACGCGCTGTGAAGATCACCCCGGTACCGTACTTGTTGAACCATTCTTCGGAATGGTCAATATGCTTTTTCTTGATAAAAATATACTTCCCGTATTTCTCCAGCACAGGTCTGCCGCCATATCGGCCGATCCAATACACGAATATTTGGGCAATGACCCCACCGACCGTACCGAAGAGCACTGCGCCAATAAAATTAATCTGTCCCTGCGAGACCAGATAACCCCCAAAGGCCAGTACAATTTCACTAGGAATAACCTCAATCATGAGCCCGACCATAATCCCAAAGTAACCAAGACTCTGAATCCATTCAAACAATTGCGAGATCAGATCAGAAATAACGTGCAAAATGCAGCTCCTCCTCCCGTTTATTTGCGAAAATCAGCTTAATGCCGCTTCCGCTCTATGTACCCAGCTTCTCTTAGCCTATTCTAGCATATGCGGGCTTACGACTTCTACTTAAGGGAATCTGAAAAAGACAGCCCGATTAATGCGATCAGAGATTCCAATTGACAATTATTTGCTCGAATCTTATTATATATTTAGATAATTATTTAAATATCGAAAGGTCGGGTGAGCAATGAACGAATCCTTCAAGGCGCTGGCAGATCCGACGCGTAGACAGATTTTACGGCTGCTGCGGGAGAAGGACCGGACCGCCGGGGAGATTGCCGAATATTTCAACATGTCAAAACCGAGTATTTCGCATCATCTTAGCGCTCTCAAGCATGCAGGTCTCGTGCAGGACGAGCGGCAGGGGCAATTCATTCTGTATTCGTTGGATACGACCGTACTGGAAGAGGTGCTCGGCTGGTTTTTGGAGCTGACCAATACGGGACAAGCAAGCGAAGCAGAGAGCCGCACAGGTTCGGACAACAAGCGGCAGGACATTGATGAAGAACATGGAGGCTGAGCAGGATGAAGAATTTCAAATGGAAGTGGCAGGACACGCTGATTGTCATTCTGGGCGTTCTTTCGTTGGGTTACGCGCTGATCAACTATGGGAAGCTGCCCGATCAGCTCCCTGCCCAATTCAGCATCAGCGGAGAGGTCAATACTTACTGGAGCAAAGATTCGGTTATCGCCTTCTTGGGTTTTATGGGTCTAATTTTCCCTCTGGGGATGCAGTTCATACGCAATGCCGATCCGAAAAAAGAAAACTACAATAGGTTCCCAAATGCCTACAAAATGATCCGTTTGGCTATTGCGGCGGTGTTCGATGCCATGCTGGTGCTGAGTGTCGCTTACGGCTTGGATAAAAATTTTGAGGCGGGCAAATTTGCTATGGTCGCTGCAGGACTGCTGTTTATTGTAGTTGGTAATTATTTGCCGCAGATTAGAGACAATTATTTCACAGGCATCCGTACACCTTGGACGCTGTCCAGCCCGGAAGTCTGGAGGAAAACTCACCGGTTCTCCGGCAAGATGTGGGTGCTTGGCGGTCTGCTGATCGCAATGGGGGCCTTCTTGCCGAGAAGCGTGGCCGTCAGTCTGATTATTGCCGCCCTGCTGATTGTCATCTTCCCGCCAGTTGTGTATTCATGGCTGATTTCATCGCGGAGCAAGGCTTAAGAAGAAGGCGGTTCAGCCGCCTTGCGGATAGAGAATCCATAATTTTACGGTGCGCCTATTTATCCGGTCCCCTGCTTGGATGAATAGGCTATTTGCTGTACACAGCTGTTTTCCAGTCCAGAATAGTAAGCTTCCGCCCGCAGCCTGCTTAATTGCAGGCCCAGACCTTCAATTTCCTTGGCGATTCCGAACCGGCGGTCATTATGCTCTCTCCCTTTGCTGCTGTCATTTGCGCTCAGCAGACGGTACTGCCGCAGCAGCTCCATTCCGGCGGCGGCACTTTGGAACGCTCCCTCCCAATCCCCCGCTTTCATCCTGCGAACACTCATATCAAGCATTCCTTTCACCGCCTCTTCCCGCTTAACGGGATTAAAGGCATCCAGCCGCAGGCTTCTACGAACCCTGTACAACGCCGTACCGGGATTATCACCTTGCAAAGCCCGCTTCGACAACTCCCATTGCAGGAGAGCACTCTCCGGTGTATACCTCTGTCTCTCAAGCAGCAGTTCTGTCCCCTGCTGATCCGGGAGCAGCCGGGATAAAAGAACAGCCGTCCTCGGCTCAAGGGGATTCCATTGCAGCGATTGCTGAAGCAGTGATGCTCTTTCTGAAGCCTGCGCCGCCACGATTGCCTGCTTGTAAAGCTCCCTCCCCTTCATCGCATGGAAAGACAGCAGGGCAAGTGTCAGGCTCAAGCCGCAGGCTATAGCCGTCATTGCAATATGCCGTATAGCCCAGCGCTGCTGTGGCCTGCGGCGGGGCTGGGCTGTTGCCAATGGATTAGGGACACCGGTTTCAGCGTACTGGGCTATGGTGAGTGCAGGCCCGGGGGTAACAGTTGTAAGGCCCTGTGCGATTGAGACTGCCACTGAGATTGTGGGTTCAGGTGCAATAATTCCTGAGCTCAGCCTGACAGAAGTGGCGGCAGAGCTCGCTGGTTCGGGTGCAATAGCTCCGAGGCTCTGTGCGGCGGAGATTGTAGACTCCGATGCAATAGATTCAGAACTTAATGCGTCGAGGGCGGTGGCCGAGTTTGCTGGCTCAGGAGGTACAATTCTGACACCTTGTGCAGGTGCAGCAGATGCTCCGTGCAGCGCTTCTGCACGGGCGAGCGCCGGCAGCAGAAACAGCAGCAGCCACGTGAGGCCGTAGCTCCAGTCGAAATCGACTGCGCCGTGCAAGGCGATGACGAGCAGCGGTGGCAGCAGCCTCGGCGAGGCCATTGCCACCAGCCAGCCTGCTGCCGCCAGCAGCAGCAAGGCGGCAGCCAAACCGACCACTCCCGCGTTAAGCAGGAGGTCGAGGTAACCGCTGTGCACCTGGCTGCCTACATAGGGGCGGGACTGGGCGGCGTGATACGCGCTCCGCCAAGTCTCTCCCCCGCGCCCCAGCCAGGGCGCTTCCGCCGCGAGCTTCCAGGCATCGCGGTACATCAGCCCGCGAGCGTTGACCGTCGGCGACGGTCCGGTAATCCGCTCGCGTACCTGCACAAGGACGGCGCTGCCCGCCGCCGTCCAGCCTGCCGCCGCCAGCGCCAGCTTGGCGGCAGCCCCCACGCCCGCCGCGCCCGGCCGGCGGCGGCACAGCAGCGCGCCTGCCAGCAGCGCGCAACCCCAAAGCCCGGCCAGCAGAAGCAGGCCGGGCAAAGGCTCTACCGCCAGCCCGGCGCGGGCTAGCTGGCGGTACAGCAGCGCCGCGCCGGCCACGGGCGCGGCTCCGGCAAGAAGAAGCGGCGCGCAGAGCCGCCGCTTCCAGAGCAGGGCTGCGGCGCTGGCGCAAGCCGCAGTCAGCCACGCGCCGCGCGACTCGCTGAGCAGCAGCGCGGCGGCGTAGGGGAACAGCGGGAGCGTGCGCAGCAGCAAGCGCTGTTCCCCGGCCCGTTCCATGCGGGCAGCGGCGGCGAATAGCCGCTCCAGCAAGAAGACCGCCATCACCGCGCCAAAGGCGTTCGGATACTGGAGCAGCCCGGCCAGCCGCGCACCTGTGGCACTGACTTCCGGGGATTGGCTGTAAGCAACGGCATAGGGAAGATTCATTCCACCGCATACAGCAATCAAAGCGCTTAAGCTGATAGTCATCCCCAGCAAATGCCAGACTGCCGCGAGCAGCCGTCCGCCCCAGCGGTTTCCCGCACAGTAGTATGCAAGGATAGCGAAGGTGGCGTAGAAGCCCCAGCGCAATATTTCGTTCAGTGTTCCCTGCGGGGATATCGGCCCGCGCAGCCATGCAGCAGCATAAAGGACAAGGATCGCCAGCGGACAGATCAGCATCAGCAATTCCGCTTTTCCCGGCACAATACTGCCGCCCATATTGGCTGCCCCCTCTGCCCTCTTGTACAGCCCAGCCACAGCCAGACTCCAAAGTACAAGAGCCGCGCACAGCATAAACCATGAGGTTAGAAACAGATACATCTCCTCAGCAAAAAACAACCCCCGCAGCAGACAAGCCGCCGCACCGGCTGCAAATACCGCCCCAACGCACACAAATATAGTCGCCTGCTCCAGGCCCCTCTGCCGCTTATCCAGCTCCACCCGAATTACCCCTATACGAATCAAGTTATCTATAGCCTTTCCAAATTTCACCTGAAACAAAAGGGGAACGCAAACAAGACGGCCCGCCCCCGCCAGGGAAGCAGCCGTCCTGCAATCACGTTAACGTATTAAGTTTGCGACATCAGCCTTGCACAGCATTGCCGGCTGGCAGCAGATCGGTGCAGGCACGTTCGAGATACGGCTTCGCCCCAAGAAAATCACGGAACGCGCTGTATTCACGCCATTTGGCGGCGTTGTCTCCGGCTGAGCCTTTGACGGCGCGGATCAGAATATTCTTCGGCGTATGCTCCAGGTCAATGAACTCCAGCAGTTGTGTGCGATAGCCCATAAGGTCGAGCAGCTTGGCCCGGATGGCATCCGTAGCCAGAGCGGAGAAACGTTCCTTCAGAATACCATGCGACAAAAGGGGATTCAGCACCTCGCTCTCAATCTGGGCAAACAGCTCATGCTGGCAGCAAGGGACCGACAGGATTACCGATGCGCCCCAGCGGACCGCTTTTTCCAGTGCGGCATCAGTTGCTGTATCACAGGCATGGAGCGTCACGACCATATCAACCTGATCCAGCTCGTTGTAATCGGCAATATCGCCGACCAGGAACCGCAGCTGATCGTAGCCAAGCTTGGCCGCGAGCGCACTGCAATGCTCGATGACATCGGCTTTGAGATCAAGTCCGACAATATTCAGTTCCCGCTGCTCGCGGACGGCCAAATAATGATAGAGCGCAAAGGTTAGATAGGACTTGCCGCAGCCAAAATCCACAATGGTCAGCGGACGGCCGGACGGCAGATCGGCAAGCACATCCTCCACCATCTCCAGAAAGCGGTTGATCTGGCGGAACTTGTCGTATTTTTTGGCCAGCACCTTGCCTTCGTTATTCATAATGCCCAGCTCTACCAGGAACGGCACAGGCACTCCTTCATCCAGCACATACTGCTTGCGGCGGTTATGGGCCAGGTTCGGCGCTTCCTGCTTGGTCGGCGATTTGGTCAGGATGGATACCTTATATTTTTTGCTGATCAGCACCTGATAATCGGCCTCTACGGTACAAAGCAGCCCTTGCCGGAACGTCTCTCTCAGCAGTGACATCAATTCTTCCGCCGCGGCCTCAGCCAGGATATTGCGGTGCTCGACCTTAGGGCCGATATAATAGGCGAACTGATAATGCAGCTTGCCCTTTAATTCTACGGGTTTTACCTGCACCTTGGTGAAGGTGGCTTCGCCTTTGCTGCGCAGCTGGCTCAGGGTCGCCGTAATCAGAGTGCGGCTATTGATGACTTGTTCTATCAGAGTATTCAAAGCTTCCACAGGGTACATCTCACTTTCACATATAAAAATGGAATTGTCATTGCACATGAAACTGGCCGCTGACGACAGTCACAGCCCGGCCCGATAAGGTTACCAGCTCCGGGGTGACTTCCAGCAGCAGCGTGCCGCCACGAGATGAGGCCTGATACGCGGTCAAGTGCGAGCGGCCCATTCTGGCAGACCAATAGGGTGCTAACGCGGTATGCGCGGACCCGGTGACGGGATCTTCATTCACGCCAACCCCCGGTGCAAAAAAACGCGATACAAAATCGACATCTTCGGGCTCACTCTCCGCCGTTACGGCGACCGCTCTTGGCGGAAGCTTGCCGAGCAGCGCAAAATCCGGGCTCAGCCGCCGCACAAGGCTATCATCCTTCAACCGTACCAGCACGTTGTCGGCATAAGCCAAGGTTTCCAGCACATCGTCTTCGTTAATGCCCAGCGCTTGCGCCAATCCGGCAATCGGGCCAGAGGGTACAAGCTCATACGGCGGAAAATAAAGCGAAATCAACTGATCGGATTGTGTCGCCCGTAGCAATCCGCTGCGGGTGTAGAATTTCGCCTCTTCGCCTGAAGCAAGCCGTCCGGTTTCCCACAGCACATGCGCGCTTGCCAGTGTGGCATGGCCGCACAGGTTGACTTCAACGGCAGGCGTGAACCAGCGCAGCCGGTAGCCGTCCTGCTCCGGCCAGAGAAAGGCCGTCTCGGACAAATTCATCTCCGCTGCCGTTTGGGCCATGAAGGCCTCAGGAACAGGTCCTTCCAGCAGGCATACCGCTGCGGGGTTTCCTGCAAATGCGCGATCTGCAAAAGCATCAACGATAAATATTGGCGTGCTCAAACGGTCTTCGACTCCTTTCCTAGTTCAGCAGTAAGCCTTCCCCACTCTTCCAGGCCTTGTCTGACCTCTTCCGCAGGGAGACCGCCGCGTGCCAAATCCTCCGCTGGCTTCAATAGCAGCCGTTCATACAGCTCTTTCCCTTCCGAAGCTACAGCTTCTCCATGTTCCCACAGCCGGTACAGACTATCCTCTGCCTTGGCATAACGGCCCAAGGATTCCATGTAGGTCAGCAGCAGCCGTTCCGTCTTCGCCGGAAGCATATATTCCCGGGCCTCCTGCAGGAGCTCGTCTATTTCCTTCGTCATTTCCATCAGTTCGCGGTCAGCACCATGAAGATCGGCATACAAAAACAGATGCAGCGACCGCATGGCTCTGAACAAGGCCGCGTCCTTATCCCCCGCCGCAGCGTAAATGGAGCCTTCTTCCTTAAGCAGACGCGCCACGCCTTGAAGCCTGTCGGACTCCACCACGCCTCCCAAAACATACATATCAATGATATCCTCCACGGAGAGTGAATTCAAAAGCCGGGAATTCAAGCGGAAATGCCGGTTCAGCAGCTCATCAACCTCCCATAAGGCTTCTGTCGTCTTTTTCTCCTGCTTAAGCGTGAGCACCTTGGCAACCATCGCCGTCATATCCTCAATCATCCGTACGATGTAATCTCTTCTGAACATCCTGTTCTCCCCTCTCCTTGGCTAACGAAATTTTCAATACCCACAACATTTCCCTTTGGACTCATCTTAAACCATTCCTTGGCTCTGCGCCACTTGCCGCATCTTCTGAAGCAGGAAATCCAGGGGTTAATCCAAATGTTCATTGACAAAAAAATACAGGGTAAAATATACTGAACACACTTCAATCTGTATTCGGAGGTGAGGTCCCAGGATGATCCCCGAGAGCACCTCTGAACAAGCTAAAGGCAACCCGCTGCGCAGCTTTGCCGCACCTTTTGCCAAATCACGGGCCTTTCCTTTACTATGGCTCGGACATCTGATTTCCTTCCTGGGAAGCTCGGTGACGATGGTGATTCTGCCCGTTCTGGTGTATTCCCTGACTGGTTCTACTACAACAATGGGCTTCGTAATGGCGGTATACATGCTGCCTAATGTAATCATGCTGCCGATTTCCGGGCATATTGTAGACCGCTACGACCGGGTGAAAATTATGATGCTGGCGGACATTTTCCGTGCCTTCATCATGCTCCTGACGGCTGTGCTCTCACTGTCCGGGCTGCTCACCATCCCGCTGCTGCTGGTATTGGTCGGCTGCTACGGTTTACTTGACGGCCTATTCCAGCCTGCTTACTCCGCAGTCCGGGCCACCGTATTTACCCCGGATATCCGCATTGCCGCCAATTCCCTGACGCAAATGACTTCACAGACCATCCGTCTGATCGGCCCCGTACTCGGCGGGCTGCTCATTACCCATCTGTCGGCAGGCGTCGGCTTTGGGCTGGATGCGTTTACCTACTTGTTTTCGCTGGTCTGTCTGATCCAGTTGCGTAAAGTTCTCGTCTCCCGATTACAGCAGCCAGTGCACTCCCATACAGCTGCAGAAGCCCCCTCCACCCCTCACTGGAAGGAGGACTTCAAGGAAGGGATTGCCGTATTGCGCAGCCATCCCTGGCTCTGGATTACAATTCTGGCCTTTTCTTTCATTAACATTTGCTATGCCGGCATCAGCAGTATTCTTGTGCCTTGGCTCTTTAAGGTTCATCATGGCTGGGAACCTTACGTATACGGGCTTGCCGTCACCTTCTCCGGTGTCGGTGCTATTGCGGCAGGACTGCTGTTCGGCATGAAGAACAAGTGGAGTCACCGCGGAAAAATGGCTTACGGCGGGGTCTTTGTAAGCGGTCTGGCTATGTTCCTGCTGCCCTTTGCCCCCTCTGCTGCAGGTGCGGTCGCCTTGTTTGCTCTTGAAGGCTTCGGTCTGATGATCTTCGGCTTGATTTGGGAGATCAGCCTGCAGGAGCTCGTTCCGCAGGAAGCCTTTGGACGCGTAGCCAGCCTGGACTTGCTTGGCTCGTTCGCACTCCTGCCGGTAGGCTACATTCTGGTAGGCTGGCTGGCCGATCTTATAGGGGGCGTAGCGACTATTTATATTTTTTCGGGACTGTGTATGGCCTGTGTCGCACTTGTGCTCTGCATTCCGGCTATCCGCAAGTTCCAGTGAAACAAAGAAGCAGCCTCGCCGGGTTCGGCGGAGCTGCCTCTTTTGCATTATTAACACGGGCGTTATAACCGCTCCGCTTGTCTCATCTGATTATTTCCTAACCGCTGCATGCACGAAATCCTTGATGGTTTCCGCCAGGCGTTCCGGCGCTTCGTACATACTCATATGCCCCACCCCGGGAATCGTCACCTGGCTCACATTCGGATGATCCGAGGTGAAGATCCGCTCAGGGGATACCTTGCTGTCCTCTGCACCGGCAACAAGCAGCACCGGCAGTACGGTGGCTGAGATGACGTCACGGCGGTCGGGACGCTCACGCATCGCCATCGCGGCGCCTACCGCCCCTTGGGGAGGTGTTCTATAGCCGATCTCCTTCGCACGCTCCAGCAGCTGCGGAGCAGCGCCTGCCGCAAAAAGCCCAGGAATCAGCCCATCCACGAACGCGAAAATCCCTTCATTCTGAATGGTGCTCACACTCTTCAGCCGGTTCTCCTTAGCCTCCTCACTATCCGGGTAGCCAGTAGAATGAACCAGCCCGAATCCCTTCAGACGGGATGCATAACGCTGGGCAAAGGAAAGAGTGACATATCCGCCAAGGGAGTGTCCAAGCAGGTAGCACCCGGAAATCTCCAGCGCGTTCAGCAGAGCCAGCACATCATCGGCCATCTGCTCCACACTGTAAGCCCCAAGCGGAGCATCCGAGCCTCCGTGGCCGCGCAAATCCAGAGCAATCACCCGATAATCGCCGCTAAGGAGCGGAATAACCTGCTCCCAATAGCCAGAGCTTCCACAGAAGCCGTGCAGCAATACAATTACCTCACCTGCGCCTTGATCACTGTAACTAATATTGTATCCCTCATAACGAACATTTTCCATGACGGCTTCCCTCCTTCTATAGAGTAGCTAACTGCAATCGAGCAACCAAGATGATCCGTGGTTTGAGACGGTTTCTTGTCTACATTATTTAAGCAGAATTATCTCTTTTGAAACGCTCTCAAGAATTCAACCCGAACCCGGCTGCCGCCGCTGCGGCAATTTGCCCGGCCATGACCATCACTCTGTGCAGCGGAGTGGTCTGCAAAGTCCGGTAAGGACGGGGACCGTTCAGATCGACGATCGCCGCAATACTGTAATTCCCCACTGCCGGCAAAGACAGTCCGACCGACTGCGCCGGCCGCAGCGGACCTTCAGCCGCCAAAAAAGCTCCGAGTGCAGCCGGTGGCCCCAGGCAGGCATCAACAGCAATAATAAACTGCCCTTCGGGAATCTCCGCTATCCGCAGAGCCAGATTATCCGCGTCACAAGGGGACGGCAGCGTACCGCTCACATGCGGAAAGCCGTGCTCCACCAGCCGGCTGCCGGTCAGCGGTCCAAGCGCATCGCCGGTGGACCGGTCTGTTCCGATGCAGAGAAACGTAATTTGCTCCAGCGGATGCCTGGCCGCGATCTCCCGGAAGAAGGAGACCAGCCCGGAAGCATCCATTTTACTGCGTTTTCTGCTCTCCTGCTCCCTGATTGCCAATGCCCTCTCTCCCTTCAGCTAGTGAAACCTAATGAATATTTTCTCTAATTTAACATGATTCCAGCGGAGCAGACAAAAAAATGGTGTTTGCCTTCATAAACATGATAGAATATTTGAACTAATATACAGAGAGGACTGTTACACCTAATGGATCTATCCCAGCCTACACAGGAAAATGTTGAATACATGATCGAGGGCATCAAAAGCAAGCTGAAGATGGCAAGTGCGGCTGCCATGCAAGCCTCTGCCTTCCCGGTGAGCAACTACGAGGATATACGCGATATTTATGAGGTGGCTATGGGCAGTGACAGACTGAGCATCGCACAGGTTGAGGCACTGGTCTCTGAGCTTGGCCGCCTGCGGCAGAAATAATCGCTGCCCTGAGCAAGAGCGCCTTGATGTTTCAGACTTTGCACCGACGTTTATATACCAAGTAAGAACTTTAAGCCATTCTGAAATACAATATTCTTATAAGGAGTGATCCGCGATGAATAAGGCAGAACCGGAAATTCCGGCAGAGAGCGGAAGCCCATTCTTGAAAGGGATTGTTATCGGAAGCTTGCTGGGCGCTGCCGCAGCGCTGTTGTTCGCACCAAAGCCAGGCCGTGAAGTACGGGGTGAGTTGTCGGATAAATTCTCGGCAGCTACGGACAAAACGAAAGAAGCCGCCGGTGTCGTAACCGATATAACCAAAAGCATCGCCACTGCCGCTCAAGAAAAGGCTGCGGATTTAGCCAGCAGTGTATCCGCCAAAGCCTCCGGTATTTTCACTGCCGTCAGCGACAGCAAGCAGCAAATCGCCGCAACTCTGTCGGACTCGGGCACAGCAACTGCTGAAACCGTCAGCGATGCAGCGGATGATGTCGTGTCTATTGTACAGGATGCAGCAAAAGAGGCTGCGGATCAAGCATAATTCTCAGGTAAAACCCATAAAGGACATGCCTGACCCTGAACGGGGGATAAGGCATGTCCTGTTTGCGAGTTCATCTATTAGTTTCATCAGTAGGAGGAATTCGCCATAATCTGCTTCAGCTTTTCTGTGGCACGCTTCTGAATCCGGGAGACGCTCATTTGCGATACCCCAAGCTTCTGGGCAATTGCCCGCTGCGACTCTCCATCCTGAAAAGCCAGCAGCAGCACCTGCTGCTCCTGCTCTTTAAGCTGCCCCAGCGCCTGCTGCAGATCCATACGCTTCTCCACTGTCTCATAGTCATTTGCTTCAGAACTGATCAATTCACCAAGCGTGGCACCTGTCTCCTCTTGCGAGAGCGGAGAATCGAGAGATACATAATGATAGCATTCTCTTCCCGCCAGCACCTCCACTGTCTCTTCCACCGTAAGATCAAGATACTGGGCAATTTCCTCTATCGCAGGCGAGCGTTCGAGTCTGATGATCAGCTCATCAATAGCCTGCTGCACAAGGGCACCCTTCTCTTTAATCCTTCTAGGAACCTGTATGTACCAGGATTTATCCCGCAGGAAATTTTTCATATGTCCGATCATGCTTTTCATAGCGTAGGGCTCGAAGGGGATTCCCAGACTGATGTCATATTGCTGGAGCAGTCTGATTAACGCCATCTGTCCTACCTGGTACAAATCCTCATACAAATCAGGACGATTGCGGGCGATTTTGCCTGCAGCCATCTTCACCATCGGCTCATATTTGCGAAGCAGCACCGTTGCAATTTCATTGTCTTTGGTCTGCTGGTATTCGCGGATCAGGCTTACCGCCTCGTTCGTGGACTCGGGGGGAGTCACTTTTTCGTTCATACTTTCTCCTCGCTGAAATTAAGCCGCTTAGTCAGGGTAACGGCCGTCCCTCTGCCTGCTTCGCTCACAACGTTAACATCATCCATGAGCGCCTGCATTAAGTAAAATCCAAGCCCGCCTACTTGAACGTCATTCAGCTCTTTATCATGCAGCGTCATGCGTTCTTCGGATGTATCCAAACCGTCAAAGCTCTCCCCTTCATCTTTGACTGTAATGGACAAGGCACTTGTTCCTACTTCAAAGATTACATCAACCAAGCCGTCTTCCTGGCCGTAAGCATACAGGACGGAGTTGTTACAGGCTTCAGACACAGCAACCTTCATATCCTCAATATCCTCGTACGTGAACCCCATCTTCGAGGCAATTCCATATAAATTCAGTCTGACGATATCGACATAATCTGCACTCGCAGGTAACTGAAGAACTACTTTTTGCACGTCATCACTCATCCTTATTTCGATCCTTTCCTAGTGGGAATTCTCTTGGGGGGCAAAAAACTTGGAAATTCCGGTCATATCAAATAGCTTCTGGATTTGCGGCGGAACCTCCGCAACTGCAAACTTAACATCCATTCCATGTCTTGCTTTGAGAATCGAGAGCAGAATGCCGATACCGGTGCTGTCGATATATCTCAGATCCTTCAGATTCATGACAAGATCAAGCCCTGTATCTCCTACGAGCGGCTCCATAACCAGACGAAAATCGGGAGCTACCGACAAATCAAGCTCTCCCACTAGGTAAACCGTACATACACTGCCTTCAGTTTCGGTTTTTGCATGGAACTTTTCGCTTTTATTTGCATTCATAGACAATCTCTCCTGATAAATGTTTTCTTTACCAATAACCCTATAGGCGCATTATTGAAACAAAAACTACGACATTATGCTTAGTGGATCATGCATTCTCTCTTGCCGGCTCCTCCTCCGGAATCATTGCCTGAATCGTAAATACGAAAGCCGCACCCTTTTCCTCAGTAGATTCTACCCGGATATCGCCGCCCATCATCCCGATAAGGGATTTGCAGATGGCCAGCCCCAGACCCTTTCCGCTATATTTGCGGGACATAGAAGAGTCTAGCTGGGAGAACGGCTGAAATAAACGGTCGCATTTCTCCGGGGAAATTCCGATGCCTGTATCCTTAACGGTAAATTCGACCGTAAGCCTATTATCAACTGCCGGGACACTAGACGCAACCAGGTAAACACCGCCTTGGTGGGTGAATTTCACAGCATTCGCCACCAGATTGATCAATACCTGACGCAAACGGACCATGTCTCCATAAATAAGCCTAGGCAGCTTATGATCAATATAATAAGACAGCTCCAGATTCTTTTTGCCTGCTTCGGCAGAAAACAAGCTGAGCTCCTCTTCAATTGTGTTCTGCAGCTCGAAGGGCTGCTCTTCCATTTCCATTTTGCCGGACTTCATCTTGGTGAAATCAAAAATATCATTAAAAACGGTAATTAGTGTATCGGCACTTTTACGGATAATTTCAGTATATTCCTTCTGCTCGGGAGCAAGCTCTGTCTCCATCAGCAGGTCAATCATGCCCACTACACCGTTCATCGGCGTACGAATTTCATGGCTCATCATCGCCAGGAACTCCGTTTTGGCTTTGGCGGCGAGCTCCGTTTCTTCCTTGGCTTTGATCAGCTCAGCGTTAATTCTCTCCAGCTCCTGAGTTTTTTGCTGCAGCAGCATGGATTGCATCTGATGTTTCTTGGCGGTCAGGTACATATCTACAAAGCCTTTAATTTTGGACTTCAGAATCTGCGGAATAAAGGGCTTGACCATATAATCAATCGCACCAGCAGAATATCCCGCAAATAAATGCTCTGCATCCTTGCTGCTTCCGGAGATAAAAATAATCGGGATATCCTTTGTCTTCTCTCTGGCTTTGATTAATTTGGCGGTTTCAATGCCATCCATACCCGGCATCTGCACATCCAGCACAATCACTGCGAATTCATATCTCAACAGACAACGCAGCGCTTCTTCGCCGGAACCCGCTGTGACAAGCTTATAATGCTGGCTCTCAAGCACTGCCTCCAGCGCCAGCAGATTCTCAGGTCGATCATCGACAAGCAGTATATGAACCGGTTCTTGAAACCCCATTTGGCCCCTCCTAACCCGTTATTACATCTTACGGTAGATTTTTTCCACTGTGTCCATAGGCTCATAGCTGTTACTGTGTCTGGTGAAATGAATGGATTCCTTGGAACCGAGCACCAGAACTCCTGACTGGCTGAGACTCTCATAGAACAAGCCGTGGACATGATCCCTGAGTTCTTCGTTGAAGTAAATCATCACGTTGCGGCAAAAGATTACATTGAATTCATTAAACGAGGTGTCTGTCGCCAGGTTATGCTCTGCGAAAATAATGTTTTTGCGCAAGTAAGGCTGCAGAACCACCGAATTGTATTTCGCTGTATAGTATTCGGAGAACATGCGGGTACCGCCCGCCTCCATGTAATTCCTGGTGTATTGCCTCATCTTGCCGATCTCGTATACGCCTTCCTTAGCCTGCTGAAGCGAGCGGGCGTTCATGTCTGTGGCATAAAGCTGCGCCTTTTCGTACAGCCCTTCCTCATGCAGCAGGATGGCCATCGAATATACTTCTTCCCCGGTAGAGCACCCGGCATGCCAGATCCGAATGTGGGGACAGGCTCGAAGCAGCGGGATCACTCTCTCACGGAAGGTGGAGAACATCCCGGGGTCCCGAAACATCTCCGTCACAGGGATGGAAAGGCTGTACACAAACCGTTCAAAGCAGCCGCGGTCATGCAGCACCTTCTCCTGCAGCGCGGATATGCTTCGCACATTCTCGGCATGCACATGATGCCAGATCCGCCGCTTGAGTGAAGGCAGCGCATAATTCCTGAAATCATAACCATACAGGCGATGCACTCCGCTCAAAAGCAGTTCAATTTCAATCTGCTCAAGCTCCTGCTCACTACCCGCCTGGGGGGATAGCTCATGGTACCTACGCTCCATAGCTGTCATTAATCAAAGCTCCCTGCAAATTACCGTATTTCCAGACTGGCTCTTACTAGTACTGTAAGACTATTACCCAAAAACCATAGTTACGAATACTACTTCTTCAATGAAATCCATACCAGGCACTTGTCGTCATCACGTTCCTGATTGGGAGCATTCCTTAAGAAAGCCGCGCGCATGTCCTCTTCCTGCCATTCATGTCCCTTATTCAAATGTCCGATCATAAATTCAAGCTGCTCTTCCTGCCCGCCTTCCGTCATTTCCAGCAGACCGTCCGTATACAGCACCAAATGCCCCTCATCCTTGTAGGTCAGACTCTGTGTCTGGATATCCATGCTGTCAAACAAACCGACCGGATGGCCGGTGCTCTCCAGCAATATCGGCTCTGCAGCACCACCCTCGAACAGGAGTCCTGGCGGATGACCGGCATTTACATAATCAATCCGCTTGAGCCGGGTATCCACAACGAGATAAATCGCTGTGAAGTAGTATTGGACGAGCTGCTTCTCAATGTAGAGCTGGTTGAAACGCCTGTTCAGCTCCTGAATGACCTTTTTGGGCTGCACATAGGCAGTTACGGTATCCTTAAGCACGGATGCCAGGAACATGCAGAACAGCGATGAGGAAATCCCGTGTCCCATCATATCCAGCAAAATGACAGCATACCGTCCGTCTCCAAGGGGATACCAGGCATATAAGTCACCCGCCAGTTCAAACGAAGGATGGTAGAGGGCATGCACTTCAAACGCCTCTTCCTTCAGCGGCTGGCTAAGCACCGCATTCTGCACCATAGCGGCCAGCTTCAGCTCATCCTGTATCCGCTGATCCCGCTCCTTATGCCAATCCTTCTCCCGCTTCAAACGTAGCGCCAGGCGGATGCGGGCCATCAGCTCCACCTTGTTAATCGGTTTGGTCACATAATCGCCTGCGCCGGCATCCAGCGCCTCCGCCAATTTTTTGGAATCTCCAACGGCAGTGACCATAATAATCGGGATATCCCTTAGATGCTCATATTGCTGGACAACGCTGCATGCTTCAATACCGTCCATTTCCGGCATCATCATATCGAGCAGAATCAAATCAATATTTGGCGGCCGCTGGCCTGCGGCTTCGCTTTCTGAACCGATGCCAAGCAGCTTCAGCATTTCTTTGGCAGAGGCTGCAGTTGCAAAATCCCGGTAACCTTCTTTTTTCAGAATTTCACGGATAATGATGACGTTAGTTGGATTGTCGTCTACGATAAGAATTTTCAAACTTTTTCACCCCGCACAAATTGAGTCTTAATCTTACAACCCGCAAGTCTTTATATATTGCTCTATCATACGATATTTGAACAACCTCTTTCCACGCAGAACTCAGCAGCATACCCCGGATGAAGTCCTTACTTTCGTACTCAACAAAGTAACCTCCAGCCCCACTGCAGGTAGTGGGACTGGAGGTTACGCTATTGGACTATGGACTCTCCATGCACACAACACCATAAAGCGGAACGTTCTTTCATTAACCTGTTTTGCAGAGCATGAAACGCCTTATGAGGAATTCCCGTCAAACAAATCTATGCCGTCCCATTCACCGCTTACTTGCGGAACTTCTGCCAAATAGCGGCCGCAGCGTCTACGCCTTTCAGCGCCACTTCTATTCTTCCTGAGGATTTCTTGGCATATACGGCATCAGAAGAGTTGTCAGTGCGTTCTTCGGGTGGAGCCAGCGGTGCTTTTACCACAGGTACAGCAGCTTTCCCCTTCTCCTTCTGCTCCCGCGATTTCCGGTATTTCTCAATCACTGTGACCGATACCTGCTTGACGGTAAGCGTCAATTCATTCATGACATCACCGAGGTTTTTCACGGAATCCACAATGGGATCAATCTTTTGAATTTTGCCCTGAACGTCTGCGGTAATATCATTGGCATGTCTGACCGTAGTTTTCACCTCATAAGTAAGCTCATCAATCGTTTTCTGGACCTCCACCAGAGTCTGGCTGACCTTCTCGAGTGAATCCTTCGCCGATTTCAAGGTAGATATCAAAAAGTAAACAAGTATGGCAAATGCGATGGCAACGAGTGCAACGCTAAGTTCAATGATCATTTCCAAAACCCCTTCCACATCCTAATGTCCGCTTGCGCTGCTGTATTACAGCATAGTTACCCTTACCTCAAAATGCCGAAACAATTTGTCAATCGCCTAAAAAACCGCCCCCCTATATCTTATTCGCCATGCACAAAGTATAGGCCTTCCTCTCTTCCTTGTCGTGCGCTAAAATAAGAGAGTTTGGTTCATCATGTTCCATTTTGTTTACATGCTTAATAACACAGCAGGAACATAGAGAAACATTCCACAAAATCCAGGACTTGGAGGAATATCAGATGAAAAAGCTAATCAGTTTCGCAGCAGCAATGAGTATTGCAGTTTCTTTTTCCGCAACGGCTCTGGCCGACGAAGTAACCGGTACTGTCACAGGTACGTCAACGGTAACAAGCAGCACTTATAGCAGCACATTCAATACTATAATCACCCAGGCAGATATCAAACCGGCAACGCCGGTAATTATCCTGACCACAGCAACCCCCTTCTACTTCGCCATGGGCAGCGCAGCTCCTGCCGGCTGGCTCGGAGTACAAACTGTGGATACCACAGGGGTTGTTATGACCGACAGTGCGGGCAATGAATGGAGAGAAGTGTACACTTGGCTGGGTATAGCATGGATCAAGATCGCTGCATCCTCCCATGTCATAACTCTATAAGACTACTCAGAGAAAACAGAAATAGAGGCTATCGCTTCAGCAGAATCCTTCCACTGAAACGGTAGCCTCACATAACACCCGCCCTAGTTCACCCGTCACAAACATGTACTGCTGTCGCTTCCTGTCTCTACAATCTTTATATTAGCGGATAACCGAGCCCCCGTAAAGGAAACGATTCATCCAAGAAGCGCTTAATTTGTCTACCTTCACACCGCCGGAGGCTACGGAATAGGTATGCAGCAACTGCCCGTCCCCCAAATACATTGCTACATGCGTAATTCTTGCCGTTGATTTGTCGATCCCGGCATAAGCGGCCGTCGAGGTTCCTTTATAATCCATAAAGAACATCAGATCCCCGCGTTTCAGACCGGAAATATCGGTCACCACCGTGCTGTTCATCTTGATCCAATCCCCCTGCTGCCGCGAATCGGCAGGCAGTCTCAAATTGGCTGCATCCATGAAAATCTGCCGGATGAAATCCGAACAATCGAAGGTGCTCGTATCGTTGCGGCTGGAACCGAACTCATAAGGAGTTCCAAGATAGCCCATGCCTGCGGCAATTACACTTTCAATTACAGCGGCCTGCGATGAAGGCACAGGTACCGGCGCCGGTGAAGGCGTTGGTGTTGGTACTGGAGTTGGCGCCGGAGTTGGTGTTGGAGCCGGCGCCGGTGAAGGCGTTGCCCCGTTCACTGAAATGTACTGCTCCGAGGAACTGGTATAGCCGACATTGCCATTCGCAGTTCTTACCTTGTACCAATAGCTGTTCGTTGTTTCCAGGATGGTTACTTGATCACCTTTGTTCATATAGCCCAGCACCTGCCCGCTGGTAGAAGGCAGATCGCGGAGACGGACGTTTGCCTGAATAACGGCAGTTTGTGCTGCTGAAACATTGGCCACGTTGATATACTGCTCTCCGCTGCTTGTGTATCCAACAGTGCCGTCTGCTGTTCTTACTTTGTACCAGTAGCTGTTTGTTGCTTCCAAAATCGCCACCTGGTCGCCTGTATTCAGATATTTCAGAATTTGGCCGCTGGTGGATGGAGTATTGCGCAGGCGGACTGTTGAGACAATCACACCTGTCTGCACTGAGGATGCTGTAACAGCCATACTAGAAGGCACAGAAGCAGCAAAAGCCTGCTGTGGATTGAATACTCCCAGAGATACTGCAAGCGATGCCGAGACCATTAACGATGCTGCAAACCGCCTATGTGATATGATCATAGCGTTCCCCCGCTTAGCATAATGAGAAATTCAACAACGATGCGCGCTTTCGTTAGTTGTTTTCTGCCCTCATTATAGGCTTACCCGGGAATTGGAACATGCCCCAAATTTCACAAATAAGCTTGCCACTTTATGGCAGCATACAGGTCTATAGTCTCGATTCCTCCTTATATTTGGTTGAAATTACAGCGAACTAGGAGAAAACTAAGGTTAACCTACGGCTTCGGCTCAATATGGACCTGCACATTCATAGTGTTATGCAGCTTGCTCATCCGGTCTTCAATGGAATCGCTGATTGCATGGCCTTGCATGACTGTAATATTGGCATCTACCTCCACAACCACATCGACCAGCACATGATTCCCGTGTACGCGGGCTTTTACATCCTTGATGCCTTCCACACCTGGGGTCCGGGCAATCGTGCTGCGCAGATCCAGAAGCTTATCCTCGTCAAAACCATCAGTCAGCCGGTATGTCGCATCGCGGAATATATCCCATGCCGTCTTCAGAATCAGCAGCCCGACAGCCACGGCGGCGGCCGAATCAATCCAGGGCAGCCCGAACTGCGCACCGGCGATGCCGACCGCCGCTCCTATACTGACCATCGCATCCGAAAAATTATCCTTCGCTGCAGCCATCAGCGCACCGTTGTTAATCTGTTTGGCGAGCCGCTTATTGTATATATATACACCCATCATGGCTACGGCACACACAAGCGCGACTCCGGCTGACCATAGCTGGGGCACTGCCTTGGCGCCTTCGAACAGAGAGCGTACCGCTTCAACAACCACTTGAATTCCTACCATCGCCATAATAAAAGAAGCGAGCAGTGCAGCTACCGTCTCGGCGCGGAAATGCCCGTAGGGATGATCGGAATCCGGCGGCTTGCGCGAGATCCGCAGACCGATCAGCACCGCAAGCGAAGCGACAATGTCCGTCAGGTTGTTGAAGCCGTCTGCAAGCAGCGCGCTGGATGCAAATACATAGCCGCAGATAAGCTTGAATGCAGACAGAATAAGATAGGCAATGATACTGATCAGAGCCCCACGTTCGCCTTTGCGTATATCCTCATAGATATCAGCCAATGCCTACACCCCCATGTTGATTTTCATACTGTTCCCGAGCTCCGGCAAATCATTCTTTGAATTATTCTTGCCCTTGTGGCAGCATTTAAAAACCATTAGAATGTAGGAAGGACTTGCTACCTAAGGGGGTTAACAATATGAGCGAAAACACTGAAAAGGGCAAAATCAACCTAGCGGATGCCATCCGTCAAAAGCTGGAACAGAAGAAGCAGCAAACTTCCTTGAGGCCCGGGTCTTCATTTCAGGCCGGTTCTGCAAAACCGCTGAAAAGTCAAAACAACAAAAAGCCCAACAACCAGCGCCGTCGTACCGGCGGATCATAGAATGAACTTGAACATAAACGGCTGCGTTATCCCTTTCGGGACGACGCAGCCGTTTCCATATGAACTCATGTCCATTCAATGCTCAAATATATGATTCTTATACTTCTACAGGATACATACGCGCACGCATTTCCTTAATCTCCGGATTCTCCAGATACTCATCGTAGGTCATGGTACGGTCGATAACCCCTGCCGGAGTGATTTCGATGATGCGGTTCGCAATCGTCTGGATGAACTGATGGTCATGGGAGGTGAACAGGATCGTACCGTCGAAATCAATCAGCCCATTGTTCAGCGCCGTGATGGATTCCAGATCCAAGTGGTTGGTCGGTTCATCGAACACAAGCACGTTAGCCCCGTTCAGCATCATCTTCGCCAGCATACAGCGAACCTTCTCTCCCCCGGAAAGCACGCTCGCCTTCTTCAGCGCTTCTTCTCCGGCAAAAAGCATCCGGCCCAGGAATCCGCGCAGGAAGGTTTCATCCTGATCCTTGGAGTACTGGCGCAGCCATTCCACAAGGTTCAAGTCAACACCGTCGAAGTATTCAGAGTTGTCTTTTGGAAAATAAGCTTGGGTTGTAGTTACACCCCAGGAATATTCACCGGCGTCGGCTTCCTTCTCGCCCATGATCACATCGAACAGCAGCGATTTTGGATGGGAATTTGGACCGACAAAAGCGATTTTGTCGCCTTTGTTGACCACAATGCTGAATTCATCCAGCACCTTCTCGCCTTCGACCGTTTTGCTTAGGCCGGTGATCGTAAGGAGCTGCTTGCCCGCTTCACGCTCAGGCTTGAAGTTGAGGAACGGATATTTGCGGTTCGACGGGCGGATATCGTCCAGTGTAATCTTCTCCAGCTGCTTCTTACGGGAGGTCGCCTGCTTCGACTTGGAGGCATTGGCCGAGAAACGCTGGATAAAGGCCTGCAGCTCCTTGATCTTGTCTTCCTTCTTCTTGTTCGCGTCACGCTGCAGCGCTTGAGCCAGCTGGCTGGACTCATACCAGAAGTCGTAGTTGCCGACATACATCTGAATTTTGCCGAAATCAATGTCCGCAATATGCGTACATACTTTGTTCAGAAAGTGACGGTCATGGGATACGACAATAACAGTACCTTCGTAATCCATGAGGAAGTTCTCCAGCCAGCCGATGGATTCCAGATCCAAGTGGTTGGTAGGCTCATCGAGCAGCAGGTTGTTCGGACGTCCGAACAGGGCCTGTGCGAGCAGAACGCGGACCTTCTCGTTGCCGCTGAGTTCGGCCATTTTTTTGTCATGCAGCTCACGCATAATGCCCAGACCAATCAGCATCGCAGCCGCGTCAGGCTCGGCATCCCAGCCGTTCAGCTCGGCAAATTCACCTTCAAGCTCACCGGCGCGCAGGCCGTCGGCTTCGGAGAAATCGCTTTTGGCGTAGAGCGCATCCTTCTCCTTCATGATGTCATACAGGCGGGTATGCCCCATGATTACCGTTTCCAGCACCGGATATTCATCGTACTCGAAATGGTTCTGCTTCAGCACTGCCAGCCGTTCTCCCGGGGTCATGTGGACTTCACCGGTGTTCGCTTCAATCTCGCCGGACAGGATTTTCAGGAAGGTCGATTTACCGGCGCCGTTGGCCCCGATGAGGCCGTAGCAGTTGCCGGGTGTGAATTTTATGTTTACATCTTCAAATAGTGCGCGTTTTCCGTAGCGGAGTGTTACGCCGCTTGTACTGATCATTAAGCATTACCATCCTTTTCACTTAGGTTTCCGGCTCATTATAGCATAAAATCAAGGGAAAAACCCCGCAGATCGCCCACAAAATATAGTAATGCATACAAATTGTACGTATATGGCGTCAGGCCACCCTACAGGGAGAGCCGCTCTTTTGTTTCAATGCCGGAAATGCGGTAAAATGCGGGTAAAGTACTTACGGTGACAATGCCGTTCAAAGGGGAGCTAAGCGTATGAAGATCACTTTTATTGAACCGACTCCAAGTCCCAATACGATGAAGCTTCATCTGAATGAAAGTCTGGAGCCTGGAGTACGCCGAACCTATACGCCGGAGAGCCAGCGGTCCGCTCCTGCCTGGGCGCGGGAGATGCTGACGATACCGGGTGTGACCAGCATCTATCATGCTGCCGATTTTGCCGCGCTGGAGCGCAGAGGCAGCGCCGACTGGGCCGCGATTCTCCGCGAGGTCCAGGCCCGCTTCGGTGCAGAAGGCCTGAGCACGGACTTCAGTCTTGGCGGCGAGAATGCCGGGGCCCACTTCGGGGAATCCCAGGTATTCGTGCAGATGTTCCGCGGCATCCCGATTCAGATCCGCGTCAAAACCGGCGCGAGTGAGGAGCGCATTGCCCTTTCCGCCCGCTTCGCGCAGGCGGTGACGGATGTGGCCAGCGCCGTACTGATCAAAGAGCGCAAGCTCACCGATTACGGCGTGCGCTACGGCGAGCCTCCCGAGATCGCGCGGGAGGTCGAGCAGGAGCTTGAAGCGGCGTATCCGCAGGAACGCCTCGACTCCCTCGTGCAGCAGGCTATCGCGCACGGAACCGGCGGCGAGTTCATCGAGCAGCGGCAGAAGAAGACTCGGGAAGAGCTGCTGCGAGACCTGAAGGACAGGGACTGGCGCGTGCGCTACGCCGCGCTGGAGGATCTCGCGCCGACGGCAGAGCTCCTGCCGGATCTGCGCGAGGCGCTGCACGACCCCAAGCTGCATATCCGCAGGCTTGCGGTCGTGTACCTGGGCGACATCCGCACGCCTGAGGCGATGGAGCTGCTCTATGAGGCGATGGCAGACAGCGCCCCTGCGGTGCGGCGCACCGCGGGGGATACGCTGTCCGACATCGGCGATCCCGCGGCAACGCCGGTGATGACGGCGGCGCTGACGGACAAAAGCAAGCTGGTCCGCTGGCGGGCGGCGCGTTTTCTCTATGAGGTCGGCACGGCTGAAGCGCAGGAGGCGCTCAGCGTGGCGGCAGACGACCCGGAATTTGAGGTCGGCCTGCAGGCCAAAATGGCGCTGGAGCGCATAGCATCCGGCGAAGAGGCTGCCGGAACCGTCTGGCAGCAAATGTCAGAGCGCCGGAGAAGCTAACGCCAATCTGCCGTAAATTGTCATTGCGCAGGTCGGCAAGTTGCATTATACTAATCCCTGCTAATGTTCATATCATTATAAGATAGCCTCATCATACCTAAGATGAGGTAGAGGTCGCGGATATAAAGAGTACGCGCGCGGAGACGCCTAAGAGCCGTCTGTGAAGCGCCGCGAAAAGGTATATCCGCCGAAGTCCGCACTGCTGCTCTTATTTGCAGTGCCGGCTGGGGCCGTCGCCGAAAGGCACGGAACTGTCACAGCACAGCCGCCAGGTAACTGGAGCGCTGCACTGTGTTGCGCTATCTAACAGGGAGTATGGTGCGGAGCTGTAAATACAGGAAACCGCAGAATCCGTCTGCGGTTTTTTTGCGCTTACATGGCGGATACACTTCTTGGCTAGAGCCCTTCATGAACAGCAACATCACAATCAGAAGGAGTGTCCTATTCATGCAAGGAAGGAAAAACAATCAGCAGCATATAACAACGCAGAGCAGCACTGCTGCCGCTCCAGCGCTGCGCAAATCATTCAAGGCCAGACACTTAACCATGATCGCGCTTGGCGGATCTATCGGAACCGGACTGTTCCTCGCCAGCGGCGGCGCAATCGCCTCTTCGGGTCCGGGAGGCGCGTTGCTCGCCTATACAGCGGTTGGCATCATGGTCTATTTTCTCATGACCAGCCTTGGGGAGCTGGCAACCTATCTGCCCGACTCCGGCTCCTTCAGCACCTACGGTACGCGGTTTGTTAGCCCTGCCTTTGGCTTCGCTATCGGCTGGAATTTCTGGTACAACTGGGCTGTCACCATAGCCGCCGAGCTATCCGCCGCTACCGTGATCATTAAATACTGGTTCCCGGACAGCCCCTCCATACTCTGGAGCCTGCTCTTCCTGCTGCTCATGTTCGGGCTGAACATCCTGTCTGCTCGCGGATACGGTGAATCGGAATACTGGTTTGCGATTATCAAAATCATCACCGTTATCGTATTCCTGACTGTTGGCGTACTAATGATCTTTGGGATTATGGGCGGCAAAGCAGTCGGCTTCAGCAACTTCCAGCTTGGCGGCAGCTCCTTCCACGGCGGCTTCTTTGCCTTCGTTGGCGTCTTTATGGCTGCCGGCTTCTCCTTTCAGGGCACTGAGCTTGTCGGCGTCGCAGCAGGCGAGAGCGAGAACCCTCGCCGCAATGTGCCGCTGGCCATCCGCCGGGTATTCTGGCGCATCCTGATCTTCTATATCTTCGCCATTCTCGTCATCGGCCTGCTGATTCCTTACACGAACCCCGACCTGCTGCGCGGCGGCATTGACGATATCGGCGTCAGCCCGTTCACTATTGTCTTCAACAAAGCGGGACTTGCGATTGCCGCATCCGTCATGAACGCCGTCATCCTCAGCTCGGTGCTCTCCGCCGGGAACTCCGGGATGTACGCCTCGACCCGCGTCTTGTACGCAATGGCCAAGGACGGCATGGCTCCGCGCGCACTCGGCAAGCTGAACCGCCGCGGCGTGCCAGTAGGCGCGCTGCTCGTCACTACCGCAGTCGGCATGCTGGCTTTTCTCGCCTCCTTTTTCGGCGACGGCGCCGTCTACAATTGGCTGCTCAACGCCTCGGGGATGTGCGGCTTCATCAACTGGCTGGGCATCGCTGTCTGCCATTACCGTTTCCGCCGCGCTTTTGTGAAGCAGGGCCATTCGCTGGAGGAGCTGCCTTACCGGGCCAAATGGTTCCCCTTCGGACCTCTGTTCGCGTTTGTTTTATGTCTCATTGCCGTGTTCGGACAGAATCTGGGAGCCTTCACGGGGGAACGTATCGACTGGTACGGCATCCTCGTCTCCTATGTCAGTCTGCCGCTGTTCCTGCTGGTCTGGATCGGCTACGGCTGGTTCCGCAAGAGCAGCATTGTCCCGCTGGATAAATGCGATCTGAGCACTCACCCGGAGTAAAATCCTTATCAAGCCAGTGCAAATAGGGATGCCCTGCAGCCAAATGGCTAACAGGGCATCCCTTCCTTGTCTATTCAGAGACTATCGGACTCGCTCCCTAACTCATTATTGCCAGGTTACATATACCTTCAAATCTCCGGTGTTGTCAAAAGCTGAGCTGTTGTATGACAGCTTCTCCAGCCCCAGGCTATACAGCTCCTGCAGATCATCCCTCAGCAGCCTTTCGCTGCCCCGGTAGCGGAACAGCAGGGACTTCTTGCCGGAGGCCATTGCCTGCTTCGCCAGCGCTCTCAGCTCAGCAGCGGAGGTAACCACCTGCTCCTCTTCATACAGCCGGTAATCGAGCTGCTTCTGAAGCTCCTTGTAGACAGACACGCTGCTTCCTCCCCGGCTGACCAGCTCGGACAGTGTCTGGGCATAACCTACTGAAGCTGCAGGATACGACTTGGTCCATCTGTGGTCCTTGCGCATTTGGGCATCCGTACGCATGTAGTAGACTGTGCTGATGCCGCCCTCCGGACTTGGTGTAGGATCATCCCATGTAGTGTCCAGATGATACCAGCGTCCATCCAGCTGCACCAGGTTCCAGGCATGCGACTGGGTAACCCCTCCTTCGCTTCTTGCGGTCCCTTCAACGATCTTGTTCGGGATGCCTGCGCCCAGAAGCAATTTATAGGTTAGCAGCGTATAGCCTTGGCACACGGCGCTTCCGGTCTGCAGCCCTTCATAAGCGGTATATCTGCGGTACGTGGTATCATATTTCAAATGGAGCACTACCCAGTCATGGATAACCTTCACCTTCTGGTGTTTGTTCATTCCCGGAGTAATGATCTGCTGCAGGATTGTCTTCACCTGCTTGTTCACCTGGGCCGTCTGCTGCAAGGTCTCCCGGTACTCCATCTGAACCGTAACGTTGGCTGAGCGGCTGCTTCCCCGGTAAGAAAAGGCGTAGCTGTCGATAATATAATACAGGTAGGGATCGCTGCCCATCGCCTGGTCGATCGCCTTCTGCACCTGAGCCTTCAGATTGGTGGTCTTGCCTTCATACACGAACGTTATGTTCTCCCGGCGGTTATTCATCGCACCGGTCAGCTTCTGCACCATCTCTGCCCCGGAGCGTAGCACTGCCGAATCGGCTGCAGCATAAGCATGCCCCCAGCCCCAGTACAGTACCGGAGGCAAAGCGGCGCTTATAAGCATTCCTCCCAGTATGGCCTTCATCAGCGAAAACTGCTTTTTTCCCATAGATCGCGTATCCTCCTGCAAGCCATACCATGGCTCACCCAGTTGTATGTACTCTATAGTAGATGCCGAAATTCCAGACTGCACAACCATAACATTCCTTAATAGTTCAACTTATATAGAATACACTTTAATCTATTATCGGTTCAATACTGCAGCCGGGTAAATACCGCCTGCAAAAAAATTGCTCTCCGCACAATTTCTGCAGGAGAGCAATTTCAACTTACAGCGTGATGAGATAGCTTGTTCCCGCTTTGACCGCCAGCGGGCGGCTGGTCTCCACTACTGTGCCATCAGGTAACTGGAGCTTCAGCGGGCGTGAATAGCTTAGCTGGCATAGTCCGTCATGCGATGCAGTAATCTTGGCGGAGACGAGTACATGCTCCTTCCACTCCAGGTCCGCCTCATAGCCGCCACGGGCCTTGAGTCCCTGGACCCGGCCGTTCTTCCAATGATCCGGCAGTGCCGGAAGGAGGCTGATCTCACCCAGATGACTCTGCAGCAGCATTTCCGCGATCCCGGCAGCAGCCCCAAAATTACCATCAATCTGGAATGGCGGATGCGCATCGAACAGGTTCGGGTACACCGAACGGGTCAGCAGTGTGCGCACGAATCCGTGAGCGGCAGCACCATCCTTAAGCCGGGCGTATAGATTGATCAGCCAGGCACAGCTCCAGCCGGTGTGCCCGCCACCGGAAGCAATTCTCTTCTCCAGGGACAGGCGGGCCGCTTCCAGCAGGTCCGGCGTCTCCTTCCCGTTGATCAGATTGCCGGGATATAGTCCATACAGATGCGAGACATGGCGATGTCCCGGCTCGGATTCCGTTAAATCCAGAGACCACTCCTGCAGGCGTCCATCCTCGCTGATCTTCAGCGGAGACAGGCGGGCCAGCGTCTCCTCCAATTGATTCTGGAATGCCCCGTCAATGCCCAGAATCCGCGCCGCCTGCAGGCAACGCCCGAATAGCTCACGGATCAGGCTCATGTCCATAGCCGAGCCCATAGAGACGCTGCAAGGTCTGCCATCTTCCGTCACAAAACGGTTCTCCGGCGAGGTGGACGGATTCGTCAGCAGCAGGCCATCCGGCCCCTCAACCAGCCAGTCGATACAGAACAATGCCGCACCTTTCATAAGCGGGTATGCCGTCTGCTCAAGATACACCGGGTCCGGGTTAAAGGCATAATGCTCCCACAGATGACTGCTCAGCCATACACCGCCCATCGGCCAGAATGCCCAGCTGGCATCCCCGCCCGACGGTGAAGAGCTGCGCCAGAGGTCCACATTGTGATGAGCTACCCAGCCCCGGGCCCCGTAATGAATAGCGGCGGTTCTAGCGCCAGTGACGCTGACCTCACGGATCATATCAATTAAGGGCTCATGGCATTCACTGAGGTTGCATACCTCAGCCAGCCAATAATTCATCTGGGTATTGATATTGGTCGTGTAGTTGCTGTTCCAAGGCGGTGTTACATGGTGGTTCCAAATTCCTTGCAGATTCGCGGCCTGTGTGCCCGGACGGGAGCTGCCCATCAGCAAATAGCGGCCATATTGAAATAACAGTGCCTCTAGTGCAGGATCTTCCTGGCCTTCTCTGTATGCAGCGAGCCGCTGGTCTGTCGGCTGCGACTCCGCTTCCCAGCCGCCAAGATCCAGATCCACCCGGCGGAAGATTCTCCGGTGCTCATCCACATGCCGCTGCCGCAGCTCCGCATAGGGCCTGGACGCTGCCGAGAGCAATCTCCGGGCACAGTCCTCCGCAGGACTTACAGCAGCCACGGAATCTTCAGCGATGTCTCCCCGGATATGCGCCGCCTTGTTCTTGAGCTCTTCATAATTGGTGCCGGCGGCAAGCAGCAGCAGCACACTGTCTGCGCCGGAGATTACAAGCTTGCCGTCCGCAGCCTGCACGCTGCCGCCGGTAACTACAGCTTGCAATTGAAGCTCAAAACTGATGCCAAGCCCTTCCTCATATTGAATGGGATAGGGATGATCGCCATGATAGTTGTCGGCGATATGGGTAGGACACTGGCCGCGCAGCACAAGCTGCCGTTCTCCGTACGCTCCTGTTGTATGCTTGAGTGGGCTGTCCAAGGAGATCGTCAGATGAAGCTGACCTTTGGTCTCGCTGGCTGTATGTACAGCGCATACTCCGTCAGGAGCGCTGATGAACGCCCCGCGGGTAAATGTCCCATTCCCCGTCTGGTAGGACACACTGGCAATGCCGCTGTCCAGATCCAGCTCCCGGCGATACCCGCCAGAGTTCTCGGCCCCCGGCTGCTCCAGGTACAAATCTCCCAGCGGCAAATACGGCTGCGTATTCACACCAAGCATATGCCCATTAATGATATCTTCAGCCTCTCCGTAGCTTCCCGCGAAGACCAGCTCCCGCACCCGCTTCAAATAACGCTGTGCTTCATAGTTATTGTCATCCCTGGGAAATCCCGCCCATAAAGTATCCTCATTGAGCTGAATACGCTCCTTGGACGTACCGCCGAATACCATCGCCCCCATGTGCCCGTTGCCGAGCGGCAGCGCTTCTTCCCAAATTTCTGCGGGCTGACCGTACTTCAATGTCCAGGCACGCTCCCGGTTGTGGTTCGTCATCTTCTCGCCCTCCGAATATGAATGTACAGCAAAAGGCCCTGACCAAAGTCGGGCCTTTGCTTTACACTAGCAGAATACCAGATTAATGCTTTACATACCAATTACTGCTTACAGATCCTTGCCAGTCCACAGAGATACTCTCGCTTTAACGAGATCAGTATATTCTGCTTCCATTTGTTCAGCGCCGGCTTTGTTCAGCTCAGCGATGAATGCATCATATACCTTGTCGAAGTCAGCAGGTTTGGACAGGATGGCTTCAGGGATACGTTTACGGATAATATCTTGAGTTTTCTTGTAGATAACCTGATAGTCGCCATCTGTAGGAACCTGCATGTTGTACAGCGCGCCCCACTCCTTAACCGGGAAGTCGGATTCCTTAGGGAACAGATCCTTCCAGGTTGTTGCTCCGTATGCTTTCAGAGAATCTTTCTCCGCCTGTGAATATGCAGCAACGATTTGATCCGGGAAGTTAGTAGTATAGTAGTTGCCTGTAGAATCCTTCACACCATCACCGTAGTGACCAGTCAAAGCTGTGTACAGGCCAATACCTGTTTCTTTTGCAAAATTATTAGCATCATTTGATTTCTTCTTTTGAATATCTGCAGGAATCTCACGTTTGCCTTCTGCGTTTACAGTATAATGCTTGCCTTCAATCCCCCAGTTCATCAGCACCTGACCTTCGTCGGAAGCAAGCCAATCCAGGAACTTAATTGCACGAACCGGATCTTTGCAAGCGGTAGTGATACTGATTCCGGCAGCGTCAATACCTACAGACTGGAAGGAATGATCTTTATATTGATCAGACATGGTTACAGGGAAGTGTGCATAAGTGTAATCGTCTTTGCCTGCTGATTTCAGGGCATTCTCACCGTCTTGATATTCCCATTCTTGGGAGATCAGGCCGAGTACGCGTCCACTGGCTACTTTAGCCTTGTATTGGTCATCCTTTTGAACAAAGGTATCTTTATCCAGCAGCCCTTGAGCGTACATATTGTTCAGCCAACGGAAGTATTCCTTTTCTTCCGGACGTTTGTAGTGAAGCTTCGCTTCATAGGTTTTTGGATCTACGAAATACTCACCGTCATCCGGTGCACCGGTAGTAATGAACGCCGGATTGGTAACGGTAATCATGATTTTCCAGTCGTCTGCGTTCAAGGTGAGCGGAATGGTTGGCTGTCCATCTGTTTCAGGATGTTTGGCTACATAATCCTTCAGTACTTTCTCATAATCTGCCAAAGTTTTCACTTGAGGATATCCAAGCTCTTTCAGCACTCTGTGCTGAATTTCAAAGCCGCCAGAAGCGTCAAAGGATTGTTGGTTAACCCCGGCATTTGTAGGAATGGAATAGATTTTTTGATCGTCCTTGCTGTATTTCAACCGGTTCATATTGTCGCCGTAGATCTTTTTCAGGTTTGGCGCATACTTGTCGATCAAATCTGTCAAATCGATAATCAGACCCGCATCAACCAATTTTCCAAGATTACCTTTAGCAAAGATCAAATCAGGTACATCGCCGCTGGCTGCCATCAAAGAAATCTTTTGTTCACCGCCGCCGCTGCCCACATCATATTCAGCATTCAAGGTTACACCTGTTTTTTCGGTAATAACTTTACCTACTTCATCCTGCATTTTATTCCAGTTAGGACTGGCATCGGCACCGAAGAAGGAGAAGGTAACCGGGCTGGTATCATTAGCTGCATTTGTTGCTGTAGCTGCATTATTGGTTGTGCCTTCTGATTTATTACCGTTGTTAGTAGCAGCATTGTTGTTGCCGCCTCCACAGCCAGCGATCAGCATGGAACTCATTAGCATGAGCGTAAAGACTGTCTTAATACTCTTGCGTTTCATTTTGTATCCCCCTTGTAAAATTGTGTAATTCATCTATGCATATCAGGATAGTCCTGAATATACCATTGACAACGCTTGCAAAACCATTATGAAAATAAATCCATAGCATTGCTTCGGAAGAAATTGGGCAGGAATGCCGCTGATCCAGCTAAGGCTGAACCAGACCAGCATTCCCTTTCCCATCTGCTTCACACCTTAAGCCTTAACAGCTCCCAGGGTCATACCGTTGACAAAATACTTTTGCAGGAATGGATATACCACAAGAATCGGTACGGTTACTACGATGGTAATCGCCATCTTGATGGATTCCGGCGAGATTTGCGCCATTTGCTTCGCCATATCATTGGCATTCACCATGCCACTGCCCTGGTTGGTCGTTGCCAGCACCTTCATCAGCTCATACTGTAGCGTAGTCAGATGCGGCTTATTGCCGTTATACAGGTAAGTGGTGAACCATTCATTCCATTGTCCTACCGCCAGGAACAAAGTGATTGTTGCGAGAACAGGCTTACAGAGCGGCATAATGATCTTGTAATAAATCACGAAGTCATTAGCGCCGTCCAGCTTTGCCGATTCTTGCAGAGCGAAAGGCAAGCCGTCCATGAAGGAGCGGATTACGAATACGTTAAAAGCGGAAACTGCACCCGGCAAAATGTAAATCCAGAATGTTCCGATCAGATTAAGATCTCTCATCAGAATATACATTGGCACCATACCGCCGGAGAAATACATCGTCATTGCCAGGAAATACGATACAAATTTTCTCGCCTTGAACTCTGGACGGCTTAGTGTAAAGGCCAGCATCGAAGAGCTTATAAGCCCTAGAACCGTACCGGCTACAGTCCGGAGAACAGAGACCTGCAGGCCTTGAAGCAGCCCTGTATAGCTGAAGATCTTCTGGTAGTTTTCAAGGGTCCAGACTCTCGGAAGAATATATATGCCGCCCCGAACAGTATCTGTGGATTCATTAAGAGAAATCGCCAGTACGTTCAGGAAGGGATATAAAGTTACAATCATTATGATTGCAAGAAAAATGTATAGAAAGATGTCGAACGCACGTTCAGACTTTGACATTTGAAAAGCTTTGCCTGCCACTCTTATCCCCTCCTTACATAATGCTTTCTTTAGTGAATTTCTTCATCAGACCGTTGGCTGTAAGCAGCAAGATTACACTGACTACCGAGGTAAACATACTAATGGCTGTACCATATGAGAATCGCCCTATTTGTATCCCGTACTTAAGCGCATACAAATCCAGCACTTCCGAATAATCGGTAACCAGGTTATTGCCAAGCTGGAACTGCTTTTCGAAGCCGATACCGATCAAATGGCCAATGGACATAATCAGCAGTACCATAATAGTGGTGCGGATACCCGGCAGAGTAATATTGAACATTTGCTTGATTCTTCCGGCTCCATCCACTTTTGCCGCTTCGTAAAGCTCTTTATCAATGCCTGTAATCGCCGCCAAATAGATAATCGCATTCCAACCGGTTTCTTTCCAAAGATCCGCTGCCGTTACAACACCCCAGAACAATTTGGCTTTTGCCATGAACTGAATCGGCTCGTCAATGATATGAAGCCCTACAAGCAGATCGTTGACAATCCCTCCGTCGATCGCGAGTGTCTTGTAGACAATCCCGCCTACAACGACCCAGGATACAAAGTGAGGCAGATAGGATACGGTCTGAACCGTTCTTTTAAAGACATTTCCCCGCAGCTCGTTGAGCATAACCGCGAACAATATCGGAACGACGAAGCCGAAGACGAGTCCGAGTCCGCTCATAGCCAGCGTATTTCTCAGAACAAGATAGAAACGTTCATCATGGAAAAGCTCTTTGAAATTTTTAAGCCCTACCCATTTCTGATTCCCAAAGGACTTGGCCGGTTTATAATTCTGAAATGCCATTAACCATCCCCATAAGGGCACGTAACTGAAAATAAATACCCAGATCACGAACGGAAGTGACATCAGATACAAGTACTTTTGCTGCAGTACGCTTTTCCAAAATCCACTATTCCGTTTCGCAGGTGGGACGGGGGTTACGCTTTCATTAGCTGTAACACCATTTTCCGTGAGCGCTTTCACGTTCATTATTCCCCCTTCGTTTTGTATACACATATCATACCGTACACCACTTAGAGAGAATACCCGACAGATTTTACGTAAAATCAGTGGAAATTAGACATCGCTTACATTTGCTATTGCTTGGGCTCATGCTCGCTCGGAATGGAGAAGAAAATCCGTGTCCCCGCCCCTTGTTCACTCGATATGTTCAGTCCGTGCGCTTCCCCGTAATACATAACCAGACGCTGGTGAACGTTCCGTAGCCCAATGCGGCTCTGCGGCTCCTCCTCTGCCCGGGTAATCACAGACATAATCTCAGCCAGCCGCTCCTCCGTGATGCCAATGCCGTCATCCGTGACACATACCTGCACTTCATCCTCATGAAGCGTTATGCTGACATGAACATGAACCGTTCCTTCTTTATTTTCCAGTCCGTGAACCACCGAATTCTCGACCATGGGCTGGATGATCAGTGGCGGAATCAAAACATCCGCAGCCTTCGAATCAAAATCAATTTCATACTCCAGCCTGTCCTCATAGCGGAACTTTTGAATCTCCAGATAGGAGCGCATCATTTCAACCTCTTCCTTAATCGGCGCACGCTCTCTGCCTACCTCCAGATTTTTGCGCATCAGCTTGCCTAGCAGCCGGACAATATTGGCGATTTCCTTGTCCCCTTTCAGATGGGCATTCATACGGATGGACTCCAGCGCATTGAACAGAAAATGAGGATGAATCTGGCTGGCCATCATTTTCAATTTGATCTCTCTTTGGGCGATCTCCAGCTTGTTGTTTTTCTCGTTGCTCTCCACGACCTGTGACAGCAGGCGGTTGATGCTTGCCACCATATAATTGAATTGGCGCGACAACTGACCAATCTCATCCGTACCGTCAATCTGCGAGACTACATTCAGATTGCCGAGAGCTACCTGATTCAATTGGCGGCTCAGGCGGAGCAGACGTTTCGTCATAAGAAAAGAAATGACATATACCATTACCAGAGCAATCAGCAGAACACCGATGATAATCATCAGCCCCAGGAGACTTACCTTGTTTGCCCCGCTCAGGATACTTTTCGTCTCGAAGACGGATATGACTTTCAGCCGGCTCACACTAAGCGCCGGTCTGATTTCATCGACGATCACATAGGAATCCTTCCCCTTGACCGTTGTCCGAATCACATTTTGGGCGGTATTCGTTAGATCCTTTCCAATGTCAAAGGAATCCAGGGTGCTCCCTACAAGCTTCGGGTCCTTGGCAGCGACAATGTACCCCTGCTCGTCCGTAATAATTGTCTCAAAAGGCTCCTGGTACAGCATCTGGTTCAGCTCATCCTGGACAACCTGCACCATCAGCACTCCCGTTTTCTGATATTCGGGGTACACCACCCGCCGGACCAGACTAAGCTTATTGATCGTAGCTTTGGGGCTGTTGTTGTACGCCTCTTTATCGGGGATATACATCCAGTTGAGTCCCGGGCTCTGCATAATCTTTTTATACCAGATTCTGGTCTTCAGTTCCGGGGTCAACGGGGCAATGGACATGTTATCCACCAGGGTAGGGTTGTCGATAAATAAGCGGATATTCGAAATCTCCCGGTACTGCAGGATGTAATCCTGGAAATCCGTGTAATTCAAATAAGCCTTCGTCAGCTCCAGCGTATTGGGATAATACGTGTTCACCAGCTTCTCAAGATCCTTGTCAAAATAAAGCAGATTCGAAATATCCGTGGGAACGCGGAGCTTCGTCGTCATTTGGATCTTGATTTTCGCCACGTTATTGCTTGCCTGGTCAATAGCTCTGGTTAAGGCCTCTCCGCGAAAATAACTGATTAAGGTAATTCCTAAGATCAGTACCGGAATCATAACTACAATAATGTAGAAAAAGATCAGCTTATACTTCATCTTCATATTGTTGATCAAACGCACCAGTGTTGTAATACCCGTTCCTCCTCTCTGTACTTCGGGCCAAATCATGAGAAACAGGCCGCTCCCCGCATCTGCTGCAGCATGGGGAACAGCCTGTACTGATTGTTATTATACAGATATATACCGGATTTCAGTAGGTCTTTTTATTGCTCCTTGCGGAAAGCGGTTGGAGATACACCGACGTATTTACGGAATTTGGCATTAAAATAATCGGAATTCATATAGCCGACCTTTTCGGCGACCTCATACACCTTCATGCCCTGATTCAAAAACTGCTTCGCCTTCTCAATCCTTACCTTATCCAGATAGGTGTTAAAATGCTCGCCCACCTGATTCTTGAACATCTTGCCCAAATAGGCGCTGTTGTAATTAAATACTTCCGCAAGCGACCCCAGCTTCAGGTTCTCATTATAGCGGCGCTGGATCAGATCGGTGATTCGCTTGATCTCATTGCCCCGTCCCCCGCTGTGCATCTGCTTCGCTATTTGCTCCATATAATCCGACACCATCGTCTCGACATCGCTGAGATAATCACTGCTGTAGACCTCGCTCACGGGTGAAGCATGCGCCGCAATAAAGGGACGGATCTCCGAATTTGCCGCCTCCAGACGGGCGATGGTGCTGCTCACAATCCGTATCAGATTATCCTTGATGTAGGTTTCTTCCCGCTTCACAGCAACCAGCTTACGGATAATTTGTCCCACGAGCGGCGCAATTGCTTCATTGTTCCCCGTCTCAATAGCCAGCAGCAATTGCACTTCAACGTCACGTTCGGGATCAAGCTCCGCTTCAGGCTCTATCTGCGGCTCCGCCCAATCATCCGTAGTTCCGCTAAGAATCGTGCCCTTTCTGCCCAAAAAAGCTCCTTCGAGCAAATGGCTTGCAGCCGTGAACGACCTGGATGCCTCTTCCGGTCCAGCGGCGGCACCGCCAGCAGCGGCATAAAACTCCAAGCCATGCGCTGCGATCACCTCATTCAGCTTCCGCCATAGGGCTGTCCGGTCAGCTTCATCCCGCAGCGGCGCCTTCAGAAGCAATCCCATGTAAGGCGTCAGGCTGAAGAACAGCACGTCCTCCTGCTGCCAATAATGCTCGAGCTGTTTCCTTACCTGCTCTTCGCGGGCATCTTCACCCTTCTGGAGGTGCTTCAGCTCCAGAAGCACAACCTCGCAGCTCTGCCCTTCCAGACCAAGCTCCGCAGTAGCTTCAGCCGTATCGGCACTGTCCTCCTGCGGCTGCAGCAGCTGGCGCAGCAGATTGTCGCTGCTGCGTGCAGCGCCACCCGCCTGCAGCTCGCTCATCAGTTCCTCCCGGCTTATCGTCTCGCGCAGATTCTGCAGATAAGAGACCAGTTCATCCTCATCCACCGGCTTGAGCAAATATCCGTCGATATGATAGGAAATCGCCCGTTTGGCATATTCGAAGTCGGCATGGCCGCTTAGGATCAGCACATGGCAGTCGGCGTTTTCTTTACGTAGCTCGTTGATCAGCTCCAGGCCGTCCATTCCCGGCATTCGGATATCCGCAACAATCAGCTTAGGCTCAAACGTATGGAACTTTTCGAGCGCCTCAAAGCCGTTCGCTGCTGTCGCCACTACAGTGTAGCCCTGCTCCTCCCAAGGAATCAGGGTGCGCATGCCTTCTCTTAGTTTAGGCTCGTCATCTACAATCAGCACTTCTATCAATATTCGTCAACCCCTAAGGCGAAATCCCGGAAAGAAGCCTTGCGGCTTCTCACCGGGATTTCCAAGATGTAAATATGGACGAAGCCAGACCAGCTATTTCCGGTATTCAGCCAGTTTATCATTTAATGCACGTGTTTGACCATAGACTTCCTGGTACAATCCGAACAATCCATCGTATACTGCCACCTGCTGCGCATTCGGTTTGTATACCTCCGCAGGACGGATGAAGGCCTCCGCGCATTCGCCAAGCGATGTAAACCAGCCGCTGCCGTAAGCAGCCAGCATTGCCGCTCCCATTGCCGGCCCTTGCTCACTCTCCAGCTTGATGATCGAAGCGTTGAAGATATCCGCCTGCATCTGCAGCCATGCTTCATTCTTGGCTCCGCCGCCGATGGCTACAATCTCGGTAATGTCCTTGCCGGACTCGCGCACGATCTCAATGGATTCACGCAGCGAGAATGTAATCCCTTCCAGTACCGAACGGGTGAAGTGGGACAGGGTATGGCCGGAATCCATGCCGATAATGCTGCCGCGGATATTCGCATCCGCGTGCGGGGTGCGTTCACCAACAATATACGGCGTGAACAGCAGACCGCCGCTGCCTGCTGGGATGGAATCCACACCCTTCAGCAGCTCGTCGAAGCTTTTATCTGCCGCGAAGGTTTCCTTGAACCAGGTCAGGCTGTAGCCTGCAGCCAGGGTAACCCCCATGATATAATAGGCGTCCTTTTCCCCATGGTTGAAGAAATGGACTTTGCCTTCCAGATTAAGATCCTTGTTGCTCTCATAAGACAGCACTACACCGGAGGTTCCAATGCTGCACATGGTCCGGCCTTCGCCGAGAATACCGGCGCCGAGCGCTCCGCAGGCATTGTCCGCTCCACCGGCAAACACCTTCGTGGAAGGCAGCAGACCGGAGGCTTTGGCAATCTCAGGCAGCAGCGTGCCAGTCAGATCAAAGGACTCTACGAGCTTCGGACAGAGCGAGACTGGCAGATCGAAGGCTTCGGCGATTTCTGCGCTCCACGTTTTGGAGCCTACATCCAGCAGCAGCGTACCTGCAGCATCGGAATAATCCATAGCGTAATCGCCGGTCAGCCAGTAACGCACATAATCCTTCGGCAGCAGGAACAGCTCCGCCTGGGCCAGCACCTCCGGTTCATTCTCCTGCACCCAGAGAATCTTAGGCAGGGTGAAGCCTTCCAGCGCACGGTTTCTGGCGATTTCGATCAGCTTCTTGCCCAGCTTCTGCTCAATCTTCCGGCACTGCGCGGTAGTGCGGGTATCATTCCAGAGAATGGCCGGGCGCAGCGCCTTCCCATCCTTGTCCACGAGCACCAGCCCGTGCATCTGCCCGGAGAAGCTGATGCCGTCCACCTGAGACGCGTCCACACCTGAAACCTCAATCAGGCGGCGAAGGCTTTCAAGCGTCCCCTTCACCCAATCCTCAGGATTCTGCTCACTCCAGTTCGGCTGCGGTCTGCTGAGCGGATAGGCTTCCGAGTGCTCAAAGGCCACCTTTCCCTGCTGATCTACCAATACAGTCTTGACCGCACTGGTTCCAAGATCGACACCGATTACGTATTTCATAATTAACCTCCTAAAGGTTGGAATTAGTATATAAACCAAACTTGTGATTTTTCTATTTCGGATTCTGGTCGTAACTGCGGGGAATGTTTGGACTTCCGGCCGCTACTTATCCTTATATTTGATTTTCAAGTTCACTTTATATACATGAATCTTGTTGCGATATAACTCGCTTCGCAAAGCATCGGCTTAGTTAATATGAAGCAGATTCTCTTCAGTTCAATAAAAAAGGGGCTGCCGAAGAATGCTCTCTTCAGCAACCCCCGTTGCATTAATGTAGTGCGGGCTTAAATCAGGAAGCAGTGCTTCCTCTGGGTACTACTCAGCCAGGATGTATTGGTTCAATGTGGCTCTGAGCAGCTCTTGACGTCCGGACTGGTTCGGACGCGGATTCTCATTGTTCAGCGCGTAGTCAGCAAGCGAAGCCAGAGTGGCTTTGCCGGATACGATATCTGCTCCGACACCTTCTGTGAAGCTGCTGTAGCGGTTGTCGATGAAGTTTTCGAATACGCGGTCTTCAAGCAGCTTGGCAGCAACCTTCAGGCCTTTGGCATATACGTCCATACCGGAGATATGCGCCAGGAACAGATCCTCAGGCTCGAAGGACGGACGGCGTACCTTGGAGTCGAAGTTAACTCCGCCTTTGCCAAGTCCACCGTTCTTGAGTACTTCATACAGAGTCAGTGTAGCATCATAGATGTTAGCAGGGAATTCGTCTGTATCCCATCCCAGAAGCGGATCGCCCTGGTTCGCGTCGAGCGATCCCAGCATGCCGTTGATGCGGGCTACACGAAGCTCATGCTCAAAGGTATGACCAGCAAGTGTAGCATGGTTGGCTTCGAGGTTCAGCTTGAAGTGCTTGTCGAGATTATATTTCTGCAAGAACGCAATCGTTGTTGCTGCATCGAAATCATATTGATGTTTGGTAGGCTCTTTTGGTTTAGGTTCGATCAGGAATTGAGCATCGAAGCCGATTTCCTTAGCATAGTCGATTGCCATGCTGAACAGGCGGGCAATGTTGTCCTGCTCAAGGCCCATATCTGTATTCAGCAGGGTTTCGTAGCCTTCACGGCCGCCCCAGAATACATAGTTATCCGCGCCCAGACGTTTGCCGACTTCCAGACCTTTCTTCACCTGTGCAGCCGCATGTGCGAACACATCAGCGTTGCAGGTGGAGCCTGCACCGTGCATATAGCGCGGATTAGTGAACATGTTGGCTGTGTTCCACAGCAATTTTTTGCCGGAAGATTTCATGCCTTGTTCCAGAAGGTCTACGATAGTGTCAATGTTGCTGTAGAACTCACGCAAAGATGCGCCTTCAGGAGCGATGTCCACATCGTGGAAGCAGTAGTACTGCAGGTCCATCTTCTCCATGAATTCAAAAGCGGCTTCAGCGCGGGCCTTAGCCTTATCCAGTGCGCTCAGCTTGTTCCAGCTGCGGACTGCAGTTTCAGCGCCGAACGGATCGGATCCGCCAGCCGTTAATGTATGCCAATAAGCCATTGCAAACTTCAGGTGCTCCTCCATGGTTTTGCCGGCTACGATTTCTTTTGGATTGTAGAATTTGAATGCGTAAGGGTTAGTGGACTTGCTTCCCTCGTAAGAGATTTTACCCACTGTTTCAAAATAAGCCATTTGTGAAATCCTCCTCGATATTATACTTTGCCGCAAGCGTTTACAGCATCATCTTAACACATCTTTCCGACTTTGTATATTGGTTAAACAAAGTTTTATTCAACTTTTTTTTCTGCTTCCTGACCTCTCCGTCTGACGCCAAACTCCGCTTCTCACCCTATGTCCATCCACTTATTAAGTTCCCTCAGGCGGCGCTGCCTATGCGTCCATACTCTCAGACTTAACCGTGTTGCCTGTTGCAATTTGCCGCACATCGCACTAGACTAAATGGCATACTTCAAGTAGAAACGGCTACACCGTCCAAAAATGAAAACGTTCCCCAATTTACATACTTATATTTTCAAAAAGGAAGTGTGCTTCGTGAAGGTTACCGGTGATCAGGCACTGGTCAAAAAAATCAATAAATCAATCATTTTACATACGATTCGCATGCAATCCCCGATCTCCCGGGCCAGAGTATCTGAAATGACCGGACTCAACAAAGCCACGGTATCCAACCTCGTCGCCGAACTATGCGGACAGGAGTTAGTCACCGAAGCCGGGCCCGGGGAATCCAGCGGCGGACGCAAGCCGCTGATGCTGCACTTCAACAGCATGGCCGGCAGTGTTATCGGCATCGAGTTGCGGGTGAAGCAGCTCACGGCCGTGCTCTGCGATTTGGGAGGCGGCATCCTTAGCGAGCGGGACTGCAGACTGGAAACCCATGATCTGCCTTATGTACTGGAGCAGATGAACAGCATTATCAAGGAGCTGATAGCCGCCGCTCCGGTCTCGCCTTACGGCATTGTAGGCATCGGGGTCGGTGTGCCGGGGATGGTCGATGAGCATGGAGTTGTGCTGTTCGCGCCCAATCTGGGCTGGGAGATGGTCGATCTGCGGGCAATTCTGGAGGATGCCTTCTCGGTCCCTGTCACCATCGACAATGAGGCTAATGCGGGAGCACAGGGAGAGCTGAACTTCGGTGCGGCGCGCGATGTGCGCCACCTGCTCTATATCAGCGCAGGGTCAGGGATTGGTTCGGGAATTATTATCGGCGGGGAGCTGTACAAAGGCGCACGCGGATATGCCGGAGAGACCGGACATATGACTATAGAAGCGGAAGGCAAGCCCTGCAGTTGCGGGAGCAGAGGCTGCTGGGAGCTGTACGCTTCGGAGAAAACCTATGATAATCCAGAGGTCTCGCTGCCCGCTCGAACGACTCCGGAGCTTGTCCGGCATGCACTTGAGGGGCAGGAGGAAACTCTGCGCCACTTCTCCTTGATCGGTGAGTATCTTGGCATCGGAGTAACCAATCTGATCAACAGCTTCAACCCGGAGCTGATCGTCATTGGCGGCGCTCTCTCCGAGGCCGAGCCCTGGCTCGGCGAACCGCTGCGCAGAGTCGTCGCAGAGCGGACGCTCCCTTATCATAAGCAGCAGCTCGAGATTACCTTCTCCACACTGGGCAGCCGGGGAACCATGATCGGAGCAGGCTTTTCGGCCGTTATGCACTTTCTCGGGAATATCCGCGTGACTTTGTAAGCAAATTGACGTAAATTCTCCGCAATTACGGCAGCACAAGGTAGAGTAATTGGAGGAACAATCCTATATAATAAGAGGTGCAGTGTGACAAATATCACTGCATACCTCTTTTTTTGAAATGGAGAGTGAGTCCATGACCTATGTTGATACGTCTGATATTTCGGCGCAGATGTTCATCACCGTGCTGCTGCTGCTGCTCATCATCGCTCCACTCATCAGCCTCGGCGTTCTGCGCCTGTTCCAATCGCGGAAGAAATCCGGAATTATGCTTATTTTCAGCGGGATCGCTGTCTACGCCATTTTTCAAATGGTCATGTCGATCACTCATGCTTGATAGAACACAGTTGAAGCGCTCGGTGCCCGGATACTTTTCGCCCAGGCTGGTGATCATAAATCCGCAATTTCTATAAAATCGGGCGGCATCCTTATCCGTCTCGGCCTGCAGTGTTTCAGCCTTTTTACACTTGCGGAGCTCTTCGATCATTGCACTGCCGATACCTCTTCCGCGCAAACGGGCCTGAACCGCCAGATGACGGATTTCCACCGCCTCCGTACCCAGCCGGATACCAAGCAGCCCTGCCAATTCACCGTTCACAAAGGTTCCCAGTAGCTCCAGAGAGTCCTCAGTCAGATAATTGTCCAGCTCCTCCAGTGCCCGTTCTTCTCCTGCCCACATACATTCTGCCAGCAGAAGCGCCACCGCATCTCTGTCCCAATAGTTTTCCAAGCTGATTAGCAATGTTCACAGCCTCCTTATCAGTTGCTCCTGCACTGGGCAAACGAAAGACCGCCTCCAGTGCGGAAGCGGCCGTTCTCTTCTTGAGTAGAGGAGTTATTGTTAATGCTGTTAAATAGTAGCCAAAGCCTTGTCAAATTGCGTTTTGTTCATGCCTACAATTTTGAAGTCGCCGATGACGGTTACAGGCACAGCTCTCATTCCCATATCCCAAACCTGCTGGGCGAAATCATCGTTCTGTTCAATGTTGCGCTCCTCGTAGGAGACGCCCTTCTCGCTCAGGAAGCTTTTGACCTGACGGCAATGCGGACAGTTGGTTGAAGTGTATACAATAACATTTTCCATAGTTAATCTCCTCCTTAAGGTGTGTAAGAACTTTATAGAATAACCGCGCTGTGCTCCAGACTCTCGATGTATTTCTCGGCATCCATTGCCGCCATGCATCCGCTGCCCGCTGCGGTAATCGCCTGTTTGTAGCGGGTATCCTGCACGTCTCCGCAAGCGAATACGCCGGGAATATTGGTCTCAGAGGTGCCAGGTGTAGTAACGATATAACCATTCGCATCGGTTGTAATCTGTCCGCCCAGGAACGCCGTGTTAGGGTGATGCCCGATGGCTACAAACACGCCGCTCGCTTCAATGACTTCCTCTTTTCCGGTCTCATTGTTAAGCACCTTAATTCCGCTCACGCCCTTGTCGCCGGCAACTACTTCCAGCGGAGTGCGGTTTAATGCCCAAGCCACCTTCTCATTATCGCGGACGCGGTCCTGCATGATCTTGGAGCCGCGCAATTCTTCCCGGCGGTGTACAAGAGTTACCTTCGAGGCAAAACGGGTCAGGAAGCCTGCTTCCTCAAGCGCCGAATCACCGCCGCCGACCACAACAATCTCTTTGCCGCGGAAGAAAAATCCGTCGCAAGTAGCGCATGTGCTGACTCCTCGTCCGACATTATCCTGCTCGCCCGGAATACCCAGGTATTTCGCAGTAGCGCCTGTAGATAGAATCAGTGTATCCGTAATCAGCGTACCCATACCGTCCACATTCAGCTTAAACGGACGTTCGCCCAGTTCCACGCTGTTCACCCAGCCTGTAACAAACTTGGCGCCAAAACGTTCAGCCTGCTTACGCATATTGTCCATCAGCTCAGGACCCATAACCCCCTCAGGAAAACCGGGGAAATTCTCTACTTCCGTTGTAGTGGTAAGCTGTCCGCCCGGCTGCGGGCCTTCGATAACCAGCGGGTTCAGATTGGCGCGGGCCAAGTAGATGGCAGCAGTCAATCCGGCAGGACCAGTACCAATAATGATTGATTTATACATGACTTTATCCTCCTTGAGTTGGACGGTTAAGACGTCAGCTCTTCATCATTCTTAATTAAAATAATTATAATCTAGTATTAATTATGCTCAACTCAAGGGAATATGTCAATATGCCAGACACGCTGTAATCGTACCCATTTTGTGAACAATTCAATTTTAAGCAATTAATTTTTCACAATGACTGCTATATAAGTTGAACTTTAGTTTTTCATATTTGGGCCAAGCCGTAACTGCGGGGAATGTTTGGACTTCCGGCCGCAGACAAAGGCGGACGCTACCGCTCCGTAAGTATCCAAACTTCCCCTCCGTCACTTCGGCCCTTTTTATATTTTCTTTAGTTCAACATATATAGATCAGCCGTGCCAGGTTTTTTAGCGTAAAAGTCTGAGTCCGTTAAGGATAACTAGTATTGTGCTGCCCTCATGGCCGATAACACCAAAAGGAAGGGCAATCCCCTGCAAAAAGTTGCTCAGCATCAATGTAACTATCACCGTTACGGCAAACACCATATTCTGCTTCACTATACGCTGAGAACGCCGGGCCAGGGCAACCGCCATCGCAATCTCCTCAATGTTATCGTTCATCAGCACGACATCGGCAATCTCAAGCGCCGCACCGCTGCCCTTCATGCCCATTCCCATGCCGACTGTGGCCGTGGCCAGCGCTGGTGCATCATTCACCCCGTCGCCCACCATGATCACATTTCCGTATTGCTCGCGCAGCGCTTTGACATGCGTCACTTTATCCTCCGGCAAAAGATCGGCAAATACAAGATCAACGCCGGTTCTTTCAGCGATCACTTCTGCCGTTGCCGCGCGGTCACCAGTCAGCATCGCCACCTTAATGCCCAGCTCCTGCAGCTTGCGCACCGCAACTTCCGCTTGCGGACGGACGGTATCCTGCAGTGCAATCATTCCGGCAATGTCCTCACCGGCAAGAATAAGCGATACTGTTTTGCCCTCTGCCTCGAACTGCCGGCGCAGCGAGATCCACTGCTCATCCCCATTTCCAGCTTCGTTGTTCTTCCGTTCATCCAGCAAATTGGATTTACCGATTCTCCACAGCTCGCCGTCAATCAGCCCTTCAATCCCCCAGCCGGTCACGGACTTGCTCTCCTGAATCACCGGCAGCTCAAGCTGCTCCTCCTCAGCCAAGCGGACAATCGCATCCGCCAGCGGATGGCGGGACAATTTCTCAATCGACGCACTAACCGCCAGCAGCTCATTCCGGTCATAGCCTTCTCCGGCGACGAAATCAGTCACCTGCGGTATGCCTTCGGTCAATGTTCCGGTCTTGTCAAAAGCGACCACAGAGGTCTTCGCCATATTCTCTAAATGAACGCCGCCTTTGAAGAGGATGCCTTTGCGCGCGCTTTTGGAGATGGCCGACAGCATTGCCGGCATAATGGAAGAGACCAGTGCGCACGGAGAGGCCACGACCAGAAATACCATAGCTTTGTAGAATGTGGCGCTCCAGCTCCAGTCCAGCAGTAACGGTGGCAGAGCAATTAATGCTACTGTAGCAGCTACCACTACCCGGGCATAAATCGACTCCAGCCGTTTGATGAACCGCTGCGACTCAGGCACTTCTGTTTCTGCTTCTTCAACCATTCTAATGATCTTGGCAAAAAGCGTATTCTCCGCTGACTTCGTTACCTCTATATAAAGCGGACCTTCTCCATTGATGGTTCCGGCAAACACTTCACTGCCGACTGTTTTCTCAACAGGCAGGGATTCACCCGTGATGGACGCCTGATTGACAGCCGATTCTCCCCGGTAGACTGTACCGTCTGCAGGGATCAATTCGCCGGGGCGCACAAGCAGCATGTCTCCGATTGCCAATAGTTCGATCGCAACCTCACTCATGCTCCCCCCTTCAATGCGAATAGCGGTAGCCGGCTTAAGAGCCATCAGCGACGAAATGTCTTTTTTGCTGCGTTCCATCGTATAGCTTTCCAGCGCTCCGCTCAATGCAAAAATAAAGATCAGCATCGCGCCCTCATTCCAATAGCCGATCGAAGCTGCGCCCAGTGCGGCAGCGATCATCAGCAGATTTACGTCAAGATCACGCTCTTTGAGCAGCGTCTCTACGCCCTCTTTCGCCTTGATCCAGCCGCCTAGCGCGTAGGAAACAACGTAGAGGATGATGGAAAAGACCTCAGACCAGCCGCTGACGGCCCAGGCAATAAGCATAAGTAACCCGCTGCCAAGAGCAGCCTGCATTTCAGCATTGCCAAGCATGGCCATCGGATCGAACCGGCGTGGTTTCGGAGCCCCTGGTTGCTGCGTGCTGCCCTGCCGGGCCATTCGTTTAGGCATTTGTTCGGATCTTGCTTGCATAGTGATCACTCTCCTGATTGGTTTGCGGGGATATTTTGCACCCTCCCCTGTGAGGTGATATGTGCTGCTGAGAATGAGAGCCATTATTACAGCCCCTAAAATGACACATGCTGCCCCGGCTCAGCCGGGACAGCATGGTAAATGAGAATGATAATCGTTTTTGCCATTGTACAAATTTATTTCCTCAGTGCAACTTATACTACTAATATATCACGTTCTCCGGGAAAGTAAAGCCTGAGGCTCGGTTGATTTTGCAGGTAGAGGCTTGTGAGGAGGGGTTTATATTCATTAGCACAACGCTAAGGGGGTGTTCTATATTACCGAAGTACTGATAATAGCGCCATTACAGTAGTGCTGACAATAGCGCCATTACAGTAGTGCTGACAATAACGCGCTGTCTACAATAGGTGCAGGCGTACCAGCCTGTCCCGTCTCTTTTGTGCCAAATGTTCAGGCATTGAAGCTTCAGCAGCTAATTATTGAGGTGAGTGAATGAATGAGTGAGTGAATGGCTTCGGGCCATAGGTTGTAGAGCGTGCAGGACGGACAAATCTTAAGTGGTGGAGAAGTGCGCGGGAAAGGTTAGGGGGTGAGTATAAGGAGTTATGGACTGGGGGATTTAACAACGGCATTTTTGCCGTTGTTTTTGGGGGAACCGGCCAGTTGGGCTTCAACAACGGCATTTTTGCCGTTGTTTCCTAGACAATCGGCCGGGCAGGGCTTCAACAACGGTATTTTTACCGTTGTTTCCCAGACAATCGGCCGGCGAGGCTTCAACAACGGCTTTTTTGCCGTTGTTTCCCAGACAATCGGCCAGCGGAGCTTCAACAACGGTATTTTTACCGTTGTTTCTGAGCACTTTGGACCTTTGGAGAATTTGAACTTATCTTCGCCTTTATGTTCACCTCATCTACAACGAGAGAAGAATCACAAATTCAATTAAATAAGCATAGCAGCGGGACGCAGACCCGCTGCTATGCTCTTGGAGAAATATGTTAGTCTCCGGTGGACTACCGTTCCGCTTGCTTAGCGGGAAATGCCTCTTGATCCTGGACGAACGTATGCTCAAGCTTAAACCGCCTATCCGGCCTGATCTGACCAGGCCGTTGACCCACTCCATGCAGATTTGACCTGTTGCGCAGGTCAAATCTGCAGGCCCGCCGGTTATTGCCATCCACCGGCGGCTGTATCAGGCTGGTCCTGCCGGGCCATCCAGGTCAGGCAGGCCGCTATAAGCAGCGCTTCGGTCCGCTGGGCCGCGCTGCAAAAGATCCCGCTCAAGCCGATCCGGTACAGATCGGCCAGAGCGTGCGCCGCCGGTGCCCCCGCGGCGAGCACTACCGCCGCCGGCTTCACGCTCCGCACGGCGGCCAGGATCGCTTCCGCCGCCTGGGCGAAGCCCCCGGCGGCGCTCTCCTCCGGCGCGGCTTCGCCCGCCGCGCCGTCCAGCACAAGGAAATCGGCGATGCGCGCGATTTCCCCCGCGGCGGCGTGCTCTACATCGGGCGACAGGATCGCCCCGATGCGGCACGCCGCCGCGTAAGCGTGGCCGAGCGTCTGTTCGGCCACGTCCTCGATGAATTCGCGCTGCGCCGCGAATTCGGCAGCGCTGGCGGGATACGCCGCCAGCAGGTCCACGCGGCAGTCGCTGCCCTGCCGCTGGCTCTCCGCGACCGCAGCGAACAGCGCCTCAAGCAACGCATCCTGCAGCGCAGCCAGCTTTACCGGCTGTGCTGCCAGCTCCGGCGTGCAGGGCAGAGTGACTGCGGCCCAGATTCCATCCGCAGACTCCAGCAATGCGGCGGATGACGCCCGCAGCCGGTAATAGATCCGCTGCAGAATCCGGCCAGCCAGCATTTCGTCTTCACAGGATAACCAGCTGTCATAAAGTCCGGCCAGCTCCGGCGTCAACAGCCATTCCTCGCTGCGGATCAGACAAGGCCCCGCCGGATAACCACCGGCTTCCCCCCGAAGGAGCGGCCGTTCCCCGCACCCTTCGCGCAGCACCAGAAAGGCCGGACGTTCGCCCGGACGTCTGAAATAGGCAGCGTTCAGCGGCCCCGTCTCCTGCTGCCGCTCTCCTTCAGCAATAAACTCCGCAGCGGCGGAAGCAACGGAAGCGGACTTGCTCATCTCCACACCGATTGCCCGATCCCCGGCATGATACTTGAACGGGCGCTCCTCATTGCTCCCGTTATGATCCTGCTGTCGTTCAACCTTCATCACCGCACCCACCTTTTACCTTAGGATTGCTGCCGGTGTTCACTTGGCCTACCATGCCGCCCGGCAAATGAATAAGCTTCATTATTATAAGTACGGGATTGTGCCGCAAAATATGCAAGCGTTACCAAGTAAGTAGTAAATACCCAACCTCTAACCGGTAAGGCTCTAAATTCCCAAGACTCCAAGGCTTCAAATAGTCTCTTCTTTCTAAGACTTATGCTTACACGTCATGCGATATTCTGCATTCACTTCGGCCTGAGGGCAAAAAAAGACCACTCTCCCTATACGCCGCCCTTCTTCCGGTGAACAGACAGCACTTAGAGGAAGATCACCTCAAGCTGCCTGGATTCATCACCGTAAAAAAGGCATTCCGTATATGGACAGTGGCATGCATCTGTCTAGTGAACCATGTTCCCCAATACAATAGGTGCGAAAACGTGCGCCCAGGAACGATAATTGCATTTGCTGCAGTTAAAAAGTGGCTTAACCGCTTATTTTTGAAGATAGCTGTATTTCGTGCATTTAAAAATAGCGGTTAGCGTTCTTTTCGTGAATGGAGCGTTATCTAAGTGTACGAAGTGCAATAAACTCTCTTCCACTGCTGAAATCAGCCCTTTTACTTGCATAAAATACAGTTCAGCCTGGATGTGACCGAGCTACCTGAAGCAACTGGTAACCAAATGCAATCCAATGCATTACGCAAGCAGGATTCTGCTGTTAACCGGCAATCCAGGGGTATAAGCTAGATGTGCTCAACCCGCTAAGCACATCCGCTGCAAAAACTATTGCTGGCTCGCGGCAATCGCCTGCTCCAGATCATACAGAATGTCGTCGATGGATTCCGTGCCGATGGACAACCGGATCAATTCCGGCGTTACCCCTGCTGCAATTTGCTCCGCGTCGGACAATTGCTGATGGGTAGTGCTTGCCGGATGGATAATCAGCGATTTGGAATCACCGACGTTTGCTAAATGGGAGAACAGTTTAACATTCTCGATCAGCTTGACACCGGTAGCCGCACCGCCTTTGATTCCGAACGTGAGAATCGCTCCCTGCCCCTTCGGTAAATACTTCTGAGCGAGCTTATAGGACGGGTGGCTTGGCAAGCCGGCATAGCTGACCCATTCCACAGCCTCGTGCTGCTCTAAATACTGGGCCACCTTCAGCGCATTCTGGCTGTGACGCTCCAGCCGCAGATGCAAGGTCTCCAGCCCCTGCAGCAGCAGCCAGGAGTTGAACGGGGAAATCGCCGCGCCCAAATCACGGAGCAATTGAACCCGCGCTTTGATGATATAGGCAATCGGCCCTACGGCCTCCGTGTATACTAATCCGTGGTAGCTCGGGTCCGGCTCAGTCAAGCCCAGGAATTTGCCGCTGGCTTTCCAATCGAACTTGCCGCCATCTACGATGACTCCACCGATGGAGGTCCCGTGCCCGCCAATAAATTTGGTCGCCGAATGGACAACGATGTCTGCCCCGAATTCGATAGGACGAAGCAGATACGGACTTGGGAAGGTATTGTCTACAATCAGCGGGATTCCATGCTCATGAGCGATTGCAGCCACGGCCTCGATATCCAGCACATTTCCCTGCGGATTGCCGATTGTTTCGGCGTAGAGCGCCTTCGTCTTGTCTGTGATCGCGCTGCGGAAGTTCTCCGGGTTATCCGAATCGACAAAATGCACCTTGATTCCCAGCTTGGGCAATGTAGTGGAGAACAGATTATATGTGCCGCCGTACAGGCTGGCAGAGGAGACAATCTCATCCCCGGCCCCGGCAATATTAAGTATGGAGAAGGAAATCGCCGCCGAACCGGAAGCTGTCGCAAGCGCACCCGCCCCGCCCTCCAGTGCGGCAATCCGCTGCTCGAATACATCGGTGGTCGGATTCATCAGGCGGGTATAGATGTTGCCGAACTCCTTCAGCGCAAACAAATTAGCTGCATGCTCGGCATCACGGAATCCATAAGAAGTGGTCTGGTACAGCGGCACTGCACGCGAAAAAGTGGTTGGGTCAATCTCCTGGCCTGCATGAACGGCTAACGTTTCAAACGACAGCTTGCGATCTTCTGACATGGGTTATCCTCCCTTGAAATAAGTAATGGTAAACCTTAACACCTAAAGAATTGTACCTATTCTCTCACAAACTATGTCATTTGAAAAGAAAAAAATCTCATTATTCCCCTGTGTTTTATTACATTAGAAAAAATGATGGAATTCACACAAATCCCGCCTTTAGGGATGCGCTTACATTAATTCGGAACATTTGCCCTGAATTAACGAGCCATTCTTCAGTGATTCGCGCCGCGGCATGAGTGTTTTAAATAAAAATACACCAAATCATCTACAAGCTCCGCTTCTCTCTCAAAGCCTAAAGCCTCCATCAAACGCATGGATCTTGCATTCCCAGGGTCAACCGTTGCCTCAATCATTTCCAGCCCCATCTGCCCATAACCGAACTCAATCACCGGAAGGAGTGCTTCAGTCATCAATCCTTGGCCCCAATAGTCTCTGGATAGATCGAACCCGATTTCCGCTTTCGCCGCTGTGCCCGTTACCCAGCAATGATACCCGCAGGTTCCTGCCAATTGCCCTGTCTGCTTATCGAATATCCCCCATCGGCAGCCCGTGTCTTCGATATGAAACTGAATAATCTCAATGGCTTCACGAATCTCTCTGCAGGGAGGGATATCCATGAAGCGTGTGACCTCCTCGTCGGAAAAATGCCGAAATACAGCCTCACTATCATCAAGTGTCAGTAATCTCAGAGTAAGCCTGTCCGTTTCTATCATAGGAAAATCCATCTTCGCCACCACACTCTCACCTCTTGGCCATTCTGTAAAAAACGGGGAAACGGAGTTGCCCGTTCCCCCGCCAAGTCCTATTCTCTGACTTGCTCTGCGGTTATTAATAGCTGCTCTGGCTTTGCTCACCTTTGGCAATGGCTACGCCGCCGCTGGTGCCGATACGGGTTGCACCCGCTTTAACCATCACCAGCGCATCTTCTGCGCTGCGCACACCGCCGGATGCCTTGACGCCGATGTCAGGACCAACAGTCGCGCGCATCAGCGCGATGTCTTCCTTCGTAGCGCCGCCGGTGGAGAACCCGGTCGAGGTTTTCACATAATCGGCTCCGGCCTCTACGGCAAGCTTGCAGGCGCGGACCTTTTCTTCCTCAGTAAGCAGGCAGGTTTCAATAATTACCTTGGTCAAGGCTTTGCCGCGGGCCGCGTCAACAACAGCAGCGATATCACGCTTAACCAGCTCATTGTTGCCGTCCTTCAGCGCGCCGATATTGATGACCATATCCACTTCGCCAGCACCATTCGAAATGGCATTGGTGGTCTCAAATGCTTTGGTTTCCGGTGTTGAAGCTCCCAGAGGAAAGCCGATAACCGTACATACCTTCACTTCCGGCGTGTCCTTCAAAACTTCATAAGCCGTAGATACCCAGGCCGGGTTGACGCATACCGAAGCAAATTTATAGGTCTTAGCCTCTTCCGCCAGCTTGATGATATCTGCTTTACGCGCATCCGCCTTCAGCAGCGTATGATCAATGATACCGGCCAGTGTGGTTTCACTCATTGTTAATTCCTCCATGACAGTCATTAGTAGATGTTCGCATTCCTTGTAATCATACCAATAGTAGAACACTTTGGAAAGCGGCCAGCTTCTGTGATGGAGCGACAACCCCGCCTACACCCTCACCTGCCGGATGGCTTCCCGCATGTCGTTTGCATGCGCACTGATGACCGTTGAAGCCTCGTATACCTCTTTGATTTTCTCCAATTGAAAATCGGTCAGCTCACGGATCTGCCGGGTCTGCTCCGATACACCGCCAGCAATATGAGCCATGCTGCCCACAGTTGCAGCCACCTCTTCCGAGCCTGCGGAGAGCTGCTCCGCCGTCGCCGAGACATCTATGATCTGCCCGGCCACCTCACGAAAGGCGGTGGAGGCTTCCCGCAGGGCCTCTTCCGCTTCGGATGACATGCGCACGCCTTCTCCAACCTCCTTCGAGGCATCCGTCATCTGCGTACCGATGCTTGCCGACGCTTTGCCGATATGAATCAGCAAATCGGCGACCCGCTGTACCGAAGCGGCAGAGCCCTCGGCCAGCTTGCGCACTTCACCGGCTACGACGGTGAAGCCCCGCCCGTGCTCACCGGCGCGCGCCGCCTCAATCGAAGCATTCAGTGCCAGCAGCTTCGTCTGATCCGCGAACTGACCTATTTCCACCAGCGCCCCTTCAATCTCATTCGTATAACCTTGCAGCAACATCGCCATATCCAGGGTCTGCCCGGTAGATATGGAGATCGACTTCATCTGCCGGTTCATTTCATTCATAACCGTCTGGGAGGATTCCACCATCTCCAGCGCTTTTACTGCCGATTCCGAGACAAAAGCCGAGGATGCCGAAATCCGCGAGATGCCTTGCGCCATCTCGTTCATCGCTGCAGCACTGCTCTGCGCGTCTTCTGTCTGAGTGCTGGCTCCAGCGTAGATATCTCCTATTTTACTATTAACAGTCTCACTCATCCGCAGCACATCATCGGCATTCCTGGCGAATGTCTCAGAGGAGCCGTAGAGAGAATCATATGCTGTGGACACATGGGATACCATTCCCTTCACCCTTGCATTCAAATCATCCGACATTCGGAGCATCGCCCGATAAGCCGTTCCGATCTCCTCCTGTGACTTGACCGGACGGGCATGCAGAATACGGGCCGCTTCGGCCAGATCCCCCCGTGCCATCGTGCCCGCACTTTCCGTAATCGTACGCAGCGGACGCAAGGCCCGGGTGATGAACCAGGCCATGATCCCCAGTGCCCCTAAGGATAAGGCGAGGATGATGCCGTAGAGCGGCAGGCTTTGGAGCAGGACATCGCGGGTCACAGTACTGAGAACTGAGACATCCGTATCAATGCCGAGCGCTCCGACAAGAGCTCCCTGGGCATCTCTCATCGGTACGAATGCTGATATGTAGTCGCCATATTCGGGGTTCTTGATCACCGGGGAGCTGGCATTTTCTCCGGCGAGCACTGCCTCAACCGCAGCAGCGGGCATATCCGTCTGCTCATTGATCGGCGAAGCCAGCGGATCTCCCTTAGGTCTGCCGTCGATCATCAAGAGCGGTTTGTTGTCTTTATCAATCCTGACAAAATACACAAAACGGGCACCGATAGCCTTCCTGAACTGATCCAGTTCATCCCGGAGCGACCAGTACAGGTCTGTCTCCTGCGGCTCGGCCAAAAAATCGCTGTAGCGTCCGGCATCAATCTGCGTAACATAGTGGCTGGCGATGTTCATGTTGTAGCTGCTGATCGTCCCCTTTACCGCTGATCCGGTGTTCGCCCACTGAATGGCGATGTTCCCCGCCGCGATACATAGAATGACTGCAGTCATGACACAGAGGATACGGGCAATAAGACTTTTTCGGATAAAAGAAAACATGGAGGCCTTCCCTTTCGCGCACGGCAGTTGCGTTATTAAAGTAGGGTATTTTAGGATTACGCAATGACAAATGTCCCTCTAACCGAAAAATTTCGACAATATTCTTAAAATTCCTTTTTCCTCCGGCAAAATTTTCTTGCACGAAAGAAGCTGCCACAGAAACTATTTATTAGCTCCTGTGACAGCTTCATAATAAAAGCCATGTATAGATTCAATACCCGCTGTTCAACCCGCGTCTGCAAGCATTAGCTGTGGTAAAGTCCAGAGGCCTTCACTTCATTGAAGAAGGTATTGAACTCCTCGATATTGAGCTGCTGCGCCGCATCGGACAACGCGGTAGCCGGATCGGGATGCACTTCCACCATAATGCCATCGGCTCCTGCGGCAAGCGCGGCCTTGGCACAAGGAATCAGAATATCCTTGCGTCCGGTAGAATGGGTCACATCGACCAGCACCGGCAGGTGACACTCCTGCTTGAGAATCGGCACTGCCGAGATGTCGAGCGTATTTCTTGTCGCTTTCTCATAGGTGCGGATACCGCGTTCAATCAGCATGATCTCCATGTTGCCGCGGGACATAATATATTCTGCCGCATGGATGAATTCATCCAGCGTTGCGGACAATCCGCGCTTCAGCAGCACCGGCTTATTCACTTCGCCCACCGCTTTGAGCAGTTCGAAATTGTGCATATTCCGTGCGCCAACCTGAATTACATCCACATAATCGAGTGCTTCCTCGATATGCCGGGGGTCTACGATTTCGCTGATCGTCAACAGGCCATGATCCTTGGCCGCTTCCCGCAAAATTCTCAGACCGTCCATCCCGAGTCCCTGAAAATCATAAGGGGAGGTACGCGGCTTGAAGGCCCCTCCGCGCATAACCTTCACACCGGCCTTCTGCAAGGCCGCAGCAACCGTGCGGGTCTGCAGCTCGCTCTCCACTGAGCAAGGACCTGCAACCATCAGCGAAGCTGATCCGCCAACGGTGACGTTCCCAGGCAGATTGATAACCGTATCCTCTTTATGATTTTTCCGGGCTACCAGCAAGGATTTCTTGTGATCCGTACTCTGCAGATCAAGTGAAGCGGAGAAGATTTGCTTGAAAAGGGTACGGATGGTTCCGCTTGTGAAAGGCCCTTTGTTGCTCGCAACCAGCTTCTCCAGCATCTGCTTTTCGCGTTCAGGATCGAACTTCGGCACGCCCTGCTTTTCTTTTACAATTCCAATTTCCTGCACCACCTGGGCCCGCTCAGAGATCAGCTCCAGCAGTTGCCCGTTGATTTCATCCAGGCGGGCTCTCAGACCATCCAATTCTACATTGCTCATTACCTTCCACTCCCTCTTGTAATTTGATTTGAAATTTATAAACGCAAAAAGGCCCCCGTCGCAAGGGACGAGGAGCCGTGGTACCACCCTTATTTAGAAATGAACCCCTATGACTATGCAAATACCGGGAATACCAAAATTCTATTCCAGGCAGGGATCACTCTGTCTTACACCCGGTAACGCGGAGCGCGGGCCATCCTACACATACCTTCTGCAGCAGGTACTTCAGGGGCCGACTCGGAAGTGAACTTCAGCGCAAATCGTCTCTTGAGGGTGCTCTCAGTCTCCGGCACACCTTCCCTGTTAAGATCCGCTTTTCACGCTTACTCTCTTCGTCACAGTCATTTCATTATGGACCAGCACTACTTGTGCACCAGTTTCTGCTATCTTAATCAAAAAGAGACGCATATGCAAGACATTATTTCACCGCGCACCAGTTCAGATCAGATATCTTAGATAGATATACACGCTGGAGATAACAATCGAGAGCAGCATCAACGGAAAACCGACCTTCAAATATTTCATAAATGTGATGGGATGCCCTTCTTTTTCAGCTAGACCGGCTACAATAAGATTGGCGCTCGCCCCGATCAGTGTACCGTTCCCGCCCAGGCATGCGCCCAGAGCCAAGCTCCACCACAGCGGCTCCAAATTGCTGATCCCCAGCGTCCCCATCTCCTGAATCAAAGGAATCATCGTCGCCACAAAGGGAATATTATCCAGGAAGGAGGAGGCTATCGCGCTCAGCCACAGAATCAGCATGGAAGCCGCCGTCACATTCCCTCCGGTAAGCTCCATCGCTTTCGCAGCCAGTTCGGCAATCACACCAGTCTCCACCAGCCCCGACACCAGCACAAAGAGGCCAATGAAGAAAAATATTGTAACCCACTCCACGCTCTTAAAAGCCTTTTCCAGCATGTGCTCTCCGCCAGTCAACAGCAGCAGCAGGAACGCCCCCGCCAGCGCCACGGTCGCCGATTCCAAATGAACCGCCTGGTGAAGAAAAAAGCCAAGTATGGTAAGCCCCAGCACCGCAAGACACTTGCGCAGCAGCTTATAATCGGTGATCATCGCCCGCTCATCCATCTCCAGAATGCTTTGCTGAAGCTCCGGGGAAGACTTCATTTGCTTGCCGAACATAAGCAGCAGCAGCGGTATATACGACACGATGATGATCAGGATCACGGGTGTCAGATTGTTGATAAACGCCATAAACGTCAATTCCTTCACAGCGCTGCCAATCATAATATTCGGCGGATCGCCAATCAGTGTCGCCGTTCCGCCGACATTCGAGGCAATGATCTGTGACAGTAGAAAAGGTAGAGGATTAATGCGCAGTTGCCTGGTGATGCTAAAGGTAATCGGTACCATCAACAGAACTGTCGTAACGTTATCCAGGAAAGCCGAGGCCAGCGCTGTGACAATAAACAGAGCAACCAATATTTTCCGCGGCTTTCCTTTGGCCAGCTTGGCTGCTTTTACCGCGACGTACGAGAACAGGCCTGTCTCGGCAGTAATGCCCACCATCATCATCATTCCCACCAGCAGCCCAAGGGTATTAAAATCAATATGCTCCAGCGCCGTTTCCTGGCTGACAATCCCTGCCGCAATCATGACCAGCGCTCCAAGCATAGCGAGAATTGTACGGTGAATTTTCTCAGAAATGATCAGTCCGTATATTAGCAGAAAAATACCAATCGCCCAAATCCCTTGCTGTTCCATAGTACCTCCCAATATAAATTGCGGTAATGCTTCTAATCTGAACTCAATCATACCTCCCTTGGAAGCAAAAAAGAAGCCCGGAGTTCACCAAACATTCATTAACAAACTTACATTCATATACTTACATTTTGTAAGTTGTTGTGTTACAATACCTTATATTCTTTCTTACATCGGACGAGCTAGGCTGTGAAGAAGATACTAATACAACATTCTACAGAATAAGGAGTTTGAACTGATGGATAACAATGCTAGAGAAACTGTGCCGGAATTTGAATTTGGCCTATATACGCTGGGAGATATCGTAACTGATTGCCATACAGGGCAGAAAATCAGCCCACAGCAGCGTTTGAAGGAAGTGATGGACGCAGCCAAGCTGGCCGATGAGGCCGGGCTTGATGTGTTCGGCGTAGGTGAGCATCACCGCCTGGACTTTGTCATTTCCTCGGTGCCGGTCGTGCTGGCTGCCATTTCGCAGGTGACTAAGCGGATCAAGCTGACCAGCGCGACCACCGTGCTGAGCACCATTGATCCGGTGCGGGTATTCGAGGATTTCGCCACGCTTGATCTGCTGTCGGATGGCCGGGCGGAGATTATCTCCGGCCGCGGTGCATTTCTAGAGTCCTTCCCGCTGTTCGGCTATGAGCTGGAGGACTACAAACAGCTCTTTAACGAGAATCTGGAGCTGCTGCTGGAGCTGAACCGGGAGGAAGTGATGAACTGGAAGGGGACCTTCCGTTCGCCGCTGAACAATGCCGAGATTGCTCCGCGGCCTTTACAGAAGAAGCTTCCGCTCTGGGTTGGCATCGGCGGCTCCGCCGAAAGCGCAGAGAACGCCGGCCGCCTGGGGGTTGGCATGGCTATCGCCATTCTCAGCGGCAGCCCGGAGCCGTTCCAGAACCTTGCGGATACGTACCGCAAATATGGGGCTGAAGCCGGGCATGCGCCGGAGGACCTGAAGATTGCCATTACCAGCCACGGATATATTGCCAAGACATCACAGCAGGCATTGGACGATTTTTATCCTTATTATTACAGCTACCGCAATGCCATCAGCCCACGGCCTGGACAGGAATACCGCGTCTCGCGCAGTGATTTCGACCGCTTCGTCTCTCCGGTCAACACACTGGCTGTCGGCAGTCCGCAGCAGATTATCGAGAAAATTCTGTACCAGCACGAGCTCTTCGGCCATAACCGCTTCATGACTCAGCTCGATATCGGCGGGCTTCCATACGCTAAGGTGGCCTCCGCGATTGAGCTGCTGGCTACAGAGGTGGCTCCAGTTGTACGGCGGGAGATTGCCAAGAAAAAGAACGGTGTTTCCCAGTCGCAGAAAATTTAACATCATTGATGGTTTACGCAGTTAATGAGGCTGAAGGATAGCTTACGTCTCTGACCGGTATGATTTGCCAAGCTCTGTGCTTAATCCAAAATAATGGCGGAAATTATAGATCAGCGGGTTCCAGCTTGCCGGATGAATATGATTGTCACCGGCAGCCAGTTCCTTATGGACATGCACCTGCGTGCTCTGCGTTTCAACAATAGCAAAATCCGGTGAACCTTCAGGAATGCGGATATGCTGCACCCGCGCTTCAATCTGGATCGGGCATTCGGCGATTCTGGCGGTCTGAACCGTAGTGGATACGGCCTGAGTAAAGCCTGCGTAAGCAAATTTATCCTTTTCATAGCGAAATCCGGCCTGTTTCTTCTCAGCAGGAACCGGATTTTTTCCTGTCAGGCGGGCCAGACTCTCTACCTGCTTCCACTGGGAGGCTTCAGGCAGATTAATCACACATTCCGGGCTCCGCTCCAGATTTTCCAATGCTTTTCCGGTGGTTCCCAATCCCAGAATAATATGATCTCCCAAAGCCCATGAAGAGGAAATTGGACTTATATTTACAGTCAAATCCTCATTTAGTGTAGTCAATAGAATGACCGGCATCCCGTAATAAAGAATTTTCGGATGTATCGGAACACTCAGGCCTGTTTTCGCACAATTATTCATACTTAAGCTCCTCTGCAGTGTATTCGATTCCATTGTATAATAGTGACAATACAATATTCATCGAAATGTGGAATGCAGAAGGAGGATAAACGATGCATACAAATCCAGCCGTCGCCCGGGTGGCCTCCCTGATCAGCGAGCCATCGCGGGCAAGCATGATGACCGCATTGATGGACGGCGGGTTCCATCCTGCCACAGCACTGGCTTCTGCGGCCGGAATCAAACCGCAAACCGCGAGCTTCCATCTTGGCAAAATGGCCGAAAGCGGAGTAGTCACCGTTCATACCCAAGGAAGACACCGCTATTATGGCATCGCCAGTCCGGAAATCGCCCAAGTGGTAGAGCTATTATTATCTATCTCTCCCCCGGTAAAGGTTAACTCGCTTCGCGGCTCCGTCCAGGATCAGGCTATGCGCCAAGCCAGAACCTGCTACGACCATCTGGCCGGGGAATTCGGGGTGCAGTTCACAGAGGCTTTGCTGCTTGAGGGGATTATCGCTGAGGAAGCAAACGGCTTCTCCGTTACAGCCGCAGGTGAGCTTGCCTTGGTCAGACTCGGAATAGAGCTGGACAAGGTTAGACGATGCCGGCGTGCCTTTGCCCCCAAATGCCTGGACTGGAGCGAAAGACGCTACCATCTTGGGGGTGCGCTGGGAGCTGCCCTCCTTCAGCTTCTGCTGGAGCGCCATTGGGTGAGCAGACTCCCGCAGACGAGAGCCATTGCAGTAACTACAGAAGGTAAAGAAAGATTGGCGGCTGCATTACCGTTGACCTTTAGGGTCTGGTCGTAACTCCGGTGAATGTTTGGACTTCCGGCCGCTGCCCGCCTGCAGATTTCTTGATTTATACCGCTCTACACGGTGGAAATCCGCAGACAGCCTAATCATACGGCCAGCTTTCCTACGGAAAGCTCTCAGGCGGACGCGTTCGCTCCTACAGTTCCAACTTCCCCTCCGCACTCCTACCTTATTGTGATTTTTTTAAGTTCAAGTTATATACTTTGTACTGCAGGAACAAACCACTCTGCGCGGACTCAATAACGGCATCTCTGCCGTTATTCCCAAGCAAACCAACCATAACCTCCAAGCCCCTTACGCAAAGCGGAACACATTTGTCCTACGGAAATTGGGACCAATAGCAGCTTATCCCCAACTTTATACACATCTTATCTACAAGAGCGAAAATCATAGTTACCTATACAAAAAAAAGGGGTCCCCGGAAAACCGGGGACCCTTTGTTCAGCTAAGCAAACGAAGGCTTGTTGTTGTCGACCTTGCCGCTGATAAGCTTCTTGTATTCGTCGTCTCCGCCTTCCAGTGAAGGCGCAATGTATACGTTGATGGATGATGGAGATAGCTTGGTCGGCCTTCCGGCCCCTGCCTTGCGCTTCGCGCGGCTCTTACTGCCCTCACTGCTGCCGCTGCCGTTTGCGGTTCGGCGGACCGCACTGGATACACTTACTGCGCTCTTCATATTCTTCATAGTGTTAGTCCCCTCCCACTAAATGATTGACGGTACGGAACAAATCCCGGTTGTACGACACGACCTCGGTAAGATCATCCGCCGACAATCCGTCGCTCCCCGAAAAATGTACAGAAAGGACATGCTTTTCACCTAAAGGATAGCATAGGATGTATACCTCCGCAACTTCCGTACGCTGAAAAAAGGTCCATTCCTTAGTCAAAAAAGCTTCCATCACTCCCGGACGCATCCCCTTCTCTTCAGTCAATGAAAGAGGATAAACATGCCCGCGTCCCACATTTCCGCCAACCTGCACCAGACCTTCTGCCTCGCGTGCCTGCCACATCGCAGCACCGATTACGCGGCATTGCTTAGGAGGCATAAAGGAATTGCGAATCGCTTCGCTTAGCGCCTGGTAATTCTCCCCCTCTTCAGGAGTGGTCACATTACTATTATATTGCCAAAAGAAATGAAGGATACTTTCTTTCCGCCTAAGCTCATGCTTCAGCTTCTCCAGCTCCTTCAGCGGATCACTGAAGCCTCCATGCTCCTGAATGCTGTCGATAATCTTGCCGCAGCTGACATCGACGGCAGCCACCGGATTGTCATGCTGCCATTCGTATTCCAGAGGTGTAAGACCAGATAAATCGGAGAGCAGATGATATTCTTCGATGTTCTCTCCGGGAATAAGATCGCTGCGGGCTGGCAACTGATCCGGCAGCAGGCAGAAGACCCGGCTGCGCCGCAGTCTCGACCAGAACAGCCCCATTTCAAACTGGGTGTTATCACGGGTGACATAATAATATTTCCCCCGGATTCTGGCTACATCATCAGGCGAGAAGATGAATACGGCAAAATCGCTCTCATCCAGGTTCCGCTCCAGCGCCTCCATCGTATATTCGTTTGCCCGAAACGCACTCGCATACCACGGATTCACCTGGGCTTCCCGCTTCAATTGCTCATGAACCGCCCGTGCATAGCGGATGGATTCTCTGGAGGAGCCAATAAATAATTTCGGTCTGATCACGTCGGCACTCCTTTGTCGGTTTCCCTAATATGTAATAATTATACAGAGGTTTACGATATCAGAACAGAGGTGTATTTTCGGTAGCGGTGACACAGAGCGGAATATTGCTTGAGGAAGCGCACAAACGGGCAGAAATACAGCCCCCGGAGGGGCTGGCGGATGATTTTAATAAATTCAGGGGTAATCTATTCGATGCTGATCTCTTTAATCTTAATCGTATTCAGCTTGCTGAGGTCAATATACTCTTCATCAATCTTAACTAAAGGGGTTTCAATATCGTGGGGGTTCAAATAAACAATTTCCCCTACCCGCCCATCGGTCAGAATGACCTCACGGCCTACGGTCCGCTTCACAATATTCTCCAGAAATACCGAGACAATCTGCGGATCAAGCGCACCAAAGCTTCCCCTTCTCATCTGATCGACAATGATATGGAAGGGCACCGGATCATGATAAGGACGTTTGGAGGACATCGCATGAAAAATATCAGCCACGGCAACAATTTTGCTGTAGGCATCAATTTGCTCGTCTTTCAGACCCAGCGGGTATCCTCTGCCGTCATTTCGTTCATGGTGCTGGAGCGCCGTCAGGGTAATATGAGCGTTCGCGCCTGTGGTCTCCTTCAGCATTTCGTAGCCCAGGATGGTATGCTTTTTGACCAATTCGTATTCTTGCGCGGTCAGCTTGCCCGGCTTATTGAGCAGCTCGGAAGGAATCTTCAGCTTGCCGATATCGTGAAGGGTTGCGGCTAGCGACAGCACCGACAGCTCGGCCTCGCCCATATTCATCCATCTGCCGATAAGCGTGGACAATACACCCACACCGATATTGTGCTGATAGGTATAGTCGTCCTTCCCCTGAATCGCATGGAACAAGGCAAAGATATCCGGATTGCGGGCTATTTCCTGAACAGCGGGCACCACGTCCTTGCGGATATCCGCGAGCGGAACCTTGCGTGAAATCCGGACGGACTCAAATAACTCCTTCGACAGGTTCACTGCATTATAGACCATCTCCCGGCAGGAAGGCCCTTGCCCATCCTCATTTACAAAGATAATGTCAAGAATATCAATTTTCTGCTTACGAATGAGCTCCAGATGTTCTTCATTCAGAATGCTATTTGCAGGGATGACCGTTACTCCATAGGAATTGATCAAGTCATTTTTCACTTTTTTGCCTAAATACCTTTCCATACCCTGTCCTCCCGAATCCCCTGAATGAATATATGTACAAATACCTATACCATTATATCGGTCGAACGCCGGGGAAAACTGAAATGAATTCGAGGAAAAATTAAGGGAAATGTATCCTGAAATAACGATGTCCAAACAGAGGACATTGTTATGGAAGCCTCGAATTTGGCAAAGCCAAACTGGGGGCCCTTCTATGAAACTTCATCGTCTGAAGTGCCGCGAAAGAGCGGCATGGCTGTCCGTTATGACTTCTCTTCCTGCTTACGGAATTCACGCGGCGTCTGTCCGGTGGATTTCTTGAAGACACGGCTGAAATATTTCTCATCCTCATAGCCGACCAGCTCCGAAATTTGCGACAGCCGCAGATTTGTATTTTGCAGCAGCGTTTTGGCTTTATCTATCCTCAGGCCGGCTAAATAATCGGACAGGTTCTCCCCCGTAATCTGCTTGAATTTCCGCGAGACATTCTCCCTGCTGATAAAAAAGCGCTCGGCTATATGCTGAAGCGTCATATCCTGCGCATAATTCTGATTGAGATACTCCCTGATTTCGAGAACAAGCCGGCTGTCCGGCGACTGGGCATTTCCTTTAGACAAGCGCTGCAGCAGCGCCTTGAGCTGCCCCCGCCAATTCGCCACGGAGAACAGCCCCTCACTGTCATAGCAAAGCTCAAGTGAGATCTCCTCTTCCGGCCGCCAGCGCTTCAGCACCGAAGCAATCTCTTCCTGAAGCCGCAGCAAGCTGCTCTCGGTAAGTAAGATCAGCTTGCCGAGCTGCTCAGCCCACTCGTCCACCACCCGTTCCATCTTCTCCACATCGCCGGAAAGGACAGCTATTCCGAGCTTGTCAAGCAGCGGCTCCGGTGCGTAGTCTTGTTCAGGCATACTATTATGCAGATGCTCCCGATAGAGGTGAATACGCCCCTCCCGCTGGAGCAGATTCCGCTCGTTCAGACCTTGCCGTGCCTGCCGGAAGGCCGTTTGCAGCCCGTCTGGAAAAGCATTCACCCGGCTAAGCCCGATATCTAACTGCACACCATAGGTCTGCCCAATGGAGTCATTGATACGGCGCACTTCTTCGTCAGCTTCCGCAGCGGCTGTCCAGAACAGGATTACCAGATCGACCCCGGTCTGCCAGCTGCGGAAGGCAAAGCCGCTCTTCTTCTGTGAGAGCACCTCGTTGCAGACATTGGCCAGCACGAAAGAGGTCAGTCCCACATCGCCATGAAATCTCTGCAGCAGCCGGCAGTCAGCCCCTTGAAGCGTGAGGACGGCTATTCTGCATTCTGCCGCCGTCTCCGGCATCCCCAGCTCCGCACACAACGATGATCTCAGCTCCTGAAAGGATGCCTGTCCGGCTACCAAGTCCGAAAGCACCTTATCCCAGTAAAGGGGACGCAGCTCGTTCAGCCGCATGTTCTGGCGGTGCGCCTGCTGCCGCTCCTCTTCCTCCTCCAGCCACAGCTTGAAGGCATGCTCGGCGGCGGCGATCAACTGCTTGCTGTTCAAGGGCTTCAGCAAATAATCCGTACCGCCGTATACGATTGCCGGCTTGACGTAATTGAAATCCTGATAGCCGCTGATCACGATAGTTTTCGTATTCGGATAATGGCTGTGCAGCCATTCCAGCAGCTCCGCTCCGTCCATGAGCGGCATCCGCATATCCGTGAACACAATGGCCGGCTGCTGCTCCTGCATAATCTGCATCGCTTCCTGCCCGTTGGTCGCTTCGTAAATGCCGGTAATATTATGCTTCTCCCACGGAACAAAATAGCGGATCGCCTCCCGCACATGCTTCTCATCGTCTACAATCAGCACCTTCATTGCCTGCCGCTCCTTTGTGTTAGTAATCGCCGTCCAGCGGAATAATGAGTGTAACTGTTAAGCCTCCATCCTCATTATCCCGCAGCACCAGTTGCGCTTCGCTGCTCATCTGCAGGCGGAGCCGGGCCAGCACATTGTACAGCCCGATCTCCTCATGCTCCGTTCTGCCGCTGCTGTCAAGTCCGGCCGTGATTTCGGCCAGCCGTTCAGGCTCTATCCCCTTGCCGTTGTCCTTGACTGCTAATATTAACCTTCCCTGCTTGTCCAGTGCGCAGCCAATGAAGATCATCCCCTCGCGGATGCCGTCCGCGAAGCCGTGCTTGAAGATATTCTCCACTATGGGCTGAAGGATCATCTTGGGCACCACCACCTCCAGCGCCTCCTCTTCAGCATCGACAACTAGGCGAAGATTCTCTTCACCAAACCGCTCCGTCTGGAGGATAAGATAATTCTGCACATGCTCGATTTCGTCGCGGAGCTGTACCTGCGTCCGCTCCGTATTCATCGAATAACGCATCATGCTGCCTAGCGAATAGATGAGATCATACACCTTCGGCGCGTTGTAGCGCAAGGACAGGCTGGCGATAGACTGCAAGGCATTGTACAGAAAATGCGGATTGACCTGGGCCTGCAGCGCCTTGAGCTGGTTGGTCTTGTTCGCCAGCTCCAGACGGTATTCCTTGAGGATCAGGTCGTTGATCGTCCGGGTCATGCCGGTGATTTTGCGGGTCAGCAGGCCGAATTCATCCTCCCGCTCGACGTCCATATGGGCATCAAGCTGGCCGATCTGCACCTTCTGGGTGAAGGAGATCAGCTTCTTGATCGGTCTGGTGAAGCCAATGGAAATGAGGACCGCGCTGATTCCGCCCAGCAGCAGGAATAACACGCCGATTCCGGTATTGAAGCGGGTGATGATTCTCGCATCCCCATACAGATCCTCATAGGGAACCAGCTTGATAATGCTGCCCTTGAACAACGGGTCGGCGATGTGCCGGTACATTACAATCCCTTTGAAGCCATCCTTCTTCCAGATAAAATGGCCGCTGTCCTGATCCCCAGGAAGCCGGCTCCAGCCTGCCACTACCGGCTTGCCGATCCAGTCCGGATCAGAGGCAAACAGCGCTTGTCCCTGCTCATTCAGCACATAGAGACGTTCCGTATCCGAATTGTACATGGATTTGACGATTCCCTCCAGCTCCGTAAGGCGGTAATCAATGGACAGATCAGCCAGAACATCGGAGCTTGGTGTACGGTAGATGGGAAAATGGGCCGTAAATACCGGCTCGCTTCCCGGCTTCAAATTCGGGAACCCGGACTTCACCCCGTATTGATGGTCCATATGGGTCACCTCGATAAAAGGGCGGTACGTCCCTTCCGGGTGCTCCGTCAGGGCGTAGCTGCTGTTCACCTCCCTGCGGAAATATCCTCCCAGCAGCAGGTTGGACTGCCCAGCCGCCCGGACATACAGATGGATTTGGAAGGTGTTTTTGTCCGAGAGGAACAGGTTGTATAGCTGGGTGGAGATAATGGCCCGGTTATCCGGAACGGTTGTGCCGGCAGGGGCATGATCCTGGCTTTTGGCGGTAAGCAGGGTTGTATAGAAGGAGCTTGGAACATTGATTCCGCTGTACAGCGACATGGCCCGCTGGTTCATTCCGCTGAAATAGCTGCTGAGATTGGCTTCCCCAAGCGTCAACAGCTTCGTGTTCTGCTTCACGGACTGCTCGGTGACCGATTGCTTCGTATAGAGGTATGAGAACGTGACTGAAATGGCCGACGGAATAACCGAGGCCAACAGCACAAGCGCCATCAGCCGGGTTCGGATGCTGTTTCTGAACATGCGTTGTTCCTCCTAAAGTTTTGCGGAAAATCTGCTTCTTCGAAAACCCTTTGCAGCAAAACTCGCTTCGGAAGCATCCGCTGAACATTGTGCGATCAAAGCGCTGCAATATAATCCACTTTTATCATCATCAAATTGAGTGTTGGTGCTTCGCGGGCCTTTCTATAATGAAGGTGTGAACCGCTAGATTAACTATACAAAGGAGACTCCATATGAGAAAAGCTCTGCGCCTGCAAAAAGGCTGGGGACAGCAAATCATTTTCCTCTGGCCCAGTCTGCTCTTCTTCCTGACCATTGTGGTCATTCCCTTCGTTCTCGGCTTTTATTATTCCTCCACCAACTGGAACGGGCTGGATCTGGACAAAGCAGTCTGGACCGGCGCAGCCAACTGGAAACGGATTTTCACAAATGACGATAAGTTCTGGGAATCGCTGGTCTTTACCCTGCGTTTTACCGTGGTATCCGTGATTGCCGCGAATGTCCTGGCACTCCTGCTCGCCTTCCTGCTCATGACGTCGCTTAAGACCAAGAAGGCGCTGCGCACAATTTTCTTCATGCCCAATGTGATCGGCGGAATTCTGCTCGGCTACATCTGGCAGTTTATTTTCACCAAAGGCTTCTCCACCATCGGCGAAATTACCGGGCTTTCCTTCTTTCAGCTTCCTTGGCTGGGTACGCCGAACACCGGATTCTGGGGACTCGTTATCGTGTTCGTATGGCAGACCGCCGGTTATATGATGGTCATTTATATTGCCTCGCTGGCCGGGATTCCGAAGGACCTGATCGAAGCTGCCCAGATCGACGGTGCACGCGCTCCGCAGTTGTTCAAAAGCGTCTATGTCCCGCTGATTATGCCGGCTATCACCATCTGCCTGTTCCTGACAACCTCCAATGCCTTCAAAATGTTCGATCTCAACCTGTCGCTGACCAAAGGCGGACCGGGAACCTCGACCCAGTCGCTGGCCTACAACATTTATTCGGAAGCGCTGGTCAACAACCGGTACGGACTCGGCACTGCCAAAGCGCTGCTCTTCTTCTTCGCCGTCTCGCTGATTACCGTCACACAGGTCTGGCTTACTAAACGAAAAGAGGTGTCGGCATAATGCACAGCAGCAGATACCGGCTTAACAATTTTATTTTGGAAATCGCCGCCATTCTCTTGGCTCTAGTGTTCCTGTCCCCGTTCTACCTGGTGCTGAGCAATTCCGTCAAGGGGCTAAAGGATATTCTTATTGATGCCGCATCCTTCCCGCAGGTATTCCACTGGGATAATTACTCCAAGGTGTGGGATGCGATCAACTTCCCGCAGGCGTTCTGGAACTCCCTGCAAATCACTCTTCTAAGTGTGATCCTAATCGTGCTGTTCAGCTCAATGGCGGCGTATCAGATCGTCAGAAAACCGTCGCGCTTCAATTCCTTTGTGTTCCTGATGCTCGTCTCTGCAATGATCATTCCGTTCCAGTCCCTGATGCTGCAATTGGTCCGGGTCACCAGCTTACTGGAAATACGCGGAGAGCTGTACGGCATTGTGGCCTGCTATCTCGGCTTCGGGATGCCGCTGTCGGTGTTCCTGTTCCACGGCTTTATCAAGACGGTTCCCATAGAGCTGGAGGAGGCGGCCCGGGTCGACGGATCTAGTCCGTACGGGGTTTTCTTCCGCATCGTCTTCCCGCTGCTGATGCCGATCATCGTCACCGTCATTATTCTGAACACGCTGTGGATTTGGAACGATTACCTGCTGCCGGTGCTTGTTATTGGAGGGAACAAGGATCTGACCACATTGCCTGTGGCGGTCACCAAGTTCTTCGGACAGTACACCAAGAAGTGGGACCTTGCCCTGGCAGGCCTGGTCATGGCGATTACGCCGATTCTCTTGTTTTTCCTGTCGCTGCAGCGTTATATTGTTGAAGGTGTCACCGCCGGCTCCATTAAGGGATAAGCCCTTTGCAACAATATCCACTTTTTCGAGCAAAATATTAAGTGTAAGTCCATTGGCATTTGCATTACGATCAAGGTGTAGGAACCACTAGACCAGGGAGGTTATACTATGAAAAGAAAGCTTGCTTTTATTATCGCAATCGTTTGCACACTTATTATCGCAGGTTGCGGCAATAGCGGCAACAATAATTCCGCCGCAGGTGGAAACGCTACCAATTCGCCGGATGCCGGAGCAGCGTCACCCGAAGCTACCACAGCCCCGGCCAAGAATGTAACGATTAAAATGTTCCAGTTCAAGGTTGAAATTGCCGAGCAGCTGAACGCGCTGGCCGAAGAATATGAGAAAGAAACCGGCGTTAAGGTAGAAGTGGAAACCCACGGCGGCGGTGAAGATTACGGTGCGTTGCTTAAGGCCGAGCTCGCTTCTGGCGCTGAACCGGAAATTTTCAATAATGGCGGCTATACTGCCCTGGTTCCTTATATGGATCGTGCCACAGATCTATCCAGTGAGCCTTGGGCGGCTAACCTGCTTCCAACCGCCAAAGCTCCGGCAACAGTAGACGGTAAGCTATACGGCATGCCAATGAACGTTGAAGGCTACGGGCTTATCTATAACAAAGACCTGTTCAAGAAAGCAGGCATTACCGAAGAGCCGAAAACACTTCCACAGCTGAAAGACGCAGTAGCCAAACTGAAGTCCGCAGGCATCACCCCGTTTGAAGCTACCAATGAATGGTGGTCGATGGGAATTCACTTGGTTAACGTAGGTCTGGCTCACCAGCCCGATCCGAAGAAATTCATCGAAGATGTCAAAGCCGGTACAGAAACCATCAAAGGCAATGCCGTATTCAAGCAATGGCTTGACCTGGTAGATGTTATTTTCGACAACGCCCAGGATAATAAAATGACTACCGACTACGCTACTCAGGTTGCTGAATTTGCCTCCGGCAAAGCGGCCATGATGATGCAGGGCAACTGGACGCAAGGCGATATCGACAAAATTGATCCGGCGATGAATCTCGGCCTCCTTCCGCTTCCAATCAACGACCAAGAAGGAACGATTCTCGTAGGTGTGCCTAACAACTATATTGTGAACAGCAAATCCGCGCATCCTGAAGAAGCCAAAGCATTCCTCAACTGGCTGGTAAGCTCTGAAACCGGCAAAAAATATTTGACCAAAGAATTCAAGTTCATCCCGGCTGAAACCAATATTCAAACTGACGCCGCAGATATCGGTCAGGTCGCGGTTGCCGTACAGGAGAAATCCGCTAACGCGCTCGGCTGGAACTGGGATATGTTCCCTGACGGCGTAACTCAGGGCTTCGGCGCTGCGATGCAGGAGTATCTCGGCGGCCAAGTAAACCGTGACCAGCTTCTGGAAAAGCTCGACAAAGCCGTACAGGATATCGTGAAGCAGTAACTTGATAATAAATAACGGGGCCTTCCTACTCAGGAGGGTCCCGTTATTTGCTTTTAGATGAACAACTCCGCGACGAGGAACAGATTCAGCGATACGACCAGCGCCGAGATGATCCAGCCCAGAATTGTAGTGATCCGGCGGTTGACCAGCCCGTTCATAATCTTACGGTTGCTGGTGAAGATCACCAGCGGTATCAGGGCAAAAGCGATCCCGAACGAGAGCACTACCTGACTCATCACCAGTGCGCTTGTAGCATTAATGCCAAAGGCGATAATCGCCAGCGGAGGAATAATTGTAATCGCCCGCCGCAGGTAGAGATTGATTCTTTTATTAATGAAGCCCTGCATGACCACATCACCGGCCATTGTCCCTACCGACGAGCTGGAGAGTCCGGCGATCAGTAGACCCAGACCGAAGGAAATTGCTGTAACCGGTCCTGCCAGATGACTGAACTGCTGAAAGGCAACATCCAGATCCTCCACCACCAGCCCATTTTTGAAAAATAACGCGGCAGACACCACTACCATCGCCATATTGACCGCACCGGCAATCAGCATTGCAATAAGAATATCAATGAATTCCAGCTTGAAAATCTGCTTCTTCTCCTGATCATCAATCCCGACGACACGGCTCTGTGTCAGCGAGGAATGCAGATAAATCGCATGTGGCATCACAGTTGCGCCGAGTATACCTGCAGCGAGAAGGATGCTGTCCACACCCTGGAACTGCGGAGTGAAGATTCCGGCAACAACAGCCCCGCCATCCGGCTTCGCCATAATGACCTGGAACGTAAAGGCCAGCACGACCATCATCACCATCGCGGCGATTCCCGCCTCCAGTGTACGGTAGCCGCGCCGCTGCAGCTCCAGAATGGCGAACGAACCGACTGCGGTAATCAGTGCGGCTGGCAGCATCGGAATGCCGAACAATAAATACAAGCCGAGGGCTGCTCCGATAAATTCCGCCAAATCAGTGGCGATAATGACCAGCTCACTCTGAATCCACAAGAAAATGGATACACCCTTCGGGAATCTCTCCCGCGCCACTTCCGGCAGATTTTTGCCGGTGGCAATGCCAAGCTTGGCGGACAACGACTGGATAAGCACAGCCATGAGATTTGACCCGAATATAACCCATAACAGCAAATACCCGTACTTCGAGCCTGCTGTAATATTAGTGGCGAAATTCCCCGGGTCCAAATACGCTACGGAAGCGATAAAAGCCGGGCCCAGGAAAGGAAGGAGCCTCTTGAGTCCCTTTACATCCCCATTTAGCACATCTTGCGCTGAAATTCTGTTTTTACGGCTATGAACCATTGGAGTTGCTTCTGCTGCTACAGTTTGCTCCATCATTTCAATCCCTCCTCTTGCCCGGAAAAGTTGTCTATATACACGAAAGTTTCCCTGGTGCAACTTTAATTTAATTTTATTATAATCCGCTTATTGAAAAATGTAAATGGGTTTGCGCAAACAAATACTTGGCACTCTGGAACCTAGTGTGGATGCTTGCCATTCCGTGGTTATTCCTGGAGCGAGCCGCAATCTGCTGCACTCTCTACAACAGATTGGCTATAAATCAATTAACAAACAGGACCTGTTGTACTTTGTGCAGCAGATTTCCGCTAAAAGCTCATTTTGAACAGAAATGCCGGAAATCCATTGCACGAAATACAGCAGAATGCAAAATATCGTTGCCTCATGGGCATTCTATTGCAGAAAATGCAATCACGTATAGACTTTTGTGGGCTTTCTTATTCATATGAAAAAAAGCCCCACAAAGTGAGGCCTATGTTCAGATGCTTATTTCAAAACAAACAGACGAGCTTCAGGGTCATTCCCCGACGGCTCGCCCGATGCTGGTTCGTGCCTAATTCCTTCATGCCGTTAAGAAGTAATGCTGTGAATATCCGCCTGCATTTTTTCATTTTGCGCTTTGAGCTCATTGAGCTCCTTCTGCAGCTCTTCTATCTTCGGCTCCCGCCGCGAATGCCCGCCATGCCCATGTCCATGTCCTCCGCGCATGCCAAACATCATAAAGATCATCATCAGCGGACAGACCAGTGCAATTAACCAGGACCAGTTCATCACTTTGCCTCCTTCAGAATTCAGGGTTCTGAGCTTCATTATAGGGAGGGAATGTGAAGAAACTATGTTGAGCATTAAGTTACTTCCCCTTTAAGCTTTTTTCAAGTTCATTTCATGAGAAAATTTTATTTTTTGCCCTTCCAGGTGTCCTTCAGCGGAACGATACGGTTGAACACCAAGCGCTCCCTGCTTGACAACTTGTTGTCCGCACAGAAGTAGCCTTGGCGCATAAATTGAAATTTATCTTCAGGCTTGGCGGAAGCTGCAAAAGGCTCCAGCAGGCAATGCTTCATCAGCTTCATGGAATCGGGATTAATATACTCCTCCCAGGTTTCGCCTTCCGCCTTGGGACCGTCATTGTCCTTCAGCAGCTTCTCATACAGATACACCTCCGCCGCTATGCCGTGACTGGCTGAGACCCAGTGCAGGGTACCTTTGACCTTCCGTTCGCTAGAGCCGCTGCCGCTTTTCGTCAGAGGGTCATAGGTGCAGCGCAGTTCGCTGATCTCACCAGTTACTGCATCCTTGATAACTTCATTGCATTTAATGATATACGCTCCCTTCAGCCGCACCTCACCGCCTGGGATTAGCCGCCGGAAGCCCGGCGACGGCTCCTCCATGAAATCCTCGCGCTCAATGTAGACAACGCCGGAGAAAGGCACTTCTCTCACGCCCAGCCCCGCATTTTCGCTATTATTGGCAAGCGTCAGCCATTCCGTCGCTGCGGTTTCATAATTGGTGATGACAACCTTCAGCGGGTCGAGCACCGCCATTATACTTGGCACACTGGCTTTTAGATCCTGCCTCAAGCTGTGTTCCAGCATGGAAAAGTCCACCATCGTCTGGCTTCTGACCATGCCGATCTCCCGGACAAAGCTCCTGATGCTCTCCGGGGTGAAGCCCCGTCTCCGCAGACCACGAAGCGTGGGCAGCCGCGGATCATCCCAGCCGTCCACATAATTCCCCGCAACCAACTCTCTCAGATACCGCTTGCTGGTGACCACCCCCGTCAGATTGACCCGTCCGAATTCTCTCTGCCTAGGCGCTTCCTCTATGCCGAGCTCCTCCAGCACCCAATCATACAGCGGCCGATGGTCCTTGAATTCCAGCGAGCATAAAGAATGGGTAATCCCTTCAATGGCATCCTGAATCGGATGGGCAAAATCGTACATCGGATAGATGCACCAGGCATCCCCTGTGCGGTAATGCTCCGCATGGATAATTCTGTACAGCACCGGGTCCCGCAGATTGATGTTCGGGGAGGCCATGTTGATTTTGGCCCGCAGCACCCGGGAACCGGTGGGATAGGCCCCTTTTCTCATCCCCTCGAATAATTGCAGATTCTCCTCTACGGAGCGTTCACGGTAAGGACTGTCCTTGCCCGGTTCTGTCAGTGTGCCTCTGTAGGCAGTCACCTCTTCCGGTGATAAATCGCAGACATAGGCTTTGTCTTTGCGGATTAAGGCCAGCGCGCTGTTGTAGATTTGCTCCGAGTAGTCCGAGCCGTAATAAATATGCTCCCCCGGGCTGCAGCCTAGCCATTCGATGTCCTCGGTGATGGCCTTCACATATTCCATATCCTCTTTGAGCGGATTTGTATCATCAAAACGCAGATGGAAGGTGCCGCCATATTTTTGCGCAATCCCGTAATTGGTATGAATGGCAAATGCGCTGCCAATATGCAGATACCCGTTCGGTTCCGGCGGAAATCTGGTGCAGATCTCCCTGCTGTAGACTCCAGCCTCTATATCTTCCCTGATCAGTTTATCCATATAATTCTCCGCTGCTGCGGCTTCTGTGCTGTTATTCATGTGTGAACCCTCCTGTGTGTATGTGATGACCGCGCTGAACCTTTGATCAATGCAAAAAAGAACCCCACCTCCAAGACTTATGGTCTTGGGGACGAGATTCTCGCGGTACCACCCCAGGTTTATTAATATGTCGCCATATTAATCTCATCAAGTACGGCATTGCCGGGCAGGCAAGGCTTATACTCTAGCTCTGTAACAGGAGCTCCTGTCGCACTATCCCCAGCTTCTGTCTGGTTCCGGGTGCGCCACTCAGAGACTTGGTTCAACATACCGTTCTTTGCCCCTTTTCAGCATCCGGGGCTCTCTGTGAAAGAATGGATATATCTACTCTTCTCGTCATCGCGTTTCGTTATAATTGCTTGTATTTTACAAAAAATCAGCGGTGCTGTAAAGCCCGTATCAGTCTCCACTGAGCGCAGCCAGCAAATCCAGCGCCTCCTCATGCTCCGGCTCAAGCACCAGCGCCCGGCGCGTATACTCCCGCGCTGCCTCCAGATCCTCAAGCTCATAGCTGCAAATCGCCAGGCAGTAGAGCACCGTGACCACAGGCTCGTCCTCCGTCTCCCTCAGCGATTGCGTAAGGTAGTGTTGCGCTTCCTCATATAGCCCCATTTCGAACAGCAGCAATCCGCTGTCGAGGGCCAGATCATACCGCTGCGGCATCGGATAGAACCCTGCCCACATCCGGTCGATCCCCAGCTTCAAATCGAGAATCTCCTCGTCGGTGGCGTCCTCCAGCAGACTGGAGATGCGTTCCGCGCTCTGGATGAACAGTTCGGCATCGTAGCCGCCCAGCCGCCAGAACGCCAGAATTTGCTGTATTCCACTGCTGTCGTAGTTCTGGTCGATCCACAGCTTCATGCTGAAGAAATCATCCGGTCCGAAGCGCTCAATAAATCTGTGGTAGGCCAAGCGGGTCTGTACATGGCGCAGCGGCTCCTCCAGCATATAGATACAGCCGACGTTCAGGTTCTTGTAATGATGCTCAGTAAATGAGGATAAAGCGCCCTTCTGCTCAAAATGGCACACCATCGCATGATAATTCGCTGTGAGCGAAATGCTTCCGTGATGAATCAGCTTAGGGGGCTCGACAAATTCCCAGTTCTCCAGCCGGTGGTCACCCTTGTCGGCGGTCAGCAGCAGGAAGCCCGCTCCGGACAGTGCGTTCAGCCGATCCATGCATCCCAGCGCAGCGGCCGGGAACAGCACATGCGAATCCTCCAGCTTCTCCTGGTAGAAGGCGATAACCTCGCGGTACGGGTACGCTTCCTCTTCATAGCCAGCCGCCCGGCGGTAGTGATACTCGGGAATCAGATCCCTGAGCACCTCGGAAGTGCCCATTTCTTCCATTTGCTCCGGGTAGCGCAGCGATACCTCGCATTCATAAATTTTGCCCTCATCCACATAGAGCAGCTCCTGCGGAATACTGTCAAAAAAGTAGTTGGCAATCACCATCAGCGGCTGCGCCAGCTTACCCGGTGCAATCACCGTACCGCTCTCCGTCAGGTGCAGCTCTGTATCCGCGACTGCATCGAAACGCGCGAAATCAAGGATGCCGCGCTCCACAAAAGGCTTCAGTCCGGGATGCTGCTGCCAGCCGGTGATATTTTTCCAGGGCAAATCGCTCATTACATAGGTGAACGGGGGCAGCGCAAGCCCCGCGTATTCAATTAATTTGCTCAGTTGATGCAGCACATGGAACGCAAGCCGGCCTACCCCTGCCCCCAGCTCCAGAATGATGACCCGTTCCGTGGTCTGTCCCAGACTTGCACGGTCCTGTAAAAAACCGAAGATCATCTCCGCATAGGCGGTTCCAATCATCGGGTTGCTCGTAATATATTGCGGAACCTGGTCGTTTTTCCAGGCTTGCATGCCCAGCTCTTCATAATATTTGCGCTGCAGCTCCCAAATCGGCGCTTCACTGAAGCGGTAGCGTTCTTGTCCGCGATCTGTCATATGTGTGTACCCTGCTCTCTGATTATCGTTAAAGTATCCTTACTTCTGCTTCGTGCTTGCCATCTGCGAGCGGAAAATTACATACTCCGCTTCTGCGGGCACTTCAATTGAAAATGATGCTCTGCCACCCTTGGCCAGCCGTGCTGCGGGACCTGCAAGACTCTGGCGCGCGCTCTTGCCTTTGTTGTCAACAGTGACGAATTCAAGCTCCACCTTGTCTTTATCTAACAGGAATGGAGAGGAATTCAGCGTGTCCAAGGTCAGACGGTAGCCTCCATTAGCAACCTGAACCTGCGATAGCCCAGTAGGAAATAACGGATTATACGTTCCATCTATCATCTCCGGTGTATACACAAATGGAGCAAGCAGCAGAAACGGCTGCGTCTGTGGCAAGGTCACACCCTGTCTCCCCCAGATTACCCCGCTTACTTTATTAATCCGGTTCGACATGTTCTCCCAGCGGATAGATTTCGAATCCTTCAGAACCGAGCTCATGGGAACAAACAGCACACCATTCTTCAGCTCTGGTGCGACACCCAGCGACGCTTCAATATTCCCGCTGAATATGGCGTTCATCCGTCCGTCCTTAATTCCGCGCACAGCCTGCCCCATATAAGAGAATGTAAGGCTTCTGTCGGCAGAATCATAAGTTAGCTGTGCTCCGAGCATATCCGAGAATGCCCGGATCGGCATGAGCAATCTCCCTTCCTTCATATAAGGGGCCTGTTTGCCCGGGAACAGCACGTAGCTGTCGTTAAGCAGCAGCGGCAGCCGCTGTTCTCCACGATCCCCTGCCGCTGCAAATGCACCCGCGGGCATGAATACGCTGCTTCCTGCAATCCATACAATAACCAGCAAACCAACGATTACAGCCCTTATTCTGCTTATGCGGAGGGCTGAATGAGTGAATTTTGCCATTTCCGTATACCTTCTCCCTATAATTTCGGCTTCAAATTTCGCGGGACACTGCCAACTTCTATTCTGGTCATTTACCCGGGTTTGTCAATCATATGCGGCAGAATTTCGCATATATTTCCATGAAGTATTGAGTATCCTGAAAGGAGTCTTTGCCATGACTGCCAGCAAGTCTGATTCCCCCGGTCCACTTCCGGTCCCCCAGCCGATACGAAGCGACGGCACCGGCAATGTGGACCTCGGCCCCCGCGATGTGATGCGGGACCGGGAGAACCCGGATATGTTCGTCCCTCCCGTAACGGATAACGGATTAATTCCCAATCTGAGATTTTCCTTCTCCGACACCCACATGCAGCTAAATCACGGCGGCTGGTCCAGAGAGATTACCGTAAGAGAGCTGCCTGTAGCCACCACACTCGCCGGAGTCAATATGAGCCTCACCCCAGGCGGTGTGCGGGAGCTGCATTGGCATCAGCAGGCCGAGTGGTCCTACATGCTGATCGGAAGCGCACGGATTACGGCGGTAGACCAGAATGGACGGAACTTCATTGCCGACGTAGGCCCAGGCGATCTGTGGTATTTCCCTCCGGGCATCCCCCACTCCATTCAAGGGCTTGAGGAAGGCTGCGAATTTCTGCTTGTGTTCGACGACGGCAGCTTCTCCGATCTGAACACGCTGTCTATTTCCGACTGGTTCGCCCATACGCCGAAGGAGGTGCTGTCAGCCAATTTCGGTATACCGCCTTCCGCGTTTGACTGTATCCCGAAGGATCAGGTCTACATCTACCAGGACCAGGTTCCGGGCTCCTTGCAGAGTCAAAAAGTACAGTCCCCCTTCGGTGACATTCCGCTCAGCTTCAAGCATCAGCTCTTGGCCCAGCCTCCGCTGAAGACTCCGGGCGGCAGCGTGAGAATTGTCGATTCCTCCAATTTCCCTATCTCCAAGACCATCGCCGCTGCGCTGGTCGAGATTGAGCCAGGCGCGATGCGCGAGCTGCACTGGCATCCGAACAATGACGAATGGCAGTATTACTTGACCGGCCAAGGCCGCATGACCGTCTTCGGCGGCAACGGAGCGGCCCGCACCTTCAATTACAGAGCTGGGGATGTCGGCTATGTTCCTTTTGCCTTCGGGCATTATATCCAAAATACCGGGACGGAAACACTGTGGTTCCTGGAAATGTTCAAGAGCGACCGCTTCGCCGACGTCTCGCTGAATCAATGGATGGCACTCACGCCAGAGGCGCTTGTCAGCAGCAACCTGAACGTAGGGCCTGAGCTGATTGACGCACTGCGCAAGGTAAAATGGCCGGTAGTCACCTACCCCGGATACGGCGGCACGAAAGGGAAGGATTAGGCGGTGCAGCAGATGAATGCATGATGGATTGCAAGAAACCTATTCATCAAAAAAAAGGGATGGTGCAGGCCAAGCGGCCCGCACCATCCCTTTTTGTTAGCTTAAGTGAACTTCAGCGTCAAATACAACCCGAGCAATGTAATGAACAACGTTGGTATCGTCAATACAATCCCCGTCTTGAAGTAGGTTCCCCAGGATATCTTCACACCCTTGGAGGATAGAACATGCAGCCACAGCAGGGTAGCCAGTGAGCCGATGGGCGTAATCTTCGGTCCCAGGTCAGAGCCGATCACATTGGCGTAGATGAGTGCCTCCTTGATCAGTCCTGTGGCATGAGCCGTATCAATCGCGAGCGCACCGATCAGCACCGTCGGCAAATTGTTCATCACCGAAGAGATCACAGCAGCAAGGAAGCCCATCCCCATCGTTGCCGCAAACAGTCCATGCCGGGCCGCAGCATTGATCAGTTCAGCCAGTTCATCCGTGAGACCCGCATTTCGCAGTCCATAGACTACGACATACATGCCGATTGAGAAAAATACAATAGCCCACGGCGCTCCTTTGACCACTTCCATCGTCTTGACTGCAGGGCTTTTGCTCGCCAGCAGCAAGAAGCATAGCGCAATGAATCCAGCGACCACTGAGACGGGAATATCCAGAAATTCGCTCACGAAATAGCCTGCCAGCAGCAGTGCCAGTACTCCCCACGACAGCCGGAACATCCGCTCATCCTTCAGCGCCTCTACCGGATTCTTCAAACTCGAGACGTCATAGTACTTGGGAATGCTTTTGCGGAAGAAAAGATATAAGACCAGAATACTCGCCCCCAGCGAGAACAGCGTCGGCAGCAGCATACGTCCTGCATATTGCATGAAGGTAATGCCGAAGAAATCGACGGAGACGATATTGACCAGATTACTGACAATCAGCGGCAGCGAAGTAGTATCCGCAATGAATCCGCCGGCGATAATGAACGGGAAGACCTTTTTCTCATCAAAATTCAGCGCCCGCACCATAGCCAGAACAATCGGTGTCAGAATCAGCGCAGCCCCGTCATTGGCAAAAAACGCTGCAACAACCGCACCCAGAATGATGACATAGACGAACATCCGTGTTCCGTTGCCCCGGGCCGCCGCTGCCATGTGCAGTGCCGCCCACTCAAAGAACCCGATTTTATCGAGGATCAGCGAGATTAGGATGATGGCTATAAAAGCCAAAGTAGCATTCCACACGATCAGCGTAACGTCGAAAACATCTCTGAAGCTTACCACCCCGGCCGCCAGCGCAAGCGCCGCTCCGCCGCAAGCTGACCAGCCAATTGATAAATTGCGCGGCTGCCAAATGACAAAAAACAAGGTGACAATAAAGATAAGGCAGGCAACAATGACCACCGCTCTGCATCCTCCTAAATTCTCATAGAAACCAATGTTATATACTATAACAGCAAACTGTAATAATCAATACGTATTCTGCATGGAAATTCATTAGCATAACTTTTCACGATATGAAGTACTATTTCTCTACATCAGCTCATAGTTTGTATAAGGGGAACGAAGCAGCTTCTTGGAGAGGAGATGCCGTCCGACAGAGCCATCCTTAACAGGAATGGAGGCCCGGACACCCATGAGTACAGACCAGCTCATTGCACTGCTCGTTCTGGTAATCATGATCATTCAACTCGCCGTCAGCAAAAGAAAGCTGTAAACCCGCACTACTGCATCCGCCTGCCGCTCCGCCTTTTGGGAGTGGCGGGCATTTTTAGGTTCAGCTTCATATATACTATCCATTGTGCAACAAAAAACTTACTTACGAAAGTTGAGAAACATTAAAAAGTATAGTAAGATGAAATTACGAAAAAAGGAGGCGGATTGAAATGGCCGAAATGGAAAACAGTATGGAAATAGGCATCAGCACATTCCTGGAAACTACGCCGGACCCGGTAACCGGTAAGGTGATCAGCCACGCAGAAAGACTGCGCGAGGCGGTGGAGGAGATTGTATTAGCCGATCAGGTCGGCTTGGATGTATATGGAATCGGGGAACATCACCGTGCCGATTATGCGGGCAGCGCTCCCGCTGTGGTGCTTGCCGCTGCCGCGGCCATGACGAAGAAGATCAGGCTCACGAGCGCCGTTTCCGTGCTGTCTTCAGATGATCCGGTGCGTGTATATCAGAATTTCGCAACGCTGGACGGGCTGTCGAACGGCCGGGCGGAAATTATGGCAGGCCGGGGTTCATTCATCGAGTCCTTCCCCCTCTTCGGCTACAGTCTCGACGACTATGATGAATTGTTCGAAGAGAAGCTTGAGCTGCTGCTGAAAATCAGGGCCTCGGAAAAAGTAACCTGGCGCGGCGGCCATCGCCCGGCCATTGATAACCTTCCGGTCTATCCGCGCGCAGTCCAGGACCCGCTGCCAGTATGGATTGCCAGCGGCGGCAATCCCGAATCCGCAATCCGGGCAGGCATGCTTGGCCTTCCGATTGCCTTCGCCATCATCGGCGGCATGCCGGAGCGCTTCGCGCCGCTGGTCAAGCTCTACAAGGATGCTGCGGCAAAGGCCGGACATAACCCCGACAAGCTGCAGATTGCCACACATTCGCATGGCTTTGTCGGTGAAACCACAGAACAGGCTGCCGCCTTGTTCTACCCTTCCACCCAGGCCCAGATGAATGTCATCGGACGTGAGCGGGGCTGGGGGCAAACCTATAACCGCGCAACCTATGACGATGCGCGCAGCCTGCGCGGCGCCCTCTATGTTGGCGATGCCGAATATGTTGCCGAGAAGATCCTCCTGCTCCGCAAGAACCTCGGCGTTACGCGCTTCTTCCTGCATGTCAACGTCGGCACCATGCCGCACCGCGAAGTTCTGCGTGCCATCGAGCTGCTCGGCACCAAGGTTGCACCTATTGTGCGCAAGGAGCTGGCAAAGAACGCTGCAACAGAATAACGCCAAAAGGGATGCTCCAGAAGCCAAACGGTTCACATTTTGGCCAATGGAGCATCCCTATTTTATTGATTACCCCTCAATTAATCCTGCTTGTTGCAGCATCCGGTACAGCAGCACGGCTGTTTCTGCACGGGTTAATGGCTTCTGCGGACGCAGCTCATTTCCATACCCCTTTATCAGCCCCGCATAAATCGCTGTCCGCAGCGCTTCGCTCGCCCAGCCGCCGATTTGGCCGCTGTCCGCGTAGACGGCTAAATCCACTTTGGCTCCAGCACTGCCCGTTAGCGCACCATTATCGGCCAGCCGCAGCGCCCGTATGACGGTGACAACTGCTTCTTGCCGCGACACCTTCTGGTTCGGTCTAAATGATCCATCCTCGAAGCCATCCATAATTCCGTATGCTTTTACTGCTGCTATAGCGCCGCTATACCAGCTCAAGCCGCCTACATCACGGAACCCGGCTGAGTTATCCCCTTGTGCCAATCCCAGCGCCCTTGCCAGCATTGCCGCCAATTCAGCCCGGGTAATTACCGCTTCAGGCGCAAAGCGGCCTCCTTCTGTTCCCTGTACGATCATTCTATTGCTCATGCTGGAAATTTCCGGCTCAGCCCAATGCTTTTGAATATCTGTTAATTGGGACGCTTTGGATACCACTGCGTAGGTGCTGTTCGTGAGACTGCGAATGACAGCGGCACGACGTCCATCAACTGTAATGAATTTTGTCGGGACCGGGCGTACTCCGGAGCTCTGATCCCATACAATAGCCGTTGATGCCGCTCCGGCATCAGAGGATAAGTAGATAACCCTCTCCACATAATGGCTGAAGCGCGAAATCTCTTTTTTCCCGCCATTACGCATTACAAGTACATTGAAATGAACCGGATCTGCCACTAGCCCAAAACCATTTGTACGCACTGCTTCCTGCAAGCCCGCTTCCCGGTTGCCACGCTCAATTACGATCTGGACTTCCGTATCATTCGTCCAAGCGGACTCCTGGTCTGTAATCTCAGCTAGCGGCAAGCGATATTTACCATGCTGAGTTTTCAAAGTAATGTCAGCTGCCTTCTCAGCCAGGAGCGGGACTGCATTGCCGGGAAGTCTTAGCACCAGTTTATCTGCCGCATCTTCAATTGAAACCGAGAGATTAGCTTCAGAAGGATTGGACAGTGAATCGAGGACCTGGCGCAGATTATCCATATTCAGCAGAACGTCGATCGTTTTCGCTCCATTTGCATCCGTATGAAGTGTCGCCAGCCCCGTTACTTTCTTATCATTAATCCAAACCACAGGAGCAAACCCCGTAGAAGTCTGGCTTGGAGAGTTTGGAGTAACCGAAGGACTGCTCGGAACAGAACTCGGAACGGGACTCGGAGTTGGAGTTGGACTCGGAACAGGGCTTGGAGCAGAACTGGCCGCTGACCGGATCACGTTGAGCGTATACGTTTTATTGGAACCGTCTTGCGCTTTGACACGGGCTTCGAATTTATTTTGACCCGTTGCAAGATCATACTCCTTGGTTAGCGAATTGCTGTCTACCTGGAGTCCGTTGACATAGACGGCAGAGTACACATCTGCGGGGGTCAGCAGCATTTTCAGCCCATGCACCGCATTGCTGACTTCCAGCCAATTGTTTATTTTTCCAGGATCAAAATCAAACTTCACCGTCCCGCCGAGTCCGATCAGCTGCCAGCCTATCAAGTTCGCATTGCTGCTCAAAGGAACGATGTTCTGAACATCAATCTGGCTGACATTCGCGTTGCCCGCTGTATCTGCCACATAGACTGAATAAATTCCATTCTCCTGTACGGTGAAATGGTCCTTAACTTCCGTACCCTGTGTATCAAAATAAGCTATCGAACGGCTTCCTGCCGCCCACTTTATCGAAGAAATGCTGTTGAATTCACCGTACGCAGATGCTGTGACTGTAATATTTACACTGCCAAAGGTCGGAGTGACGGGATCAGCCTGCAGTCCGATAACAGGCGGCTGGTCGTACGTAAAAGTAATACTCACAGTCTGATCTAGCGTTATGCCACTTGCTTCTTCCTTTGCAGAATAGGTCACTTTCTCAGCCGCTACATTGCTGACCACAAATGTGGCAAGCCCCTCCGCATTGGTCCATCCATAAACCTCTTTGGACACAGAGCTTCCATAAACGGCTTTGGCAACAGAATCTTCATAAACGGCTTCCGTGACAGAGCTTCCGTCTTGAGCATGCAGCTGTACCCGTTTTCCAGCAAACGGATGGTCGTATGCGTCTTTAAGCTTCACGAAGATTGTGGCTTGGCTGTTGCCATCTGCCCGCACGACCAGGTCGCTTGCCGTCATTGTGGAGTGAGATGAACTCACATCGCCTGGTAAAAGCTGAACTAATACCGCCGAGGCCAGCGCACCGCCATTCACAGTTGCACTGATCTTCGCGGTCCCTACTGTTGTCGGCGCTGTCAGTGTCGCCGTATAGGTTCCGTTCTGGTTGTCCGTTACAGTGCCTACCGTACCTAATGTCGATGTGATCAGCACCACCGCCCCTCCGGTAGTCAAGGCATTGCCCTGCGCATCCTTCAGCTTCACGGTGATTGCCGTCTGACTCGTTCCGTCGGCTGTCAGCGAAAAATCGTCCGCTGCAATTGTGCCATTCTCCGCTGATGGCTCCCCGGCCACGAACTGTACCGTGGCCGTTCCGGTTAATGCAGTGCCACCTACTGTGGCACTGACTGTTGCGGTCCCTACCGTTGTCGGCGCAGTTAGTGTCGCCGTGTAGGTTCCGTTATGGTTGTCCGTTACGGTACTAACTGTACCTAACGTTGATGTAACCGCCACCGTCGCTCCTCCGGTGGTCAAGGCATTGCCCTGTGCATCCTTCAGCTTCACGGTTACTGTCGTCTGACTTGTTCCGTCAGCCGTCAGCGAGCTATTGCCCACTGCTAGCGTGCTGCTCGCACTGGACGGCGCTCCGGCCACGAACTGCACCGTGGCCGTGGAGGACAGTTCACTGCCGCCTACACTGGCACTGACTGTCGCGGTCCCTACCGCTACCGGCGCTGTCAGCGCCGCCGTGTAGGTCCCGTTATGGTTATCCGTTACGGCGCTAACCGCACCTAACGTCGAGGTAATTGCCACCGTCGCTCCTCCGGTGGTCAGGGCATTGCCCTGTGCATCCTTCAGCTTCACAGTCACTGTCGTCTGACTCGTGCCGTCAGCCGTCAAAGAACTATTGCCCACCGCTAGCATGCTGGTCGCGCTGGATGCTGCGCCGGGCACGAACTGCACCGTTGCCTTAGAGGTCAGCTCACTGCCGCCTACACTGGCACTGACTGTCGCGGTCCCTACCGTTACCGGCGCTGTCAGCACCGCCGTGTAGGTCCCGTTATGGTTATCGGTTACGGTGCTTACCGTACCCGAAGTTGTTGTAATCGCCACCGTCGCCCCTCCGGTGGTAATAACATTCCCCTGTGCATCCTTCAGCTTCACGGTCACTGTCGTCTGACTCGTTCCGTCAGCCGTCAAAGAGCTATCCGCCACTGCTAACGCACTGTTCGCACTGGACGGCGCTCCGGCCACGAACTGCACCGTGGCCGTCCCTGAGAGCGCAGTGCCGCCTACGCTGGCACTGACTGTCGCGGTCCCTACCGTTACCGGCGCTGTCAGCGCCGCCGTGTAGGTCCCGTTGTGGTTATCCGTTACGGCGCTAACCGCACCTAACGTCGATGTAATCACCACCGTCGCTCCTCCGGTGGTCAAGGCATTGCCCTGTGCATCCTTTAGCTTCACAGTCACTGTCGTCTGACTCGTTCCGTCAGCCGTCAAAGAGCTATTGCCCACGGCCAGCGTGCTATTCGCGCTGGAAGGCGCTCCGGCCACGAACTGCACCGTGGCCGTCCCTGAGAGCGCAGTGCCGCCTACACTGGCACTGACTGTCGCGGTCCCTACCGTTACCGGCGCTGTCAGCGCCGCCGTGTAGGTCCCGTTATGGTTGTCCGTTACGGTGCTTACCGTACCTAACGTCGATGTAATCACCACCGTCGCTCCTCCGGTGGTAATAACATTGCCCTGTGCATCCTTCAGCTTCACGGTGACTGCCGTCTGACTCGTTCCGTCAGCCGTCAGCGAGTTACTCCCCACTGCTAACGTACTATTCGCATTGGACGGAGCTCCGGCCACGAACTGCACCGTGACCGTCCCTGAGAGCGCAGTGCCGCCTTCACTGGCACTGACTGTCGCGGTCCCTGCCGTTACCGGCGCTGTCAGCACCGCCGTGTAGGTCCCGTTGTGGTTGTCCGTTACGGCGCTAACCGCACCTAACGTTGATGTAATCGCCACCGTCGCTCCTCCGGTGGTAATAACATTGCCCTGTGCATCCTTCAGCTTCACAGTTACTGTCGTCTGACTCGTTCCGTCAGCTGTCAAAGAGCTGCTCCCCACTGCTACCGTACTGTTCGCACTGGATGGTGCTCCAGCCACGAACTGCACCGTGGCCGTGCTTGTTAACGCAGTGCCGCCCACTGTGGCAACGACCGTCGCACTTCCTGCCGTTGTTGGAGCCGTCAGCGTTGTCGTATAGGTCCCGTTATTATTATCGGTTATAGGGCTAAGCGTACCCGAAGTTGTTGTGATCGTCACCGTCGCTCCTCCGGTGGTCAAGGCATTGCCCTGCGCATCCTTCAGCTTCACGGTTACTGTCGTCTGACTCGTTCCGTCAGCCGTCAGTGAGCTACTCCCCACTGCTACCGTGCTGCTCGCACTGGACGGTGACCCGACCACGAACTGGACCGTGGCCGTGCCTGGCAACGCAGTGCCGCCGACTGTGGCACTGACTGTTGCGGTCCCTACCGCTGTCGGCGCTGTCAGCGTTGCCGTGTAGGTCCCATTGTTCTTATCCGTGACGGCGCTGATCGTACCTGACGTTGATGTAATCGCCACCGTTGCTCCTCCGGTGGTCAAGGCATTGCCCTGCGCATCCTTCAGCTTCACGGTTACTGTCGTCTGACTCGTGCCGTCAGCCGTCAGCGAGCTACTGCCCACTGTTAACGTGCTGTTTGCACTGGATGGTGACCCCGGCACGAATTGGACCGCCGTTGTACCTCCCAACGGAATGCCGTTTAATGTGCCACTTACCGTTGCGGTCCCTGCCGTTGTCGACGCTGTCAGCGTCGCCGTGTAGGTCCCGTTATTGTTATCCGTTACGGTACTAACCGTACCCGAAGTCGATGTGATCCCCACCATCGCCCCTCCGGTAGTCAGGGCATTGCCCTGGGCATCCTTCAGCGTCACCGTCACTGTCGTCTGACTCGCTCCGTCCGCTACAAGACTGGATACGCTACTTGATATCCCGCTTAATGCGGGGGATGTCGAATAATCGGCAATCATGTACGTCCTGAAAGAATAGTCATAATTGGTCGCCGGAGAGTCTCCTCTTGTGTACGGGTTGCCACCGCTCATATTCCATCCGAAGCCATTCGATCCTCCTCCGAATTCCGTGGAAGCGACCATTCTATACATCGTATCCTTCTTCAAATAAGGCAATGTTCCTGAGAAATCAACCGACGTCCAGCCTGAACTGTAAGAAGCCAATTGCGCTTCAGCGAGCAATGTCGAAAGGTCGCTTTCCTTATAAATTTTCAGCTTCAGGGCTCCTGATGAACCGAAGATACTCGCAATGTTCAGATCAATCCTGCTAAGATTTCCGGCAATCTCCGGAGTAAAAGTCTGATATCTTGCATAATCAGCATTAACCCATGAATTTCCAGTTCCATTTTCCTGCTTTTGATCCAATACCACTGGACCTGCCGCAGACACATATCCTTCAGAAGCCGGACTTAAAGCAATCATGAATATAAGAAACATAGCAATCCAGCGCTTGTATCGTTTTATAGCTTGCATTAAATATCCTCCATTCTTGACTTTCCGATCAATCGAAAGAACGCTTATGTAAGTTGCAGCTTTATCTACCAAATCCGAATTGGGTTACCGATATATGACTTAACTCACGAAAAAAGTGCCTCCCCCAACAATCAACGCCGCAACGAAAAAAATACCAAAATACCATTTTGAAAATTTAAAGCTTAGCCCGGGGCCATCCCACCAAATCTTCACATAGATAACAACTCCAAAAATAAGAGTAGTAATAAAAGCATAGAAGGCATTCATCATATTCGTTCACCCAGACCTTCCCGATTCTTTAATTCAGCCAAATAAGTCATGCTCCCAGAATAAAGCCATTACTTAAAATTCTCTATACCTAAAAAGTTGTATCTTCTATTACAATAGAATGTAATCGCTAGTTAGCCCAATAGTAGAGGTGTCCGAGAATGAAAGTTGACCAACAATTTGACAGTGTTACCGGAAATACAAGACTTGAGCAACGTGACTCTGGTGTAATGCCGGGGCATGATGCGGGTATGACGCTTAGGGAATTCATGAATGAACAAACCTGCATGAATCCCGAGGCATTTCTCGTACTCGCCAGATCTATCGTGGCCGGTGTCCTGCAGCTTCATCAGCAACAGACCCTTCATCTCGATTTACGGCCGGAGAGAATCGTTGTTCGTTCCAAGGGGCAAGAGGCCTATTTAATAGATTCCGGTTATGCGGTGCATCGTTCGGATGACGGTTATGTCCGTCCGGCTGGCTACAGTATGTCTGACTCAGGCCTGCCCTATTGCTCACCCGAGAATACAGGCAGAATGCTGCGGACAGTGGATGAGCGCAGCGATCTGTATTCTTTAGGTGTTATTTTCTATGAAATCTGGGCCGGGCATTTGCCTTTCCTGGCCGAGGGTCCGCTCGAATGGGTGTACCTGCACCTGACACAAGTCCCTCCTCCGCTGACTCATGAGCATAGGCATTTGCCTGATGGCCTGGAAGCTATTGTCATGAAATTGCTCGACAAAAATCCGGATAATCGCTATCAGAATGCCGGCTTTCTATTGGCAGACTTAGACAAAATCGGACGCTCTCACAATACCTTTGTTATGGAACCAGGGTTTCATGGTAGAGAGTATGAAATGTCAATGCTCAACCAGGCCTTTTATTCCGCTTGCTTCGGGTCAACAGAAATGGTCTACATATCAGGCGAAGCCGGCATTGGCAAAACAAGCCTCATAGACGAGGTTTTTCGCAAGCAGCGGCATGCCCGCAATTTTTTCTATATCACCGGAAAATTCGAGCAAATATCCAAAGAAAGCCCTTATCATCCGATCATTCAAGCCTTTCGTGGATTAATGCGGCATTTGCTGGGTGAACGCAAGGAGCAGTCGGAGTTGTGGAAACTTAAGCTGCAGGAGACACTTGGGGCAAGCGCCAACGTGATTACTGCGATTATCCCTGAAGCCGAGCTGATCCTTGGCGCCACACCGGCTGCAGAAGAGCTTCCGGCCAATGAATCGAAGAAACGGTTCATCTATGTTTTTCGCAAATTTGTTCAGGCGCTGGCTTCCAAAGAACATCCCCTTGTCCTGTTTATCGATGACCTGCAATGGGCGGATTCTTCGTCGCTGCAATTAATTCATGCGCTGCTATGCGACCCGGAATGCCAATATTTGCTGTTTGTCTGCACCTATCGCCATAACGATATCGACCTTAGCAAGCTGCCGGGGTACGAGCCGGACGGAAGCGTTACCGACCAAGCCGTGATCCGCCATATTCATCTGTCGCCGCTGAGCCTTGAGCAAATGAACCATATCGTGATGGAGACGCTGAATAGCGGGGCGGATGCCGCAATGTCCTTAACAGAGCTGCTGTATCACAAATCAGGCGGCAACCCTTTTCATTTCAAGCAAATATTGCTGCACCTGCAGGACGACGGCATTCTGCAATACAACCACGGAAACCAAAGCTGGCAATGGAATTTGGGGCAGATTATTGGTCAGGAGCCTAACTATGCCATCAATGATTTAATGGAGCACAGATTTCAGCGTCTCTCGGGTGCTGCGCAGGAGCTGCTCCAAATTGCCGCTTGTGTAGGAAGCACCTTCCACCCGCATTTGATTGCCTACGTTGCCAACCGGAAGATCGGGGAGGCCATTACTGAATGGGCCGCGATTGAAGCCGAAGGGATGATTTTGCCATATGATACAGATAAATTCCGGTTTGCCCACGATAATATCCAGAAGCTGATTTACAGTCAGATGGATGATGAAACGAAACAGGCCATTCATATTCGCATAGGCCGAAGCTTGCAGGATGACGGGTATGAAGAGACTTCATTTGATGTCGTCAACCATTTGAATAGAGGCTCAAGCCGAATAACGGAAGCAGTGGAGAACCTTGAGCTTGTACAATTAAACCTTGCTGCGGGAAACCGCGCCAAGGCTGCTTCCGCCTACGATGTTGCGCTGGGGTATTTCAGAAAAGGGGTAGAGCTTCTGCCGGCAGAAGCTTGGAACAATGCCTTCGAGCTCTGTTTCGAGCTGCATGCGGAGCAAGCGGAATGTGAATATTTATGCGGAAATTCCAGGGAGTCTGACAGGCAAATCAATTTCCTGCTTGATCATGCGCGCAATACGGCTGAGCGGAGCAGGGTGCAAATGATCCGGATCATGCAATACATAAATCAAGGCAAATATTTGGAAGGCACTGCACTTGGTCTTGAGAGCCTGCAGGAGCACCAAATTATCATTTCACCCAATCCGGGCAAATTCGTACTATTAATTGAAGCAATGCGAATTGAGGTGCTGCTGCGCAACCGGTATGACAAGCTCGCTGATTTGGAGGAAATGTCCGATAAAGACCGGATTGCCGCAATGAATCTCATTCTGGCGATAATTCCTTCAACCTTTTTCACGAATAAAAAGATCTTTTTCCTGCTGATCTGCAGAGCCATTCAATTATCCCTGAAATATGGAAATACCCCTGTTTCCGCGGCCGTTTATTCCGCTTATGGCATGCTTTTGGGGAATGCCCGGGGCAAATATGACAAAGGTTATGCCATCGGCAAGGTCGGTATGGAGCTTTCCGAGCGGTATAACATCACTTCAGTTAAAAGTAAAACCTACACCATGTTCGGCGGAGTACTCTGCCAATTTGCCGGAGATGCCCGTGAAGGTGAGGGTTATTTGGCTAAGGCGCTCCGCTTCGGTCTGGAATCGGGGGATTATGTATTTGCCAGCTATGCCATTGGTGCGCATATTAATTCACTCTACACCCGAGCACCATTAAGTGAGCTTGCAAGAACGATAGCCGAGTATATGGTGATCCTGGATACCACAAATGACGAGTTCGTGAAGCAGAACTTTTACCTGTATCAGCAATTCATTCTTGCCCTTCAGGGCGGGACGGCAGCGCCGGACTCCTTCAACAACGCGGGCTTTGACGAAGGGGATTTTCTGAGCCGGATTCAGATGGAGGAGACTTCAGCCACCACCTTTTTTCAATACAATACTTATAAAGCTCAGCTTTGCTATTTGCTCGGCAATCATGCGGAAGCCATCCGCTGGGCCCGGCAAGCGGAGCCTTATGAAGACTACGCCACACACCTGCCGCATTTGCCGGAATGCCTTTTATACGAATCACTCGCGTTATTAGCCGGTCCTGCACAGTCATGGAAAGAGGCCAATACTAAAAAACGCCTGCTAAGCAATCTTCAGCGTTACAAAAAATGGGCAGCGCTCAGCCCGGATAATTACCGGCCCAGATCCGATCTCCTTCAAGCCGAATTTGCGCGTGCCTCCGGCGAATTCATGAGGGCTGAGGAGCTGTACGATAAAGCCATACGCGGAGCGAGAGAGCAGGATGATATTCAAATAACAAGCCTTTCGGGCGAGCTTGCCGCCAGCCATTACTGGAGCCGGGGCAATAAGAAAACTGCTTTATTTTATTTGCAATTGGCCTTCGAGGCATATACTGAGTGGGGTGTACAAGTGAAGCTGACACAGGTGGAGAAGCTCCTGCAGCACTGGCAGCAGCGTGAAAATGCTGATCCGGCATCCGAAAGCGTACCAATTCCGGCGGGACGAAGTGCTCTAGAGCATACGGCAGAAGTAGCTGTCCATGGTAATCCTGGTAATGTGCCTGGTGCTTTTGACAACTTCGATCTTGCGGCGATCCTCAAAACAACTCAGGCAATAACCAATCAGATGGACATCGACACCGTGCTTGCGGAAATTATGAATACCATAATGAAGTATGCAGGTGCCAGTAAAGGCGCTCTGCTGATGGGCAGTAATGATGGACTCTACATACAGGTATATGCCGATACAGAAGCAAAGGTTGCCCCGGCGCCTATGGAAATGAATGACAGCTCCCTCTTGCCGGAAGGCATTATCAGATACGTCTTTCGCACACAGGAGGATGTCCATTATACCGGAGGTGAGGATAGCTGGCTGATTCATAACCCGTATATTGCGGAGCACCGGCCCGGGTCCGCCCTGTGCATTCCGGTAACCGTCCATAGTAATATGCTTGGCGTGCTTTATCTCGAAAATAAGCTGGCAAGCGGTGTATTCGCAAAGGAACGAATGGCCGTTCTTCAGGCTATGGCGTCAAATGGAATATTGATTTGTATGCTGCAGAACTCAGCTGAGCAATCCGCTACAGAACCAGGGATGGCTGAAGAAGCCTCGCCTTTGCAAGAGACAATGGAAGAACCCCTCACGGACCGTGAGCTTGAGGTGCTCGCCTTACTCGCAGCAGGATTGTCCAATAAAGAAATCGCCGACCAACTGATTATCGCCATAGGAACAGTAAAGGTCCATGTAAAAAACATCTTCGCCAAGCTAAAAGTCAACCGCCGCACCAAAGCCATCGTTCAGGCCAAGGAGCTTAAGCTGCTGGATCAGAGCAAGTGGCATTCTTGAGAAAAAAAGCCGAGCAAATGTCAGGAAAAAATCCTGCATCTGCCCGGCTTTTATTTGTTCAATACGCTATTTTCTTCGGACATTTGCAATTGAAACCGGTTCAGCAGATTCCAAAATTGTTCAACCATAACCGCTGCCGGATACGGCATCGAACGGATAATCCACCATTCCAATAAACCCACTCCCGCTGAAATTAAAAATTGCACCGTAATGTCCCTGTTCAACTCCTGATCGAGATTAATCGAATCCAGATGCTCGCTCAGACTTTGCCGGAATATTGTCTCCATTTGCTTTCGGAAAACCAAACTTCCCTTGCTCGTCAGCATCATGGAATAGAAAGAAGCATGCTGCTCCAAATATTCAAATGTGCGCAGAAGCGCGGCTTTGGAAGTGAGATGAACGAAGCCCTCTTCAGGCATACAATTATGCAGTAACTGGTTTATTTGAGCTTCCGTGCACTGATCGCGCAAATCGTACTTGTCAGCGAAATGCAGATACACCGTTCCCCGATTGACATTCGCTGCTTCCGCAATTTGGTTGATCGTTATGCTCTCGAAGTCCTTTTCCGACATCAGCCTCAAAAAAGCATTCATAATCGCTTGCCTCGATTTTTGAATACGCCTGTCCATAACTTTCTCCCCTTTTAGCCCATATAAAATGAACATATCTAAACCCTCTGTTGAAAAATCAACAACCGGGCTTGCTTTAACCATTGAACACCATCTGCCGCCCTGATACATTCACAATATAAAACTTATGTTAAAAATTCAACATATGTTCAATTTATAAGGAGGCTTAATCATGAAAGCTATTGCTTTGACAAGCTTTGGAATCCCCGAAGCACTAGAGGAACTGGAAGTGCCGGTTCCCGTACTTACGGACACACAGGTTCTCGTCGAAATGCGCGCCTCTTCCATCAATCCCGCAGATATTCAATTGCGCAGCGGCGCGATTCTTCAGAGTCCGATGGCCGACAAATTTCCGGTTCAATTGCCGCTTGTTCTTGGTATTGATGTAGCCGGCATCGTAAAAGAGGTTGGCGCAAAAGTGCGTCACTTCAAGCCGGGGGATCGTGTTATGGGCATGGTTCCGATGGGCTCCTACATGGACTATGTTGCGGTGGAGGAAGATCACCTTGCCGTTATCCCGGAGAGTCTTTCCTTCGAAGAAGCAGGCGCCGCGCCTACGGTTGCCCTGACAGCTTGGCAAGCGCTGTTTGAGCATGGCCGTCTTCAACCCGGACAACGCATCCTTATTCAAGCCGGAGCCGGAGGTGTGGGACATGCGGCGGTCCAGTTAGCCAAGCAACATGGAGCATATGTTATCGCAACTGCGAGGGACTATAATCATGATTTCGTTAAAGGGCTTGGTGCAGACGAGGTGTTCGACTACACAAAAGTCGACTTTGCCGCCAAAATAACCGCACCTGTCGATATCGTGTTGGATTCCGCTATGGACCCTTCCACCTTCGGAACCGGGCTGCCAGGAGATATCGGAGAGAAAAACTACTCGGTTATCAAGGATGGCGGCACCTATATTTCAGTGGTGGCATTTACGATTAATCAATATCGGGCGGTCCGCGGCATTAACGCGCATTTCTTCCAGGCAAAACCTAACCGTACCGACTTTGAATCCATTGTCCGCCATATGCAAAAGAACAAGTTGAATATCCACATCAATGAGATCTACCCCTTTACTGCTCAGGGCCTGCTTCAGGCGTACCGCAAAAGCGAAGAGCTCCCGAAACGGGGAAAAGTCGTCATATCGAAAAGCATGGGATAAACATCCTGCAAAAATAAAGCATGGCGGTGCTGGGTCCCCCCTCACCGCCATGCTTTTAACTACATAGATATAGTTTTTGTTGCAACTGTTTGTTGAAATGCCTGATCATGCTCAACAATAACCATTGTGGGATTAAATCTTTGAATAAGCTCTTCAATCTGCATGCGCGAATAAATATCAATAAAATTTAACGGTTCATCCCAAATATATAAATGAGCTTTTTCACATAAGCTTTTGGCTATAAGCAGCTTTTTCTTTTGTCCACCAGAATAATGAGATATGTCTTTCTCAAATTGAATCCGGTCAAAATCCATCTTGCGCAGAATAGATTTAAATAACGTTTCATCAATCTCATGCTCCTCAATAAAGTCCGATAGCCGTCCCTTCAAATGAGAAGTATCTTGCTCGACATAGGAAATAACGAGGCCTGAACCTAAATTCATTGAGCCTGTATGTTGTATCGGATTTCCCATAATTAGCTTCAACATACTGCTTTTCCCGCTTCCGTTCTTTCCATCAAGTACAATCCGGTCACCTTGTTCAACTGTAAAGCTAATTGGCTTATTCACTATTTGGTCATCGTACTTAACAGACACATCAGCCAAAACAATCAACTCATTTGACGGAAATTCCAAGGGTTCTAATTTTAACGACTCGGTTTTTTCCACATTTTTTAGCAGCTTTGACTTTTCCTCAATAGCCTTTTGTTGCCTTGATTCAAGGTTCTTTGCTCTCTTCATCATCTTTGCCGCTTTATGTCCTACAAAACCCTTATCCAGCTTAGAACCCGAATTCGTTGTCCCGTTTTTGGAGGCTTCCACTTGATTAGACCAGCCTGCTGAACGCTTCGAAGACTGTTTTAATCTCCCGATGTCTTTTTGCAGACGCTGATTTGTTGTCTCTTCGTGTTCCTGCTGTCTATCAAAATTTAACTTCCAAGAAGAAAAGTTACCGCTTTGCACTTCAATATTCGCCCTGTTTATAGATAAGATATGGTCAACGCATCCATCTAAAAAGAATCTGTCATGAGAAATTAGAATAAACCCTTTTTTCTTCCTTAAATAATCAGAGACCGTCTTTCGTGCCTCAGTGTCTAGATGATTGGTTGGCTCATCAATTAACAGAAATTGACCCTCAGTCAAAAAAAGTGCAGCAAGCAACACCTTTGTTTGTTCTCCATTTGATAATGTATTAAAAGGCCGGTACATGACCTCGGCATCAACATTTAAATAGGAGATTTCACGAAGAAATTCCCAATCTTCTGCTTGGGGGCAAATTTCCTCACAGATTTCATGAGTGTACTTGTTTTTATCCGAAACTGGATAAGGGAAATAATTAAATTCTACCGAGGAAGTGATTTTCCCGCTATACTCATACTTCCCTAATAATAAATTAAAGAACGTTGTTTTACCCCGCCCATTTCTACCGATAAATCCAAGTTTCCAATCCGTATCTATTTGAAAATTTACACCTTCAAAAATATTGTCAAAGCTGCCTGGATAAGAAAACGTTAAGTCTTGAACTTGTATCATTGACATGATGATTCCTCCTTTGTATATCAACACTTTTTACTTTTTATACAAAGTCGGTATATCCATCACTACATTTCTCCGTATAAGCTTGATGGATATTAACGACTTATACGGAGTATTACATGCGTAACAATAGTATCTGAATCGCTCATTTTTATCTCTCCTTTACTCAAAAAATCCTCCCAATTTATAATTGGAAGGATTAGTCTTTGGGCTTATAATAAGTTCTTTGTTGCCACTGGAATCATGACAAATAAAGAAAACTGATTTATAAAAATGGATAGACTAACCCTATATTTTGTAGTTTGAAGTTATTCATTTCAAATAAAAATATAGATTAGTTAATCATTGTCCATCCATCAGTCCTCTCATAAATGTATTTTTAGTTTAACAAACTTTTTTATGCAATACAATTCAGCCCGCTTTTTTAGGACCAAGGCCGGTTATAGCTCTAATTAACCTAATATGCTATTTCTCTTCCGTTCCCACACTTGAAATAAAGAACTCATATTCAAGCGTCTGGTCCGAAGGAATGGTGTATTCCTTGTGCACCGGCGCTCCCCAGCTGTCGTCGCCACCTACGCCCATTTGTCTGCCTGCCACGGTCACTACGGTGTAGTGAACCTGCGGAAGCTCGAAGGCATGGCCGGCATGCTCCAGCTCGAACGCTGTGTACGGCGACAGATTGCATTCTACAGGCGCAGTTGCCGGGGCTGAGATTTGCAGTCCGATTCCCGCGTTGTCGGTAATCTTCACACGGCGTACGCCAGTACGGTTACCGGACTCCTGCGGAACAAGATAACGGGATGGCAGCTCCTGCACCTTCCGGCTGAACACACCAAGTCTGGCGCCGAACGCACGGTCGATATAATTCTCTTCCGGTCCCATCGCGTACCATTCACTCTGGCTGTAGTCAGCCGTCATTTTAAATGACAAGGCCACAATCGGCAGATCCGGCAGTCCGGCAGCGCCGGTATAGCGGGTATTTACCCGGACCGTTCCGTCACCGTAGACGGTATAGGCGGTCTGCACCGCCAGATCAGGATGAATGCTGAACCGGTAGTCAAAGGTTACTGTAACAGTCCCTTCATCTTGTGCCAGGCTCACTTCAACACATTTACGCGCCAGGCTGGCGGCATACCAGCATCCGGCATTGTAGCCGAGATTCGTTCCCTTGTCATTGTCGGTCGTTGCCCGCCAGAACAGCGGTGCCGGAGGGGCCGCAATCAGCTCACGGCCGTGGTAGTTCAGCGATACCAGTGAACCCACTTGCTTGGAGAACAGCACAGTGAAGTTTTCGCCGAGGACGCCGATCTGCACATCCCCTTCTACAACCTTCAATTCACCGGCAGCCTGCTCTGCCTCCGCATCTGCCTGCACAACGAAGACAGACTCTCCAAAGGCGATTTCATATCCTTCTTCGGCCCACAGCTCCGCTTTTTTCAGCAGTAATGAGGCTTGTATGCTGTATTCGCCCGGTGTCTCGTCCAAGTTCGGCAGCTCTATCGGCACCAGGATTTCACTTTGCGGCTCCGCGCTGGCCTCTGCAGTCCAAGTGCCGAGCAGCTCGCCTTCACAGTACAGGCTGTATTCCAGCGTAAGATGTTCCGTTCCCGCGAACAAGCTTTCATTAATGAGGCGGATGCCTGTCTTGGCCGGCTCCAGCTTGTAGTTCTGGTATAGGAATTTGACCTCCTGCAGCTTCGGCGTCCACTCCCGGTCGGCATACACTATGCCGTTGCCGCAGAAGCTGTAATCTGTCGGTCGGTCCCCGAAATCTCCGCCGTAAGCGAAGTACTCCTGTCCAAAGCGGTCTTTGGTAAGGATCGACTGATCAATATAGTCCCAAATGAACCCGCCCTGGTACATAGGGTATTTATTCTCCAGCTCCGTGTATTTATGCATGCCGCCAACTGAGTTGCCCATCGCATGCATGTATTCGCAGCTGATATAAGGCTTCTCCGGACTATTGTTCAGGTATTCTTCGATATCTGCCGGCTTGGCGTACATGCGGCTCTCCATATCACTTGTTGCATCATAATCGCGGTTGTGGAACACGCCCTCATAGTGGACAAGGCGGCTGTTGTCCCGGCTGCGGAACCAGTTCGCCGCATCCAGAATGACTTGTCCCGCATACGACTCATTCCCGCAGGACCAGATCAGAATGGAAGGGTGATTCTTATCACGCTCCACCATAGAGACGGCCCGGTCCAGAACGATGTCCCGCCAATCCGGGTCATTGCCCGGAATGTTCCACGAAGGCTCAACAGCGCCCATCTTCTGCCACGAGCCATGGGTTTCCAGATTCATTTCATCGATAACATAAACGCCGTATTCATCACACAGCTCATACCATAACGTTTGATTCGGATAATGTGATGTGCGTACAGCATTAATATTGCTTCTTTTCAACGTCTGGATATCCCACAGCATATCTTCTCGGGTGATGTTCCGGCCTTGGCGGCAGTTGAATTCATGGCGGTTGACGCCTTTGAAGACAATGCGCTTGCCGTTGATGCACATTAGCTTGTTCTTCAGCTCGAACCGGCGGAAGCCGGTCTTTTGGACCACTGCTTCAATGATATTTCCCTGCGCATCCGTAAGCGAAATGCAGAGTGTGTACAGATACGGGTTCTCTGCGCTCCATAGCAGGACATCGGCAACCTCTCCCGAAAGAGTAAGCTCCTGTCCGTTAAAGACGCCCCTACTACTCAGCCGTACCTCACCGGCTTTATCCTTGAGCTCAAGCCTGGCGCTGACAGCCTCCTGCGGAGTATCAAGTAGCTGCATGAGCACAGTCAGGCTACCTTGAGTATACGTATCATCCAGCTCTGCCCGTACCTCAAGGTCCCGGATATGGTGCTTCGGAACAGTATACAGATAGACGTCGCGGAAGATGCCTGAGAACCGCCAGAAATCCTGATCCTCCAGCCAGCCGCCGGTACTGCGCTGATACACCTCCACGGCCAGCTTGTTTTTGCCTGCACGCATATACGGAGTCAGATCAAATTCCGACGGGGTGAAGCTGTCCTCGGCATAGCCGACGAATTCGCCGTTAAGCCAGACATAAAAAGCCGATTCCACCCCTTGGAAGGAAATAAACAGTGGTCCGTTCTCCAGATTCGCCGGCAGGCGGAATTCCTTCACATAGCTGCCGACCGGGTTATGCTCCTGCGGGATATGCGGCGGACGGACATCACTGAGGCCATCCCACGGATACATTGTATTGACATATTGCGGCCGGCCGAACCCCTGCAGCTGGATATGTCCGGGAACCTGGATACTGTCCCAGGCCGAGCAATTATAGCTTTCTGTAAAAAATGCTTCTACACGGCTGGCCGGATTCGGCGCATAACTGAATTTCCAGCTCCCGTTCAGGCTGTAGCGCATATCCATCGGTGCTCCGGCCTCTGCTTCAGCCATGTTCGAATAATAACGGTGGTCCGAATGGGCCTCCAGCCGGTTCACCTTGAATACGCCCGGATCTTCCAGCCAGTTCAAGCTTGGACTAACTGTCACTTCCAATCCCTCCTAATGTGTTATTTCACGGAACCAACCATGCCGGCGACGAACTGCTTCTGCATCAGGAAGAAGACGAGTGCTGTCGGAAGTGTGGAGATGACCACCGCAGCCATAATAACACCGAAATCGGGCGAGTAGCTGGAGCCGAGGTTCGAGATCAGGAGCGGGATCGTCCGTTTCTCCGGAGTCTGCAGCACGATCAGCGGCCAGAGGTAGTTATTCCAACTGGACATGAACGTAATAATCGCAGCAGCGGAATAAGTCGTCTTCATGGTTGGAACATAAATACGGAAGAACAATCCCAGCTCTGACAATCCGTCCATCCGTCCGGCTTCCAGAAGCTCTCTCGGGAACATCTTGGAGCTCTGACGAAAGAAGAAGATCAGAAACGCCGTTGTGAAGGTCGGGAGAATAACCGCAGCCAGCGAGTTCACTCCAATAACCGGAACCGTACCGGTCAGCTTCGAGAACATTTGATACAGCGGAACCATCAGCGCGGCGAAAGGAATCATCATGGACAATAATAACAGATTGAAGACGATATCCTTCGCTTTACTGCGGTAAATTTCAAATCCGTATCCGGCCAGTGACGCAATCAGCAGAGCCAGAATAGTTGTCATCAAGGCAATTTTCAGTGTATTCCACAGTGCCGGCACCAGGTTGATCGAATCCGTCAGCTTTCTAATATTTTCGAACAGATGAGTACCGGGGAGCATTCTTCCCTGGGTCACATCCACTGAAAGATTCGTCGCGCTGATAATCATCCACACAAACGGAAAAATCGACACGATCGCCACAATAGTCAAAAACACATAGATAGGGGCACGTCGCAGTGTTCTCATTACTTATCATCACCTGCCAATTTGATTTGAAGGAAGGACAGTATAATAATCATGACCACGATAGAATACGACACTGTAGCCGCATATCCAAAGTCAGGCGTGTACTTGAACGAAAGATTGTAAATATATTGGGAAATGGAGAGCGTCGCGTTGCCGGGACCTCCCTTGGTAATATTCATAATTTCATCGAACAATTGCAGCGTACCGATGGTCGAGGTAATCGACGTAAAGAGAATGATCGGCTTGAGCAGCGGTACGGTAATCGAGAAAAATTGTCTCGGGCCCGAAGCACCGTCAATTTTCGCAGCTTCATAAATGGAGTTGTCGATGTTCTGCAGCGAGGAGAGGAAGAAAATCATATTGTATCCCGTCCAGCGCCAGGTAATTGCAATAATAATGGTGACTTTAGCCCAGAAGGGATCGGAGATCCACTGAATCGGTTCGGATAAAATATGCAGGTTCATTAAAGCCAGATTCACCAGTCCGTCATTACCGAACAGATATTTGAATACGACGGAATAGGCTACAAGCGAGGTTACGCAAGGCAAGAAAATCGCAGTACGGAAAAATCCCTTAAAGCGCAGCTTGCTGTCATTAAGCAGTACGGAAATAATCATCGCAAAGATAATCATGAGCGGTACTTGCACAATCAGGAACAGGAAAGTATTCTTGACTGCGGTAAAAAAGGTTTTGTCGCTGAACAGCCGTTTATAATTGCTTAATCCGTCAAAGTGAAGATTTGCTCCCGCGCCCGTTTTGAAGGACAGCAGCAAAGCCTGAATCATCGGATAGAAGTAGAACAGGCAAATCATGAGGACGGCCGCAGCAATAAATAACCACCCGGTAAGCTTTGCGCGGTTGCGCATTGTATGGTTCACAGCTCTCAATCCTTTCTCTATATAGGCGTGAGTCAAAAAAACAGAGAAACTGCCGTCTCCCGCCACGGCGCAACCGGCCGGAACGGGAGGACAGCAGAGCAATCATATGTTACTGGGAACTTACTGGATTTGTGACTCTGCCTGGGACTGGGCGTCGCTAAGTGCTTTATCTACAGACGTGCCGTTCAGGAAGTTCTGCATTTCAACCTTGAGGATATCTTCAATCGCATAAGTGTGCATGCCGTAGTTCACTTTAGGAATTTCTGCAGTCCATTTTGCGAAGTCGGAGATGACCTTTTGTCCGCCGAAGAAGTCGTCTGCAGCAGCATAAGCTTTGCCTGCAGCAGCCGGTTTGTAAGTACCGATAACACCTACGTCAGTCACAAGCTTCTGGTACAGGTCAGTGTTGGAACCAAGGGTTGCCGCCAGGAACTTAATGGCTGCTTCTTTGCCGTCGTTGTTAAGCACATACCAGGAGCTGCCGCCCAGGTTGGATGCATGTACGGAGTTTGCCACATTTTTGAGTTTAGGGAAAGGCACAACCGCCCATTTGCCGGACTGGTCAGCTGCTGATTTCACCGAAGGTGTAATCCAGTTACCGGTCGGAACGGAAGCAACAGCACCGCTGTTGAAGCCAGCCAGGAATGAGCTCCAGTCGGAGTTAATCTTGACGATATTCGCATTCATCAGCTCTTTGTAGGTTTCGAAGGCTGCCTTAAGGACCGTATTGTCCTTCAGGTCAGGTGTTTTACCGTCGCTCTTCAGGTACCAGGAGCCGGCGGACTGGATCATCATCCGGATCAGCCCCAGATCGTTCGGGTCCTGGGTCAGCATATCTTTGCCGGTCTTAGCTTTAACTGCTTTACCGATTTCAATGTACTTCTGCCAGTCGATATCCTGAAGATCGTCAACGGTATAGCCTGCCTCCTTCAGATAATCCGTACGGACATAGAGACCTACAACGCCGGAGTCGAATGGAACACCGTATTGCTTCCCGTTAAAGCTGGTTGGCCCGATCTTGTAGTCAGCAAAATCAGCCGGTTTGATCGCATCACCAAGCTCCTGGAAAGAGTCTGGATACGTTTGCAAGAAGCTTTGTGCACGGTAATCTTCGATCAGAACGATGTTCGGAAGACCGGAAGCTGTACCCGAGTTGAGGCCGGTGTTCAGCTTTTGGATAATATCATCCTGTGCATATTCAATAACGTTGATTTTGGCATCGGGATGGTCTTTCACATAAGCGTCCTTCGCCAGATTCATCGCAGCGATATTGAAATTTTTGTCCCATGCCCAGACCGTAATTTCCTTGGTGGCGCCTGTGTTCCCTTGATTCGCTGTATTTGCCTGGTTATTGGCGTTACTGGAGCAGGCCGTTAGCAGCATAAATCCTGCAAGCAGAAGCGCAGAAGCTGTTTTCTTCATGTTATATATCCCCCTAACGTATATTTGAAAGTGCTTTCTTTTAAAGAATATCATCCGGGTCCTTAATTTCGTTAGAAATTAATTTAGTTAAAATAGTGATATTATTGTCTTTGTATCCGCTTCCAGGGCGAATAAATTAGTACTTATTTTCTCCTTTCGCACTTTTTTTAGGTCAAATCCGTCCAAATCAAACCTCAACGATCAAGTAGAAACGGCTACGCCGTCCTTAAAAGAAGCCTATGCTTCCGAAGCAGCGATACTCTGTATCGCTTTCAGGTATCCGTTTCAGCGAGAAATATAAGGATGATTTATGGGGTAAAACATATCAATCCTTATATTTGCAAAAAACCGGCGCCTTTGATGCGGCGCCGGTTCACAGCGTGCTTAGCTAGTATGCTGCAAAAACAACGGTTCAATCCGTAATTCAGCAGGGAATTTTGATAGAAACTTTCGTCCCCTGGCCCGGTGTGCTGGAAATGGATACGCCATACGGCTCGCCGTACAGCAGTGTCAGCCGGTCATGAACGTTGCGGATGCCGATACCACTGAACAGCTGTCTGCTGACAGAAGAGGCCGGAATCTCCTTCTTGTTATCCAGATCCATCCCGTCCCCCGTATCAACCACCTCGCAATGCAACGTATCGCGGTCCCTCATAATGGTGACATAGATATTACCCGAGTTCTTTATATTAAACGCGTGAAAGAAGGCATTCTCGATAAAAGGCTGAAGAACCAGCTTCGGCACTTTGGCAGACATGCAGTCAGGTGAGACGAAATAATCCACCTTGATGCGGTTGCCGTTGCGGATCTGATTAATATATACATAATGCTTCAGATTGATCAGCTCTTCTTCCACCGTGATCGTCTCATTCACATTGCTGATGGTGTTCTGCAGCAGGGAGATCAGCGCATGAATCGTCTCAGTCGCCTGCTCCTTGCTCCCTCTCTGCACCAGAATATTGACCGACGCCAGCGTGTTATACAGAAAATGGGGATTAATCTGCTGCTGAAGCGCAGCCAGTTCAGCCTTCCGCTGCTCCTTCTGGGTCTCCACCAGCTGGCCGACATAATCATTCAGCTCTTTGAGCATGTAATTATATGCCGTACTCAGCTGCCTTGTTTCATAGGTACCGGTGACCGACATATAGTTATGAAAATTCTTTTTCGTGACATTGGACATTTTTTTGACCAGTGTGCGCAAGGATTGGGTCAGCTTCTTGGTCAGGAAATAGATGACAAGCACCGCTACGGCAGCAATTGCCGAAGCGATCAGAAATATCATCTTCTTGTTCAGCAGCGTGCCGATGGTCTCATTTTTATCAATCAGATTCACCAGATAAAAGTTGTAGGACGGCAAATAATTGGCCAGCACGATAACCTCCCGCCCGCCGATCGTCAGCTCCTCATTGGCGAGATTTGACCCGGCGATATGCTTCGCACTTTCCAGCAGGGCAGGAGACAACTGGCCGATCTGCTCAGTACGGTTGCTGGACACAATCCGGCCCTCAGTATCCAGAAACATTACATCATTGCCCTGGCTCGTAAAGCTGGCGTAGTTCTTGCGGAAATCACTTTCCCGGGTGAACATGTATAGCGTGCCGTAGGGGCTGGCAAGGCCGGGAGCGGTCAGTGCCTTGGCGGCAATCAAATAGCGGTTCTGCGAATTGAACGGGCTGGCATCCATGAAGCTGTAAAAGAGCTTTCCGTTATGCTCCTTTGCGGCTTGGGTAATCGGATTATTCTTCAGCTCCTCCGAGGAGCCCGACCAGTAGGTAGTATCGCTAGTATAGCTTCTTCCGTTCACCCCCAGAATAGAGAGGCCGATACCAGCTCCCATGCCGGATTGAATGCGGTCCATCTGATCACGCATACCGTAATACCGTTTGAAATTCGCCAGCGAATTGACATCCTTCTCGGTCATGAAGCTTTTGATCACACCGCTCTGCCCGACATTGATAGCTGTATTGACAGTTGCGTAATGGGAGTTATCCAGCGCGCTTTTGATCTGGTCGATAATTTTGGAATTCGTAATACTGAAGGTCTGCACGAACAGCTTTTGTGACATTTGCACCGTTACTCCGGTAATCAGAAGCGTTACGAGAATGATGCTGATCACCATGACGACGAATATTTTACTGAACAGGCTCTGATCCCTGAGCTTTCTAAGCCACTTCTCCACTAGTCCCATTTCGGGCGCCTCCCTGCTGCATTATCCTTTCCGGTATTGGCTGGGCGAGATGCCCATCAGCTTACGGAACACTCTGGTGAAATAGCTGTGGTCTGAATAACCCACGAGACTGCTGATATCGGAAATGGACAGACCGGGATTTTCTTTCAGCAGCAGGCATGACTTTTCGATCCGCACCCGGTTTAAATATTCGTTGAAGCCCTCTTTGTTATGTAACGCAAAATAGTTGGACAGATAGGACGGGTTGAAATGAAACTGCTTGGCGACCTCAGTCAGCGTAAGCTGGCCTGAATAATGCTCGTCGATGTACAGCAGAATCTTCTGCATCGCCGGTGTCCCGCTGCGGTTCTTGGTTACACATTCCGTGGCATCCTGCAAAAACTGCTCCAGCCGCGCCTCAGTTTCGCCGATATGCCGGGCTTCATGGATGATGCGGAAATACTCATATTTGCTGTCATCCAAGGTCCGGGCCTCGTAATGGAAATGCAGCAGCATCCCGATGATCTGGAACATGCTGTGGCACAGGAACGATTTGAACTCGAACACTCCCGTATCTCTCCGCCCGGACATCGACGACACATATGAGCTTAAGCGGCCAAAAGCTAAATCGAATTCCTGCCGGTTCAGCTCGGCAGCGAACGCCTCCTGATCAAAAACAAGGCCCGGCCGTTCTCCCTCTCCGTTATCCACCAGCAGACAGCGGTCCGGCAGGAAGAACCGGCGGTCCAGCAGCTTCATTAGATCATCTGTATAAACCGTATGCAGTTCATTCAGCTCCGTGAAGCTCCGGCTGACCGCCAGATTCTGGAACATATTCGCCCGTATGCCAGCCGTGAATACCTGATCCGCAAGCGTAAGCAGCAGCTCCCGCCCGTCAACATCCAGATTAAACAGCAGACGGATATGCCCCTCCAGCGGAGACAGCCGGCGGCAGGCCGCCCAGCCTCCGCTTTGCATCAGGGAGCGGAAGCTGCTCTCCAGCCATTCCTCCTTGCGGCTAATCCCTGCGGCATCGTCGCCAATGTCTGCAAGCAGCAGCACGTAGCACGGAAAGGGGAATATCGCCTGCAGCGCTTCCGCTTCGTACTCCACCGGAAAGCCGGAGACCAGCTTATCCAGAATGTAGTCGGCGGATTGCCGCTTGTCGCCCCGCCAGTCAAACTGAAGCAGCGGAATACGCTGTGCGGTCTTTTTCAGGACGGCCAGCAGGGATGCTGCCTCCAGCTTGGGCTTCAGAATATAGTCGGCCACCCCGTTCTGGAAGGTCGAACGCACATATTCGAATTCACTGAAGCTGCTGAGCACAATCACTTCAATCTCCGGATACATCCCCTTGACGAGCCGGATCAGCTCCTCACCGTCCATCACGGGCATAACGATATCGGTCAGAATAATATGCGGCCGCTGCAGCTCAATCAATTCCAGAGCCTCCCTGCCGTTCGTAGCCTCCCCCGTAATCTGAAACCCTTCCCCTTCCCAGTCCAGCAGATGAATAATCCCCTGCCGCACCAGCATCTCATCGTCCACCACCAATATTTTACAGAGCGTTGTTTCCATGGATTCTCCTTTTTGGAACGAAAATACGCTAAAAAATAAAAATGAACCCCGCTTAATTAAGGGGGCTTCATCTCGCAAATACATGTCTTTCCATCAGAAATGAAACAGCTTTCATAATCTGCTTTAAATTATAGGTATAGGTTGGGGGACTGTCAATTGAGGATCATTTACCTGCAATCGAGTAAGAGAGGGCGGTAAGCCCCCGTCCTCTCGCACCACTCAGGCTCTGTCTCATGAAAAAAGAATCAATACTCTTCATTCAAAACCCCTCCTCTACCGAATTTGTCACTTTGTACGAAATATCACCAATACCGTTTCAGTACAATGGACATCCGAGGAAAAGAGCGAAAAAAAGCCGCCCTGAAATCTCAGGACGGCTTTTGATGTTTGTATTATGATTCCAGACTTTTTTAGGGTCCTGTAACGCTGGACGAGCTTAGCCGGACTATGGGAATGAGCAAGACTTCCATGAGTACAGGAGTGCGCACCCTGCTGGATCTGAAGATGATTGATAAGGTATGGGGAAAAGGCACCCGGAAGGATTTGTTCGAGGTAGTTCCCAATTGGCATCAGAACTTCAGTGATTACTTCTCTATTAAATGGAGAAAAGCCGTTGAAGGAAATATGTCGGCGCTGAGCAAATCACTGAACGAAATCAAACAAATGAAAAGCGACTATGCGGATGAACCGGGAGTGGAACAGCTGCTCAATACTGATGAAGTCAAAATTGAGGAAGCGATTAAATATTACCGCTGGCTCCTGAAGCTGATTGAAGCACTGGAAACCGGCAAAATCTTCGAACTGATTCCTAAAGAATCCTAGAGCTTACTGCACCCGGGATATCCTATTGCCGCAAAAAAAGAAACAGCCGAGATCCTTAACCTAGGACTTCGGCTGTTTATTTTTGTGTGCTGTGCTCTTACGGAGCTTCAGTCAGACTCACGTTATCAATGTAAATATGATTGCCTGCCTGAATCGCGCTGTTCGTGCCTTCGCTGTTGCCCGCAATCAGACCCAGAAGGAAAACAAGATGTGCTCCCGCATCCGTCCCGCTATCCATGGTGAAGGTATAGCTGTAAGTGTTCATGCTGCCCGTCAGCGCTGCCGCTTTTGCCGGTAAATATTTGGTGTAGTCCCCGCCCTTATGCTCCACAGCTACTTCAATCAGACGGTCCACATCGGAGCGGGCTGCAAAAGCCAGCGTATACGTTTTGCCCTGTACAAGCTTCAGATTGGCATAATCCACCTGTGTGCTATAGTTGGCGGTTCCCGTACCTGTCAGTGCCACGGCCAGTTCTCCGTCCTGCGCGGCGGCTGAACCAGTCCCGTCAAAATATTGCGTCCAGCCTGTTAAACCCTTTGCCGGATCGAAGGTTCCATTATCCAGCTTACCGCTGGCCGGTTCCACTGGCGTGCCGCCCCCGCCTTCCACCTCCGTCACCCTAATGTCGTCAAAAGAGAGTGTATGCGGGATTCCATTCGCCGTCTTGTCTTCTCCCATTGCCGCACCGATCAGATAATTCAGCTTCAGCGGATTGCTGTTATCCACGGTAAACCGGGCACTGTAGGTCGCCCAGGTCGCGGTAACCTCGAACTTCGCCTGCGCCGCTGCGGCCGAGGTGCCGCTGTACTCCACGATAATCTGCCTTGGAACGGTCGATTTGGCTTTGAAGCTCAGCTCATACGTCTTTCCAGCCTCCAGCGGGATGCCCTCCTGGTAAAACTGCGTGTGCCAGGCCGCCGTACCGGCAACGTCAATTCTAATCTCCGCCACACCTTCATTCACGTTAAAAGATGACACGCCGCCTTCCCCGGACCAGGTGGACCAGCCCGTTGTACCGCTAACGAACGAACCGTTGACGACCAGATTATTGTCATTGGCCAGAATGGTTTGCGTTACCGTGGCGCTGACAAATCCTTCAGCTTCCACAGTGATCATGTAGCTGCCTTCAGCAGGGAAAGCGGCTGCTTCTATCGTAATTTTGCCTGCTTGGACGGTATACTGCCCTTCGGCAAGTGCTGTGCCGTTGACCTTCACGGCTGTGATGCTGCTCCGCCATGCTGCATTCTCGGTGAATGTCAGTTCTACCGGCTGCGATACCCGGTTGTTCGTACTGTCGCCGAGCAGCTCCTGCGGTTTGGCCGGGGCATTCTTGATCTCAAACCTCACATTGTCGATCACCAGCTCATGCGCCTGGGGTATACTCACACCGTCAACCTTGCCCAGCAGGAACTTCAGCGCCAGGGTATCATTCACACCTTGCCGGAATTCGAATCTGTAATGGTTGGTTTCCGGTGTGATCTTAATGATCTGTGTAAAAGAAGGCTGATACGAAGCATTCTCCGCATTGACGCTGATTCTGCGGGCAACACTTGAACTCGCGTCGAATTCAATAACATAGTCGGTGCCGCCGGCAACCTTCAGCCCATTCTGGAACAGCATTACCGAATAGGGCTGGTTGCCGGTATTGGCAATATTGAAGGTGGCTGCTCCCTCTGTAACCGCAGCGGTGGCCGCGCCGCCCTGCTCTGTCAGCAGCCGCTCCCAGCTATTGAAGCCAAAGCTGAAATCCCCGTTCACCAGCGGGTAATAGACCAGCGAAGGATCATAGTAGAAGCTGGTGCGCAGCAGCAGGAAGTTATCCAACTGGACGATACCCGCTGCATTGCCGAGATGGAGCACAAACCGGCCCAGCGTGTCAGTTGCTCCGGCGAGGTCGGGGAATACCGCCTCCACCTTCTGGGCTCCTGCCTTCAGCAGGACCGTTTCTGAAGCGTAGACGGTGCCGTCCCTGCCTTGCAGCTCGATTACCGCCGTGCGTGGTGACGGGACCTCAACGTCAAAGGCAAGCTTGTAATCCTGGCCCTGAACCAGGAATATTCCATTCTGCAGCAGACGGACATCCGCGCCATCGCCGCCATTCCCGCTGATCTGCAGATTTAACCGGCCGGCAGCGTCAACGCTTGGGCTGACCGCTGCACCTCCGGTGGCTTCGGCATGCCAGTAGCTGAGCCGGTCCGGCTCACCCAGATCAAAGGTGCCGTTATAGAGATGGTTGCCGCTGCCCAGCGGCGTTTTGGCGCTGTCATGGTCAAACGGAATGCTGTCGATCTCTTCGAGCCGTGCATTCCCGAGCCACACCGGCGAAGCATTCGTGCCCAAGTTGAATTCCACCCGGGCCGCAATGTCCGGGTTCTCCTTCATCTGGAACATCGTTTCGTAATGCTTCAGTGTTGAGGTCAATTCCGCCTTGAGCGTCGGAGAATAGGCCTGATACCCGCGGGATTCTCCGCCCGTGAGCCGGACGCCGATATTCCGCGAATGGTCTGTTTTCGCATCGAAGCTCAGCTTGTAAAATCTCCCCTTAGCCAGCGATACAATGGCCTGCGGCTGGATGGAGTACGAGTTCCCCCCAGGGCTGCTGATATTCACCTTGAGGTAATTCCGTCCGCTGATTGGTTCCAGTGATACCGCCGCATCCGCACCGGATTCCTTATACAGCACCCAATGCGCCGTATTCGGGATGCCCATTCCGGCGTCGCCTTCCTTGTGCTCGGTGAAACCGTTGTTGTAGATCAGGTTGCCGTCCGCAAGCGGCGGCAGTGAACCTTCAAGGTAAGGCTCCTTCGTAAGAGTAACCGGCACCGGCTGGCGGTAAGGCTGCCCTGTCAGCTCATAGACTCTGACGTAATCGATTTCCATCGATTGCGGGAACACGGTCTCCGCCGTCGGATTGCCGTCAAAATTACCGCCGACCGCCAGATTCATCAGCAGATGGAACTCCTGGTTGAACGGTGCCGGATAAGCATTGTTCGCCGGCTGTCCATTGCTCAGGCTGTACCAGTCATTTTTAGTTGAGTACAGTACACCGTCAACATACCAGCGAAGCTCTCCAGGCTCCCATTCCAGGGAATAGGTGTGGAACTGTTCAATTGTGGAGTTGCCTGGCAGCACATATTCCTTGCCGGAATACACATTATCCGGCCATTGGGAACCGTAATGGATTGTGCCTGCAACTGTACCCGGACGGCTGCCCCAGCCTTCCATAATGTCAATTTCCCCGGATGCCGCCCATGAACCGTAGACATAATCTTCAGGCAGCATCCAGATAGCTGGCCAATAGCCTTTGCCCGCAGGCGCTTTGGCCCGGATTTCGAATTTGCCATACTTCTTGCTGAACAAATCCTTGGTTTTGATCCGCGAGGAGGTGTATTCCTTGCCGCCCTGCGCCTCTTTGCGGGCGGTGATAATCAGCTTCCCGTCCGTTTCCTTCACATTCTTCTCCTCATTCGTGTACCATTCCAGCTCATTGTTGCCCCAGCCCGGATTCCCGACGGCCGTGCCATCGCCCAGGTCATACGTCCACTTCGCCGGATCAATGGTACCGTCATTGAACTCATCGTTCCACACCAGCGTCCAAGGATCAGCCGGAGACGTTGGCGTCGCCGTGGCTGTTGGCGTCGCCGTGGCTCTCGGCGTGGCCGTGGCCGTCGGCGTCACTGTGGCCGTTGCGGTCGGCGTCGCCGTCGGGGACGTGCCGGAGCCGCCGGCCGGCGCCTGGGTAGCGGCTGGCGGTACGGCCACCGGCCCGCTGCTGCCCGGCTTCAGCGGAACGCCGCTGACGGTGACGCCTTCGGCGTTGTTCACTACCGCGCCGAAGCTGCCGCTGCCCTGAAGGGCCGTGCCCTTGGCAGCCGCGGTAAGCAGCAGCTCCGCGACCTGCGCATGATCTGCAAGCACAACCTGGCCAGGACTGCCCAGGGTAAGCTTGCCGACCTTGCCGGAGAGCGTCAGCTTAACGCTGCCTGTGGCGGATGAAGCTGTGGAGACAGCGGTGAAGCTTCCTTTTAGCACTGCTGCTTTTACAGCGGCTGAGATTTCCACATCTGTGAAGCCCGTACCGGTCAACCCGGTCTCTTCCAGCGTGGCGCCGGAATTCAGCAGCACCGTTCCCACCGAGGTTGTCCCGCTGGCATACATACGGATATCTCCATCCGGCTTGCCCGCCTGGACTCTGCCAATCACACTGTTCTGGAGGCCCACGCCCTGCTCTCCGCCGCCGAGAATGAACGTCGTGCCCGTAACTTTTACTCCTTCAAGTATTATTTTACCCTCTCCAATCCCCTCCGAGAGATACAGATTGCCCTCAACTACAGTATCCTTTAGTGTGATACCGGCATGGTTCAGCACCACGTTTCCTTGTACCTTACCAAGGGTGACCTCCCCTGTAGAGCGCACCAGACCCGGCACCATCCGGTCTAGCGTTTGGGCGAGCTCTGCGCGGGTAATCCGTCCTTGCGGCTTAAATGAGCCGTCAGGATAGCCTTTTACATACCCCGCACCCGAAAGCGCTGCCGCTGCATTCCTAACCTCATTATCTGTCCCGGCCAGATCGCTATAAGCCGCTTGCCCCCCGGTGTCCAGCCGAAAAATCTTCTGCAAAGCCACAGCCGCCTCCGCACGCGTCAACGGAGCAGACGCTTCAATACGGCCGTCTTTGCCTGCGATTAAGTAACCTGCGGCAATGCCTTTGGCAATCTCACTGCTGAACCATGCGGCCGCAGGCACATCGTCAGGGAGGGCAGCCGACTTCGCGCTATAATTAAAAATACGGTTAATAATTACGGCAAACTCCGCCTTCGACACCGGAGCGTCCGGCCGGAATGAGCCGTCTCCATAGCCTGCGACAATTCCATTTTCAATCCAGCGCTGCACGGCACGGGCTGCCCAACTATCCGCCGGAACATCCGTAAACGCTTTCAACCCATTGTAACCGGAAGACTTGCCCTCTGCTGCCGTTACGCTGCCTGTCTGGACAGCTGAATCCGCAGCCTTGACAGACTGGCCTGAAGCAGCCCCGGCAATATGCCCGCCGCCCAGCGGGGACAGCAATCCTGAGAGCAGAGCCATGACCGTAAGCAGAGCGGATGCCTTTTTTTTCATTCTGTTCATTCCTCCTCGAAATCCTATGGTTCTTTCCAGATAAAACGAAAGCGGTTTCGGTAATATTTACGCCAACATACCTTAGCCCATCTCCACACACCCCGATTACCGAAGCTATCCTGCAAAACCGTTTGACTTGCTCCGGCAAGTTGAATAGACTTAAATTCATGAATAAGCGCGGTGTGGCCGTCTTTTTGGACTAAGTGCACTGAATAGCGGAGGGTGGATTTCCATGCAACTGAATATCAAAAAAATCGCAGAAATGGCGGGAGTCTCCGTCTCCACAGTTTCGAAAATCATAAACAATTACAGCGATGTTTCCGAAAAAACCAAAAAAAGGGTCATGGAAATTATCGAACAGACCGGATATTCCCCCTCCAACTCCGCCAAGACACTGGCCACTAAAAAGTCCAGCCTGATCGGGGTGATTTTTGCCGGCGAGCTGAATGTAGAGTTTACGCACCCTTTTTTTGTTGAGGTGCTGAATGCCTTCAAAAAGCAGATGGGTGTGCTGGGCTACGATCTGATCTTCTTTTCCAACGAGAAATTCATCAGCAGCGGGGATTATTACTCCCGTTGTCTGCATTTTAATGTCGACGGCTGTGTCATCATCTCCGGGCAAAAAATCCGGATACGTGATGTCGGACAATGTTCAGATCGCCTCCAAGGTGGTGGAGCATTTCTATCTGCTGGGCCACAGAGAGCTTGGTTTTATCGGCAGCACAGCCGACTCGGACATTTCCAATCAGCGGGAGGCCGGGTTCGTCAAGGCAGTTGAAAGCTTTGGACTGACGCTGAAAACTGGTTCGTACATGGGGATGATTTCTTCGAATCCAGCGGCTATACGGCTATGCGCCGGTTGCTGGAGAGCGGCAGTATGCCGCAAGCGGTCTTCGCCGCCTCAGACCTGCTTGCCCTCGGCGCAATCCGCGCCTTGAAGGAGCAGGGCCTGCGCATCCCGGAGGATGTTGCCATCATCGGCTGTGATGACATCGAAGCCTGCAAATACACCAACCCCACACTGACCACAATCCGCCAGAACAAAGAGCGCCTCGGCGTCCTCGCGGCACATATGCTTTACGACCTCATTAATAACCAATCGGACGGCGGCTCTTTTGTCGTCGAACCGGCACTGATCATCCGCGAATCCTGCGGGAGCAAGTTGACTGGCTAACCTGGGGGTGGCTTAAGGCAAAATTTAATTGTCAGATTCAATCCGGCCGCCCCGGCAACCGGAATTCCTGACGGGCGTTGCAAGCGCAGCAGCTAGGACACCAGCTACAACGGAAGCACCTTCATCATACGTTTCATAGCAGCAGCTCCAGACGCAGCCGGCCAATTGCATTTTGTACAACAGAAACGGGCCAAAATCAGCCAAATTGCGATTCTGCTGCACTTTGTGCAATTAGAAAGTGCCTATTGCCCAAAAAAGGAGGATTTCTTGATTTTCTACTGCACAAAGTGCAGTTGAAGCGAATCTTCCCCCCATTTTGAGCAATTTTTATTGTACAGAGTGCAATTACACCAGGAGAAAGCGCCCGGATAGTTAATTTCAAGGAATATTTTACTTACTTGCACTTACTCCAATTCACCTTTATGCAGCATCCCCCTCTCCAACGAAACTTTACTTTCACTAACAGCTAATACTAATCGAAATACTTTCGATAATATAATCGCCTATTTGATGGAAGGGTTCAAGGCGCTGTTTTTCTGGTTTTGGGCGTCATTTTTCGGTTATAGCGGAGTAGGCGACGAGACCTCGGGAGCCAGCTCCAGCTTCACCAGCTGACCGGTATGCGTCAGCCCGGCACCGAAGCCATAAAGCAGAATCTGCTGGCCGTTCACAACTTTGCCTTCGCGTACACCTAAGTCCAGAGCCAGCGGAATACTTGCGGCAGAAGTGTTGCCGAAATACTCAAGGCTATATAAGGCCTGCTCAAAAGGATAATTCAGCCGTTCACAAATCGGCTCAATCATCCGCAGATTGGCGCTGTGGGGAATGAACCAGTCCACCTGGTCCAAGCTGATTCCGGCGTTGTTCAGCACCTGCTGCACACCCTGCGGCACAGTCCGTACCGCCCAGCGGAACACTTCGCGGCCATTTTGCACCAGCTTGCCCGTATCTGATAGCTCAACCTCATTCACACGGTGCGACAGGCCTGTGCGGTATACATGATGCGCCCCGCTGCCGTCACTGCCCAGGTGGAAAAGGCTTGTCATGATGCGAAGACGGCAGCTTTGCCAATAATAAAAAAACCACTCTTGAGAGTGGTTAAATGACGTCTTTCACCTTCAGGATGAATTTCAGCGCGTCATTCTTTACGGAGCGAGAGTTATCGGATTGGACAACAGATATACTTGTTACGCCAATGACGTCTATCAAAGCGGTGCTTCTCCATGGCCTTGGGTATGGTCGGTACAGTAATGACCCCTGGTGAGCTTAGCCGCGGTCGTCCAGGAAATGGGGCTGCATCTTCCGAATCCATCAAAAATGTCCGTTCTCCCGCTTGGGGGAGCTTTGGTTACATCGATTTTCACCCGGTCAAAGCGGGAACATGATGCCGAATTGTGTTTATAATGTTAAGCAAGTCTTAGACTGCCGCTGTTATTCAACTAACGTTACCCATTAGCTTAATGAAGCGCCCGTCAGTTTAATATTTTATTTTCTCAGTCTACAACTTTATTTTCCCGATCTAACACTTTATTTTTCAGTCTAATGCTTTATTTTCTTTGAACACCTCTACCGAATTTGTCACTTTGTACGAAATATCACCAATACCGTTTCAGCACAATGGCCATCCGAGGAAAAGAGCGAAAAAAAGCCGCCCTGAAATCTCAGGACGGCTATTGATGTTTGTATTATGATTCCAGACTTTTTTATCACTGTGCATCTATCTGACAGGGATTACCCACACCTCTTACTCTACAGTTACACTTTTCGCCAAATTGCGTGGTTTATCGACATCGTGGCCCAGGGCCAGAGAAGCGTAGTATGCCAGCAATTGCAGCGCAACTACGGACAATGCAGGAGTCAGCATTGGCAGCGTCTTAGGAATGACGAAGGCCTGATCGACGGATTTCAATAGGTCGGTAACATGCTCTTCGTGAGTGATTGCCAGGACGTCTGCGCCGCGGGCTTTCACTTCCTTGATGTTGCTGACGGTTTTCTCCAGGACGGAATCTTGAGTAGCCAGGGCAATGACCGGAATGCCTTCTTCGATCAACGCCAGAGTTCCGTGCTTCAATTCACCCGCCGCATAAGCTTCGGAATGAATGTAGGAGATTTCTTTCAGCTTCAGCGAGCCTTCTTGAACTACTGCATAGTCTATGCCGCGTCCAATAAAGAACAGGTGCTCGTGCTCAGAGATTTGCTCAGCATAGGTTTTAATCGCTTCTTTTTTCTCCAGAATTTGTTCAACCTGCTCTGGCAATGCTTGCATAGCGGCCAGAATTCTGGTTACCTGCGCTTCACTTTGTGTTCCGCGCACTTCAGCCAAGTAGAGCGCAAGCAAAGCAAATGCGATCAACTGGGAAGTATAGGCTTTGGTAGAAGCTACTGCGATTTCCGGTCCTGCCAGGGTCACCAGCACATCGTTGGCTTCACGGGCAATGGAACTACCAACTACGTTAGTGATTGCCAGCACATGTGCACCGTTCGCTTGACCTTCGCGCAACGCTGCCAGCGTATCTGCAGTTTCACCCGATTGGCTGACTACAATCACCAGAGTTTCCGGGGTTACAATTGGTGACCGGTAACGGTACTCTGAAGCAATATCGTTCTCTACAGGAATGCGCACCAACGACTCAATCAGATTACGTCCAACGAGACCTGCGTTATAGGCAGTACCGCAAGCAACGATCTGGATGTTGCGAATGTTCTTGATCTGTTCTACAGTCAGGTTCAGCTCCGGCAAAATAACCTTGTTGCCTTCAGCATTCATCCGTCCGCGCATTGTATCGCGGTAAGCCTTTGGCTGCTCGTGGATTTCTTTCAGCATGAAATGCTCATAGCCGCCTTTTTCTGCGGTAACTGCATCCCAATCGACAGTAATCATTTCCCGAGAAATAAAATTGCCTTCAATCGTCATCAATTCGACAGCATCCCGTGTCAATACAGCCATTTCGCCGTCGTTCAAAATATATACCTTGCGGGTATATTTCAGCAAAGCTGGAATATCGGACCCGATAAAGTTTTCGCCATCCCCGAGACCAATAATCAGCGGGCTTGCTTGACGCACAGCCACCAGCTTATCAGGCTCATATTCAGTCAGAACGCCAAGCGCAAAAGCACCGCGCATGAAGGTAATCGCTTTTTGAACAGCCTTCACAATATCTCCTTCATACTCACGGGCGATCAGGTGGGAAATGACCTCTGTATCCGTTTCGGAAGTAAAGTGGCATCCTCCGGCAATCAGTTCTTCTTTGAGCTCCAGATAATTTTCAATAATCCCGTTGTGAACGACCGAGAACTTCTGGCTCTCATCGGTGTGAGGGTGGGAGTTCGCATCAGAAGGCTTGCCGTGTGTTGCCCAGCGGGTATGACCGATTCCGGCACTGCCTGTCAGCGGTGTAGCTTCCAGTCTCGATTCCAGATTCGCCATACGTCCCTGCGCTTTCACAACTTGAAGACCTTCCTTGGTAAATACGGCAATCCCTGCCGAATCGTACCCGCGATACTCCAGCTTCTTCAGACCCTCAATCAAGATCCCCTGCGAATTCTGATTCCCGATATATCCTACAATACCACACATTATATTTTCCTCCGTCCAAATTATCGTAGTGTGGGCGGCATAAGGAAAGAAACGTGCCGTGCGGCATGTTTTTGAGAAAAAGCAAATATTCTGTTGTCATTTCTACTCAACAAGTGGAACCGGCTGTACCATCCTTATAATGATAGCATCTGTTGCATATGGTTCATGAAATGCACAGTCTTCTCCTCTGCCGCGGCAGAATGCTCTGTGTTTCTTTCCGTTATTGCGCATACCCATGAATCGTGCGTTGCTGTCTGCACCCACAGAAACGTTGTGTGAAAGGTCGCCCTCGCATTTTCCGTTTCCATTTACGGCTCTGGTGCATCACCGGGAGGTCCCCGCCGAACATTTCGAACACCTCCACCTCGTCAGCTTACATCTGCCGTGATCCGTTCAAGCCTTGCCCTGATGGGCAACTTAAGGCCGTCCCTTCTCCCCCGCGCAAGATCAAGCTCTGGCGCTTACGGTTGTTAACCTTACTATCCCCGCTTTCCTTCTGGAATGACACTTAATCTATTATATGCACCTTACATCGTTTTGGCAATGCTGCAATAGAGAAATAATTTCCAGTTGCACAAGAAACTGAACAATCAAAACATTCAGCCGGTGAAGCCCATATCAAGCATTTCCTTCCACCGGCTGATCATTCACCACACTAACAGTACTGATTTATACCAATTCACGCTGTACCACATCAACAATTTGCCCTACGTAAAGATCCAATTCAGCCTTATCCGGCCCTTCCGCCATTACGCGGATCAGCGGCTCGGTTCCTGAAGGACGCACCAGCACACGGCCATTGTCGCCCAGCTTGCTCTCCACTTCCTCGATTGCGGCTTCAATCGCCGGATTGTTCGGGTAATTGCTCTTATCCTGCACACGCACATTTACGAGTACCTGCGGATATTTAGTCATCATTGATTTCAAGTCGCTGAGCTTCTTGCCCGATGACTTCATGGTATTTACCAGTTGAATCGCCGTCAGAATGCCGTCACCTGTGGTATTGTAATCCAGGAAAATAACATGGCCCGACTGCTCTCCGCCCAGGTTGTATCCGCCACGGCGCATTTCCTCCATGACATAACGGTCACCGACCGCGGTTTTCGCTGTATTCAGCGATAATTTCTCCGTTGCTTTATAGAAACCGATATTGCTCATAACTGTGGAAACAATCGTTCCATCCTTGAGCTTGCCGGCACGGTTCATGGCATCCCCGCAAATACAGAGGATAAAATCCCCGTCAACTTCTTCACCCTTGTCGTCGATCGCAATCAGCCGGTCGGCATCCCCGTCAAAAGCAAGCCCCAAATCCGCTCCTTGACGCAGCACTTCCTCACGCAGAGCTTCAGGATGCGTGGAGCCAAAGCCGTCATTAATGTTCAGCCCATCCGGTTCTGCCCCGATGGCAATCACTTCTGCTCCAAGCTCTCTGAACAGACGCGGCGCCAGCTCATAGGCTGCTCCATGAGCGCAGTCGAGCACAACCTTCATTCCCTTAAAGCTCTCGGAAATCGTAGTCTTAAGATATTCAAGATATAGATATTTAGCATCATTATCTACTGTAACTGTCCCGAGACCGGCTCCTACAGGCCGTGGCAGCTCATCCTTCTCTGCATCCATCAGCTCTTCAATCCGCAGCTCGGTTTCATCCGTAAGCTTGAAGCCGTCTCCGCCAAAGAACTTAATGCCGTTATCTTCGACCGGATTATGTGAGGCGGATATCATTACTCCGGCATCAGCCTTGAGCAATCTTGTAATATATGCCACAGCAGGTGTACTTACGACACCGAGCCGAATAACCTCAGCACCAATAGACAACATGCCGGCAACAAGCGCCGATTCCAGTAACGGGCCGGAAATACGCGTGTCCATGCCTATAACAACCTTCGGCTTCTCTACATTGCCTGCTAACACATATCCTCCGCAGCGGCCGATACTGTAGGCCATCTCTGCTGTTAATTCACGGTTTGCGACTCCGCGCACACCATCTGTTCCGAAATACTTACCCATTTGTTTTCTCCTTTGGATACGCTGCTATAGCTTATTGAATTATTGTATGAATGATTTTTTATTGCGTGTGCTTATAACACATATTATTAGACGTATTCTACTTTAAAAAGTTACGTCCCACCAGTACCGTTGGCACTATCGCCATTCCCATTAACGTCAGTTGTCCCATTGTTCTCCGCAGGGATATCGGATGGAGCCGGTGTTGTTGTAGCAGTATTTTCGCTGCTTTGTGTGGGAACTGTCACATTACCCTGTCCTGAAGCGGGTTCAGCGCTTGGCTCTGGGGTCGGTGCACTCACGCTTCCACCCTTATCCGTTGCCCCAGAGACCGCCGGCGTTGCCGCAGCCAACAGCTCTACGGTCGCCGTGAGCCGCTGTGAGGCGTTGCCCAGTGAGATGAATCTTGGCAAGGATACATGCAGAACTACCTCATGACTCCCGGCCCCAAGGCCAACCACATCCGCCACTACACTGATATTATTCTTGTCTAGTTGATTGAGCAGGTTCGGTGCTCCAGATACAGTCAGGGTAACAGCTTTACCGGCTGGGTCCGTGATCTGAGCGGTAAGCCCTTTATCTACGCCTTCGAGCTTGATCGGGATATTGTCGATGGTCTTCTCAGCAATTTCCGAAGTCACTACCGAGACATTCACTGCCCCCGGTTCAACCTTCTGAGTTCCTTTGGGCGGTGCCAGCTCCAGCTTCAACTGCTTCGTGCCTGCGGAATCAATAGTGCTGAGATCCAGCGTCGCTTCATAGGACGAAAGAGACGCTAGCGTCGCTTCTGTACCATATACCGTTACTGTATCCTGTTCAGGCGTTACCCGGGACAAAGCCAGCGAACCAGGCAACTGGCCGGTAAAGCTGATATCCAGCGGCAGGATTTTGGATGGGAGGGTTATCGGCAGCTCCACAGATACGGAAGATGGTTCAATGACCGCATCCTTAATCTCATTACCGCTGCTGTCATACGCATACAGCTTCAGCTTATTTTCCGTAATGTTGTCACTCTCGCCATTCAACTGAATGACTCCCTGCACCTTGGCAACCTTGCTCAGTTCGCTGTCAGCCATTGTAACCTCTGCTGTTCCCGCCGGCTCCACGACAGGGGTTCCCACCAGATAACCTGCAGCCGGCTGACCCTTGGTAATAACCGATATCGGAAAAGACTTGGTGTTTCGGAGCTCCACATGCACATTCACATCGTTCGGCGTAATCCCCTCCAGAATTACACCACTGGGCAATGAATAATGCAGCGGAAGTGTAGTATCCCCCGGCTGTACATTACTTAGATCAATCCACACTTTATAATCGTCCGAAAACTTGTAGGTGAGATCCGACTTTTTACCTCGAACCTCCAGCCTTACACTTTCGGCATCCTTAGTCATAACATACTTTTCCTCATCAAATCCTTTAACGTCTATATTAATATTTTCAATAATTTTGGATTCGGTGCTTACAGTAGTCTGACTAGTAGGCGCTGTATCTACATGGACAATCGTCCACAGGATGATGGCGAGAGCAAGAGCTAGAATTTTGTTGAAGTTATTATTCTTCATCCATTTATCCATTGCTCTTCTCCCCCTTCCGTTTCCAGAAAGCGGAGCGTTTCTCCTGCAGCATTGAAGTGACACGCAACTCCTGATACAGCTTGGATATCAAGGATTCTTCCTTAATATCACGCACGATCTGCCCGTTGATCGCCAGTGAAATCTGGCCGGTCTCTTCAGAAACTACAACAGATACTGAATCTGCCACCTCACTGATCCCAATCGCCGCACGGTGGCGTGTTCCCAGCTCCTTGCTGATGAACGGATTCTCCGACAGCGGCAAATAACAGGCAGCGGCAGCAATCTGCCCATCCTGCATAATCAGCGCCCCGTCATGCAGCGGCGTATTGGGGATGAAAATATTGATAAGCAGCTCGGAGCTGACCACTGAGCGCATTGGGATACCAGACTCCGTATATTCGTTAAGTCCCGTAGCTCTTTCGAAGACAATCAGCGCGCCAATTTTTCGCTGTGCCAAATAATTCACGGCTTTAATCACTTCACCGATCAGCTTGCTGAGCTCCTCGTCATTCTCGGTGGCCCGTCCAAAAATTTTACCCCGTCCAAGCTGCTCCAGCCCCCTTCGCAGTTCCGGCTGAAAGATGATAAATACCGCAAATATACCAAACGTAAAAATCTGGTTCATCAGCCATTTCAGCGTATACAGGTCCAGCAAAGTACTCACTGCCCAGATCACAACCAGCACCAGAATACCCTTAAGCAGTTGAACCGCCCTGGTTCCGCGCACCATATTGAGCACTTTGTAGATAATGTAGCTGACGATCAGAATGTCGATTATATCTTTAATGGAATCCTTCCATGTCATGTCGGAAAAATAACTCATGCCAAAACCCCCGTCATTTCATATTAGCTGGGTTTATGTAAAAGCTCTGTAAGCTCTGGTTCATATCTAGGTTATAACGTTCCAGCCCAGGTTGCAAGTTTGGGCGAGCAGAGATTGAGACAGTACGGTTTGCAGACAACAAAAAAGCGCCATCTTTCCGGAAAAAGAGGCGCAAATGATATTTCTGCTAAAAGCAACCAGGTGTTCCTTAACGGTAGGCAACTTCAGAGAACATGTTCGTCACTTTATACCAGAGCCAGCTTACCGCTTGGTCTATACTTTTGACTTGCCCGGAGATATGAGCTGTTGATGCCTGGTACAAAGAGCCGTCGATCACAGTCACATTGCCGTTAACTTCACCGTATACCTGAGTTTTACCATTCTCCACCGTAAGATCGCCGGATATTGTTTTGCCGGAAGGTACGATAACCGTATCTCCTTTGATGACAACCTGTTCCAGATCGGTTCCTCTGACCACAAGCTGTCTGTCCTGATTCCAAAAAGTAACAGAGCTCATCAGCATCACTAGAATAAATACTGACGCCGCCGTAAGCGCAGGATGCCGTTTAATCCAGGTAACAAACGCGCGTTCCTTCTTGGGTTTCGGTAGTGAATTCATAATCCGGTCTACAAGCTCCTCCGAGGCAACAGGATTCTGGTGCATCAGGGAAAACATCAGCATATCGGTCTGTTCCAATTCTTTGAACTTTGCACGGCAATCTGTACAGGATAAAAGATGCTCCTTCAATTCCCTCTGCTGCAGTTCGGGCAAGTCGTCATCCAGGTAGTCATGCATCATAGAGACGGCCAGTTTGCATTCCATAGGAGCCAATCCTTTCATGAGCGCTATTTAATTATTTCAAGGCAAAGGGGCAGGGCGCATAAGACTTGCTTAACTTACATACGTCGCTGCCAAGATGACGTTTCATAAAAAATAATCTATTTTTACAATTTGGGGCCTAATTTTTTACGCAAAAATTCTCGGCCGCGGTGAACGCGGGTCTTAATCGTTGTTACGGGCATATCCAGCACATCACTGATCTCCTGAAGCGACAAATCCTGCAAATAGCGCAAAATCATCACTGACCTGTATTTCACAGGTAAACTGTCAATGGCCTCATAGATCAGTCCCTGTGTCTCGGAGAGCAGCAGTTCCGTTTCCGGTGTCACATTATCACTTGGGATCATGGAATAGCCGTCAATGCCTTCCTGGTCGTTCATCTCGGCATCCAGTGAATACGTCGGCCGCCGCTTGCGAAGTCTGTCGATGCAAAGGTTAGTGCCGATGCGGTAGATCCAAGTCGAGAATTTCTGTTTGTCATCATAACGGTCCAAATTTCGATACACACGCAAAAAAGTCTCCTGAACGATATCCTCCGCTTCGTGGCGGTTGTTCAGCATCCGGTAAGCCAGATGATATATTTTGTCTTTATATAGTTCCACAAGCTCGGCAAACGCTCTTTGGTCGCCTTTCAAGGCGAGCTTTGTCAATCTGCCTTCCAGATTCTCCACCTGTTAACTCCCCCAGACTTGCCGCCCTTGGTATTTCATATCTTGAATGTCCACGGTACAAGCATTTAAATCGTAATTCATGTTTGTTCAAAAATCAAGGTATGGATTGTTACCTTCTATGTATATTGGGGGGATGCTGTGGCATTCGGGAAAATGTGTCCGCTCATTAGTCGCAGGCTTCGAGGAACATTTGGATTTCCGGTCGCTGTTATTGTCAGATTTCCTGATTGGAAACCGCTTCCCGCGGTAGAAATCTGACAATAAAGGCGAACGCTCCGCTCCTCCAATTCCAAATTTCCTCTACGCCGCTCCATTCGCGGAAGTTCCAATGCCTGTTGCTCGGCCCAAAATACATCTTGGCAACAATGGGGGGAGGGGCAAAAGACAGGAAGCTGCTTGGTTCCAGCGACTTCGATTTCACAAACAAAAAAAGCCCGTCCGGCCTCAATTACTGAGGCGAACGGGCTGGGAAGCGGCTTTGCCGACTTCAACTGCAATAACACAATATTTCAAAGACAAAAGATGTGAAGATTAAGATCATAAACAGCTAGCGTGCATAAGTGACCGGCAAGGGCGTCAGCCGGTATTCCGAAGACCGGCGGCAATGCCGTTGATGGTAAGCAGCACCTCACGCAGCAGATCGGCGTCATCGCCTTCGACCTCGCGAAGGGCTCTAAGCTCGGATAGGAGCTGCACCTGCAGATAGCTGAGCGGGTCCACGTAAGGATTCCGCAGGCGGATCGATTCCTGGATGACCGGAACGTTATCCAGAATTTCCTGCTGGCCGGTGATTTTGAGAATCAGCTCAGAGGTCAGCTTGAATTCAGCTTCGATTTGCCCAAAGATACGCTGACGCGCTTCCTCATTTTTGCCCATACCGGCATATTCTTTGGCGATAATTAGATCCGCTTTGGCTATCGCCATTTGAAGCGTATCAATCAGCGTGGTGAAGAACGAAAAATTAGCATACATATTCTGCATAATTTGCAGGTTCTCTTCTTTGTCGTCATAGAAACTCTGCAAGCCTGTTCCTGCGGCATACCAGGCCGGCAGCAGATAACGGCTCTGCGTCCAGGCGAAAACCCAAGGAATCGCACGCAGATCTTCGAACCGGTCGCTATTCTTCCGTTTGGAAGGGCGCGAGCCGATATTAAGCTCCCCGACCTCAGGAAGCGGAGTGGATTCCTTAAAGTAGCTTAAGAAATCGGGATCACGGAAGATCAGATCCTGATATTTGTTCAGCGAGACCTCAGAGATATTCGCTATAATTTGTTCCCATTTCTCTTCATTCAGGTCCGCCTGTGGTGATCTTGCATGCATCGCTGCCGTAACCAGAGCGGAAGTTGCCTGCTCGAGACTGCGATAGGCAATGCCCTGCATCGAATAGCGGGAGGAGATAACCTCCCCTTGCTCTGTAATTTTGATGCCGCCGCCAATCGTCGAAGCCGGTTGGGCAAGAATACTGCGGTTTAGCGGCATCCCCCCGCGGCCAAGCGCACCGCCGCGGCCATGGAAAAATTTCAGCTTGATGCCAAATTTATCAGCCGTGGCTGTAATTTCTTTTAGGGCAACACGCAATTCCCAGTTCGCGGTGACCACACCGCCGTCTTTGTTGCTGTCCGAATACCCCAGCATAATTTCCTGTAAATCATTCATCGCTCTTACCGCATCACGATAGATCGGCAGGCTAAGCAGTGTATGCATGATTTGCGGTGCATTATGGAGGTCATCAATCGTCTCAAACAACGGCACAGCCTGCAAGGTACACACGACGGTACCATCGTTGTCTTTACGGAATAAGCCTACTTCCTTGGCGAACACCATTACCTCGAGAATATCGCTTGTTGCTTCGGCCATACTGATCAGGTAACTCGTAATGCACTGTTTGCCGTACTCCTCTTGCGCCATAAAAATAGTACGGTATACCGAAAGACATTCTTCCGTACTCTCGGTGTATGTCTGGTATGGAGAAGTCAACGGGCGCGGATCGTTCAGCAGTTTTTCCAGAAGCACGATTTTCTCGTTCTCCTGCAGTTTGGCATAATCCTGCGTCACGTTCATTTTGGCCAGAATCTCCGTCATCGCATTCTCATGCTCTTGACTGTGCTGGCGAACATCCAGTGTTGCCGTATGAAATCCAAACAACTCTACCTGGCGGATCAGCTTCTTAATGTAGGTATCGGCTACATAATCCGCATAGTGATGCCGCAGACTGCGGTCGATCACATTCAAATCATCTATAAATTCTTCCGGAGAGGAGTAGCGCTCCGGCGTGCCTTTTTTCTCATCGTCCATAACGTTCTGCGTCTTGGCAATCATGTAGGTAAGCTTAATCCGGTAAGGCTCATTATCGTTATGCCAGGATTTCGCTTTATCCAGACTGATAACGCCCCGATCCGACTCAATGGATTCCAGCAGCTCAGACGTCACCTTGACGATACTTGTACTAAAGCTCAGGTACTGCATCAGCTCACGCATAATCCGCTGATATTCCCGAATAGCCAGCTTGCGCTGCAAACGCAGGGTCTGCATGGTAACAGAAGAAGTCACCGAGGGGTTACCGTCGCGGTCGCCGCCGATCCATGAACCAAAACGCAGATACGTCGGCACATGCCAGTTCTGGCCCGGATAGTATTTACTCAAACATCGTTCAAGTTCTTGATATACGTCCGGCAATACCTGGAAAATAGTCTCGTGGAAATAATACATCCCATTGCGTACTTCATCGAGCACCGTAGGCTTGCGGTCGCGCAGCTCATCCGTCTGCCATAAGGTAATGACCTCATTAAGCAGCTTCTCACGCAACTGTTCACGTTCGCGGAAGGTCAGGGTAGGATTGTCCAACCCCATAACATCGTCGGATATCCGCTTATGGATATCGAGAATTGCCCGGCGCATGGCTTCCGTAGGGTGAGCCGTCATGACCAGCTCCAGAGACAGAGCATTCATTATCTCATGAACATCCTCATGCGAGAAATCCCGCTCCCGGAGCTCCTGAATCGCGCTCTCTATGGAACCAGGCTGTACAGTCTCCCCGGCAGATCGTTCATAGTCGCGTTTGCGGCGAATCCGGTGATTCTGCTCGGCAATGTTCACCAATTGAAAATAAATGGCGAACGCCCGTATCACCTGGTGGCGATTCTCCGGATCCAGTGAATTAATTAGCTCCTTAAATTCATTGTGCAGTTCAGGCAAAAACAATGAGCGCAGCGATTTACTGGACTCACGGATTTTCTCCACGATCTCCAGCAGTTCGTTGCCGCCTTGGTGAACCAAGACCTCGCCCAAAATATTCCCCAGGAACCGTACGTCACGCCGCAGCAGATTATTAGAATTGCTTTTGCTGACGGCAGTCGTAAGTTCGGTCATGCTGCTCCCCCCATCCTCTTCCGGATCAATGCTTTTAACATTGTCTATTTGAAGCTTTCCTCATATCATACAATAAAACTGCCCGGAAATCTCCAACTTTATTGCGCTGTAAAGCGATACAGCAATTAAGATTATACACCAATCCGGCTATTTATACAGTGCTAAAAAAAATATGTATTTCTTCCTATTATAATGTCTGATCTGCGTCGGGTTTATGTAGCGATTATGTAATTATACATTACGTAAACACACAAAAAAAGCCGCCTCCGAAGAGCCGGCCGTCAATTAAATTTACGTATCACTTTCGAGTTGTTCCCTGACGATTATTGAAGGCCAGTTCAAATAAGCCTGTTGCGGACAAACCCGCCAGCCCTCCAGACCATAACCTGAGCGTTAGCTCCAGATTGGTAAAAGGATACGCAGCAGCCCCTATAAGCAGCCCAATTCCGAGTCCGATGAAAGGTACAGCATTACGTGGAAGATTAATATTATTTTTGATTAATTGTACCAGAGCAAGGATAAACACTGCCAATACCGATGCAAAGGCCATAACATTATCCAGAATATCGTTGTTGATCATAGAAATCATTCCTTTCAGTTTCGTCTTTATCTCAAAAACAGTGATCAGTATCAAAGTACAGATACTACGGATGTTCTAGCGGCTGCTAGTGATCTCTACGGTTCGGCTTACAGAATCATAACCAACCTTGGCGCCAAGCGCTTCCGCGACAGCACGCACCGGCACATAGGTTACACCGTTCTCCAAGAAGCAGTCGGCAATTTTAACTCCGTTTACTTTTACTACTGCAATCGCATTACTCTTCACAGCCTGCTCCTCCTTCGTGTTCACCAGCCTATATGCCGCCTCTACAGCTGCCTCTGAGGGCTTTGCTCCAGCGCGCAGACCAGCAAGCGTCAGTCCAAAGCTCATCTGAAAATGCGGATAATCCTTGAAGCTGCTCCAGTCCCCTCCCCATTCAAAACCCAAATCCTTGGCCTGCCGCACTACTTCCAGCCAATCCGATGTCTGGTCATTGTCTCCGTCTCGCTTCATATCCCAAGACACGTTTGAGCCATTCGGCAGCAGCAGCGCAAAGTCGATGGCCAGACCATAGTTATGGTAACTGTAACCGCCCTTGGCGTTGGTAACAATCGCTCCCGGCTTGGTGCGTCCTTGTGCATACAATTCGTCTTGCGCAGCAATCGTCCGCAGCCCCTGAGTAATCAGAACCGGAACACCGCATGAATAGCAGCGTTCAATTAACGTTTTTGCTGCTGCGAGTACTGCGGGATGCAGGCCGATCAGGCGGGGGGCGGATTTATTTTTGATTTGGGCTAGAGTCAGTATGGCTTGCTCCCCCTTTCTTGTTCTCCGATAGAACAACAAATAGATCGTGACGCTTAGTGAACATCAGCAAGGTTAGAATGAGCAGTCCTGCAGTAGTTCCAATCTGGGCAATGGCCCAGGCCTCTGTTTTGAGCGAAGCCAGCACGGAATCCGTTCCAGACACACTGCCGAACCTAATCCAAAAGGCAACAGCCATTTTCACGGTATAAGCACCTAGAAAGAAAAAAGCTGCAAGCATGAACAAGCTGACCACTTTCGCGCGAAGACGTCTGCGAAAATACAAAAAAAGCGCAGCTATCAACAGCAGCGCACAAACAAAAGATATGGTATAAGCAAATAAAAGCAAATAATCAATGACGCCCATTGTCGACACCTCGATCATAGATTAGAAATTCGGCAAACCCGTTATTTTGGATCTCTTCCTGAATCTCTTTGGATACATCCTTATATCGGAGAATAGAGAACATTACTCTGGCTGAAGCTTGAGCTAGTCCCCTCTCTCTCTCCCGGTGTAGGGGCGATAGTCGTTTGATCCATCCAGATAACACGTTATCCCCCCCTATCTTCTTCATTTACTTCATGAACACCGCCCTCAGTGTGATCAATTTTCAGCCTCTGCAGCACCTCAAGCGTAGGTGCCATAAAATCGGAACGCTCTTTATCAAGAATATTCTGCAGACGGTCTCTGTCTTCTTCAGCACGCTCGAGCAATTCACGCGGCACCAGATTCCCTTTGACAATCGAGCGCAGCAGCACAAGAAAAATCATAAGCAGAATCAAAGCCACGATATAGGCCAACCCATATTTATCAGCCAAAGGCAGGAGCTTCTCCAAGTTTGCAACGTCATTGCTGTCCATTGCCTCACTCCTTTCTGTCTGGTATATAAAGATAGCCCCCGGAGGGGGCCGGGGGCGAGATAAATATACTAGTTAAGTGTTACCTTTGATTTATTCTTCTGTCAGAAATTCAAAACTGCTATCAACCAAGATTTCTTTCACACCAGATTTCAGAGTGTTCGGAACCTCTGTGAACTTGGTCTTTCCCAAAATTACGCGTTGCGCAAAAAACATAGCCATTTATCCTCACCCTCTTCCCCTGTTGACATTCATCAGTAAAACCGACGAGCCATTCTAATAGATCTTCAAAGCCATTTCAGCAATAATGTCCTCAATAAAATCTGCTCTTTCGGAAAGGACAGTATTCTGCGCCTTAAGCAGCACATTCTCTTTCTGAAGCTTTTCAACTTCCGTTAGCTCCGGGAGCTTATTGGCTTCGGCTTCCTGGTAGGCTTCCCAGGCTGCTCGCAGTTCGGCTTCTGTTGGTTGGGGAACTTCTAGGTTCCAGACGGCAATGTATGGACCACGCTCTACAATGTCGTAATCCTCACCCTCGGTTAGGAGGTTATAGTCGATACCGTAACGAAAATGGACGTTCTCAATCGGTTCCTTGCCTTCTTCTGGTGACTTGATCTCGTAGCGTACACGGCCATCTACGCCTTTTCTCATTATCGGCTCCGGCCCGTTATCTCGGACGGAAAAATCTCGCATTGGATCAGCGTCCGGATACAGATGCACAATTGCTGCTGGTATGTTCATTTCCATCCTCCTAAGCCACTCTAATAATTTCAATAACGGTATTAATACTCAAAGATTGTAACGTCATAGCAACATTGGAATATACGTATATTTCAACGGCTTGTCCTGCGCTTAAGTAAGTGATATCCATCCCAGAAGCCGTTGACGATACGTTACCAGCCACAACTATGCCATCAAAAAGTCTGTTATTCTCCATGCCATCTACATTATATGTCACCACAACTCGGTTGTTTGCTGCCATACTCCCAACACCGACGGACCCTTTGATAACATAAATACCAGATTGTTTGGCAACAAATCGCGATAGGGTCGGTTCGTATTCGCTCAGATTATCCGACAACTCAACCTGAAAATTAACTTTAGTGTTAGTTGTAGCTAAGAGTGATTGAGCAGTACCTTGGTAGGCTCTTACAAAAGATCTGGAGGCCCACGTATTATCTCCCCAAGGGTTAATAACATTAGCCATTATATTACCACCGTTTTGTGTTGCAGTAAGAGATATTGTTGGGGAGGTCGGTATAGTACCGTTGTAAGTAAGAATTCCACCTTCCCCGGCATATAATGACACTTTGTTCGCTGTCCCATCTGCACTCCATACAAGCATTTGTGCATTTTGCCCTACATAAAAAGCAGCATATTTATTGGATACTCTACAACCGTAAGCGTACAGCTTTGAAGAAACTGAAACAAATCCATGACTAGCTGTTGTCGAAGCAGAAGCTTGACACCAATAAAACTCAACATTTGTACAATTTTCCACCATAAAAGCATGATTTGATGTTGTTTGAGCATTAATCCCTTTTGCAGAAATTTTAACACTACAATTTACAACCCTTAGTGATTGTATATTGTAAGTTGTATTTAAAGCACTTACATCAGGATTAATACTTACATTTCCAGAACCAGAGTAACCACCAATTGTTAATACCTCATTGTACAATCCAGGTGCAAAAACAATAATGACATTATGATTTACAATTGGTGGAATCATACTAAACGCCTTAGTAATTGTCTTGAATGCCCCGGCCGCCGTATTCGCCAACCCATTATTACTATCATTACCATCCGTTCGGACATAATAGGTGATATCTCCTGTCGTCTGCTGCGGCGTTGTTGTCAACAATGGTCGGGCATTAAGTTGCCCCTGTATCCCGCTCGTCACCCCATCTAAATACCCAAACTCCGTATTTGACACAACCCCAGTACCAATCTTCGATGCGTCAATCGCGGCAGCCGCATTGATGTCTGCATTTACAATAACGCCCGGAGCAATGGCTGTAACGCCATCCCCTGTACTTGTCACATCGCCCGTATGATTAGGATGCGAATAATTATTTGCCCCGGCCGCTACCCCATCCAGCTTAGCTTTATCGCTTGCTGCCATCAGCCCCGCTGTGCTGGCGGTTGCTGCAGCCGTAGAAGCTTTGGCGTTCCAAGCCGTGCGCTCTGCGGCTGTAATATGCTTAACCGAATCCGCTGCATGATCCTGCACATTTTTTACGGCGGTATCCAGAATATCCATATTGCCGTTCAAATCCGCGATATCTACAATGTCTGTGCCATCCGGCTTTTTCAGCCCCAAATTGCCCGTAGTCTGCATAGTTCACTCTCCTATTCGTATACTCTTAATTCGTTCCATGTTCTATCATGTGCACCATTCCAAGTGAGCGACTTTAATGAATCCCACCAGGTATAGCTGTACACAAACTTATAATCCAGATGCGCTGGCTTAATCTCTTCAATCATCTGAATCAGCCCTGCCATATTCGCCGGAATGCCCAACGTGCCTACAAAACGCACTTCAAAACTGTACTCCCCCGGCACCTCCACAACCTGAACATCTCCTCCAGAAAAAGCGGAGGCCGTCCGCTGGATCATCTCCGGTGTGGTGGTCCCGCTTCCGCGTAGCTTAGCCTTGATCATCTCTCTACGGGTAGCATAGGATTTCGTACTGTCCGTAGTTAATGCCAGTACATTCTCCCAACGCGCGAGTCCCCAGGTTGCCGATTCTACATTTGTCTGCAATGCAGAATCCTCAATTGAATAAGCGAGCCGTCCACATTCCACGGCGTTGCTCTCCTGAAGCTGCTCCATTTCAGGCACACCCTGGTAATACTCAGGAAGGTATTCCATCAGGTCTGGCTTACCGAGCTCGGGTCCTTCATGCGTGGACTGGCTGGAGGCATAACTCAATGTGCCATATAAATTCTCACCATAGGCCATAATTACACCCCTTTTAGCTGATTCCAGCTCAGCGGGCCTTTAGGCATGTATTCATGCGTATGTGCCGCTGGTGGAAATACCGTCGGCTTGCCATCCACACCGGACCAGGATACAGTATCCGCCACCTGGGCGTAATCCACTTTGCCATTGTTGTTTGTATCGTAGATGCTTTTCAGCATATCACCGGTGCTGTGTGAAGCTACGAGCAATTTGTTGACACTGTCCGTCCCGATGTACAGCTTGCCTGTATCGGTGCAATAGCCCAGTTCTCCAACAGCAAGCGTACCCAGCGCACTTTCGAGGCCGCGGCGGATTTGAATTAAAGTCTTCAGAGCCATAGTCGTCGCCTCCCTAAAATGTCCCGCCGTCAATACTAGCCACCATCAGTCGGTTGCCGTTTGAGGTGTCATAAACAATGCTGCTTCCGTCGATATTGGCCGCTACCCCGCCCGTATCTACAATGATCCCTTTGCCAGCGGTAACAGCAATCGCGTCTGAGGTAACGCCAATCCCGTAGCCTGCACCAATGTTCAGCGTCACCGAATCGGCTTGTCCACCGCCGGTAAGGCCATTGCCTGCCGTAATAGTCTGTAATGCCCCCCCTGTACGCACCCAATCACTGCCGTTCCAGCTATAAATTTTTTGCTCATCATCAACATAAGCAGTCCAGCCGACGGCGGGCGTATAGTACACCCATGCTGCAGATTGATACTCGGTAATTTGATTTATTTTCCCCGCCCAAGCCCCTGTTGCTGCAGCAGGAATAATGTATCGGTCACCTTCAACTGGGCTCACCGGGGGAACGGTCAGATTCTGATTCTTTACCGAAGCCTGAGGCTCAATGTTATGCTTGGCCAGCTCGATTTCGTTCTTAATTTTCTGCGCCGACCATAGGTCGGTAATTGCGGTTCCCGTATCGTTGATTACACGGTGCTTGAATGCATCATCAATATGGTTTTTAATCTCAGCAGCCGTTTTGACATTTGTACCGTCAGACACTTTATTGATATGTCCCGCTGTAACATCAGCTTTTAGTACCTTCGCATATGTTGTTCCATCGGCAAGGTCATCCACCGTTCCCGTCAGGTCACTCAGCTTCTGCGAATTGATCCGTCGCCAGGTTGAACCGTCGTCGAAGTATACATATCCGGTATTGGTGCCGCCAGTTACATAATATAAGCGCCCCGTGGATGCCGCTGCCGGACGCGTAGCCTCTGGACCTGACAGCGCATGGCCGACCATAAAATTGGAGGTACCGTCACCAATATAGACTTCCTTTGTATCCGTACAAAAGCCCATCTCACCTGTCTGCAAAACTCCATAAGCAGCAAGCTCTGCCCGTGTCCCGCGTTTAACCTGAATCGTTTGTGCCATTTTACACCTCTCTTCTAAATGTCCCTCCATCTATGTTTCCCTCAGTCTTATAGCGTTCCAACTCACTTTGAACGGCAGTAAGCCCCCATTGCAGGACATTGATATCATCCGCTTCCACGGTATCCCCTGGCGTTTCGTAGGTGACATACACCTCGGGAACCTCGGCAAAAATCCTTATGCTCCGCCGCCAAGGCGCGTCATCAGGGAAGGAAACTGAGAAATTCCGCAGCTCTATTCCGCTGTAATGAGGCCCTGTATACACAGCAATAGTCTGGTTGTTGATATTGTCATGCGCAAGCAAGCCTCTAAAAACTCCATCCGTAAGAATGAGCTTTTCTTCAATAACATAGCTGCCGCCGTTTGCTTTTTTGTTCAGCTTGTCCTTGAATACATCAATCTGCCCCGGGTAACCCATCGCTACACCTCCAGCTCTACATTGCTGAACACCGGCACTTCAATTTCTGTTAGTGTTACGTTTCCAACTCCGCCGTTCAGCTTCAATGCGCTATAGTCCACAACTCCCTCAGTATCCAGCAGCAACGAACCAATGACAGACTGGCTGATATAGGAAGCGGTAAAAGCCTTCTCCTTGCGATACTTTTCCAATAGCACCTTAAAAGCATCAATAACCGACTGCAGTGAATATCCGGAGGCAAGTATAACCTCGGCGCTTACACTGATGTTTTTTCCTGTTGCCGAGACTACGGTTACCACTGCGCCTACCGGTGCTTGTCCTTCACCTTGTCCCGAAACTGGATCAATGTGTTGCTGCACCTGAGAGACAAGCAGTTCGGAGGCAGGCTGCTTTTGCGAATCTACGATCACAACCTTCACCGTCTTAGGACCGTTCCAGAGCGGGAATACCCGGCTGCCCCCCACACCATCAATCTGCATCGCCCATTCCATATAATGATATTTATTTCCGCTCGTTGACGGGCGTCTCGCCGAGTCGAAATACCGTTGACGCAGCGAATCATCACTCTCCGCATTTTCACCGGGGATCAGCAGGGCCGCAATCTCTCCACGCGCCAGATCAGGGATGTAATCAAGGGGCAGCAAGGAGCCGAAATATCGGTTTCCTTCTTCCCCTGCTGCTTCACTTTCCATCCTGTAGGTTCCTGGAGCCAGCTTCTCCACTGCCGTATAATGCAGCAAATCAAGTGAAAAACGGCTGCCAAGCGGAATATCCAGCAACTCATTAGCGCTGTTATAGAAAATTCCTTTGAGCTCAGCTTTACTCGCGGCGCGCCTTGTAATTCCCGTCCAGGCAATGCTGCGTTCCAGGTACTCTCCAGTAGCCGTATCTGCAAAATACAAATTGTTGTTCACATCCAGCTCAATATACATCTGCGCCATCTCAGCCGCAGCCGGAGCCAGCGCATCATAGATAATGCTGCCTTCACGCTTGTCCAAACCTGGCGGCACCCGGTCCAGCATTCGTTCAAGCAAAGCTTCAAATGTCTGACCTTCATACACCCTCATTCCACTCCTTTCTGATCTCGAAATTGCCGTAATACGTGACGACAGTGCAATTGAGGATAACAGTGTCTCCGTTAAAAGAAATCTCCACATCCTCCAAACTACGAATTCGCTCATCCTCCAGCAAAGCTTCACTTATACTCCGCCTTAGCTCTGATCTGGCGAGCAGGCGGTCTCTGCCAAGCACCAGATTCCATTCAGTTCCGTAGTCCGAACTATAGATCAGATGCTCATAACGTTCGGTTTGAAGAACTTTCACTGCCGCCTGCTTGACGGCTTCCAGCGCATCAATAGTGCCTAATATCCGTTTGCGTTCCCAATCCATTCTATAAGTAAGGCTTGGGATTTCTAAACTCTCGCTAATGGTTTCGCTCTCCAGCGTTGACGTTATGGGACCTGCCTTTCCAATGACTGGTATCATGAATTCACCAGCCGATCCAGAACAATATAGCTTTGTCCTCCCTGCATGCGGATCAACAGCACACGGTCCCCGGATTCAAGGCCCCGTCGGATCAGATAGCTTTTGCCATCCAATTCAATTTTGCTTTCCATTACTGTTTCTGGTAGGACAAGTGCAGGGCCGGAAAGAATAAACCGTTGATCCACCTGAATCTGCAGAGGCTTTGTAGCCGTCACCATTCCATAGGAAAAAGCCACGGGATTCGTATTCGATACGGCTCCGAGGCTCGCTTTTTTGATAATATCCAACATGAACCTTTACACCACCTTTATATCTAGGGACATAGTATGCTCGCCACCGGAAATCTTATGGCTGCACTGATCCACCAGAAAAAGCTGCGTGTCGAACTCGTCCAGCAGCACATAGATGAAATTACCTGCCCTTACCCGCATGTCGCCGATTGCCTGCACAGAGAGACTGAGCTTTTCCCGGTTATGCATTTTCAGCAAATTATTAGCTTTTTCCTGAATCTGTGCAGCATTCGCCTTATCATCAGCCTTCTGGTATAAATGCAACAAGCCCCAGCGTTCCACATTTTCCTTATCCGATACTGGATAGATGTCTCTCTTACCTGTTGCCTCGTTGTCTTTGTATAGAAAAATTGTGTTGTACGTCTCCTCATCAATGCTTCGTTTCAATGAGTAGTCATACAGATAATGTCCTGCTCCTAGGATCACATTCAACAGCATATTCTCGCTACTACGCAGTGTCAGCTTGCCAAAGTCATCATAAAAAGCCAGCAGTTGCCCCTTATATTGAAGTTCGCTACCGATAGCCCCCATTATGATGTCGAGCAGTTTTTTGTCATCTTCAATCAAGGAGGGGATCTTGTACTTAGCGGCATCCAGCACACCTGTCTGCAATCCGTAGTCCTTGGCAATCTTTTGTATCAGTTCGCTTGCGGTAACATTCTGGAGTACGTAGCTACCGTTCCCCAGTAAATAACGGATCTGATCATACGCCGTCAGCTTAATTTCTTGGTCAATCCCCGTATCTATACTGAACACAAAACCATAAAACACGTTAATCCCATCTTTACTGAACTGTATAATATCCCCGTTGCTGATCCCAAACTTCGGATGCTGGTAAATACCACTGTCAACCAGAGTCAGATCCAGAGTAGAGGGCTTGCCGGAACGTGATGTTTTCCAAGTGATGTCCGTTGCGATACTAGAGATATCCCAAACCCTGCCTTCCTTGTTCTTCAAAAGCAGCTTCAACATCTTCCCCTCCTATGACAGCTTGATGACTCTGCCGACCTTAAGCTTCTTCAGCTCACTATCGGAAATGCCATTAAGCTTCTGGAGTATCTTATATTTGCTGCTGTCGCCGAGGAATTTCTGGGCTATCTTCCCAAGGGTATCCCCTGCTTTTATGGTATAGGTAGCTGGTGCAGTTTTATCACTAGAGCGCTTCTGCTGCGCCTTGACTTCGCCCTTTACTACCTTTGCAGCAACTGCCTGATAGAATACATATTTCTTAAGTGATAATGTGTATTCAATATCCCCGGAAGTTCCCGCGCTGAGCTTCCATGTAAAGCCTTCGATGCTAGCGGCCATATTAATTCCCATTTCACCTGTAAAAATCTTCCCCGCATTCGCTTTTGCCAGCGCGAGCCAATCTGGCTCTATGTTGCTCTGATCTGCGGCATGGTTATCCAGCGACTTCAGCCCGGTAAATACAAACCGTATTGGCCTACGGCTCACCATCCATTTTTTGATCAGCTTCACATATTCATAAGGCTTCAGCAGCTTACTCGCCTCATCTCTTCCGTACACAACAAACGGATAATACTGCGCCGGAAAAATACTCTCAATAGTGATTTCCGTCAGCTTGGGATAGGCAATGGTATTGATTTCACCCAAGTCAATGATAGAGTAGCTTTTTCCATCACCAGACTCCTTAATCTCCAACGTTTCGGGATTGACCGGCAGTCTGATAGCCTCTTGATAGTTGTTGTAGCTAAGAAAAAATCCATACTCTTCCACGTTACGTATACACCCCCTGGGCCGTTGAGACAAACTCCTCATTCAGCTTCTGCCCAATCTTTGTAATAATGGAGTCAATATCTCCAGCATTATTTATATTTCCCGTTGTTACCTGAACAGTTGGTGTTAGCTCTACGAAATTCTGAATCGCTTGAATCTCTGCCAGCTCACGCAGCATTTTCAGATCATCGCTGGAGATGTCTACGGTATCGTTAATAGCGCCAACTTCATTGACCCGGTTGACGTTGTTCACGTTCCCGTTTTGATTGGCAAGGATGTTTGTTGAGTTTAAAGGATTGCTTGCTGCAGGGTTTACGATATTCTTTACTTTCTCAGTAGCAGTTCTTCCCATATTGGAGAAATTATCGACAAAATCCCGGCCTGCTTGAGAACTTGCATTAATTGGCTGTATATAGTCTAAGTATTCTATCTTGTCACTATTCTTAACTGGCTTATCACTAGTAGGAGCAACTACACGGTCTCTTACATTTTTTATCAGCCCACTCACAGCATGGGGGTCTTCAGGGTTGATTGGATTCAATTGTAAATTTGCTAATTTCTCAAAGCCAGGTACTTTACTCAATAAATCTGTAAGCTTCTTTACACCCTTCATCGCAACATTAATAGCTTGTGCTATTACTTTCATAAAACCGCCAGCAAAGTTTTCGCCCCCTAAGGCCATCTGATAAAGAAGATCCAAAAAATTAATGAACATATCATAGAATAATTTTTTTACTGCGTACACTGGGTCTATAAATAAGTTTTGCAAGAAATCTTTGAAAGTGATAAATGCATTTTGCAAGGAGATAATTACGTTCTGTAGATGGACTTTCAGCCCCCCGAACACCCCCATAATGCCACCTACCACATCCCCTGCAGATACACCTAGCTGCTGTAAAATCAGCAATAAAAGCGCAATAACCCCAATAACAATCAGAATCGGCCAGTTGGCTGCTAACCAGGCAGCTGCGAGCATATACACTTGGACAATCATCGCTGCTAAGTACACAATAGCAATGGCTTCAAGAATCGGTTTAATATAGGACCAATTTTCCTGAACAACCCCAACCAGCCACAACAATCCATTGACCACCATAGAAATGACATTAGCAATGAAAAGAAAGCCGTTCGCCATAGCATCAATAATCGGCATTAATTGGCCTGAGGTCAGAGCCGTATTAAGCGTATCCATTACCGGACGCAGCGCTCCTAATGCCTTCGCTCCAATTTGACCGAGAGCCGCGTCAATATTCTTGTTGAGCTTATTCCAGTCCATGACATCACCATCACCTGGCTTTACCACAGATTTTACTGCTTTCTCTCCAAAGGATTTGACCCTATTAAAAGGGTTTACCACATTGGCTGTTTTGAGAAATTTCATTATTTTGGAATCCGCAGGGACTGGTGGCGGAGTTGGAGGTGCTGGCGGTTCCTTCCTAAGATTAATCTTGGGCTTGGGAGATGCATCAACTATCTCTTCCTTGCTTTTTTCCTGTGGCTTCTGCTCTACTTTCTTCTTTTCCTTAAGCCCTTTCCACCAGTTTACTTTTTTCGCCTTTTCTTCTTCAGGTGTTACAGCCTTCACTGACGGTGAGGCGCTCAGTGTGCGAACCGCTAACTGCTGAGATTGCGAGGCCTGTTGGCTTTGCTCCATTACAGTATCTCTAGACATACTTATCTTTGGAGGCATACGTTTAAATCCATCCAGCAAGGTGTCATTAATCTCTTGCAAGGACTGATTAAGTCTGTCCAGAGACCGATCCATTCCATCTGCTGACCGCTTTATAGCAGCCTGAACCCCTTTGATGGAGCGATTTACAATATCCAGGTTAGTATTCATACGCACACACTGCTTATTCATCGCTTTCCAGATCACAAGCGACTTACGCGACACTAATACCATTTTAGATACATCTATCTCCATTCATTCACCCCCTTCATCTTCTCTTGCCCTTGTTACGGGATTGCTCCCGTTTCTCTTTGTCCACCCGCACCGAAATCATCGCGTATATAGCCGCACGTTCACGCGTAGAGAACCTCATAAGCTCATGCGGCAAAATGTGCAGTTCGTGGAGGGCGTAGTAGGCCAGGTTAGCCTCACCATCACCCTCGTTGATCAGTTTTTTACTTCATCTACCAGTTCGTTCATGTCAGTATCGAATCCATTCAGTGCCTGTACACGTTCACCGAGCGCTGCAAATTCACCAGGAAGCAGCATTTTACGCAGCAGCGCTTCTGCTCCAAGTACCCCGTAAGACCGTTGGAGCTCAGAATTCTTCAGATCCGGGTATATCACACTTGAGGTCATCAGCTTGGCCATATAATCATTAGGATCAATCTCCGTTGAATATGTGCCATTTTTCCCTTTTATTTTTCGTGTAGCCGCTTTCCGGCATTCCTGGTTCTCATCCTCAGTCATACTGCGCAGTTTCCAAGCTACGGCTTTGCCCTCTTTATCTTTAAACCGCTGCGAGACCACAAATTCCTCCGTAGTGTCAGATGCTGCATTTTGTGCAAAAAACAAACTTAATTCGCTCATTGTCTTCCTCCTGTTATTCTGATTGTTTTAAGAAGACAGAGAAGAGACCCGCCGCTCATTTCACGTCCGGGCCATTCTTGCTCACGTCTATATTCACTTCAGGCACAGATCCTCTAGAGGCCAGAACCTGCCGGAGCGTTAAAGGATTGCATAAGCTCCACATCTTCAAAAGTAAAGCTCACTTCTTCTTCAAGGGCATCTGATTCCGTATCGAGCGAAGCCATAATAACACTGTCCAAATTCACAGATTTTAGCATAATCCGCTGTGCTCCCACACTAGACGAAGGATCTTCATTCGTGACTACAATGTCAAAATACTGATCCACTCCTGTTTTCATATATTCCAGCATCAACTGACGGAAACGGCTAGTCATATAGAAAATTGTCATCGACCCGCTGCCGGACCACCCCGTTGCTTTATGCTGTACCCCCCGGCGCCCGAGTGTCTTCACTTCCGCCTTCTGCTTCTCAACAGTTGCTTCGAGCGTCTTCACATAGAACATTTCTTCCGTTTGACCGTTGATAGTTGCAAAAGCACGGCCTTCTTGGCCGGAGAGGGTATCGCTGGCTTTCAAGAATGTCATCTTAGACCACCTTCACTTTCATGTATACTTTTTCTACGGAATCAACTGGCTTCACGGCAACATCCAGCACTACACTGTCACTATCCATTCCTGCTGTTACCACAATATCAGTCTGTGAATTGAAATTATCGATTGCGCCAAGGTTCTGCAGATCGTTCATATAAGAAACGCATTGGGACCAAAAAAGCGCACGTCCGTCTTCATTATTCGCTACCCTGCCAATGAAATAATTTTCGAAAATTCTTTTCAAATCACCGGAAATCCCATCCAGTACACGCAATACTCGATTTTTCGAAAAAACCTTGCCTTTATCCGGTGAAAATCCCGTGAAGGTGTTGATATCCTGCTCCACCACGGCACGGCCTCCATTATACGTAAAGAGCATTTCACCATTCGTCAGTGCTGTTACCGTTTCGATATGATTGAAGCGTACATCCGCATCAACAGCATCATCATATGTTTGGTAAGTCAACGATTCGTTTACTGCAGCTGCAGCAGTTGCGCCCGCTACCCATGCCACAGCATTCGTTTTATCAATGGTCGTACCATCGCTGAGCAATACACCGTTGGCTACGCTGATGATCCCTTCATGATTGGCTGCTGCGTAGTTGGACAATACTGCCTGTACCTTCTTGCCCTCTGTATCACGCAGACGCTTCACAAATGAGGTATACAGTGCCTTAAGGGAGTTATCCTGCGACAAAAGCCCAACCGTCTGGAAATCCTGGACCTCCAGCAGAGTCAAAAACTCACTGTGCTCCGCATTCGTTACCGTACCGTTAGCACCACCCGTCAGAGGCATGCCAGCAGTTAGTGTCAAGCCAGCCGAACCATTTTCCTTAAACTCCACATATTCGTTGGACGTAAGTTCCAGTGCGGACGCAACAGTTTGTTTATCCAATTTTGTACTGCCAAGCAGCGTATTAACATCGAACAGAGCGTTGTTATCAATATTTTTCTCAATGGTCACGGAAAGATCATTGCCACGTTCACCGCCGTATTTTGCCGTTACCTGCAGGCCGTTATTGGTCACTGCTGCTTTTACACCTTCATTCAAGCGGTAGAGCAGCAGAGTGCCTGCACGTTTCAGTGCTTCCCGTACCGGAAGCAGTACAGAATCAGTCAGATCATAACCAAGCAACTTCTTATAGTCATCCTGTGGCGTAAGCTTCAGAATAGATCCTGTTTTCCCCCAGGGTAAGGAAAGAGCGAGAGCTGTAATTCCACGTTCCCCCATTTTGCCTACTGTGCTTCCGCTCGATGCGACATTCACGTATACCCCCGGACGCACCTTGTTTTGTGTTGTCCATGTTCCTCCAGCCATTAGATAACCTCCTTAGTTAGAAAAAGCCCCAGTAATTTCTTTGCTTCAAGTAATGTGTAACCCTGATCTTCTTGCAGCATTACGTCCAGCACATCTTTTTCTTTAGGTGAAAATAATGCCGATTCCATAATCTGCTTTTTTCCAAAAATACTCAGGTTAGTATCATTTGTGCTCATTTCAGTCGTTCTCCTTCTGTCAAGTGCCCCATCATCTTAATCCCTGGTTCGGGCTGTATTTCTTTATGAAGATAGAGCATATAGTCCACTGTAAAAAGTGGCCCGCTTCCTTCTGTTCCAGCCTCCCAAGCCTGTCGCATCACCCGAAAAGAAGGTTGTTCTCTCTCTCTCATCGCAAGCGCCTCGCACAATCCGTCAGCCATACCTTCCGAATCCAGCAAACCACCCTGCTCATATCGGATACCATAACGATACACGGCCATATATTTGCCTTCCCTTTGCCGGTCATAAGTTGACGAGATTAATTCCACTCTGAAGTATGCAATTTGCGGTTTATTACCATCGACATATACGGGTACACCAGGAAAAGATTCTTCAAGTGCAGCAATAATGTTCTCCCTTAATTGTTGTACAGTCATGGTTGCATTCCTCTCCACAGCCTCAGCTGCAGCCGTTCCTTGATGCTATGAATCATTAAATCCATTAACATAATTGTGTACATCCCTCCAGTTTATATTGAAATAAAAAACGAATATACCCTTCACAGTGGGAATACTCGTCTTCGTTTGGCATCTGCCTGAAGAATCTTTCACCGCGAAAAGAATTATTTGACCTCACATAGGTACAATATCAGCGGGGCATTCATGCTCCTGCGGTGTCCTTCTGCTTCATTTGCCATGGTATAATCATACCTGCTTTATTTCCGCATGGAGCCGGTATTACGGCGGGTTATGGGAGAGCTTCGAGATGAACTAGGGAGGTTTTGAGCTGGTAAAAAGATGCCTTCCTTTATATATATATTTCGCACCTCATTTCTCCTCCGACAAAAAAAGACTGCATCATCCATCGGACGATACAGCCTTCGTATTACGCTCTATGTTCATACTTTCCTTCTATTCATAAATTAACCACCATTAATAGGAGCTGGCTCCCCCCTACTCTCCGACTCTTCTTTTTTCATAGACGATCCTTTTTTCAACAGCCCCCCCAGCGACAACAACCCAAGATCCGTCAGTGCCAGAGCCATCTTATAAAATGCCTTTGTGCGTATCTTAACGTAAGTATCCTTGCTGACCGGCGGATCGAACACATGATTATACACCGTGTAATCGTATATTTCGTCTCTACGCATGTATCGTTCTCTCACGAGCTGCTGCTCCCGGTTATCCAGCCTGTCCACTACAGAATCCAGTGCGGCACAGTAAGCTCTTCTTGCAGCAGGAACATCTACGTTATGAGTGGCAATGGCAGCAGTCTGATCAGTAATAGTATGGGTTTGGCCATGAAATCTCTCGATATAGGAATAAGTAATACCCGCTTCCTTGGCTTCAAAAGTAACCGTCTTAAAAATACGATATTTCTCCAGCATACTCTCTATTGCGACCTGAGTACGACGGCGATCCAGTTCGGGTAACGAGGATAAATTCATCATTATATGCACTCCTTTGCATTTAGGCTGAGTTAAGGTAATTACTGAGGAAATTTCCTGAGAAATGTGGTAAAATTCTTCTTGTTCGTATTTTGTTCGCCTTTTTCAATAATATACCACCTTATCTCCAATTCCGTAAAATCCCATTTTAGGCCGTTTAGGAGGAGAAAACACCTCTTATCACGCTTTATCTTACCATCACATCGCATATTACCTTTTGGCATTATTACTTGCTTTTTGTTTACCTATTGACAATTATGGCTTATATTATTATTAACAGGTTAATAGGTGATAAGGAGTGGTTAACGATGGCAGGAGATTTCGGGAATTATCTGAAACAGCTTCGAGAGCATAAAGGCCTGACAATCAGTCAACTGGCTTCACTTGCGGGTATCAGCGGAGCACAAATCTCACGAATCGAGAACGGATTAAGAGGGGTGCCTAAGCCGGCCACTTTGCGTAAGATCGCTGAGGCTGCTGAAGCATCCTATGAAGAGCTTATGGAACAAGCAGGATACTTAGCTGAAGATTTGTTGAGCAATACCGAAGGCAAAGTCCCTGAATGGGCTACAGGTAAGGATAAGCGGGATTTCCGCAAAATGCTGGAGGATGACGGGGAACTTATGTTTGACGGAATCCCTTTAAATAAGGAAGACAAACAGCGGATCAAGGATGTGCTGACCGGTCTTTTCTGGGAAGCCAAGCAGATGAATAAAAGAACCAAACCCAAGCACGAATCAGACACCGATCATAGCTAGGCGACATCACATACATTAACATGCTGCGGGTGAAGAATATGGATGAGATAATCAATAAGTTGATCAAAAAATATAAAACCAACAGCCCTTTCGAGCTCTGTGAGGCGCTGGGCATTCATATTCGATTCATAAACCTGGGAGAAAGTACAAAGGGTTTGTATTATCGCAAACTTAGAAGAAGATTTATTGTTATTCATAATGAACTGCCTATAGAGTGGCAGCGTTTTGTATGTGCGCATGAACTCGGCCATGATCGCCTGCATAAAGGAATAAACCGGTTCTTTTTAGAGGAGAATTCCTATTTTTCGCCTGGAAAGCTTGAGCGTCAAGCTAATTTATTCGCGATTAAGCTATTATCGTCAGGTATTCCTCCCGAACAAGACGAATCCTTAATAAGCTATTATCTTCGGATTGGCATCCCACCGGAAGTCATCTTTTTTTCAAGGGATTAAAACAACATATATTAAATTCAACTAAAATGAAAACATAAATTTTCAACTTAAAGAAAAACAAAAAACTCTTACCGAAGTAAGAGCTCATTGTCAGCTAAAAGCTAAATTATCGGGATGACACGATTTGAACATGCGACCCCCTGGTCCCAAACCAGGTGCTCTACCAAGCTGAGCTACATCCCGAAACGATATAAAATTATGGAGCGGGTGATGGGAATCGAACCCACGCTATCAGCTTGGAAGGCTGAAGTTCTACCATTGAACTACACCCGCGAAGATATAAAATCGGGATGACACGATTTGAACATGCGACCCCCTGGTCCCAAACCAGGTGCTCTACCAAGCTGAGCTACATCCCGTTATTTTGTAAAATAAATAAAATGGCGCGCCCTGAGAGATTCGAACTCCCGACCTTTTGATTCGTAGTCAAACGCTCTATCCAGCTGAGCTAAGGGCGCAAATATTATGGAGCGGACGACGGGAATCGAACCCGCGACCCTCGCCTTGGCAAGGCGATGCTCTACCGCTGAGCCACGTCCGCAAATTAGGTGGTGCGCGTGAAGGGACTTGAACCCCCACGTCGTAAGACGCCAGATCCTAAGTCTGGTGCGTCTGCCATTCCGCCACACGCGCACAATAATAATAAAGTGAGCCATGAAGGACTCGAACCTTCGACACCCTGATTAAAAGTCAGGTGCTCTACCAACTGAGCTAATGGCTCGCATTTGGCAGGGGATATAGGATTCGAACCTATGATGACGGAGTCAGAGTCCGTTGCCTTACCGCTTGGCTAATCCCCTTCGATGGATACCTATAAAATTCCCACAATCTCTTCCAACACGAGGACGATTATGGTGGAGGCTGAGGGGTTCGAACCCCCGACCCTCTGCTTGTAAGGCAGATGCTCTCCCAGCTGAGCTAAGCCTCCATATCTAAGGTTGTCCTCTAGGGAAAATGAAAAATCATAAATGGTGACCCGTATGGGATTCGAACCCATGTTACCTCCGTGAAAGGGAGGTGTCTTAACCCCTTGACCAACGGGCCTTAAAAACTTGTGGAGCTCTCAACCGGATTCGAACCGGTGACCTCTTCCTTACCATGGAAGCACTCTACCTACTGAGCTATGAGAGCATGGCTCCCCGAACAGGACTCGAACCTGTGACAACTCGATTAACAGTCGAGTGCTCTACCAACTGAGCTATCAGGGAATAATGCTTGGCGGCGTCCTACTCTCCCAGGACCCTTCGGTCCAAGTACCATCGGCGCTGGAGGGCTTAACGGTCGTGTTCGGGATGGGTACGCGTGGAACCCCTCCGCTATCGCCACCAAAC
>NZ_JBTLRW010000014.1:0-157936 GCF_054483875.1 Paenibacillus sp. BAC0078
GAACCAACTGATCCAAACAGACAAGCTCCATTTGATATTTCCCGCTATTCCCTTGATCCTTCTCGTTTAACATGAGACACCGCACTTTCTTACAAAGTTACCTATATTATACCAAATGAATGCGATGTCGTATTGAATTATTGGGTTTCTCAACAGTCTGACTAATTCCACCTAATTCTACACAGCACCGCCTTATTTCAACGAACTCCCCTGGCTCTTTCATTTCACACACAATTCTTATTCCCTCTATACATCCTATGCCGTTTTTCCGTTTCTTCTCATACGTCTATTAGACGATACACGTTTCAGAAACACCGCAGAAATACACAAACAAAATTTGTTCAATTCCGCAGTGCAGCAGCCATACATTAGCATATTCTGGACGAAGGAAACTTTACACCGCCGATTAACGCAAAATTGCCCTCCTGGCACATATGGCCAGGAGGGCAATCTGTTCTCATATCACGCCTATCTCTGAATAGGCTCGATCCGGTATACTCCGGCGCTGCCGGCAGCTATAATCTGCCAGCCGAAGGACAGAACCGATTCAAGCCGGTTCTTCTCGTCCTGTGTCAAAGCCACTTCTACAGCTTCTTTGCCTTCCTCCAGTTCCAGCTCCGCCTGTATGCCGAGCGCGACGAAAATCCAACTGCGGATGCCGCGGATCGTGTTGTACTTGATCTGATAGCCGCCGGTCACTGCCTGCCGGAACTGCTCCGGCTGCTCGCCCGCCAAAGCGGTCAACTGGGTATAATCGAATTCATATTCGCTCTCATCGACCGGAAGCTCTCCCGATTCAACTCTGCGCAGCAGCTCTTCATCGGACCAGCCCAGGGAACGCAGTGATTCCACCAGCAGTGCATCCCATTGCGACAATTTCACCTTATTTAAAGTATCTGTCATCTCATAACCTCCCATTACGATTGTAATTTATCTAATTAGTCAAGGGCCACGTAGTGGCCCGGGCTTACTTCCCGCAGCTCAGCCTGCTCACCCGAATTGCCCGCCCCGGCATAGCCATCCAGTTGTATCCGCTGGCTTACCTTCTGCGGGTCTGTCTCCAGAATGGAAGACAGCAGTGCTTTGGTGTAAGGATGAAGCGGATTGTCGTACAATTCATCGCTCTCCGCCACCTCAACCAGACGGCCCCCGTACATGACGCCGATGCGGTCGGAAATATGCCGGACCATCGATAGGTCATGGGCGATGAACAGATACGTCAGGCCGAATTCGGACTGCAGATCTTCCAGCATATTGACGACCTGAGCCTGAACCGAAACGTCGAGCGCCGAGATCGGCTCGTCGCAGACGACAAATTCAGGCCGCACCGACAGCGCCCGGGCAATGGAGATGCGCTGGCGCTGTCCGCCGCTGAACTCGTGGGGATAGCGGTACAGATGCTCTCTCTTCAGCCCTACCCGCTCCAGCAGCGCAGCGACTGCTTCCTTGCGCTCATCGCCCTGGTAGATGCCGTGGATTTTCATGGGCTCGCTGATCAGCTCCAGCACATTCAGGCTCGGATTCAGCGAAGAATACGGGTCCTGGAAGATGGACTGAATCCGGCGGCGGAAAGGCTTAAGCCCCTTCTCACCCAGCTTGCCGAGCGGCTGTCCATCGAAGAACACCTCACCGGCTGTATAATCGTACAGCCGGAGCAGACACCGGCCCACTGTAGACTTGCCGCTCCCGGATTCGCCTACCAGACCGAAGGTCTCGCCCTGGCGGATTTGGAAGCTGACGCCATCGACAGCCTTCAGCACGGCTGTATCGCGTCCGCGCATATCCTTGCCTTTGGAGAAGTGTTTCTTGAGATTATTCACATCCACCAATACCTTGCTCTCACTCACTGGAATCCCTCCCCTCAGCATTAGCTGCCGGCTGCTCCTGCGTCCCTTGTGCCAACCAGCACATTGAGCGGTGGCCCGGAGAGAGTTCTACTGCCGGAGGGAGCTCTCTGCAGCGGCCAAAAGCATGCGGGCAGCGCTCCATAAACGGGCAGCCGGGAGGCGGGTCGAGCAGATCGGGCGGTGTACCCTCAATCGGAATGAGCCGTTCACGCGAACCGCCGCCGCGCTTCGGAATGGAGCGCAGCAGGCCTTGGGTGTATGGATGCTGGGGCCGGTAGAAGATATCCTCCACCGTTCCTTCCTCCATGATCAATCCGCCGTACATGACGATTACCCGGGTGCAGACCTGCGCCACCACGCCGAGGTCATGCGTAATCAGCGCGACCGCTGTATCGGAATTGCCTTTTAACTCTTTAAAAAGGTCAAGAATTTGCGCCTGTATCGTTGCATCCAGCGCCGTTGTCGGCTCGTCGGCAATCAGCAGCTCCGGCTGGCAGGACAGCGCCATAGCGATCATCACCCGCTGCCGCATGCCGCCGCTGAATTCATGCGGATATTGCTGCAGACGCTGCTCCGCATCGCGAATCCCCACCTGGCGCAGCATCTTGGCCGCCTCGGCATAGGCGGCTTCTTTATCCAGCCCACGGTGCCTGCGGATGACCTCTGTGAGCTGCTGGCCGATTTTTTTCACCGGGTTCAGCGAGGTCATCGGGTCTTGAAAAACCATCGCAATCCGGTTGCCGCGCAGGTGCCGCCACTGCTTCTCCGAAAGCCCAGACAGGCTCTCGCCGCGAAACCGGATATTTCCGGCAGTGATGCGGCCCGGAGGCGTAATGAGCGACATAATCGCCTTGGCTGTGACGCTTTTGCCGCTGCCGGATTCCCCTACAATCCCAACAGTTTCACCGGCATCTATATGAAAACTGACTCCACGGACAGCCTGGTTCTCACCGTCCCGGGTAGCGAACGAAACCTTCAAATCTTCAACAGACAGCAGATGTTCCGTCATTATGTCTTCACTCCCTATCTTCGGATCAGCTTCGGTTCAAAGCCCACCCGCAAAATATCACCCAGCACATTAAAGCTCAGCACCGTCAGCAGGATCAAAAGCCCCGGGAACAGCGCCAGATACGGCGCCTGGGCGATGTAGCCCTGCGCACTGTTCAGCATGCTGCCCCAGGTGGCATTCGGCGGCTGCACCCCGAAGCCGAGAAAGCTCAGCGACGATTCCATCATAATCGCTGAAGCGATATTGTTGGTCGCGCCCACGATAATGACCGGCACAAGGCCGGGAAGAATGTGCCGCCAGATGATGCCGAAGCCGCTTTGTCCCGAAGCCTTGGCGTAGAGCACATATTCGCGTTCCTTGATAGTCATCGTCTCTGCCCGGACGACCCGGGCCACGTTCATCCACATCAGGAGTGCGATAATAATGATGATATTGCCGACGCTTGGCTTCAAATATACGCTGAGCAGCAGCAGAATCAGAAACGACGGGATCGACATGATCACATCCAGCATCCGCATCAGAAGATTATCCAGCCAGCCGCCGAAATAGCCGCTGATTACACCTATCGTGGCCCCGATGCCGGTCGCTACGATCATCGAAGCAAACCCGACCAGCAGAGATACGCGCCCTCCGTACAAAGCTCTCGCCAGATAATCCCGCCCATAGTCGTCGGTGCCGAACCAGTGGCCGGCCCCCGGCGGCGTAAGCCGGGCCATAGCGTCCATAGCATTGGGATCATAGCCGGACAGAAAGGCGAAAATCGCCCCGAGCGTGAACACGATCAGAGTCAGCAAGGCGGCGACACCCAGACCGTTTGTAAACAGCTCGTCCCTTACATTTTTCCATTTACTGCGATTCATGAGGTCACCCCTTTTTCAATTTGATTCGTGGGTCCACGAAACTGTAGAGTATATCTGCGGCCAGATTGCCGATGATCAGCATCAGTGAGGAGAAGAGGGTAATCCCCATGATCACCGGATAATCCATCCCCTTGACCGCCGTCATGCCCAGCGAGCCGATACCCGGCCAGGAAAAGACCGTCTCCGTTACGATAGCTCCCGCCACCAGATCGCCCATAGACATACCGAGCAGCGTAATCACCGGCAGCAGCACATGCTTCATGACATGCCGGAACAGAATCGTGGACTTTTTCGAGCCAAAAGCATATTGAATCTGCACGTACTCCTCTTTCAGTTGTCCGATGGTGCTGGAGCGGATATAACGTACATACCCGGCGAGAAAACCGAAGGCCAGCACAGTGCATGGCAAAATGCCATGCTTCAGCACATCCACAGCCGACTCCACACCAATCGTGCGCATGCCCATGCTCGGCAGCAGGTGCAGCTTGATCGCGAACAGATACATCAGCAGAATCGCCAGCCAGAATAACGGAATCGAAATCCCGATATAGGAAATAAAATTGATGAGCTTGTCTACCCAGCGGTTGCGGTTCGCACCAGCAATCAGGCCAAGCGGAATCGCCAGCACCACCGCAAGGGCAATGGCACTGCCCATCAGACCGGCTGTGGCCGGAAGGCGCTCCAGAATTTGTCCGAGCACAGGCTGATGATTGACGAGGGAATAGCCGAAATTGCCCTGCGCTATCTCTTTGATCCAGATGAAATATTGAATATAGGCCGGTTTATCCAGTCCCAGGTTATGGCGGATACGTTCAATATCCTCCGCGTGCATATTCGGTGTAACAAAAGACAGCACCGGATCTCCCGGAGCCAGCTTGATCATTGTAAAACACACAACCGATACAAAAAACAGCATCGGCAGTGTCTGCAGCAATCTTCGGACGATGAGTTGTCTCATACGCAGCTTCTCCCGCTCCTGATCGGCAAAAAAATAAGCTGGGTGCCCAGCTTATTTTTTCCCGTACTTATTTTTTGGCTGATCTTATTTAAGGTAGATCTTGGACAGGTCTTCGAAGATAACGACAGGCTTCAGCACCGCTTCTTCAAGTCCGCCATAGTTCTTGGATACAGCAACGACAGTTTTAGTATAAGCGATAGGATAGATTGGCGCATCCTCTGCAACAAGCTCCTGTGCTTTTTTATAGATTTCTCCACGTTTGGCGGTATCGGCTTCGCCTGCACCTTCATTCAGCAGCTTGTCGACTTCAGGGTTCGCATAATGCGAATAGTTGGAGGAAGCGCCGGATGTGAACAGAATGCGGTAAGCATCCGGATCATAACCCATGATATAACCGGTCAAGGCCAGTTCGAAGTCGGTAGCCTTCAGGTCGATGAACTTCTGCACCCAGGCAGAGGAATCCATGCTTTGCAGTTCAACATCCACGCCAACAGCCTTCAGCTTCTGCTGCACATACAGGGAGATCGCTTCCTGCGCCTTGTTGCCGCTCTGTACAATGAATCTCAGCTTCAGGTTCTTGACCCCTGCCGCTTCCAGCATTTGCTTCGCCTTGGCTGCATCGTTATCGAAGGTAGGCACATCATTGGTGAAGTATAGCGCGTCCGGAGTCAAGAAGGATTTGGCCGGATCAGCATATTCACTCGAAGTGTACGCTGTCTGGATAATTTCATCGCGGCTGAGCGCCAGCGACAGGGCTTGACGGACTTCTTTTTTCGCCAGAACGCCGGTATCGCTGTTCGCATTGAACATCAGATAGGACAGACGTCCCTCAGCGTATGGCAGGATTTCAAAATTATTCGTAGCCTGAATCGTAGCTACATCCTTAGGATCAAGATACTGCACGTTGATTTCACCGTTCTGCAGAGCAAGGTTCGCTGCATTGGCATCCTTGGCAATCCGGTAGGTTACCGAATCCAGATGCGGCTTGCCGCCGAAATAGTTATCGAATCGTTCCAGCGTCAGATATTCGCCAGCCTTGTACTCTTTGAACTTGAAGGGACCGGAACCGACGGGAGCGGCGTTTTTGGTGCTTTTCTCAATGTCGGCTTCGTTCTCAAAAATATGCTTTGGAATTGGAGAGACCTGCACCAGCGTAGCTTCAAAAGCCGGGCTGACCTGCGGCAGCTTGAATTCTACAGTCAGATCATCCACTTTCTTGGCTGTGATCGGCTTGTCGCCAATCAGGAAGTTGGCCCGCAGGAAGCTGTTCTGCTTCTCATCCAAAATTTTGTCGATAGTGAACACTACGTCGTCAGCCGTCAGCTTCTCACCATCATGCCAGGTAAGTCCGCTCTTGAGCTTCAGTGTATAAGTAAGATTATCGGCTGAAGGTGTCAGGCTATCCGCCAGATAAAAGGTTTTCTTGCCGTTATTCACTTGGAACAGCGGCGCATACAGCGCCTGGTCGATGGTCAGGCTGACACGGTCACCCGCATAGTTCGGATTCAGCACTACCGGATCGGAAGCGACCCCGATGATCAGGTTTCCTCCGTCTTTTGGTCCTTCGCTGGCAGCAGGCTGCTGTGATTCTGCAGGCGCATTGCTGGCTGCCGGTGATGCGGCGTTATTCCCCCCGGAGCACGCACTGATCAAAAATGTTAATATCATTATAACTGCAAGTCCAGATAACCCTCTTCTCATATCTTTCTCTCCTCCATTGTCTATGAGCAACTTCACTCGTTGTTTTTTGAATTATACATCGGAATACTCGGAATAACAATGGATGGAATTTCACATAAATGTAACTTGGAGGAAAAAGAAACCATTGGCGCTTCCAGGCTACTTTACCACACCCTGATTTCCTTCATTACATCCCCGCGTTTCAAGGCATCGACATGCTCCATCCCTGCGGTTACCTGCCCAAATACCGTATGCCAGCCATCAAGATAATCAAAAGTATCATAGCAAATAAAAAACTGGCAGCTTCCAGTACCCGGCCCAAAATGAGCCATCGACAACGCCCCGCGCACATGCTTATGGGGATTGTTCTGCGTCTCGCAGGGGATTTTGTCCGTCCCCCCTCTGCCGGTGCCTTCCGGACAGCCGCCTTGGGCTACAAAGTCCCGAACGACGCGCTGAAAGGTCACACCGTCATAAAAGCCGCTGTTCGCCAGCTTCTCGAAATTGGCTACGGTTCCCGGCGCATCTTGTTCGAAGAGCTCAAGTTGAATGGCTGTCCCTTTCTCCAAGGTAATCAACGCCTGCTTCATACGGTTTCCTCCGCTTCTGCTGCTCTACCGGGTCCGCCGATATGCGCAACCGTCTTCGCAGCTTCCTCTGGTGCATAAATCTCCTGCACATCCTCGTCTGTCAGCGGCCGGTATTTCCCCTCCGCATCGTACCAGAACACCTCGGCGCGCGGATTCATCGCCAGCAGGAGATTGATCAACTGTTGTACCTTCAGCGGTGATTGTTCCATTGACCCCAACTCCTCTAGCCGCAGTATAGATTCCTAAGTCTGTCTATGCGGTATTGTATAACAGGTTCGCCGCAGACACCAAAACATATATTTCCTTGTGGTGAAAGGGTGAATAAAGAGTCTTCCTGTCCGCGATCGTCCGGTATCGGCACCGGCCCTGGGTAGAACTCCGTCTGGTTTTGCTGGCTAACTGTACTCTGTACAATTATTTCAGCTCTAATTGAGCTTCTGAGAGACTTAGTTGTATTTGCTGCAATTCAAATTCGGCCGGGAGGCGGATTTCGCCAAATATCCCAAAAACAGCTGCACGAAATACAATTAAACCTCGGCTATGAGAATTTCCAGCCTGTTTAATTGTACTAAGTGCAGCTACCTGGTTAACCGTTCCACCGGCTTGAATGCTGCCAGCTCCAAAAGCCACTTCCTCACACCGAACTCAGCGGCTCCTCCACAGGCTTCGGCTTGGTGATCGAAATGCTCAGCTCGCCTCCGGCTTCGTGTACCTCCATCACCGAGCCTTCTTCCGCTTCACCGGCGATAAGCGCACGGGCCACACGGGTCTCCAGACTGCGCTGGATGAACCGTTTCAGCGGTCTTGCGCCATACACCGGATCGAAGCCTTCTCTGGCGATGAACCGTACCGCCGACCCGCTCAGATCAAGGCCCACACCCCGTTCAGCCAGACGCAGACGCAGGCCATCTGCCAGCTTGAGCACGATCTGTTCGATTTCATCCAAAGCCAGAGGCTTGAACATCACAATGTCATCCACGCGGTTCAGGAACTCCGGCCGGAAATGTCCGCTCAGCTCTTTCATCACTCTGTCCTTGACCGCATTCGTCAGCTCCCCGTTGTCGTCAGTGCCTTGAATCAGATGCGGCGAGCCAATGTTCGAGGTCATGATGATGATTGTATTCTTGAAGTCTACCATCCGGCCCTGTGAATCGGTCAGCCGCCCGTCATCCAGCAATTGCAGCAGGATGTTGAACACGTCGGGATGGGCTTTCTCCACCTCATCCAGCAAGACCACGGTGTACGGCTGGCGGCGCACCGCTTCCGTGAGCTGGCCGCCTTCCTCATAGCCGACATACCCGGGAGGCGCACCAACGAGGCGGGACACGCTATGCTTCTCCATGTATTCCGACATGTCAATACGGATCATGCCGTCTTCACGGTCGAACAGCGACACGGCCAGCGCCTTCGCCAGCTCTGTCTTGCCGACCCCGGTCGGCCCGAGGAACAGGAACGAGCCAATCGGCCGGTTCGGGTCCTTGATGCCTGCTCTCGCCCGGAGCACCGCATCCGCGACCAGCCGGACTGCCTCCTCCTGTCCGACTACCCGTTCATGCAGCGTATCCTCCAGACGCAGCAGCTTATCCCGCTCGCCTTCTACAAGTCTGCTCACCGGAACGCCGGTCCAGCGGGAGACGATGTCGGCGATCTCCTCTTCGGTCACGGCTTCACGCAGCAGACGGCTCTCCTGATCCTGTGCCGCCGCTTCCTCTGCGGCCTTAAGCTGCCGCTCCAGGTCGGGAATAATCCCGTAGCTGAGCTCTGCAGACTTGTTGAGATCGTAGTCTTCCTGCGCGTCCACCAGATCCTTGCGGGCCTGCTCCAGCTTCTTTTTCAGCTCGCGCAGTCCTTGAATGGCCGACTTCTCCTTCTCCCAGCGCGCCGTCATCCCGAGATGCTTCTCCTTAAGATCGGCCAACTCACGCTGCAAAGTCTCCAGGCGGCGCTTGCTGGCGTCGTCGGTTTCTTTTTTGAGCGCGGCTTCTTCAATCTCCATCTGCATCAGGCGGCGTGTCACTGCATCCATCTCACCCGGCATGGAATCAATCTCCGTGCGGATCATCGCACACGCTTCATCTACCAGATCAATAGCCTTATCCGGCAAGAAACGGTCCGTAATATAGCGGTTCGACAATACACCGGCTGCGACCAGCGCGCTATCGTGGATTTTGACCCCGTGGTGGACCTCGAAACGCTCCTTCAGGCCGCGCAGAATAGAAACCGTGTCTTCAACATCCGGCTCACTGACCAGCACCTGCTGGAAACGCCGTTCCAAGGCTGGGTCCTTCTCGATATACTTGCGGTATTCATCCAGGGTTGTCGCCCCGATACAATGCAGCTCGCCGCGCGCCAGCATAGGTTTCAGCATGTTCCCGGCGTCCATCGCTCCTTCGGTTTTGCCTGCGCCGACAATCGTATGCAGCTCGTCAATGAAGAGGATGATCCGTCCGTCGCTCTCGCGGATTTCCTTCAGCACCGCCTGCAGCCGTTCCTCGAATTCCCCCCGGTACTTGGCCCCGGCGATCAGCGCACTCATATCCAGCGAAAAGATCGTCTTGTCCTTCAGCCCCTCCGGCACATCCTTGCGGACAATCCGGTGGGCCAGCCCTTCGACAATCGCAGTTTTCCCTACGCCCGGCTCTCCGATCAGCACCGGGTTGTTCTTCGTTTTGCGGGAAAGGATGCGAATGACCCGGCGAATCTCGCCATCGCGCCCGATAACGGGGTCAATCTTGCCCGCCCGCACCTCGGCTACCAGATCGCGGCCGTATTTCTCCAGCACCTCATAGGTTGCTTCCGGCTCCCGGCTTGTCACCCGCTGATGACCGCGAATGTCCGCGAGCACCGCCAGCAGCTTGTCGCGCGTCACTCCGCGGCTCACGAACAACCCGCGCAGCTCGCGGTTCCCGCTGCCGGAATCGGACACCATTGCCAGTACAGCGTGTTCCACCGCCACAAATTCATCCTGCATCTGCGCTGCTTCCCGCTCGGCCTGCTCCAGCACGGCGATCAAGGGCTGGGACGCATAACGCCGCATTGTGCCTGCCCCCGAGCCGCTGACGCTAGGCTTCCGCTGCAGCAGCTCCTCCGTACCCTGCAGCAGCTCTGCTGCGGGAATGTTCATCTTCTGCAGCAGGCGCGGCAGCAGACCCTCATGCTGCTGAAGCAGCGCCTTCAGCAGATGGAGCGTGTCAATCTCCTGATGCCCGCCTGCCGCCGCCAGCGACTGCGCTGCGGCAACCGCCTCCTGCAGCTTCTGTGTTAATTTGTTGAAGTCCATCTTCTTCATCACCTTTCTGTGCTATGTTATGGCGGCGCGGGTCTCAGCCCATCGCGGCTTTGCGCCGCGCGGCTCCGCCCGGGGCCGACCGTTTGGCCCCGGCCTGGAAGCTGCCAGCTTCGGATAGCTGGCGGTACAGCTTCTTCTCCGCCTCCGTCAATTCGGCGGGAATCACAATCTCCACCGCGAACAATATGTCACCGTTCGCGCCATTCGGGCGCTTCAGACCCTTGCCGGAGAGGCGCAGCGTTTTGCCGCTGGCCATCCCGGCCGGGATCTTCAGCTTCACGCTGCTGCCGTCCGGCAGCGGCACCTTGGCTTCGCCGCCAAGCACAGCCTGCCACGGCGCAATCTCCACCGTGCCGTACAGATCTCCGCCCTCCGGCTCGTAAACATCATGCGGCAGCAGATGCAGTGAGATCAGCAGGTCTCCGCCCTGCGCTGCTCCATTTCCGCCGCTGCCGGGAATGCGGATAACCGTTCCTTCGGCGGCACGCGCCGGGATACTGACGTTCACATCCTTGCCTCCTACCTGCACCCGGATGCTCCCGCCTTTATAAGCCTGCTCCAGCGTAACCTCAAGCTGCGCCTGCATCGTGCTGCGCGCTTCACCGAAGGGTCCGCCTGCTCCGCCGCTGCCGAAAAAATCAAACCCCGCCCGGTCCGCCGCACCCCGGCTGCCGAAGAACATTCCAAACAAATCGTCCTCGGAAATCCCGCCGGAGGAGGAGTAGCTTCCGCTCCAGCCCGCACCGAAAGGCGAATCTCCATACGCCGAAGACGAAGCTCCGCCGCGCCGCGCCCCGCCGCTTCTTGCGCCTCCGAAGCCGTAGCGAAGCTCCTCATCGTAGGCTTTTCTTTTCTCCTCATTGCCCAGGACCTCATACGCCTCCGCCGCTTCCTTGAACCTCGCTTCCGCCTCCGGCGCCTTATTGACATCGGGATGCCACTTCTTCGCGAGCTTCTGATAGGCCTTTTTGATCTCCTGCTTTGTGGCCTTCTCTCCTACGCCCAGCGCTTCATAATAGTTAGCTGCCAAATGTGCCTCCTCCTTTCGTAAAATGCGGCGGGCAAGCCGCCATTTCCTGCCTTTTATTACCCTATTTCCGTCAGCCCTTAAAATGCTATATTCATATTCCGTTGCTGTATCCCGTAAAAAGACGCACCATAGCCGGAATCTCCCACTACAATGCGCCTGAATGATGGTGCTATATGAAAAGCCCGGCAAAGCCGCTGATACTGCAGAAGCCTTATTGGGTATACGGTGCTGGCCACTATACCCGGGTCTCCTTAATTTCCAGCCGCCCCGCCGGACTTGGACGTCTCCATCCTCATACCGCAGCCGCCCGGCTCTCCGCTTCCCTCGGATGCCCGCCGCACTGCACTTAACCGTCAACTTACCCGCTTATTGAAGCTGTTCTCCGGTAGAGCCGCTGTCCTGGATCTCAATCCGTTTGCCTAGCGGCTTTTGCCGTTTCGGTACCGAAAGGGTCAGCAGACCGTCCTTCAGCGAAGCGCGAATTTCATCCTCGGCGATGTCCTGCACATAGAACCGGCGCACATATTCTCCATACCGGCGTTCTCTTCGCACCACCTGATGGTCTTTGTTTTCCTCGTTATTTTCTTCGCTCCGGACCGCCTTGATCGTCAAATAAGGGCTGGCGTAATCAATGTCGATTTCTTCTTTTTTGAAGCCGGGCAGCTCAGCCTCAATCAGATACGCCTGCTCGCTCTCGCGGATATCCGTCCGGAAGGACATCGTGGAGCTTTTAATCGGTGCAAAAAAATCATCATTAAACACTTCGTTCAGGGACTTGGCCAGCACACCAAAAGCATCATCTCTGCGTTTTCCAAAAGGAACCAAATCAAACATCATACATTCTCCTCTCATTTGACTTTGACTTTATTTGACCTATGGCTTTATTATAATCTCCTCGCAGGTACATAACAAAACCCGTAAAAGCCGAAAATCCGGAAAAATCCGGCGTTTCAGCTTATTTTACAGCACAAATTTTGGGATTATAAACGTTTTGACCTTATTTGACCTTTAATGAATATATCGCTCCCGATACTCCGTCTCCAGCATACTCATCATTACCACATCATGGTACTCATGATTGTAAAAAAGCGCCTGACGCCGCACGCCTTCCCGGACAAAGCCAATCGACTCATACACGTGCGCGGCACGGTTATTATATGTATAGACCTCCAATTCAATACGGTGCAGATTCAAAATCCCGAAGCCGTAGTCTAGCATCAGCAGCAGTGCCTCCCGGCCGTAGCCTTGTCCCTGATGCCGCTCCTCGCCGATGGCAATCCGCAGGTTGGCTGTACGGTTATTACGGTCCATATCCTGAATGGCGATGTCGCCGATGATCTCATCATTCTCCTTAAGGGCGATCAGCAGCAGCACCGAGCTGTCATCCCCGGGCTTGCGCTCAATATATGCCGCGATCTGCTCCTTGGTCATATGCTTCTGCGTCCCTGTGAGTCTGCGGGTCTCCGTGCCATAGAACATGTGGTAGTACAGCTCGGCGTCTTCCGCGTTAAGCGGGCGCAGATACACCCTTTGCCCTGATAGAAGTCCCGAATGCTTGCTCATACTCTCATCTCCTGTCATTTATGTAGCTCTATGGTATTGCAGAACTGTATACTTTAAAATAGACAGAATCGTCTTTTTTCAAAGGACAGATTGGAGTGATCTCATGCTGCTTGTGCCAACACTCAGTGAAAATAGTGGAGTCCCCTACTACATACAGTTATATGATTATTTTAAAAATGAGATTACCAGCGGCTCGCTTTCGGCAGGCTCCCGGCTGCCTTCGATTCGTGATCTGGCTGCCCAAATCCATATCAGCACCACTCCTGTAGAGCTTGCCTACCAGCAGCTCTTGTCCGAAGGCTTCATAGCCAGCAAGCCGCGCAGCGGATACAGCGTGCAGAAGGTGCACCTGCTCAGCGAAATAGCGGAGGGTCTGGAGCGCCCCCCTCTGCCGCCCCAGCCCATTACCGCCCGCGATCCCCGGACGTATGCTTATGATTTCCATATTTCGCGGAATGACTTCTCCGTCTTCCCGAACAAAATATGGCGCAGCCTCTACCAGGAGCAGCTAACGAACCCTGATCTGCTGCAGTATGGCGACCCGCAAGGCGAGCCTGCTCTGCGCCTAAGCCTTGCCGCCCATTTGCGGCAATTCCGCGGGCTGCTCTGCACCCCCGAGCAGATTGTAATCGGCGGCGACCAGTATACGCTGTGCTCGCTATTAGCACTTCTGCTTCAGGGAAAGACGGGTCGGCTCGCTATTGAAGATCCCGGCTACCACCTGCTTCCGGCAGCTTTCAGGCGGCACGGCTTCGCAATCCTGCCCATCCGGCTGCAGGAAGACGGGCTTGATGTACGGCAGCTATACGCCAGCGGAGCAAACGCCGTATACATCTCGCCCTCCCACCAGTTTCCCCGGGGCATGGTGATGCCGATTGCGAAACGGCTGGCGCTGCTGGAGTGGGCGCAGGCAAGCGGCGGCTATATTATCGAAGATGATTATGACGGCGAGTTCCGCTATCGTGGTCGTCCGATTCCTGCGCTGCAGGGGCTGCTGGATAATAGTCCGGTGATCTACATGTGCAGCGTCGCCCAGTCGGTAGCTCCGGCGCTCTGCATTCATTATATGGTGCTGCCGCAGCAGCTTCTGCCGGACTATCACCGCCTGAAAAGCGAGTTGTACCTGGAGCATTCCGCCTCCCGGCTCAATCAGATTGCGCTGCATTATTTTATCGAGAGAGGGTATTTTGCCAGACATATGCGGAGGATGCGCCTGCTCTATCAGAGGAAACATGATCTTCTTCTGCACTCCATCCAGCATTATTTCGGGGAAAAGGCTATCGTTTCCGGCCAAGGCGCCGGATTTCATCTTCTGCTCACGCTAAGAAACGGCGGCAGTGCGCGCCAGCTCGCGGAGCTCGCAGGGGCCGCAGGCATCCGAATTACGCCAATGTCCTATACCTGGTGGAACCGGCCGGATAATGATGAGCCGGAATTTATTCTGGGCTTCGGCGGCATTGCCGAGGCAAGCATTGAGGAGGGGATCCGGCGTCTGGCAGAAGTGTGGCTGGGCCAGACACCGGAGAGGTGATTTTACTGAATACCCTTTGGTTTTCTTTGTACAAAGCTCTTATAGTTCTTAACAGACGGAATTTTTTTGTGATGCGAGATTAGCTCTTTATCGCTGATGATCCACGTATGATTTGATGAGTTTTTCCTGCGTATGGCGACAAAATTATATTTTCCTGCAGAATACACCTTATATCCCTTCTGTAAACTTCTTTTGCAAAAAAGATCATCTTCACCAACGTTTTGATCCGGAAACTGAACTTTGTTAAACACACCCTTCTTAATGACAAGTGTCGCGCCTGGGAGTGTATTTACGGACCGATTTTCATCATGTGGAAAACGAAGGATAAGCGTCTTTGAGCCGCGTAGATACATATAATGGGCCCGCTTTCCAATAACATCGGCATTTGTTCTTTGGAAGGTCTTCAGGGTTTCTGACAAATAATAGGGAGCGTAATAATCATCGTCATCGAATTTGGCAATGTAGCTGTATTTCGCTTTCTTGACGGCGTAGTTGAGGCATGTACCGAGAGAGGAACGGCCCGGAACACGGAAAACATGCACGTTTCGCAGCTTTTTAGCTAAGCTCTGATAGGGTTCAAGCGGTATCTTGTTGTTGTTGACAATAATGATCAGTTCTTTCTTTGGATGGTTCTGCCTTTTGTAATTATTGAACAGGTTCTTTAAAAAACTTTGGCGGTTTGTGCAGGTAATAATGGAAACCCCCTGCTTCTTTATACTATTTTTTGAGCTAGCTTCCATTATATCGCTCCCCTTATCCGTGAAAATCAACACTATCTCTCTATAAAATATGTGACAGGATAGCAAGGGTAACGGCATATCCACAAAATGAAGAATACGCACAACTCTACTTATACTTCGCAAGCATTTCAGTAAGCAGCTCCTTAACCGCCTGGGCCAGCTCCGGCGGCTCCTGGACCGCAGCCTCATTGCAGAGGCCAATCACGAACCGGGCGAAGAACCGCAGGTCGGTGCCGGGAATATCTCCTTCCAGCCAGCCGGTCCCGTCTTCGCGGATATGGAGTAAGGACGACGACCACAGCTCGGCCTCGCAAGCCTGAACACCCTCATTCGTCAGCTCAATATGCAGGCGGACCTGCTCCCGATTCTTGGTGGTCTCCCGCCCCTGTCTGTTATCCGCTCCCCGCTCCAATTCTCCCCCCTGCCGCACAGGATTGTACTCATCTATATTTCCCAGATGCACATGCCGCAGATCCAGCGGCGCAAGCCCGGAGGTGTCGTACACCGCCGCACGCATCCGGTCACAGCGGAACACGCGGATGCCGCCGCGCAGAAAACAATAGGCCGGACAATACCACAGCCCGCTGCTGGCATAAATGCCGATTGGCTGTATTGCCCGCTCCATGCGTTTGCCTTTGGACTCATAATCAATCCGCAGCACTTTCTGAGCTGTAGCCGCTTCCAGCAGAATGGCGAGATACGGGAACTCCGCCTGTCTGGCCGGGGTCACGAAATCAATCCGGTTCTTTATCCCGTCAATACGGTCACGGACATCTCCAGGCATGTAATGATAGAATTTGCGCAACGCCGATACGGATTCTTCCTTGAAAGGCAGATAGCTGTAATGACGCAGGGCATGGCTGGCGAAAAAGATCGCCACCGCCTCTTCCTCGGTAAATGCAATCGGCGGGAGGATTCTCTCGTTCAGCACCTGGTAGCCGCCGTGCGGTCCTACTTCGGAATACAGCGGGACGCCCAGCTCCCCAAGCTCCTGCAGATCTCTAAGGATGGTCCGTGAAGATACGCCGAACTCCTCCGCCAGCTCTTTGACCGTGAACTTGCGTTTGCGGTTGACGGTCATCATCAGGTCCAGCAGCCGTTTTGATTTAGACATGGCATAACTCCATTTTATTTTTTATTTGTGACAATACTTGTCACTATTATACTCTACAATGAACTCATAGCCCAGTTGAACCGGGCAAATTCAATAGTAGGGAGAGATTTGAATATGACATTACAGCTAAACCCTTTTATACTGCTGGGCGGAACTGCACAGAAGGCGATTGAATTTTATCAGGAGGTGCTGGGGGCAAAGCTGCTCTTCAAGCAAACCGTCGGAGAAGGGCCGCAGAATCCCCATTCACCGATGTCCGAGCAAGAGAAGGCACTCATTGCCCATTCCGTGCTGCGCGTAGGAGAGACGGATTTTTTTGTAGCCGATCTGGAGGAGGGACAGGTGCTGCGCCCGGGCAATAGCATCAACATTTGCATTACGGTGGACAATGCCGGAGAGGCAGAGCGGTTGTACCACTCTTTACAAGAAGGCGGGCAAGTGGACATAGAACTCGGCCCCACCTACTTCAGTCCCGCTTACGGCATGGTCACCGACAGGTTCGGGGTGGCTTTTCAGGTGTTCACAAAGCGGGGGAGTGAATAACCCCCAAAGTGGAGCGATGGGCTTGATGAAGACTCCGCTGTTCAAGCCCGAGCAGGCAGAACCGGAGGCATTGCCGCCAAATGACGAAGGGAAACAAGGCCACGGCTTGCCCGTGATCTTGTTTCCCTTCGCCGCTTCATTAAGAGCTTGTCATCAAGATAATGATGCATCTTTGGTTCTTTCCTGCTTCAGGCTCACCAAATCTTGCACATTGCGTGCCGTAATGGATGCAACGCCAAGATCGGCATAATGCTCCATTAGCCGCGTCTCATTCACGGTCCAGACATAAACGGGAAGTCCATGAGCATGGGCGCGCTCCATAAACCATGAGGTCACAAATTCATGATAAATATTGACCCCAAAACAGGAAGCCTCCAGCGCCTCCCGAAAGGTCATCTCAACGGCTAGCTCATATGGTGAAGTTCTGAAGAGCTGGGTGTCTGCATTAAGCAGCTTCCTGAGCTGAGGCTGTCTGCGCTGCGCGAGCAGGGCACGCTCACTTTCGCAGCCTGACAGAAAGACCTGTTCCAGCATGTCTAGTCTACGTACCAGCTCTGCGGCAGCTTCCACAGCTTCGTCCACTTTCAGATCGAGGTTGGCGATTGCTCCAGACGGCTTAAGCAACAGCAGCATCTCTTCCAGCGTGCTGAACGCCATACTGCCTCTTTTACCTGCATAATCAACGACAACCTTCACATTCTGCAGCTCTGTATAGTCCGACTCCGAGATGCGGATGCTCCGCCCTTCCACCGTGGTCCAGACGTCATCATGCGCCAGGATGGCGATTCCGTCCTTCGTTACCCGGATATCGTCCTCAATGATATCTGCCCCAAGCTCAACACCCCTCCGCACAGATTCCAGAGTATTGTCCAGCGTCTCCATGCAGCCGGTATGAGCTGTAACAAAAGGGAACCGTCCCCTTCTTTGTGTCTCCATCTCTGCACCTCCGCCTTCTTCTTGTGTACAATCCATATGATATTATTCAAAATAAATAGCATTCGTAAAGGCAATCAGCGTCCGAACCCCCTGAACCACGCCCCACAGTTCGGCGCGTATCCACAGCAAGCCTTGAACGGAGATTTCAGCATGAAGCGGAAGATTATCCGGCAGTGCGGTGAACTCGGACAGTACTCCTGAATTGCTCTTCAGACTGATCGTAAATAATTGCTCCGGCAAATGCCAATGCTCATGGCGGACGGTAAAATCCGCCTGAACCTGAACGACTGCCAATTGCCCAGTTTCATCTATTCCGCTGACTACATCCCCGATTTGATGCACCTTTCCGCTAACGTTCACTTCAAGATCCAGCCTTGGTCCCAAGGTGACGGAGACCCGGCCGGAGGACAAAGCCTCTATCGCCCGTTCAGTAAACGGCGCTTCCCCCTCTTCAATCCGCAGGTAGGTCACGGACAGCGGTTCACCCGCCGGCTCCTGGATATGCCAGTCGCGTCCCGAGGTGGCGGCTAGCCGGAAGCCCTCGTTCAATTTGTCCGTCCACAGCCGGTACGCACGGATGTTATTCTTCTTCACCGGTGCAAAGGTCGTGGACCAGACCTCGATATAATCAATCTCATTCCAGTCGCCGATTTCAAACTCCCAATAGCATCCCGTACACATCGGGCTGCCGGGCCGAAACGGATGAGCCATGCCGGCAAGTCCGCCCTGCTCATGAATCCGGGTCAATCCGGCATGGATATCTCCCGGTCCCACCTTGCGCCAATCCTGGTAATCCTTAATCCCGATGGTCACCATGTGACCGAAGAAGGTGGTCCATTCCATCCCTGATATAATCAGCAGCCCGGTCTCGCGTTCAACCTGCTCTTTGTTCGTAAGGCCTGCCATCGTATTGTGATCGGTCAGGGCAATACAGTCAAAGCCAAGCGACTTGGCTCCCCAGGCCAGCTCGGCCAAGGACTGCCTGCCGTCACTGTGAAACGTATGCGTATGAAGCTCACAGGCCATCCAGGTCATTGCGCCGCCTCCTCTTCCTGCCAGATTTGCAGCGAATATTCACAGTAATCGGTTACGACGGCATGCAGGCTTAAAGTAACCTCCCACATTCCCTTCCCGATCTCCCCGCAGACCAGGCCGGGAGAAGCCTCATTTTCGGATAAATACAAAAACTGTTCAGGATCGTGCCGGTGCGCCGCGCCGCGGTGTCCATCCGGACCGTCAACCGATACCGTAAGCAAATTGTTCAGCGGCAAATACGAGGTATAGCGCGCTTTGGCCTGTTCTATGGTTTCCTCCTCAAAGTAGAGGTCAATGCTACGCTCGATCAAGGCTTTGGCTTTCTCGATATCCTCCAGTTGTTTAGGTCTGTAAGAAAAATTGATCCCTAACCGTCCTCCCGCCGAAGTCAGGAAGAACCGGTAGGAAATATGCGATTTCGAGCATGCGGGTGTCACTTTGCACAGTGCATCCACGAATACCGTCTTCATGACTTCCGCATCCCTTCCTCTTTGATCATGGACAGGACATAAAAGTAACCGATAAACGAACACAACAGGAAGGTGAAGAAGGCCAAAGCTGCAGCAAGCTGACGGTCCTGGAAAACGCCGAAGACCTGTTCCATGGAGACACCGAGCATTTGCGGAGCATTGGGACCCACCAGATAAGGCGCCGTGAAGGAACCAATCACACCCATAAACACGAAGGTAACAGCTACGAGCAGCGTCTTATACGTCAATGGAAGAATCAATCTGAAGAAAATTCTAAGCCGTCCTGCGCCGACATCCTTGGCGCTTTCAATAACGGAATCCGGCACAGATGACAAAGCGGAACCCAGCAGCATCGTCGTAAACGGTACGTTGAACCATAAATTGGCGATAATGATGCCCTTCATATCATAAATAATCCGCGGAAAGCTCTCCTCTCCCAGATGGAACAAAATCCGCGACGCCCATCCATGATTGCCGAGCAGCTGAATCAGGCCGTAAGTTGCGATAACGGTAGGAATGAAGATCGGAATCATGTACATCCGGCGGATCCACCGCACGGCAAAGCCGTCGTTAAACCGCATATAGACCGCGAGGACATAACTGATAGCCAGGACAAGCAGGGAAGAGATCACGGTGATCTCAAGGGTGAAGATAATGTTGGAACGCATCAGCTTATCCGTGAACAGGTATTTATAGTTGGAAAGATCATAACCGCCCGTTTTATTTGTGAGGCTTTCCTTCAAGGAGCTGATAATGGGCAGAACGACGATAAACACCAGAATCAAAAAGGAAGGGAGAACCAGGGAAATCCCCAGTAGCCCCCTTTTTACTTGTCTGCTCATTGGGCAGCAACTTCACTTTGCCATCTCTGATTGATGTCTTTACCCAGATCCCCGAGGCTGAATGTCCGGTAGCCTTCGGATACACCTTTGAAGGAATCCTGGATGGCCTGAGGCATATTGGTCAATTGAATGCCCGGGAAGCCCTGCATTTTGTTAACGACCTCCGTCTGCGCTTCAGGTGACAGTACGAAATCGAGGAATTTGTACACCGCGTCTTTCTTGTCAGAAAGCTTAGGCACCATCAGATAAGTCGGGCCGCCATTAAAGCCTGGGGTCACTTGCTGCATTTTGGTGGTAGCAGGCAGTTGTCCTTTGGCGATCTGATCCAGCACCATATCCGACCAGGCCGGAATCATGTCTACTTCACCGCTGGCGAGCAGGTCGAGTGTTCCCTGGTTTTTCTTCGGATAAATACCTTTGCCGTATACATATTTGCCCAGATCCTTCAGCAGATCAAAACCTTGCGTCCACTGGCTCTCAATGCTTGGATCAGAGTTGTGGATGGCCTCTTCCGGCAGGAATTTGTAGATTGATGTAATAACAAACGAGCTGCCGGAACCACCGGTCGAAGGATCGTTGTAAGCAAATTTCTCCGGATTGGCGCGGATCCAGTCGTAGAGCTCGTCCAGTGTCTGTGGAGGCGTCTTGACTTTATCGCTATTATAGGCGAGCACCACTGCGGACGAACGGTAAGGAACGGCCAAATTGGATACATCGTTCATCGTTTGCTGGTCTACGTTTTTCAAGTTAGCAATCTGGCCGGTGCTGAGCGTATCCCAAAGATCATCTTTTTTGCCTTTGGTGACGTCATCAATTGAGCTCTCATAGAGATCCACACCGCCCGAGCCTTTGCCAGCCTGTTTGGCAGCCATGATTTTATCGTAGGTAGGCTGTGCTGCCGTACCGGAAGCCACGTAGACGGGGTTAACCTTAATATCCGGGTTTTTCTCTTCAAACATCGGAATCAGCGTTTTCCATAAATCATCCACATTTTGCGAACCCGTGTAATAGAAAGTGAACTCTGTCGCTTGGGCCTCTGGAGCTGAAGTGGAATTCGCGCCTCCGGCTGTAGCGGACTCAGCCTTCTTGTCAGACGCGCAGCCAGCCAGCAAAGAACCGGCCACAACCAGACTTGCCGTTAGAGATAGAGCTTTTTTCTTGTTCAACATGCACAAATGCCTCCTCAGGATTTATGAATTTATAAAAGTCTTGGAAAATGGGTTTACGCTTGCGGGTACGCCAAAATTTTGGAGAACCGAACGGAAATCTCTTGACCCTGCTGCAATTCCTTAACCTTGTCACGGGCCACGAAGGCCCGGATTATGCCATGATCCCGGATGTCGACCGATACTTCGGCATAGTGTCCAAGCACCATAATTTGTTTAATGATTCCATGAAGCCCGCTTCCTGTTGAACTCTCCAATACAACATCCTCCGGCCGAACCGCAACGGTTGCCTCGCCTGACAGGCCGGCAGCATTCGGAAAGTGAAGTGAACCTATTTGAATTACATCCCCGGTAATCACCCCCTTAACAAAATTCATTTTCCCGATAAACTGTGCGACGTACAAAGATTTCGGCTCATCATAAATCTCCTGCGGTGTTGCAATCTGCTCGATCCGGCCATGGTTCATGACCACGATCCGGTCGGAGATGGATAATGCCTCCTCCTGATCATGAGTAACAAAAACCATCGTCAGTCCAAGCTCAGCCTGGATTTCGCGGAGCTCCTCACGCATCTCGTGGCGCAGCTTGGCGTCCAGGGCGGAGAAAGGCTCGTCCAGCAGCAGCACCGCCGGCTTCAGCAGCAGCGATCTCGCCACCGCAATGCGCTGCTGCTGTCCGCCTGACAGCTGTGCGGGATATTTCTTCTCGGAGCCGGGCAGACGAACCAGGTCAAGCACTTGCGAAACTGCCTTATCGCGATCAGCCTTCCTGATCTTCCGGATCTTGAGTCCAAAGGCCAAATTCTCATAAACCGTCATATGCGGCCATAAATTGTAGCCCTGAAACACCATCGACGTCGGACGTTTCTCGGGAGGAGCGCTGAGCACGCTTCTCCCTTCGATCATGATGTCGCCGGAGTCCGGGTCCAGGAAACCGCCGATGCTGCGCAGCACCGTCGTTTTGCCGCAGCCGGAGGGGCCAAGCAGCGTAATCATTTCCCCTTTTCTTACATCCAGTGAAATATCGGTGACACCGTCACCGGTCTTGTACCGCTTCGACAGCTTCTGTATGGATAAATGAGCCTGCATAATAACCTCCTAGCAAAATGACTTCGGAATTACGCCAGTTATTTCATTTGAAATCCGCTCGACAGGACATCTGCGCTTACGAACTTCTGAGCAGCGAGCAGCAGAATCAAGGTCGGGGCTGTCAATATAATCGAGAAAACTGCGCCGGCATAAGCGGGATAATCCGTAATAATGCCGTACATGACAACGGGCATCGTTCTGAAATTAGGCACCCCAACGAGATAGGTTCCCTGCGCCTCATCCAGTGAGCTCAGGAAAGTAAAGATCGAAGCGACAATGATTCCCGGCATAGCCAGCGGAAGGGTAATGCTGCGGAATACGCGAAACGGGCTTGCTCCCACATCTCTTGCCGATTCCTCCTGGGCCACATGCACATTCCGGAAGGAAGAGGTAGGTATCCAAGTCATGTACATCAGCACGTTAATGATATGGATGAGCACCACTCCAAGAAGCGTGTTCATCAGGCCGATCTTATAGAACAATACAGCTATTGAAACGTAGAGGCCCATTTTGGGAAAAGCGTGTGTTAGCAGAAACGAGAACAGGAAGAAACGGCTGAGCGGGAAGCGAATCCGTGCGAACGCGTACGCTGCTGGAACGCACAGCAGGATCGACACCGAAGTGACAATAGCGGCGATGCCAAATGACAGTCCGATTGACTTAGCAATTCCGTCCTGGGACAGCACAAAGGACCACCATTTCAGAGACCACTCTCTCGGGAGCGTATCCGGGTAATTCCACTGTCCGGTAAAAGCCAGGATGGCCAGATTTAACAATGGGCCCATGAAGAAAATCACGAAGCCGGCCAGCAACAAAAACTCTATGATTTTTTTAGGTCCAACAGCTTTTAAATACCATCTCATTACAGCGCTTCTCCTTTCGTCTCCGGCATAAAGCCGTTATTGAAATCGTGTGGTTGAATCCCGGATCACCAGCTGCGGCTCTAGCTCAATTGCCGTTTCTTCTACCGGCTCATGCCGGATCAGCTTGTCCAGCATCTCGCAGGCCAGCCTTCCCATCATCTCCGTATCCACTCGCACCGAAGTCAGCGAAGGGGTCAGAATGGATGCAGCATCAATATCGTCGAAGCCCATAACAGCCACCTGCCCGGGAACTGTAACGGAATGCTCCATCAAAAACTTCATCGCCCCCAGCGCGATCATATCGTTAGTGCCGAAGATCGCTGTGTAGGGGTGGCTACGGAAATGCTCCCAGTGCTCCTCCATTTTCCGGTAGCCTTCCTCAAAGGTTGAGGACTCCAGATATGTGATGTCGGATTCGCCGAACTCGTAGCCTTGCCCGTTCATATAGGTGCGGAAGCCCTCCAGACGGAGATGATGGCTCCGGTGGGACTGCGGTCCGGCGAGCACGAATATCCGGCGGTGCCCAAGTCCGCTCAAATGCCGGGCGGCTTCCATGCCTCCATTCTGGTCGCGGTTGACGATATGAATGACACCGGGAACATCCGTGGACCCGTTCACCATGATGTACGGAACACCAAATTTACCGATATGATCAATCACATTCTGTTCCAGGCGGCTGATCAGGATCAGCCCGTCCACTCGTTTCTCCAGCATGAAATCGGCGGAGCGCAGCGACATCTCATACTCCGTGGTCACAAACACCGAATAGTTCATCGGAGAAGCTGTCGCCAGAATGGCATCCAGTATTTTTCCGTAAAAGGGATGCGATGCGACCGGATACTCGCGGCGGTAGATCAATATGCCGATGTTATGGGTCCGCTGCGAGACCATCGCCCGCGCAACCGCACTCGGTTTGTACTGCAGTTCCTGAATGACTTTAAGTACTTTGTCTCTTGCTTCCTGGCTTGTATACCCCCGGCCCGAAATCACCCGGGAAACTGTGGATTTGGATACACCTGACAATTGCGCAATCTCTTTAATATTTCTCACGGCTTAACCTCGCTCTCCATTGTGAGACCGTTCCCATATGAGATCGTTCCCACATCAAACAGATTAACTTTCGAATGTAAGTCCGGTATTATCGAAAAAGATCAATTGCGTAAATCATTTTTCGAGTTTTTACGCTATCCGCCGCTCTATTTTCCAGACTGAGCCAATAAAGCGCTTATATGTAATCCTTCTGCAAAGGCGGCTTGTTGTTCTCGAAGTAAAAACACAAAACACTCCGCTTTTTTCGATCAGAAATAAATGAACGATTGGCATAGGCTAAACGTATTATCAATATTACGTTAGAACCGCATACTCCAAAGGAGAGGTGAATGGAAATGCTTACCATAAAACATTTTAGCAAGAGCTATAAGGGTGGTAAAAAGGCAGTAAATGACTTGAATTTAGTGGTCGAGCGAGGCGATATCTATGGCTTTATCGGACATAACGGTGCAGGAAAGACAACAACCATCCGGGCAGTAGTTGGTGTGCTTGATTTTGAAGAAGGGGATATTGAAATTGACGGTATCTCCATTAAGAAGGATCCGGTAGCTTGCAAGGCGAGTATTGCGTATATTCCTGATAACCCGGATCTATACGATCATCTTACCGGCATACAGTACTTGAATTTTATTGGCGATCTCTTTAGCGTATCCAAAGCGGATCGTGAGCTGCTCATCAAAAAATACAGCGATGCTTTTCAGCTTACGGCCCATTTGGGTGATATGATCTCATCGTATTCTCATGGGATGAAGCAGAAGCTTGCGATCATCTCTGCTCTCATTCATAAACCAAAGCTGTTAGTGCTAGACGAACCCTTTGTTGGACTTGATCCAAAGGCTGCTCACATGTTAAAGACAATCATGGTGGATCTGTGCAGCCATGGCAGCGCCATCTTCTTCTCAACACATGTGCTGGATGTGGCCGAGAAGCTCTGCAATAAGATAGCGATTATCAAGGCGGGCCAATTGGTAGCCCACGGCAAGACCGAAGTTGTAAAGGGCGAGAATAGCCTGGAGGATGTATTCATGGAGTTGATAGACAATGATTAATACTTGGAGATTAGCGAAGCTGCAGTTACTTTCTTCATTTGGCTTGAATAAGGCTTTACATACGAAAGATGTTAGGGAAAGACGCAAATTGCTTCTACTGAGCATCGGGATTCTGGCGGGTGTGCTCATGATAGCAGTAGTTTCATTTGGCTACAGCTTCATGATGGCACTGACTTTTGAACAAATCGGGCGGATGGACCTGTTGCTTGCCATTATGATGGCTATCACTTCTATTGTAGGGTTCTTTACTACGATCTATAAGGCAAGCGGTGTATTATTCAGCTATAAGGACTACGATCTGGTTATGTCGCTGCCTATAAAGACGAGTCATGTTGTCGCAAGCCGTGTTCTCCAGCTCTATGTGCTGACTTTGTTTTTTACTGTGATGGTCATGCTGCCAGCCGGTATAGTTTATGCTATAAAAGTGATTCCTGGGGCGTTATTTTATCTGTTTTTTCTAATGACGCTCTTATTGATTCCGTTACTGCCGATTATTGCCGCAACTATTATTGGCTCATTCATTAGCTGGTTCTCCTCCCGGTTTAAAGCGAGCCGGATGATCAGCCTTGTATTAACCTTTGCTGTAATTATTGCATTCATGGTTGGTTCATTTACTCTGAACGGGAACGAGCAGGCATTAGCTGATATGGGGACTGGGCTGGCAGATATGATATTTAAGCTGTATCCCCTGACAGCCATGTATATAGATGCTGTTTGCTCGTATCGGATAAGCTCATTGTTATTATTTACTGCGATTTCCGTACTTTCTTTTATAATATTTGCCGCTGTGCTAGGTACAAGATATAAAGCTATTCATACAGGTCTAATGACCAGTCATGCAAGCAGTAAATATATAATGAAGCCGTTAGCCGTATCATCTCCATTTCGTGCACTGTACAAGAAAGAGTTAGGCCGATATTTTAGTTCTTCTATTTATGTGCTGAATACAAGCATTGGCATGATTTTATTACTGGTGATGTCGATTGCTTTATTGTTTGTCAGCTCGGAGAAGCTAGGGGAACTGATCGAAATTCCACAATTATCACAATATCTGAGTACGCTGGCTCCAATCATAGTTTCCTTATTTGTAACTTTAAGCTGTACAACGTCAAGCTCCATTTCTCTTGAGGGTAAGCATTTATGGATACTAAAAAGCTCACCCGTGTCGAAACAAAGCATATTGCTTAGCAAGGTTGCCGTGAATCTCACCATTACATTACCGGTCTTGGTTGTGAGTTGTGTGCTGCTTATAATATCGCTGCATACAGGGTGGACCGAAAGCTTATTATTGCTTGTTATCCCTTTGATATATGCTTGTTATTCAGCGATGATGGGCGTAATTGTTAATTTGAAATTACCTAATCTGGAGTGGACAAGCGAAGTTACGGTGGTAAAACAGAGTGCAGCGGTCATGGTGTCTATGTTCATAGGAATCCTTAGTCTGTTATTACCATTCGGTATATCCCTTCTTCTGACTAATGTAAATGGTAACCTCATCTTGTTAGGTGTTGGAATTCTTATGGTAGCGATATGTATAGGAATGTATAGATATATACAGACTAAAGGGGAAGAGTTGCTTCAGAAGCTTTAACAAGCAACATGTGAACCGTATCACAAGCAGGGCGAAATTTGCTGGGAATGATCCGCTATGTTAACTGCATCCCGGTTGGTTATAATGAGTTATTAAGGGGGTGTTGATTTGAACTATTCTCTGACTCACATTCCGTATCTACCGGGGTGTCCGGCATATTTCGCCTTCGATGAAGACCATGCCGGGCAATTCCATCAACACTCGGGCCTGGAGCTGATCTGGCTCACTGCAGGAAGGCTAAAGGTGACGATCAAGCGGCAGGATTACGATCTGAACGATAACGATCTTCTGCTCATTAATCATTTGGAGTCCCATCGCGTTATTCCGCAGGTGCCGGACACGCATTTTATCCAGGTCCATCTGGACAGCCTGTTCCTCTCCAAATACAATCCCGACTTTTACGATCTGTACTTTGATGTGAGGTCTTTCAGAAACAGTGAAGATAATCAGAAGGCCTATGATATTATTCGTATTTTGCTTAGCCAGTTATTCAACTCTATATATCATACAGACCGCCAAGGACATCAGGAGGATCTCCGTCTCTTAGGTTATCTGACCTCTCGTTTTACCCGGCCAGCGCACCGGATGGACCCGGACACTCCGTCTTCTTCACAGGATGTCAGCATTGTCCGGCAAATTTTGAACCGGGTTGAACGGGATTTCAAAGGAAAAATAACCCTGAATCAAATCGCCCGGGAGCAGCATTACAATTCCTCGTATTTGTCCGACATTTTCCGGAAAAATATTGGTATCACGTTCAAAGCGTACCTGGAGCAGATACGAATCAAATATTCTTTATATTTGCTGCAATCCCAGAATGCTTCGATCATGGACATCGCCCTGTCCTCCGGCTTTAGCGATGAGAAGAGCTATTACAAGGCGATCAAGCGTGAGTTTGACGCAACGCCGCTACAGTTAAAGAGACGTTGGCAGGAATCAAGTGCTCCCGGAAGCACTCCTTACACGGGGGCTGCACACGAGGCCAAAATTCACGATTATGCTTCGCAGTTGATTGAATCCGGCATGCTAGAAAAAAATACGCTGCAGGTTTCCATAGTCAAGGATATCCAGTCCGGGGGATATAAGCTGAAGCCGGTCTGGAGCAAGATGATGAACATCGGCTCAGCCAATACATTGCTGAATCAAAACATGCGCGATCAGATTAAGGAGATGAAGGAAGACATTCCGGTCGAATATATCCGGTTTGAGGGGATTTTCAATCAGGAAATGGATATCATCCAGAAGGATCATGACAGATTAAAATTCAACTGGAAATTCGTTAATCATATCCTCGACTATTTACAAGATATTGAGGTCAAGCCCTTTATTTGTCTGAGCTATATGCCGCTCGCCTTTGCCAGCAAAAGCACCAGCTTCTTCAACTATCAGGGCAATACCTCACCCCCGAAGGAAATGAGCCAGTGGCTGGCGCTGGTGCAATCCTTTATTACGAATTGCATTAACCGGTATGGATTGGACAGCGTATCCACATGGTATGTCCAGATATGGACGGAGTTTCCGGTATATGATATCCACTGGAGCGGCACGCTGGAGCAGTATTTTGATTTGTACAGACAGACGGCGCTGCTGATTAAGGGGATTTCTCCCTCGATCAAGGTGGGGCCTGCGGCTGAGAACTTCCATACAAATGATCAGCCCTCGGAGCGGCTGCTGGAATATTGCCAAGATCATGCGGTGCCGATTGATTTTTATAGCTGCAATATTTACCATAACCAGATCGATTTTATCGAATGGGGGGAGCGTTCTTCCGCAGAGCCGGTAGACATTCAATCTATTCCCTTTCAATACGAGTCCAAAAATCACACCAAGCATGTGCTGGTCAGGACACACCGGATGCTGAGAACGCACTATCCGGAAGACGTTGAATTTATCGTCACTCGCTGGAACCTTAGCTGGGATGTCACCAATTCACTTCACGACACGGCATTTATGGCGACATTTATTATCGATAATATGCTTGACGAATCGGCGGCGAGTGCTGGGGCGATCGGCTTTCTGTCAGCCTCGGACATTCTCTATGAATGGGATATCAAGAATGCACCCTTTTACGGAGGAACGGGTCTGGTCAATACGGAGGGCATCAAGAAATCAGCCTATTATGCTTTCGTATTTTTGTCCAAGCTGGGTAGTCTGGTAACCGCCAAGGGAAAAAATTACATTATAACGCGGCAAGGGGATAACATTCAGATTCTGGTGTATAACCACACTTATCTTAACCAGTTATATGTGAGAGGCGAGCAGGAAGAGCAGCAAATCTACCATAATTTTGAGGAATCCAGTGATTTATCGGTTGATATTCACCTACAAAACATTTATGGAACCTATAAATGCAAGCAATACAGCCTGAACCGAACCCATGGGTCGGCCTATGACGAATGGGTTCGGATGGGGGAATATGTTGATCTAAATGATGAAGAGACGGAATATCTCAATAACATTTCCAGGCCGATGCTGCGAATTAGGCAGGTTGCCCTGAAAGGTGATTTTCAGTTTTCCCTGCATGTCCCGGTTCATGGCATCGAATGCCTGACCTTGAATAAGCTGTACAACTGAGCCAAGAAATCCCCTGTTTTTTTATGGGTGATTTCTTGGCTTTTTTTCTGATATTCGGTTCAAATCAATTAAGAGTGCGCTTTCTTCCCTATGCTTCACCAAAGAAACAGGAAGGAATTACGATTCGAATTGGACTACACTTTAAGCAATGATATTTATAAAATCTCAAATTTGAAAGCGGTTTTATAAATACTGCAAATTCATGACGGGAGGAAAATCACCATGAAAGCAAATAAACAGTTTCGTTTATCCTACACTGCAAAAGCAAAAGAAGTTGTAAAGCAAATGAGTTTGGAAGAAAAAGTATATCTCATGAGCGGCCAGGTATCCATGGAAGAAATGCTGGAGGACTTTAAAGTCAGACATTACAACTGGAGACCTTATCCGGCAGGCGGCAATGAGCGACTAGGTGTGCCGGAATTGAAGTTCGTGGACGGACCACGCGGGGTGGTATCCGGCAACAGCACCTGTTTTCCGGTGGCTATGGCTAGAGGAGCCTCCTTTGAGCCGGGTCTGGAGGAACGCATCGGACATGCTATAGGCAAGGAGGTGCATGCGCAAGGCGGCAACTTTTTTGGAGGCGTTTGCATTAATCTCCCGTATAATCCCGGTTGGGGAAGAAGCCAGGAGGTGTATGGCGAAGAATCGTTCCATCTCGGTGTGATGGGCTCGTCCCTGGTCAAAGGCGTACAGGAAGAAAATGTAATCGCTTGCGTGAAGCATTATGCGTTCAACAGCATGGAGTGGGCACGCTTCAAGGTGAGTGTTCTGGCCGATAAACGTACGGAGCGCGAGGTTTTCCTGCCGCACTTCAAGGATTGCATCGATGCGGGCGCGGGCAGTGTGATGAGTGCGTACAATTTGTACCACGGTCTTCATTGCGGACATCATGACTATTTGCTGAATCAAGTATTGAAGGGTGAATGGGATTTCGACGGCTTTGTTGTCAGTGATTTTGCCTGGGGCGTGAAGGATACGGTAGAGGCTGCCAATGGCGGTATGGATGTTGAAATGTGCCATACCAAGTTTTTTGGTGACAAGCTGGTGGAAGCCGTCAGAAATGGTCAGGTTAGTGAAGAAAAGATCAATGCCGCGGCAATCCGGATCGTACGTACGATGCTTGCGTTTACGGAAGCAGATCAAGGCGCTGTATACAGCAAGGACCTGATCACATCGCCTGAGCATATCGCTTTGGCGCTGGAAGCTGCCGAGAAGTCCATGACTCTGATGCAAAATGATGGGCAAGTGTTGCCGTTCTCCAAGACCGCAACAAAGCGCGTAGCTGTCATTGGAGAGCTTGGCAACATCGGCAATATCGGCGACCATGGCTCAAGCCGCGTGTTCCCTCCTTATGTTGTAACTGCACTGGAAGGAATTCAGCGCTTGCTGCCTGGTGCCGAAGTGGTCTTCAATAACGGCGATGATCTGGAGCAGGCGAAGCAGTTGGCGAAGACTTCGGATGCAGTTGTGTTCGTCGTAGGCTACGACCACGATGATGAAGGGGAATCCGTTACGAACGAAGATGCGGATCTCAAAGCGGGCGGGGACCGCAAGATCAGCCTTGGCTTGCATGCGAAGGATGTTGCATTGATTAATGCGGTTGGACCGCTGAATAAACAGTCCGCTGTCGTGCTAATTGGTGGCAACATGATCATGATCGAGGAATGGAAGTCATCTGTATCTGCCATTATGATGGCGTATTATCCAGGCATGGAAGGCGGCACAGCGATCGCAAAAACCTTGTTCGGTGATGTGAATCCGGGCGGTAAACTGCCTTTTGTCGTACCAACGAGTGAAAGTCATCTCCCTCAGGTGGATTGGGATGCGAGCGAAATAAAATATGAATACTACCATGGATACACCAAGCTGGACAAGGAAGGAATCAAGCCATCCTTGGCATACGGCTTCGGGTTGTCCTATACCAGCTTTGCCATCTCCAATGCAGACTTTGCCGGCGTTGATGATCAAATTGTCGCCAAATGCGAGGTGAAGAACACAGGACGTGTAACCGGAGATGAAGTGCTGCAGCTCTATGTCGGCTTCCGCAATTCCAAGGTGGATCGTCCGGTGAAGGTGCTGCGCGGCTTTAAGCGGATGACGCTGAAGCCGGGACAATCAACGAAAGTGGAAATCGCTTGTCCGATTGAAAAAATCAAATGGTTCAACCCAGCCACAAATCAGTGGGAGCTTGAGCATATGGACTATGAGGTATACATCGGCAACAGCAGTGCTGAGAAGGATTTGATTCAAGGAAGTATTCGCTTATAAGGCTTATACAAAACGCTCACATCTGGAGGATGCACAATGGCAAAAAGAGAAGAATCAAATCATAAGTTATCCTTACTGGAAAAGGTAAGCTACGGTCTGGGAGATACGGCCTCGAACTTGATCTATGCGGTGGTTACGACGTATCTGACGTACTATTTTACCGATATATATGGAATTGGAGCTGCGGCTGTAGGTACACTCTTGCTGGTAGCACGCCTTGTTGATATGATCGACAGCCCCATTTTCGGTATTCTTATAGACAAGACACATACCCGTTGGGGGAAATCACGTCCGTGGATTCTGTGGTCCTGCTTCCCCTTTGCCATCGTAACAACATTGCTGTTTATGGGCCCTGAGCTAAGTGCTTCCGGCAAGCTGGCCTATGCCTATATTTTCTATATCGCATCTAATATTCTGTACACGGCGGTGAACAACCCGTTGACCACGCTGCTTCCTAGCCTGTCCAGTGACATCCAGGAAAGAACCGTAGCTAACAGCTTCCGGATGTTTGGCGGACAATTTGGCGGCTTGATTGTGAACTTGGCCTTATTGCCACTTGTGGCATTCTTCGGAAATGGCGATCAGCAGAAGGGCTTCTTTCATACGATGATTCTGTTCGGCATTTTGGGGCTGGTCATGTTCCTGATTACGTTCTTTAACACCAGAGAGCGTGTACAGGATAAATCGGGCGGTAAATCTTTGCCAGTTAAGGAGAGCATTAAAGCGATCAAGGGCAATTTGCCCTGGTTCGCCGGGGTGCTGGTAGGCGTGGTGTTCTTCATCCTGTATGTGATTAAGCTGTCTTCCGGTATTTATTATATTACTTACAACCTGAATCAGCCGGATATGGTAACTACAGTAAATACGCTGGGATCGCTAACCCTGGTAGGAATTATTTTTGTGCCTTTTCTGTCTAAAAAGTTCAGTAAGAAAACCTTGATGATCATCGGTATGACCGTCTGCATGCTGGGTCAATTCATTATTTATCTGGGCGAACAGAGCACCTTCATGCTGCTAACGGGTACGGTCATTGGTGCGATTGGCTTGGGGCTGCCTGTGGGCCTGCTGTTTGCCTTGATTGCGGACACTGTCGACTATGGTGAATGGAAATCGGGTGTTCGCGCCCAGGGCTTGCTGGCTTCAACCGCATCCGGGATTGCCATTAAATTAGGCTCAGGCCTCGGTGGTGCTATTCCGGCCTGGCTCCTGGCTGCCGGGGGCTATGTTGCGAACCAGACGCAGACTTCCTCCGCACTTCGCATGATCGAAATCAGCTTTATCTGGCTTCCGATCGCACTGTGCTTGTTATCCATTCTCATTCTGGCATTCATGTACAAATGGGAGAAGCCGCATCATGAGATTATAGCGGAGCTGGAATTAAGAAGAGCACAATAGGGGAGGTTCAGACAAAGTACATTAAACGCTTCAAGCAACAACGCCTACAACGCGCGGTTCACTACTGCTCGCTGTAGGCGTTGTTTATTACTGTAGCAAGCCCTTTTTCCGATATAGTCCTTACCTATGAGTTTTATTTCATTTATATATTAGACCAATAAACCTTCTGGCTATAATATGTATTTAAACTAGCCTGAGGAGGAAATGTGATGTCAATTTATGATTTTGAAGTAAGGACAATTAACGGTAACCCTATTGAATTATCGGCGTACCACGGAAAAGTCCTCCTGATTGTCAACACTGCCAGCAGATGCAGCTATTCCCGTCAGTTCGCCGGGCTTCAAAAGCTTTACGAAAGTTACTATGAGCAGGGATTCGAAATACTCGCTTTTCCCTGCGACCAGTTCAACGAAAAAGAGCCGGGAAGCAGCCGCGAGGTGCAGGAATTTTGTGAGGCCAACTTTGGAGTTACATTTCCGTTGTTTGAAAAAATAGAGGTGAGAGGTCCATCTGCTCATCCTTTATTTCAATATCTGACCCGGCAAGCCCCCTTTCAGGGTTATGATACTCAGACCTCAAGTGGTCAATGGATGCAGGACTTTTTACAGGAAAAGCACCCGGAGATATACGCCGGAGACGGAATCAAGTGGAATTTCACCAAATTTCTAATTGATCGCAGCGGCCAGGTGAAGGCCAGATTCGAAACACCGACGGAACCGTCTGACATCGGACCGATGCTCGAAGAATTGATTAGTTGCCCGGATGACAAGCTTGGATGATGGGTTTTGGCGGCATTACAGCGACAAAAATTGAAGAGGTTACCTGGCCAGGGAGGCACTTAAAAATGCATTCACATCCTCGGCTATTTTCTTATAGTGCGTCCAATGCAGATAATGATGCCCTTTTAATGTGATGAGCTGATGGGTGTGTACATTCTTGAACTGCTCCTGATAGAAGGTAATATTGGATCTGCCGTCTTCACTTACCTTGTCCGTCTCAGTCGTAAAAATCATCACAGGCAGATTGGACGGAAAGGTCAGCTCCTTCGTTGTGTTGATGTTATGCCCCAGTTCCCTGGTTTCATTTACTACGTTTTTATTGTACGCTTTCCAGGCTGTAATCATTTTGGTCAACTTTATATTCTCGTCAGAATACGTGCCTTCAGCCGCTTCCGGTAAGACATCTGACGGAGCTATAAAGGTTGCAAGTCTCGCCAGACCACTGGGTGCAAGCAAGCTCATATATGTGGGCATCTGAGGTACAGCTTCATTGAAATACTCCACAGCCTGCGGCAGGGTGATGTCAATTCCGGCAATCGCTTGGATTTCATCGGGGTACTTATTGGCGTAATACATACTGTAGATGCCGGATACTGAGTGCGGCAAAAGCGTGTATGGGCCTTGGATGTTCGCTTGCTGCAATGCGCTGCGCAGCTCCTCGACTATGTTCTCCACAGTTCGTTTTTCATTGGTCAGATCACTCCAGCCATATCCGAAGGGCTCTACAACTACCACTTTATTTTGTTTGGCCAGCTCGCTTAGCAAAGGTTCAAAATCCAGCACAGGCGCGGCTGTCCCCAGTCCGGGTACCATTACAAGGGTGTTGCCCTTTGTTCCCTTCGTGTACACATGCATTTTCTTTCCCTTCACTTCAACATACTGGCCCCATGCCGGATATTGCTTATGCTCATACATTGTCATTACACCATTACCCGACACGATTATAAGCAGGATTGCACCTAAAAACAGTATGATGTTCCTGATTACTCTCAGGAATTTGAACTTTCTCTTCGGTTTCATTGAACTCATTGCCCCTTAAACAAGATTGGTGAATGAAGATGATTCATCTCATACACTTCTCATTCATTGTAGGGGCCTCAGGTTAAAATCCGGAGCGGCGGCTGTTTAAATTTTGTTTAAAACTTAATACAGCGCCCGCCACAAATAAAAGGTGGCATAGGCCTCCCAGCCGCGCCAGGGCTCCGACAGCTGCAAAAGCTCTGCCGGGGTTGGCTTTCTGTCCATGCCGGCCAGGAATTTGACCGCATTCTGCAGCCCGACATCCCCCACCGGGTATGCTGTGGTATCGTTCAGACAGCGCATCCGAACGTACTGCGAGGTCCACGGACCGACACCGCGGATCTGCAGCAGCCGCTGCTCGGCCGCTTCCGGTGATGGCATCGCCAGCAGATCCTCGCGGCTTAAGCCGCCGCTTGCGATCAGCGCAGCCACTTCCAGCACAGTCCGCGCTTTACTGCGGGTTAGCTGCAGGGCGCACAGCTCCTCAAGCTCCACCTCCGCGAATACCTCCGGTGCCGGAAATTCGTAGTAGGTCTGCCCTTCCCACTCCAGCGATTTCCCAAATGCCGCGGTCAGTTGGTGCTTCAGCCTGTAGGCAAAAGCCAAATTGACCTGCTGACCCAGAATGGCCCAGCATAACGCTTCGAACAAATCCGGAATGCCGACGATTCGCAGGCCCCTATGCTGCACGGCCAAGGGCTGCAGCAGCGGGTCGGCCTCCGCCACCCGGTAGAACGGCGCAAGGTCACGCTCCAGATCGAACCATTCCATAATATAGCGGGCCAGCCACTCCTGTGCTGCTGGCCCCGGAGTGGTTCCATGCAGCAGTGTTACCCGCAGTTTGCTCCCTTCCGGGACCGTCAGCCGGATAAGGACCGGCAGGTTGTCCAGGTTGAAATACCGGGTCACTCCCTCCCGGTCCGTCCGGTACAGACATTCAAGCGGCGAGCGGTTCAAGTATTCCAGACACACGTCAAAGTCGAAAAATTCCGGCAGCGGCAGCTCAAAAAGCAAATCGTTCATGTCCTGCCGCCCCCACATGCGTAATGCCTTCCAGTGTTAGCAGCTCCTGCTTCAGCTTAAGCCCGCCCCGGTAGCCGGTCAATGTGCCGTTCGCTCCGATGACCCGGTGGCAGGGTAGAATAACCGGCAGCGGATTACGCCCGTTAGCCGTTCCTACCGCGCGCATCGCCTGCGGTCTGCCGATTCTGCCGGCAAGCTCCTGGTAGGTAATCACCTCACCATGCGGAATAGAAGCCAGTCCCTTCCAGACCGCTTGCTGAAACGGAGTTCCCCAGATATCCAGAGGAATGCCCTCGAAGCTGACCGGAATCCCCGCGAAGTAACGCTCCAGCTCCGAGATAATACCAAGCTGCGCGAACACCGCCTGATCTTCCTGATAACGGTACAGCGGAGCGTAGGTTTTCAGCCATGCTCCCTCAGGGAGCTTCTCTTCTCTCCCAAAAGACAGGCGGATTAAGCCCTTGTCACTGGCCCAGAGGGTCCAGTCTCTATTCCCCAAATTCAGGGCATGACGATAAATCGTGATTTCACTCATTAGAAATCCCTCCTTGGATTTGGCTGCGGTACTCAGTTGGCGAAAGGCCGATCTTCCGCGTGAACCATGCGGCAAAATGGGATGGCCCGCGAAAGCTTACCGCTTGGCCCACCTCGGCAACCGCAAGCTCCGTGTCCGCCAGCAGCGCGCAGGCCTTCTCAACACGCAGTTGATCCAACATTTCGGCAGGCGAGCGGCCCGTGACCCGCTTATAGGTCCGCTGCAGATGGAACGGACTGACCCTTAGCAGTTCAGCCAGTGACTGCAGCGTCATCTTTTGCCCAAACCGATCTGCCATTAGCTCATCCGCCTGGGCTGCCAGCACCGCATCCGGCCGCAGCACACCGCCTTCCTCGGGCTTGCATCTTTTGCAGGGCCGGAATCCTGCGGCTACCGCCTTCTCCAGCGAATCATAGAACACAACATTGCCCGCCTTCGGCGTTCGCGCCCGGCAGGAAGGGCGGCATACAATATGTGTTGTCAGCACCGCTGTATAATATACGCCGTCATAGGTCGGCTCGCGCCGCAAAACGGAGTCATAGATACGCTCGAATAATGTCTGGTCCACAGTCAATCACCTCATACCGCCAGTATAAACGATTCGGTTCGCCTTATGCAGCCCTGTAAAATAGGAGAGCAAGATTACGACAGTGCCGGTCTTCCTATATCAACCTAGCAAGAAAAAAGACCCTCCAGACAAAGCCATCTCGGCGTTTGGAGGGTCAAAGTATTAGCAAGGACAAGTATATGAACTGTATATTTCTATATCAGTTGAACTAAAGAAAACATAAATAGGGCAGAAGTGACGGAGGGGAAGTTTGGATACTTACGGAGCGGTAGCGTCCGGAAGTCCAAACATTCCCCGCAGTTACGACCAGGCCCAAATATGCAGACCTAAAGTTAACTTGTATAGTTGTTATGCGAATATATTATATCGCAGCCTTCTGATCCGCAAGCTCCGCAGAGCCGTCCTCCACCGGCGGGTTTTTCTTCTTCATGTAATCGGAATAGTAGGCCGTAATGATCGGCACGAGAATAGAGGTCACAATTACAGATGCAGCTACCAGTGCGGTTGCAGACTGTGCAGCAGGAAGGAATTCCGGCTTCATGTTGGCTACCAGCATCGGGTTGGCTACAGCGGCTCCGGCAGTACTGGAAGCGGCAAGCCCGGCAGTCCCGTCGCCACGGCCAATGTACTTGTCGGCCAGAATCAGCGGCACGCCTGTAACAACGATTACAACGATTCCGAGAAGTATGCCAAGCAGGCCTGTATCGACGATTACACCAAGGTCAATCGAGCTTCCCAGTGCAAAACCGAAGAATGGAATCAGCGTCTGAGTCGCTTTGCCGAAATAGGTGCGAAGCTCATGGTCCAGGTTACCCAGCAGGAAGCCGATCAGGAATGGAAGCACAGCGCCGACAAACAGATGCGGTTCGAACACGGCTGCCCCGGTGCTGCCGAGGATCAGCATGGTTACTAGCGGGCCGGACTCCAGCGACATCAATACGAATGCGCCGGACTCTTCTTTGGTGCCGTATTGCTGCATAATAGAAGCGTACAAGCCGCCGTTCGTCATATCCATTGCTGAGATGATTGCCAGCACGGACAATCCGGCGAAAAATCCACCTTTTACACCGCCCTCTGGAAGGAATTGAATCGCAATCATAGCCACGACCCAGGCGACGGCGATTTTGGTCAATACCAGTGTGCCGGATTTGCGCAGTACTGTTCCGGTTGCTCTAACGTCAATGGCTGCGCCCATACAGAAGAACCAGACCGCCAGAATCGGTACAGTGCCTGTCATCAGGCCTTTGGTGAAGCCGCCGAAATATTCGCCTGCATCCGGGAAAGCCGTGTGAATAATGGCTCCAAGGAACAAAGGCACCAGCATCATGCCGCCGGGAATCTTGTCTAATGTCTGTTTGATTTTCATGTGATTGATCATACCCTTCTTCATTTTATCTTTTAAAATTTTTCATAAATTGATTATTTCTCCTCAAAAGGGCGCAGCAAATCAGCCCCGCGAATCTAACCCCTCACCACTATTGGCAGTTCTGTGAGCGGTTTGCTCTGAGGAAATTTGCTTGACTACGCTTTCATGTTACTTGCGGCTCAATCCGAGCTCCGGGATCATTTTGGCGAATAGATCGTCGCTTTCTTTCAATTGTCTGGAAAAGGTCTTACCATCGGTGACCAACAGTCCAAGCCCGTTGTTTTTCATATACTCCCGAAATGCCCTGTCTTCAGTCCCTTTGATAAAAGCTCCAGCGAGCACTTCCGCAATCGCGTCCGGTGTATCCTTAGGTACGGCAAGTCCTCTCCATGTACTGGTGAAATTCACGTGTATTCCGGTTTGCTCCTCCAGAGTCGGAACGCCCGGCAGCGCTTCAGAGCGCTTGTCGGCATTAACCGCCAGTGTCCGCAGCTTTCCTTCATCCACATACTTTTTCACTTCGGCAGGACTTACTGGCACCGCATCCACAAAACCGTCCATCAAGGCGGAGACGGCGGGTCCTGCACCTTCAAAGGGAATATGCGCGAACTTCACACCTGTTTCCCGTTCGAGTGTTACGGCAGCCAAGTGCCAAATGCTTCCCGTTCCTGCGTTTCCCATTTTCACTTCACCTGGATGCGCTTTCGCAAAGTCGAGAAATTCATTTACGGTTTGCCACGGCGCTCCCTGCCTAACGGTAATGGCGGAAGGATCAAAATTCGTTTGAGCGATGGGTTTGAACTTCTCATAGGTAATCGGCAGCAACCCCAGATGCGGGAGGATGGTCAGCTCGGCCGGGAGAAAAATTACTGTATACCCGTCCCCCTTAGCATTCGCGCCCTCCATGAGTCCGACGGAACCTCCGCCGCCTGTCCGGTTGACGACGATAATCGGCTGTCCCAGCACCTTCTCTGTTGCTTTGGCGAGCGCTCTCGCGGTTGTATCAGTTCCCCCGCCTGCCGCATACGGCACAAGCAATGTGATCGGCTTTTTGGGGAAATCAGCGCTTTCATTCCTGCTGCTGCGATCGCCGGTCATGCGGCCTCCAATCAGAATGAGGATCGCCACAGCCAGCAGCGATGCCGCTCCGATTGCTATTTTTGTTCTCCGTTTCAAAAGCATCCCTCTTCTCTTAAATAACGATGACTGGGCCCAGGCCGAATACTGAATTCCGCCGTCCGCCCGCTGCTTCACCCCCGGATTCCTTAAGCATCAGCCATGAGATTTCATAGCTGTGAAAGATTTCTCAAGTAGAACTTTATCGCATTCGGGGGGCTGCATACAATCATATAATCTTATTCTGAATCGTCAGAAACGCCGGAATGGCGCGGTTTTGGCCGATCTGCATACTCGCTGGAATATTTGCTGCTCTCCCGGAACTTGCCCGGTGTCGTCGATTTGATTTTGCGGAAGGCCCGGATGAAGCTGTTCTCATTCTGATAGCCCACTTGAAGGGCAATATCGGCAATTCTCAGGCTGCTGTCCTGCAGAAGCTCACAGGCTTTATCAATTCTCAGATTGGTCAGGTAGTCGTATACGGTGGTTCCGGTCTCTTCTTTGAAAAGGGTGCTTACCGAGGATACCCCCAGATTGACATGGGAAGCGATATCCTGAAGGCCGATATTCTCCTGCAAGTGGCTCTCCATATAACGGATCAGATTCTGCACCAGCAGATATTCTTTGGACTGCCTGTGGGCACCTAGCTCGTTTGCCATATGAACCACAATGCTGCACAGCATCTCTTCTATCTCGTTAAAATCCATTGTCGTAACCTGATGCCACGTATAATCCGCAAGCTCGGCAGGAAGCGGGTAGCCTCCGGCTGCGGCAACATTCATAATTTCCTCCAGCAAGTCATTGATAGCGCGGAAAACCTTTTGCGGCTGGAGGCCTTTTTTGCGGGTCTCGGCTGAGCCTCTGCGCACCCACTGGAGTCCGGTCTCGCCATCCGAGGACTTCAGCGCATGCAGCACCTCCAGCCGCCAGGCATCATCCGCCGCTCCGCCGCCTTCCGTATATTTGCTTTTCACTTCCGCGTAGTCATGAACCTGGCAATAGCCCTCATACAAGCGGCAGGACAAGGCCTGCACGGCTTCATTATAGGAACGGGCCACCTGCGTGATGCCGGAAGCCTCGCTGCCGATCCCGATGGACACGGATAATTTCAATACTTCCTGCAGGATGCCCACCAATTTGCCGGCTTCCTCCCGAAGCTCGCGTTCGTCCTTATCCTTGGCCTGCAGCAGCACGGCGAGACTATCCTTATGCGGGGCAGTGGTTACAGCTCGCCAGGATGGCTCGAAAACTTCCAGCACAATATTGTTCATCGCATATTTGAGCAGCATCTGGTCCTCTTCCACATAAGCTGCTGCCCACTGGGAATGGCGGTCGATGGATATAATCAGCAGCTCGAAGGGGCCTTCCTGCCAATCCGTAAAGTAATGCTCCCATTTGGTCCGCATTTCCTGCGTGCCCATACTCCGGCTAATCAGATCGTTCACATACTTGGAGCGCAGTTCAGGCAGACTCCACTCCGCGACCAGCGACTTGCTCTGAAAATCGCCGACCAGCTTCCCGATCACCGGCTCCAGATCATACAGGTTGCCATGAACGGCTGACGCCTCATCCGGGGCCAGCAGCTTGTTGATCCGTTTCAAGGGCCGGAAGGCCGCGAAATTGTAATAATAAATGGCCGAGCAGCCCACTGCTATGGAAATCAGTGACAGCATGATCATCATATTGCGCGCGGTTGTCACATTTTTGAGTAACTGCTCCATCGGAACCAGCGAAACCAGCCGCCAGCCCGTAACATTGGAAAAAGCCTGATTCGCCATATACGCCTTGCCCTCAATCTTCACATGCGCAAAAGGGCTTACATCAATGTCCTTCAGCATCTCATTCATTTCTGCAAGCGGAAACGGCAGGTTCAGCTTCGGATAGATCAGCTCGCCTTCCAGATTGTACACAAATTGATAGCTTGATAAATGGCTGTACATTTTGGAGAACAGCATATCGTAATCGAGATCAATCAGCACGGCTCCCGTAACCTCGCCACCGCGGACAATCGGGCGTGCGAGCGAGAGCAGCTCTGTCCCGCTGAGCTGGGGATCGGTGCCGGTGTAGACTCTGCGCTTGATCAGCAGCGGCTTGTCCTTAATTTCTTCAATCCATGCGGTCCAGGCATGCTCCGGCGCTTCCTCCCAGGAGGCCTTGTAGCCGTAGCCGCTCGACAGTACGGAATGATCCTTGAATTTGATGACGCTGATGGCATGAATGTCCGGCTCGGTAGCGAGCGTTTTCAGATAGTCCTGCGGCTCGGCGGCAATACCCGCATTATCCCTAGATGCTCCGTCGATATATTTCAGAACAGCCGGGTGAAAAGACAAATCCACCGCCTTATTGTCCGACTCCCGGAATGCCCGGTTCATAACATCCAGATTGATCTGCAGCAGCTCGATATTCGGTGTGTTCAGCTCGGTATCCAGCGCATCCCGGTACTCCCTGTAGGAGAACAGGCCAATCAATATAATCAGCAGCGATACACTGACGGTCAGCATCAGGATCAGCCGGTTTTGTTTATTGTTAAGCAAATATTTCAACTTGAATCGCAGCATTGGCGTTGCTTCATCCTTCCATGGTGCTCTCGCTTTTTAGTGCCTGAACGGATACTAGAGTAGCATGATTCATTTATACTTCAATATGGGGCATATCATACCCTTTAAGATTTTAAAGATTTACAGTCAGGAACATGTTAAATGATATAATGAAGGGAACAGGTTCAAATGCTTCAAAAAAGAACATTGTGTACAGGAGACCAGCCAAAATGCAGTCTAAAATGATGATCAGCGATGCTGAATGGGAACAGCTCATTTCGGATGTAGCTTATTATTTCGATGATTTGACCCTCAAGCGTGGTTTTCAATATTATAAGCAAAATCGTGTGAAATCTCTGCGGATGATCTCGTCCCGGAGAATTATGGCGCTTGTCGAGGGCAGAGAGGATTATGCCGTTAGCCTTGAGCTGGACAGCCTGACGGAAAGTCATTGTGATTGCCCTGTGCAGGGGCCTTGCAAGCATATGGCGGCTGTGCTGATGAATGTTGCCGAGTCGCAGGAGCGGTCCGTGAATATGCTCGCCAATGCCAAAGCGGTCACGAACCGGAACAAGGCAGCAGCCCTGGAGGCTTCCTCCGCTGTAGGTGTCTCCGGCAGCCGCAAGGAACAGGCGAAGAAGCTCGCCGCTCTCATTCCCGGGGCAACCGTAGAGCAGTGGCGCGAATATATGGCACTGCTCACCGCTCCGCTAGCCCAGACTGTACGCAATCCGCAATATGCTGACCGGGCGCTCGCGGCCATTGCGCAAGCGAAAGCACAGCTCTCCCCCGCCGCTGAGCTGCTGTTTCAGCTAAATAGCCATCTGTTTATCCTGGACAGCCTAATCAAGCCTGGCAATCTGCATAACACAGGAGCCCTCTCCTCTGCGAGCTATTCGCTCGGATATTACACGGCTATTGCCGTCTCAGAGCTTCAGGAGGCGATAACACGCCTTATGAAGCGCAGCCTGCCGCTGGCTTCAGCGCCGGAGGAGTGGCCGCGCCTCAAGGATACGCTGGCCCATGTGCGGCTTGAGATGCTGACAGAATCCCGCGATCGCATGCGGGAGCAGCCTTATTATTCTTTCTGTTATAACCTGCTCTGGAGTAACTGGATCGCCCCGCACCTGAGCAGTACGGAGCTGTATCTGGAAGAGCTGGAGCAGCTCCGGGAGACCGGCAGTAGACTTGGTGCCGCCGTTACCCGCCCGGCACTGATGCTCGCGGAGAGCCGGATCTATTTCTACCTGAACGATGACCATGCCGCCAGGGAACGGCTTGCCGCCGCTGCTGAGCGGCCGGGCCTCCAGCCGGACGAGCTGATGAGCTTCCTGGCTCCGCTCGCTGAAGCCGGACACTGGGAACGGCTTGCAGTCTGGCTCGAAGCGGTTGGCCCCTTGCTGAACAGCCGCTTGTATAATCTGCAGGGCTATGCCGGGTACTGGGAAGAGGCTATCCGCCGCTTGCCTGAGCTTGAGCCCCGGATGTGGGACACGCTGGCTGGCATGCTGCCGATCTCGCGGGAGATTTATGACGAGAAGCTGCTGGCTTACGGCAAATGGCAGGAATGGATGGACTACCAGCTCTCCTCAGGCAAAGAGCCGGCCGATTTCCGGGTCAGCGACCTGAAGCCGGTGGAGAAGAATGCACCGGAGCTGCTGCTGCCGTTCTACCATCAGGCCGCCGAACGCTTCGTGCTGGAGAAGAACCGGCACAGCTACAAATCCGCCGTGAAATTGCTTAAGCGCCTGGCGAAGCTGTACAAGAAACTAAAACGCGAGGAGCGGTGGGAGGAGTTTCTGGAGGCCTTCACCGCCCGGCACAGCCGGCTTCGCGCGCTGCAGGAGGAGCTGCGGAAAGGAAATCTGATCCCATGAGTATGCATACACGTAATATTAACGTTCAGTTACTCCTGAGCCAATATGGCGATGCCCTGATCTATGGCATTAATGAGCGGGATGATTATGTCCCCGGCGTGCAGCTCAAGCAATTGCTGTTCGCCTGGCATGAGGAGTCCTTCTATGGAACGGAATTGACCACAGAGAACGCCGATGGCGTGGAGCTTGTCATTCTACCCGCCGACCAGGTGATTCCCTTCTTCGGAGACCTCCGGGTACTCCGGCATGTCGGCTGGAACTGGAAGAGCAATGCTGCGATCCTGACCTCGCTGGCCCCGCTTCTCGCCGGATTATTGGAAGAGAAGCAGTATGCCCCAAGCTTCTCGGCTTACCGCGAAGGTAAGCTCCAGTGGGAGTGGGACGACCAGGCGTTCCAGCGCGCGGCAGGCGGAAGCCCGGACGTTGCAGAAGCGCTGCGGGGACTGGCGGAACGTCCCGCTCTCGCGGAAGGGCTGCAGGCTGCCTTCTCGGCGGCGGTCTTCCAGCGCTTTTACAGCACGGAGGCCGAGGCCGGAGACCTGCGCAGCGAGTTCCCGCTGCTGTTCAGCGGGGGCGGCGCTTCGGCAGCCGGGATGGACGCGGACACCTGGCTGATGTCCATCGGCTGGAAGGCGGACAGCGCGCCGTTCCGCCCCGCGCTGCAGCTGCAGGAGCCGGACGAGGACTCGTCCTTCTGGCGGCTGCAGCTGCTGCTTCAGGACAAGCGCGACGAATCCGCGCTTGTCCCGCTGCGGCTCTCGGACGACGGAGAGCCGCATGGCCGCTGGCCCGCCCCGTGGACGGAGCACGTCCACGAGCGGGCCAGCGGATGGCTGTCCCGGCTGCGGGACAGCCTGCCCGAAGAGCACATCGGCCGCGGGCGCGATGTGCTTGGGGAACCGCTTAGCGGCGAGGCCGCGTGGCGGTTCTTGACGGACACCAGCCGGCGCCTCCTGGAGGCCGGCTGGCAGGTGCTGCTGCCGGCGTGGTGGGAGGCCGCCAGCCGCCGGAAGCCGCGCCTGCGCGCCAAGATCAGCTCCGGCGAGGGCGCCCGGGGCCGGTCGTTGTTCGGCCTGGATGCGCTGGTCGACTTCGACTGGCGCATCTCCATCGGCGACGCCGACCTCTCCGAGGCGGAGTTCGCCGAGCTGGTCGCGCGCGGCGAGCGGCTCGTGAAGTTCCGGGGCCAGTGGATTCCGCTGGACCCCGCCCTCCTGGCCCAGATTCAGCGGGCCATGGAAGGCATGGACAAGTCGCAGGGCTTGTCTTTCCAGGATGTGCTGCAGCTGCATCTGCTCGGCAGCGGCGGGGACGATGCCGCCGAAGAGGCCGCTGCCGAGCAGGCGGAAGAGCATGCTGCGCGCGTGCGGCTTGAGGTCGAGCTGAACGCGCATCTGGTTACGCTGATCGGCCAGCTCGGTCAGCGTGACCGGTGGCCGCAGCCTGCCGTGCCTGCGGGACTGCATGCCGAGCTCAGAAGCTATCAGCAGGAGGGCTTTGCCTGGCTTGCCTTCCTACGGCGCTTCGGTCTCGGGGCGGTGCTTGCCGATGACATGGGCCTCGGCAAAACCGTGCAGCTCATCGCCTATCTGCTCCACTTGAAGGAGCAGCAAGCGGCTGCTGAAGCCAATCCCGCTGCGGGAACGCTGCGTCAGACCGACCCGCCCGGATGGCCGTCGCTGATCATCTGCCCGACCTCCGTGCTCGGCAACTGGCAGAAGGAGCTGCAGCGGTTCGCTCCTTCCCTGAAGGTGATGCTGCATTATGGCAGCAAACGGCTGGATGCCGGGTACTTCTACGGCGCCGCTTCACAGGCCGATGTCGTCCTGACCTCCTATGCCACGGCGGCGCTGGATCAGGACCTGCTGAAGCAATTCACCTGGGCCGCAATCTGCCTGGATGAAGCGCAGAACATCAAAAACGCCGGGACCAAGCAGTCCTCGGCGGTGCGCAGCTTCCCGGCACTACACCGGATCGCCCTGACAGGAACACCGATTGAGAACCGGCTGTCGGAGCTATGGTCCATTTATGATTTTATTACACCGGGATACCTGGGGAGTGCCAAAGCCTTTCAGGACCGGTTCGCAAATGCGATAGAGAAAGAGCGGGATGCGAAGCGGACTGCCGACCTTCAGCGGATGGTCAAGCCGTTCATGCTGCGCCGCAAAAAGAAGGACCCGGCCATTCAGCTCGACCTGCCAGACAAGAATGAGAGCAAGACCTATGTTCATCTGACGGCAGAGCAAGCGGCTCTGTATGACCAGAACGTGAACAGTCTTATGGAGCGGATGCAGAAGCTGGAGGGCATTGAGCGCAAGGGGGCTATTCTGGCTGCCCTGACCAGTCTCAAGCAGCTCTGCGATCATCCGGTGCTGCTGACGAAGGATGCTCTGCCAGAGCCGGATGCGAAGGGTCAAATAGATACCGCAGCCTTAATCGAGCGTTCGGCGAAGCTTGAACGGCTGCTGGCGATGGTGCGGGAGCTGCGCGAGGAGAATGAGCGCTGTCTGATCTTCACCCAATATGTCGGCATGGGCAGGATGCTGCAGACGGTGCTGTCGCAGGAGCTGCAGGAGCCAGTGCTGTACCTGAACGGCAGCACGCCCAAAAGCGCGCGCGACCGTATGATCGAGCAGTTCCAGACGCCTCCGCTGCCGGAGGGGGAAGCTCCGGCGGCTTCCGATCAGCCGAATGTGTTCATCCTTTCACTGAAAGCCGGCGGAGTCGGCCTGAATCTAACCGCAGCCAACCATGTCTTCCATTTCGACCGCTGGTGGAATCCGGCCGTCGAGAATCAGGCCACGGACCGCGCCTACCGCATGGGCCAGACCCGGGATGTGCAGGTGCATAAGTTCATCTCGCTCGGCACCCTGGAGGAAAAGATCGACGAGATGCTGGAGAGCAAGCAGCAGCTCAGCGATGATGTCATCTCCAGCTCCGAGGGCTGGATTACGGAGCTGTCCACTGATGCACTGAAGGATCTGTTCACTCTGCGGCGTGAATGGGTAGGCTGATATTGCCTGCGGCTATTCTGTTGATACGACTAACTTGCCCAGTGGCTGCTGACATGACAGCAACCGCTGGGCAATCATCGCCTTCCTTAATTGGAGCATGTTGCCAGCCGGTGGCGAATGTGCTAAACTGGGCTTAACTTTTTTTAGAACGGAGGGTTGCGTGTGATAGACTTTATCCGGATTCGTACTTTACGCGGCTAAGCTAATTTTATAGCGCTAAAGCTCTGCCCTGTGCAGAGGACTCAGGATAGGTCTATCCATTTTTAAGGCAACCCATAGCTATAACCAAGCGCCAGACGGACAGATGGCCCCGTCGGCGTTCGCCTTTCGGAACCTGCATTTCCAAGCCCAAGTGACACAGCCCCACCGCGAAGCGCGGATGGAATAGCCTGCTATTCCGTCTTTGCAGCGAACGGTTCTTTGTTTCATGGCCGCTATGGAAGTGCATCTGCGGAGGTGGCATAAGCGTGCGTGCCCCCCGTAGCCCTATTCTGTTGTCCTCTTTGATACTGTTAGCACAGGCAGATGGCCTGTGCTTTTTTACGTTCAAATTGAATAACGGAGGTTGAATAAATATATGGAACCTGTACAACAAAAAGCAGTGATCGTCGGCGTTCAACTGCAAAATGACAATAATTTCGCTTATTCTATGGAGGAGCTGCGCAACCTGGCCGCTGCCTGCGACCTTCAGGTTGTAGGCGAGCTGAGCCAGAAATCGAGCCGGATTAACCCGTCGCATTATATCGGGACAGGCAAAATCCATGAGCTGGCGATGCTGATGGAGACGGCTAACGCCACAGTCATTATTTTTAATGATGAGCTATCCCCTTCCCAGATCCGCAATCTGGAGTCATCCTTAGACCGCCAGGTTATTGACCGGACGATTCTGATCCTGAATATTTTTGCCGAGCGGGCCAAAACCAAGGAAGCGCAGCTTCAGGTGGAGGTCGCCCAGCTTCAATACATGCTTCCCCGCTTGGCGGGGATGCGCGAGTCTCTCGGCAGACAAGGCGGCGGAGCGGGACTGAAGAACCGTGGCGCCGGGGAGACCAAGCTGGAGCTGGACCGCCGCCGCATCGAGGAGCGCATCACGGCGCTGCAGCTCGAGCTGCAGAACCAGGTAGCCAGACGCCAGATCCAGCGCAGACAGCGGCACAAAAATGAGGTGCCCGTTGTCTGTCTCGTCGGCTACACCAATACCGGCAAGTCCAGCTTAATGAATACACTGGTGGAGACCTTTCATCCCGGCTCGGATAAAGGAGTGTTCGCCAAGGATATGCTGTTCGCCACACTGGAGACCTCTGTGCGCAGCATTGAGCTGCCGGATCATAAAACCTTCCTGTTAACCGACACCGTCGGCTTCGTCAGCCAGCTCCCCCATCATCTGGTCAAAGCCTTCCGCTCTACGCTGGAAGAGGTGACGGAAGCCGATCTGCTGATTCACGTCGCCGATATTTCCGATCCGCAGGTGAAGCAGCACATGGCCGTAACGGAAGAAACCCTGAAGGCGCTGGGCGCCGATGGAATTCCAACCTTTTATGCCTATAACAAAGCCGATCTGACGCAGCAGCCGTACCCGGTAGTAGAGGAGAACTCCGTCACCCTCTCAGCCAAACAAAAAATCGGCGTTGCCGAGCTGGTTGGGCTAATCCGCAAGCATGTCTTTAATGATTATATCCAGTGTGAAATCCTGGTTCCGTTCGAGCGCGGCAGTGTGGTCTCCTATTTCAATGAGCACGCCGATGTGCAGTCGGTCAGCTATGAAGAGCAGGGCACACGCCTCAAGCTGGAGTGCCGGATTGCCGATTACGAGCGGTTCAAGGACGATTTTATTGCATTGCCGCAGTAGATTCAGGCCCCGAGGTCAGAGGGGGGCAGCGAACCGTTATTGCTGCAAAAAAAAGAACAATGCACCTTGAAGTTCCGGTGCATTGTTCTTTTGCTGTTGGAAGTAGGCTGTCATTCTGTCAATCAATATTCGTCGAAGTATTTTTGAATTTGGACAGGGTTGTTCGTCTTCGTCAGAGCCAGCATCAGCAGGATGCGGGCCTTCTGCGGATTCAAGGAATCGCCTGATACGAATCCATCTTTATCGTCATCCTTGGAATGAGTCACCTCGCCGCTGCCAGTGCGTGTGGAGCGGACAATCGCGACGCCCTTGCCAGCCGCATTGACGGCGCCTGTTTTAGATATCTTGGACATGGAGCCGTCACCGCTGCCTGCGACTACAATGCCCTTAGCTCCAGCGGCAACCGCAGCATCATACAGATAGCTTCCGTTGTTCTGATATTCATACAGGATATCAACCTGTGGGAGAGAGGTCATACCAGTTACATCGAATTCACTGTTAAGGGTATGCTTGCGGGTAACCTGGTTGTTTAATTGTTTGATTTAATGACATAATAATTGCAATATTGATAAAAATGCCGAAATCCCTTACTCTTATAGAAAATCATATGTCATATACATTACATGAAAAGAAGGCAATAAGCACATAAATAACTTGTTACGAAGGATAAAATAGGTAGGATTACATATTTTATATTTTTTTCGATAAACTGTTATATCCATATATTTTCATTTTGATGATGGGATTCAAGATGCCGAATGGGGTTCCCTGATTCATGTTGACAGGACAGGGTATTTCCCTGTCCTTTGTCCTTCTATTGTTCTGTCTTTTGAGATAATCCATACAATCCAAACGGATCACTCTGCAAGGCTTGACGATATAATCCAATAACGTCCTGTACTTTGAACAACATACATTTACAGTCTCCGATCATTCCCTCTTTGATCATTCCTTTTTCATATGCTTGGTTTTGAATAGTGTACCAGGCCGTAACGGGTGGCTCTCCAGACTCAATAAACCACTCATCTTCAGGGTATTGCATTCTTGCTTTTTCGGATGGCTTGAAAATATTGGTTGCCTTCTCAGGAAGATAGCTTTCTACGTAGTGCATGGTGGATAAGCTATAGATATCAACGCCTAAAAGTAACGCCCAACCATTGATATCTATCAGGTGCTGGAAGCCAAGTGAATGTCTATCTGCATCCTTCCCCCAAGCGGAAACTCGAAAGACCCCCTGCCCTGTACGTACACCCTGCATAGTACGAAATGTGTCCGCTATGATCCCCATTCCGCTTCGTCCTTCGGCACCCTGCAAAATTTTTATTTTACAAGTTAGCCCCAGTTCTCTATCAACATTGTTAATGGGCATCCTGGTAGACAATTTGAAGGAAGGCATGACAATCGCTCCGTCACTCCCAACGACTTGCATCAATGCGTTTATTAGTGTCTCTGCTCCCCCATCAACATACCCAAAACTGTGCAGTGAACTATGAACTTCAACCGCCATCCCCTTTCTAACCCCTAACTTGCGTAGTCCGCTTTCAATATCTGACATTGAGACTATGGATGACATAACTTACCTCCGTTTAGTTTTTGCCGGCAAGCCAATCGTACATAAAATCCTCCCCAAAATATAGACTTATACTTTACGGGCTGTTATGATGTTGAATAAGGTCTGGAAAAAAATACACAAAGCCCTTGGATTATAGTCCAAAGGCTTTTTTTGATGAATGAGACTCCCCATTAGCTAAGTGAAGCTGCTGCAGAGTCTTTTTGTTTTCTAAAAAGGTCTCTACTCCCCCGGACCAGGGCGCAAGCGGAGCGAAAAGGCCTCCATCTCCTCCATGTTGCCGCTTACCCGCAGCTTACCGTCATCTGTCAGCTCTATTTGCGGCCCCGCTTCATCCGGCGCCTGCTGAATATCCAGCGAGAATACCATCGCCGCTTGCTGCAATGCCGTGAAATCAAGCCTTTTCCTCGGCCCGGAATAGAGAATCAGCTCCACCAGGAGCAGATCCGCAGTCTTTTGAACCTCCCATGTCCAGTCGCGCTGTGCCCCTGAATGTCCTGTAAACGCGGCGAACCATGTCGTGAGCATACATTCGACCTCTCCAATTCGGATAATCGCCCCCGCTCCCGAAGACTCGGCATGAATGCCGTCCAGATGGCCGCCAATTTCCAGCCGCAGCCGTAAATCTTCAGCTTCGATGGCGCCCCCGGTAGGGTCCAGATTGGGGTGGGTATCTCCGCCATTCGTGATAAAATCAATGCCGAACAGCAAATGTCCCTGATCCTGCTTCGCTTTGAAGCGGGCCGAGCAGTAATCATAGCCGTCATGCAGACAGCGAAGCTGAATATAGGCCGGCAAGCCGTTATTATCCACGTACGCCAGCAGCGGCCTTCTCTGATTCCATAAATCGCTCGTTGTAAAAGATCCCACACTCACCTGCGGCGTCATAAAAGTAACCGCCCATTTGCCGCTCCCATCAGCCTCATTCCCTTCATAGAGCTGTCTGATTTCCCTCGTTCCCGGAACTATGAAGGTGTCCAGATAGGCAGGTGGACATTCGAAGCTGCTTCGATACCATTCTTCTTCATACGGAAGCTCCTCCCAGTCAAAAAACTTCACCCGCCCCTTAGTCGCCAACTGTAAAAAAGATTTGCTCTGATCACCAAGCAGCGTCTGATAACAACGGGAATGCGGCCCGGACCACTGCGCTGTGGCAGGATGATAATACCCGGCAACCGTTCTCCAGGTCAGATCAATCAGCTCGTTGCTTAACTCCCTAACCCTATCGTCTATGGTCGCAGCACGCAGCTTGGACAGCTCCAGGATGGCAATATACGTGTAGACCGGGCTGTTGTATTCCTGAAAAGCTCCGCGTTGCATCGTGTAATCGTACAGCTTTTGTAACCGCTCTAGACCGTATTCCGCATAATCTTCCCGCCCTAATTGTTCACCGGCAATCCTAGTGACAAAGGCTCCCAGAATGGCAATATTGGTGTAGTCCGGCCCCACATTCCGCTTGATAATGGCTTCGCAGGCATAGCTGATGGAGCGAATAACCCGCTGCTGCAGCTCCTCCGGGAACCGCTTGCCGTGGCGTGTGATGGCCTGAACCAGCCGGCTGCCGCAGAAATCGGCCCAATTCCAGTCCGGAGGCGACATTTGCGCAAGCGGTTCTTCGTAGAACCAGGACCAGATGCCAAAGGTAGTATGGCTGCGGTCGGTGTCCTGAAGCGAAATTACCTGATCTATAACGTCAAAAGCCCGCTGCTCATATTGGGGAAGCTCCGTATCCAGCAGCCCGAGTGCATACGACAGCGAATCCCGGGTGGAATGAATGAACTCCGCCTCCCGCAGCGTGGTATGATACCCCGGGCTGCTGAACGGCGAGCGCAGCATGCGAATCTCTGGATCATAGCGGGACTCCAGCGTATGCATTTTACGGATCAGCAGCCGCTGCTCGTCGATGGCTTCTTTATGCTTCCCGGCTGTTCCCTCCTCGTCAGGTGCTTCAAGAGCATTTCTTCCCTCTGCGGCCTTCTTCATGATGATCTTCCTTTCCAATAGGGAGTCCAAATCACACTTTTTATGTGGAACGCGTACCCGATAAGTGTATTTTCTACAGCTAAGAGGAGGCGAAATCCTGTATTTTTAGCTATAGATGTACTTTGTACAGTTAAAATTGGCAGATAGCCTTCTTTTACTGAATTGCAGACTATTTAAGTGTACAGAGTGCAATTAAGTCGGCATAAGCGCGAAAATAGAACTTTTTAGTTGTATCAAATACAGCTAGCGCTTGGGTGCGAGTCTAAATAAAGGAAGGAGGGTTTGCCGTTCAACTGCGGCTCCAAGCTACAAGTCACCGTCTTTCAGATCCAGATCCAGTGCCTGCGTCAAAAGCTGCATCACCAGTCCCTGCCCATACAGTGTAGGGTAGACGGTAATTTCATTGTAGGCCTCTGCCGAAGGCATTACCGGAGTGCCGCCGGATACCCCGCTTACTTCACCGTCCGCCGCAATGAGCGGCAGGATGGCTTCCACGGCCAGTCCGACACTGTCCAAATATGAAGTCTCCAGCATGCCGCACCTTACTCCCTTAATGAAGCCGCAGGCGATCCCAGCACTGCCCGAAGTCTCCTGCACAAAATCAGGTCTGTCCAGTACCGTGTGCCACATTCCGTTTTCCGCCTGACAGGACTGCAAGCCCGCCGCAAGCAATGCATACCGGCGGTACAGCTCATCAGGAACTTCGGCCACGCCTTGAAGCTCCGTCACGATCTGCGGAACCGCCAAGGTGATCCAGGCATTGGCGCGCGCCCAATGGACTGCCGACATATGATTCCCCTCGCGGCTGTTCCAGCCGTGGAACAACAGCCCCGATGCCGGGTCCTGCAGCAGCCGCAGGTGAAGCAAGGTCTGCTCCAGCGCCGCATCCGCCAGTTGCCGTTCTCCGGTTAATCCGGCAAGCCGCGCCAGGAACAGAACAGCCATATATACCGTATCCGCCCATACCTGCTCCGGGAAATCCACATTTTCGGTGACGGTATGCTCCAGCGCACCCTCTCGCGTTTTGGGCGCTGTGCTTAGCATCCAATCGGCGGTGGATACGGCCTTTTGCAGAAACCACGGGTCTCCAGTCAAGCGGTACAGCTCAGGGAAAAGCGCGAACGGGGCCAGGGAATTGATGACTTTTACCCCTTCGGCCTTGTGCTTGTTCCGGTTCACCCATTGCAGCAGATAATCTACCACCTTTCCCTGCCCGGAGACTGTGCTGTATTCCAGCAAAGAAATCACGCCGACCCCCGGGACCCAATCCCAGCGGTCAATATCCATTCCCCAATTCCCCTGATGCCGCTCGGCGATCATATATTCGAATAGCAGCTCCAGTCTGTCCTCCAGCTTCCGCCTAGTGTTCACAATGCCGATACCCCCTCGTACCAGGATAATCCCCCTGCGGGTCTGCCTTCACCGGAGACACTCCCTGAAAAGGAATCTCGCCAAACAGCGCTTTAACCGTAAGCTCCACCGTCTCTTCATGCAACGAATAAGCATTGACCAGCGCATCGAGGAATGGCATATCCTGAAGTAAATACGGCGTAGCAAAAGAAACCCCGATTGGCCTGATCGTCTCCGCCTGCTGCATCGCCCAGATTGCTTTGGCAGCCTCGCCTACCGGACGGGCCGTGTTCATCATTCCATGCAGGGGCAGGAAAAATGGCGCAAAAGCAGCATCCCACCTTACCCCAGACAGCTCCCATTTCCGCAGCGTATTCAGCGGCTCAAATTCATCCAGAATATCTACCTCTAGCCCTCTCGCCCGCAAAAGATCAACAAAAACGTTCATCCGCTCATATTTGCGCCCTTCTGTCACCTTGTTCAGCAGGATGACCAGCACCCGGCGGGTCGTCTGCGGATTCAGAGGCAGCAGCTCACCCCGGTTGCGGACAAGCGTGATGCAGCGCTCCGCGAGAGTCCGGCTAAGCTCCCTTGCTTCCATATCAAGCTTAGGCGGCAACTTGTCGTTCAGCAGCGGAACAGCCTGCAGGTCGCGGCCTTCAATATCTATACCGTGCAGACCGAGTCCGGCTTTCAGCTCCAAAATACGGCAGACACTGGCGTCAAGCCGTTCCATACTCACCGCGCCTTCTGCAATTGCCTTCTCCATGACCTCGAAATACTCCACACCCGGCCAGAGCAGTACATCCGTACCGCAGTTGAAGCAGTCCACCATCCTTTTCTCATAATCGCCCCAAGCCAGAAATCCGCCCATATCCAGCGCATCCGACAGCACCACCCCTTGGAAGCCCATCCGCTCCCGCAGCAGCTCCGTTGTTATGCGCTCCGACACTGTTGCCGGTACAGGCTTCTTCTCAGACGTATCCCCTTCCAGCCAAGGAAGGGCAATATGCCCGGTCATATACGACATTACGCCCTGGTCAATCATCTGCTGGGACACCTGTCCGTAAGTGGCGAACCATTCCTCCTCAGACAAGCTGTTCACGGTAGTAACGATATGCTGATCCCGATAATCTACCCCATCCCCCGGAAAATGCTTCGCACAAGCCGCAAGGCCATGCTCCTGCATTCCCCGCATCACCGCACTGGCCAGGCGTGCCGCCCGCTGGGCATCATCCCCCAGACAGCGCGTAGTGATCACAGGGTTCATCCAGTTCAGCAAAAGATCCGTCCCCGGCGCCAGCGCCCAGGTGAACCCCGCCGCACGGCCTTCGAGCGCTGTAAATTTGCCGTATTCGTAAGCCAGAGCCTCATCGTCGGCAGCGGCCAGCGCAAGCAGTGGCGGAAACGCGGTCAAGCTTTTGACCGCAGACCCCGCACCGAATTCCAAATCGCCAGAGAACAAGAGCGGATACTTGCTGAGCTTCTGGAGCAACCGCGTAAAGTCCCGGTATTCCTCCGCCTTGCCCGCAGCCTTCTGAATCACTTCCCCGCCGATAAAAAAGCTGCCCACCGGATATTTCTGTAAATATGCTTCAAGCGCCGCTTCATCATTTCCCTTGAACGGCAGCCTGCCCGCATGATCCTGCATCGTTTGCCCAATCTTCTCCCGCAGGCTCATGGATGCGAGTGTGCGCTCCACCCAGTCCTGCTCTTCCAATGTAAGCGGCCTCCGCATGGTCACAATTCCTCCTGGTAGTTTCTAAACACAGTGTAACGAAAACGCCAGCTGCTCTAAATAAAGGCAGCTATAAAATAAGTATAAAATTCTACAAATATTCAGTATCACTCAAAACACCCGAATGCTGCGGCTGAGAGATATCTTTGGAAATTGAAAAGAGCCATTCAAGTCATGTAATCGACTTAGAATGGCTCTTTGACTATGTAAATTACTCATAATAAAAAAAAGAAACTCGCCCGGTCATATGCCTGCGAGGTTTGACAAGACAGGATCTACTCCCTCTTGCCAAACTATATAATACTACATGACATTGATAATTGCAGCTCCATTTCACCTCAATATCATCGACGTAATCTCTTTTAGCTGCTGTCATGCTTGCAATCGTATATTTCCGCACCGGTCCTTTGTTCTCAATTTTTGCTTCATCTAAATAGCTGATATAAAGGTTTTTCTCGTTACTCATTATAATTTACTCCTTGCAAAAGAGATTTTTATTGAAACAGGACATAATATTAAGAAGGACGCAAATAGGAATTTGATCCTGAATTGCGTCTGCCTCCTCACAGGCATTTCATTACACCGGGTGGGGAGGACTCTCTTAGCACGCAAAAAAGTAATTATACCATATAAAAAATCCAATTTCTGGTCAAGTTTAATCCATTATTTCTTAAAAAAAGACCTCTCCAACTCGGAGAAGTCCCTTTGTATATTCTATTCACCTTACTCAGAACAAGCTAATACTCAGCATCTCGCTAAGCTTATTGTTCTCCTTGTTCATTTCCGGATACCTCCAGATATCATTTACGAAGAAGCTGATCGTGAAATTGCCGGTGGTCGGAACCGTCCACTTGGGCGTGCCCTGGGCGCTGCCGTTAGCCGTCAGCGTAATCTCTTCTCCGGGCTGGATGACCGTGTTGTTCGTATCCGACCAGGAGACGACTCCGCCATTGACGGAGAAGGCGCCACCGGTGATTTGCCCAAGCCCGGTCGAGGCATTCAGGGGCGTTGGGCGCACTCCGATATTTTTAACCTTGGCCCAGAAGATCAAGGAATCCCCCAGTTGCGGAGTGCTGTGGGCGGATGGAGTGCCGTCGCTGTTCACGATATTCCAGCCGATATCCGTAACGATCATGTCTGCCATAGGAGCGGGAAGGGTCGGCTCATAGCTCTCGAATTCAAAGCCGTGTACCATAACCAGACCGTTAGTAGCTCTGATCTCAATCCGGTGCAGCCCGTAGTCCAGACCGGTCAGCTCATAGACGATCCTGTTCTCACCCTCAAGACCGGCCTGCGGAATAACCACTGTCTCCTTATATTGCCCATCTACGTAGACATCCGCACTACCCATATTACTCTTGATATCCGATCTCCAGCGAACCCCGATTCCGGTAAAATTGAACATAGCCGTGGCGTCTGGCGCATATGTTACATGAGAAACTCCGTTAGGTGCTGTTGTGAAGCCGGTATAGTCGATATAAGAATGATCATGTTCCACAGTATACCAGGCCGAAACAGGTACATACGCCCCTTCTACCAGCTTGAAGTAATCAATGTTCGCGCCGTTCCCGCCAGAGGTGAAGGTGATCATGTTATAGCCCGGCTGGAGCGTGATGCCATATTGTCTAGCGGTAATATTAGCGTTCCAGCTTCCGGTGGTGGGCAGGCTCACCGTAGATTGCTTTTGCCCGTTGACAAGGATATTCTTCTTCGCATCCTGATTAGAAGCGTATGCAATAGTTAAGGTGTAGCTTCCGCCATGCTCCGAATAGAACCCCTGTATGGTCAGACCTCCGCCATGCGTCTGCTCTACAACCTTTCCGCCGGAGGCGCTGCTGTTATTGCTGACTTTTAGCGGAGAGGTAAAGGCTGTGGCTTCTGCCTCAAATTTGGTCGGGTCTCCTGCTACGTGCTGCGTGATCGGCATAGGCAGTGTAGTCGCTGATACCGCAGAGGTCAAAGGCGACACATTGCCGAAATCATCCACGGCCTGAACGGTGTAGCTGTATTCCGTTTCAGGAGCCACGGTATAGTCATTATAAAAGTTGATCCGTCCCGGAACCGTCATGATCGGCTCCGCTCCGCCATCACGGTACACATTGTAGCTGACCACCCTGTCATTGTCTGTTGAAGCGCCCCACGTCAGCTGGATTTGCTCATGGCTTACTGTCGCCGCCACAGGACTTGTTGGAACAGTAGGCGCTGCAGTCTCCAGCTTATCCAGAATATACTGGATGGTCTCACCCGCTCCCAGAGTAACTGTCAGCGTAATATCCGGTGTCGCCGTAAGCTGGACATTCGAGTGCGCGGCAGCGTAGGTATCGCCTGGGCCGAAGACCTCTCCGGCATACTGGCCGCTGCTTGGCATCGTCACCCGTACTTGCATCGTCACCGGCTGTGTCTCGAAATTCACGAAATTCAGCAAAATTTTATCTGAAGAAGCCCCTATCGCTGAGGTCCCCAGCGCCGAGGTGTCCACCGCGCGGAAATAAGCCTTTTTCCCGTTTAGGGCGGATGGATTCAGCACTTCGTAGCTAAGCGGACGGCCATGCGTGGCATAAGCGGCAGCCAGTCTGCGGAACGTCTTCAGCCGCGTCTCACCCTGCTCATTGCTGTTCGCGGGAACCGCCACCGTATCCTCGAAGCGGTGTGTGTTCCAGTTGATGCCGGAAGCGAATAATCCGAACTCTGTCCCGTCATTGAAAAAGGCCGCATGCTGCATAATATGGTCCACATAGCCGATATCCCCGCGCAGCTCCCGGTCAAAAGCAGAAGCGAATCTATACGCATACGTGCCGTATTTCGTATTGTCGGAATGGTTGTCGTTGCTGCCTGTCTCGCTCATTGCCATCTTTTTACCGAAGCCTTCGTCTGCTCCGCCGTACACCCGCAGATTCTCATACAGGCTGCCGCCCGGCAGCGGCTGTACACCCGTTCCGCCATAGCTGTGGCCGTTCGTTATATCTGAAAGCGCTTCAATTTCTTCACGCTGTGCAGCATCCCGCTCCCAACCGTCGGGGATTCCGTTGTACGGCCAATAGGCCCAGCCGGGCGCCACAATTTTCAGATAAGACTGGCTATTCGTCTGCCTCTCCTCAGCCATCAGCTCATGAATCGCCAATATAGATTTCTGCGACCACCCGAACAATCCCGGCTCGTTGCCCGTTTCCGCATACTGGTACAAGTCACCGAATTTGCTGACGAATGCGGCATAATTGCTTCTGAGAGCGGCACTGACCGTTCCGTTCACCAGATCGGCATTGCTCTTCCAGTTGCCTCCGATAATATTCATCATCGGTTCCAGATTCAGGTCACGCAGCGTAGCCAGATAGTTCCGTCCCTGCGGGTCCCAGCCCGCGCTTGTATCCGACCAGAAGGAGGTCCGCATCCAGTTGCCGCTGTAGGCAATACCCATCCATTTGGTCATGGGCGCAAGATGGCGGATCGCGTTCTCGTCATATTTGAAGGTGGAGGCGGCAAGGGTCGTTCCCAGATGGACGTATCGCCCATGTATCGGCTCCTCCGCCTGGTGATTCAAGGCCTCCAGCTTGAAATAATCCCACTCGAACCATAGATATTGGTCTCCGTCATAGCCGGGAGACTCCGGGTCCGCGTACAAGCCGCGGTCGACTACGAGCTGAAGCTGATTTTCACCGACATGGAGCTGTTCTTTGGGAATATACAGCCTATAGGTTTGTCTCCATGTACGCTCCAGGGAGACCTCTCCGTTATTCAAGCCGGTGATTTGAAGCAGTCCGCTCATGAGACCGTTTGTGAACACAGCAAGCTGGGGAATGGCGGTGCTGGCGTCGATAACCTTGATGCTGAATTCCGCCCCATACTGCGGAACCGCTTCCAAATCAAATGAAAGATAAACGCTCCCGTTCACACTCGCCTTCATGCCTTTGGAGACTGTATTCCAACTGTCAGAGGGCATAGGCAGGGACAGGTTACTATACACATTATTGAACACTGTAAATTCCGCAGAGCTGTTATCCGGCTCACCCACCTGCCATATCACGCCCGCCGGCTCATAGGTAGCGGTTGTTACCGATGGCAACGGCGTTTCTCCGTAGACGAGGCTGGAGACCTGCTCCGGCGCTTCAGCGGATGGTGCAATTTCCTTAACTACTGCTGCGCCCGGGGGATCGGCCGATACGATACGTTCAGTCGGCATGAGGCAGGACATCACCACTAATACCAGGGTTAGCAGCACACTTGTACTTCTTTGAATTCGCACATTAACACCCTCTTCTATAAGAATAGAAACAGGGCCCCCAATTGCTAATTTGGCGAATGGGAATACCCGACATCCAGGCAGCGGCCATTGCAGGCCCGACTCAGAGAGGCAGGTGGCGGCTATCTACCCGGATATCGGGTCTGCTAATACTTTAATTACTTACTTGGCGGCCAAAAACGCATCCATTTGCGACTGAATTTCGCTTATCACGGCATCCAGACCAGCGGCCTTAAGCTTACTGTTCATTTCCTTCAGGATCGGCTCGGGATCTTTTTCCCCGGAGTACAGGGTATTCTTATATTGCTTCGTAATGTTGATCAGCGCTCCAATCTGCGACTGCACTTTCGTTGAATCGAAGACAAATCCGATGACCGGCGACACTTTAGAATTTTTGTTCCAGTCGGTGTAGAGCTGCACCCGTTTCGGGTCTTCGTCCTTGTTCAGATAGTTGAGCAGTACATTCCCGATCATCCATGAGGATACGGAGTTGTAGCCGCTGTCCGGGATGAACTCCACCGTGTTATCACCCACTTTCTTGTAGTGTTTGCCTTCAATACCAAAGGTGAGCAGGTTATACAGAACCGGATCAGTGTGGATCAGGTTCATGAACATCATGGCCCGCTCGGGATTTTTGGAGGTTCTGGAGATGGCGAGCATCGAGCCCTGCAGGCTTTTGGTGCTTACCTGTACCGGGAGCAGCGTTTTGATGATCATCGGTTTCTCGGCGAGACGGGTCCAGTCATTGGTGGAGGTTGGATTCATGTTGCCGTAGGTGAACCAGGCCTTGCCGCTTTTTACTGCGTCCTTCAGCTCGGTTTTGTCGGTAGCCCCGTTCTTGTTAATATAGCCCGCTTTGTACCATTCCCGGATTAGCTTCAGCCGTGCCAAAATTTCAGGAGTATCATATTCGTTAAAAACCTTCATCGTCTTGTAATCGAGCAGTGTCGGAATTTCGTTGCTGCCGTCGAGGTCTTCACTGTCCGGGTACACCGTGAACCAGTTCAGGCTGTCCGTGTGGTTCATGAACAGCGGCGTGATTGTCGGCTCCTTTTCCTTGATCGTTTTCAGCATAGGTTCAATGTCCTCAAGCTTCTTGATGCTGTTCACATCGAACCCATACTTATCAACAATCGCCTTGTCAAAAGCAAAGCCTACCGACTGGCCCAGCTCTTTTTCCGTTGGAACCGCATACAAATGTCCGTTAACGGTAGCAGCCTGGAGATACGCCGGATTAATCTGGGCTTTGGTCTCCTTGGCATAGGTGTTCAGCAGCTCTTCGAGCGGCAGGTACGCGCCTTTGGCGGCATTGGTCATGAAGTTCCAGGTATAGACCATATCGAACACTTCGCCGGACTGGATCATCAGGTTCACTTTGTCTGCCGGTTTATCCCAGCTCAGTTGATTAATCTTGATCGTGGCATTGATCTTATCCTTCAGATAGTCGTTGATCGCCTGTTCGACGGAAGCCACATCCTTATCCGGCCCGCCGGGCAGATACAGCGACAGCTCCACCTGTTCCAGCTTATTCGTCGCTTCCGTGGCTGCAGCCTTATCCGAGGCGGCCGGTGCGGTGGTGCTTTCTGCCTTTGTCCCGGTAGGTGCAGCCTCCTTGCTGTTATTTCCGCCGCACCCGCTCAGCGATAGTCCGATCAGTAGTACAAGCGACAGCAGCAGACCCGTACCTCTTTTACCTGCCATAGTTTGTTTCCTCCCCTTGATGGTCAATATATGCTAATCGGAATTCCGAGGTTAGCCTTTAATGGAGCCAAGCGTTAAGCCTTTGATAAAATACCGCTGAAAAAAAGGATATGCCAGCACAATCGGACCAATGCCAATCAGCGCCATCGCCATACGGATGGTCTCACCCGGCAGTTTGGCCAGCTCGGTTGCCGAGCCTTGAATCAAAGCCCCGTTGCGGCTCAGGTAATCCGCCTGGGAGATCATTTTGTACATCAGGTACTGCAAGGAATAGAGATCCGTATCCGTCACAAAAATCATGCTGTTAAACCAGTCGTTCCAGTAATGCAGCGTATTGAACAAGCCAATTGTGGCGAACACCGGCAGGGACAGCGGGAACACAATCCGGAAGAACGTCCGCAGCTCCCCTGCGCCGTCAATCTTGGCAGCTTCAATCAGCGCAGGCGGCACACTCATCTGGAAATAGGTTTTCATAATCAGCACATTGAACGGGGACAGCAGCATTGGAACGATTAGGGACCAAATCGAGTTTTTCAGATCAAGCACCTGCGTGTAGACCATGTACCAGGGGACCAGCCCGCCGCCGAACAGCATCGTGAAGAAAATCAGGAAGGCAAAGAAGCCCTTGTATCTGAAATCAGCCCGCGAGATCGGATACGCATAGAGAGAGGAGATAAATACGCTGAGCAGCGTGCCGGTGACGGTTACGAAGATGGACACGCCGTAGGCTTTTGCAATCACGGTATAATCCTTAAAGATATAGGCATACGCCTCCAAACTGAACTTCTCCGGGAAAAATTGATAGCCGTTCAGCACAATGGAATCGTAGTCGGTAATCGAGATCATGAACACCAGCACAATCGGCAGCAGACAGGTGATCGCCAGAATGATAAAAATAATATGGAGTATAATGTTGGCCGGCCTGGATATTTCATTGTTGGTCACTGGTTCCATCCTCCTTCTTCTTCAAAATCCATTGCAAAGGTGTTGCTCGCAACTGCGGTGAATGTTTGGACTTCCGGCCGCTATCGCTCCGTAAGTATCCAAACTTCACCTCCGTTACTCGCACCTTTTTTAGAACACAGCCTGGTCCTTGTCGACCTTACGCACGATCCAGTTCGAGCCGAGGACGAGGAAGAAGCCGACGATGGATTGGTATAATCCGGCTGCAGCGGACATGCCCAGGTTGCCCATGTTGATCAGCGCGTTATAAACATAGGTGTCAATGACCAGCGTGGTCGGATAGAGCGCCCCGGAGTTCAGCGTGGTCTGGTAGAACAGCCCGAAGTCGGAGCGGAAAATGCCGCCGATAGCGAGAATAGTCGTGATGATAATGACCGGACGGATGAGCGGAACCGTAATGTGGAGGATCTGCTGCCACTTGCTGGCCCCGTCGATCAGAGCAGCCTCATAGTACTCATTGTCGATGCCGATAATCGCCGCCAGATAGATCACGCAGCCATACCCTACCCCTTTCCAGAGGTTGATCAGCGGCAGAATGAACGGCCAGTATTTCGGCTCCGAATACCAGTTCAGCTCATTCAGCCCGAACATCGCCAGAACGCCTTTGTTAATGAAACCGTATTCAACATTCAGAAAAGCGAACACGAGGTAGCTCACCACCACCATCGACAAAAAATACGGGAAGAACATGATGCTCTGATAAAATTTTGCCGCCAGCTTATTCTTCAGCTCATTCAGGGCAATCGCAATGGAGACGGCAATCACCAGATTGAGGATAATGAACACGAAATTGTACAGCACCGTATTGCGGGTGATGATCCAGGCATCCGACGTGGCGAACAGAAACTTGAAGTTATCCAGCCCCACCCACGGGCTTCCCAGGATTCCATCCACATAGTTAATATTCTTGAAAGCAATGATGATCCCGAACATCGGCAAATAGTTGTTAATCAGCAGGAAAATAACCCCCGGCAGCAGCATAAGCAGCAGCACCTTGTGTTTCAGCAAATGCCTGAGCATGGAGCTTCTTTTCGCACTCGTCCGCACTTGCACATTCTGCCCGGTACTCAGCAAGCTTCTTTTCTCATGAGTGATCATCCCTTACGCCTCCCGATCCTTCAGCAGTCTCTCTCTTTCCTGTCTTAAGTGTAGCCGGAGAACGGCACAGGCTGAATAAGGCCATCTATAATAAAAGTTCGATAATCTACAGAGTTTGGAGAGGCCCAGCGCGGATATGGTTGTGTATAATAATCAAGATGGATTCAGACGGATAGCACTCATATTGGATGTATGCATTTGGAAGCAAACGGGGTTATCGGGTATCACCAGGCAACCACGCCTCAGCTCCTCCTTATTATGGTTGGGGAAGGCTATGTCCGAGGCGATGGAACAGCATATTGTAAAGTTCACACCGGAGATGCCGTATTCTGGAGCAAAGGGGAGTGGCATGAGACAAAAACAAGTACAGGATTAACTGCCATTGTGATCGAAAGTGAAGAATTACACCCTGCCTCCTATATGCCTTCGGGGAGATAACTGTATCCACGCAGAGCTGTTACCCCTAAATCCGACTACTGCCGAACATCAACAAAAAAGGAGCCTGCGGCCATGTCTTGGACATGCGGAGACTCCTTTTGCTATAAATTTGATACAAGTAAAGACATCTATAGGGAACCGAAGTGGAAAAAGTACCACTAATCCGAAGGATTTGCTGCTCCAGCGACCTTTAGTGGGAAAAAGTATCACTAATTTGCCCGAATTCCTTCATATGCAGTGAATTTCCTCAAAATAGTTGGAGAAATTCCCACTACCCTCTGCTGGGAGACGGATCTCCGCAGAATAGTTTTACTTTTTCCACCTAATCTATTTGCCTCTTCGGACTTTCGGACTTTCGGACTTTCGCACTTTCGCACCTTCGGACTTTCACACTTTCGCACGGACTTTCCGACTTCCTGGCTCTCCCCTCCCAGCCCCTTCGCTTCCAGCTTCTCCTGAACGCTCTACCATCACTCTCACGCAGATCTGCCCGGTCCAGCCCGACCCGATCCCTCCCTCCCTCTCCCTCCCGAACCTCACCGGCTCTCCAGACTCTGCCCCTGCAAAGGCTTCTTCGGATCGAAGTCCGGGTAAATATAATCCTCACGCTTAAAAAAATACCCGGTCGCCGCGATGTCCAGCATCTGGTTGAGCCGGTCACTTTCCGCGCGCAGGCCCGCGCCCACGCTTATTCCGCCGGAAAGGATCTGCAGATAGAGCTGCATCCGGGAGCGGTCACCCGAATCGCGCGGCTCCACGGAGACGGTGTTGGGATCGTATTGGTCCATAATCTGTGGAGAGAGCGGATAGATCGACTCTGCGGCAGTGGGATGGAATTCCTTAAAGTGGCCCAGCCCCGGAACCCGTCTCGGATGCTCCGTGATGCCGTCCACCACCGGCAGTGCCAAGGCCTGCTGGAACAGAATGGTCAGGAAGGCCTGTGACTGCAGGAATTTCCATACCTTCACTGCCGCCCCGCGGTCCGGGGCGCTGCTGTTCACCACCAGCGGGGAGTGCGGAATCATCATCAGCGCGCCGGCTCCCTTCTCGGACGCTGCCCTTACCGGTGGCAGCGCCACTCCCCAATCATCCTTAGGCATATATTCCTGCAATTTCACATAATCTTTGCTGGTTGCATACATCATGCCGATATTCCCGTCGGCGAACTGCCTGAGGGCGCTGTTCCGCTTAAGCAGCGTTTCTCCGGGATACAGGCTGCCCTCTTTCTTCATGTCCAGCATCAGTTGCAGCCACGGCTCATAGACACTCAGGTCATACCTTCCAGTCCGGTAATTATAGAGATATTGCCCGCTGTAGGTGCCTGACATCTCCAGGCCGGTCTGCAGACTGTCCTGGCTGTCGCCAGCCGGAAGCGCGAACCCGTATTTGTTCACGCCAACCCCGGCCCGGCTGATCTTGCCCGCAGCCCGCTTCACCTCGGCAAAGGTAACAGGCGGCTGCGTAGGGTCCAGACCGGCAGTACGGAACAACTGCTTGTTGTAAATTAGGCGCACAGTTTCGATACTTGAGGGGATGAAATAGAGCCCCCCCTTGAACAGCGGGCTATGCGCGTAGTCCCTGGCCCACTGCGGAAATCTGGCCAGATATTCGGGAGTCAGATCACTGTATAGATTGGCAAGATACCCCTTGTTCACATAGGTAGCCAGCCAGCTATTATCCACGCTGAACACATCCGGTCCTTGACCGGAGGTCATCAGCATGTTGAGCGTGTCATCATAGGCATCCGCCTGGATATTCATCATTACAATTTCAATATGGTCAGGATTGTTCAGGTTATATTGCCGGATCGCGTTCTTCACTTCCAGATTGTCCGTCCAGTCATACAGCGCAATCCGCACCTGAATTGCGGGTACAGCCTTGGGCACAGGCTCCGCATTAAATTCCACCAGCAGCGGACGGTCATAGGCTATGGCGTAGATTACAAGTCCGCACAGAGCCAGGCCGATCATGTACAGCAGCAGCCGTTTCATCCTTCACCTCCCGCGTTGACAGCATGAACTAACGCGCCTTACAATGAATACCATCTATTGATGGATATTTTCCAATAATACCTGTTAAATGGCAAGCGAAGATTATCCGCAGAGCTAAAGGGGGTTCAGATGAAGAAATGGTTTGATACGCTATCCAGAACCCTTTTCCTGTACAATTTCAGTATCCGCAGCCGCCTGATCCTCTACTTCCTGTTCCTTGTCCTTCTCCCAACTACAATCATCTCCATTACGGTATATAACAAATCCACGGACATTATCACCCGAAACGTCAACACATCCATCGAAAATAACCTAAACCTGATTCAGGACAATCTGGCTCAGCGGTTTGCCGCAGCTGACAATTCCATGATCGCCCTGTATCTCAATAGCGAATTTGCCGATCTCATCTCCTCCAACCGCCCTACGGACAGTACGGGGATCATTAATGAGCTGGCCGCACTGAACAAACTCCTGGAGAACTTCCCCGGGAGCGGTACACCCGGAAGCAGCTTCGTACCTATGCTCTATATGCTGAACCGCCCGGAATATACGCAATATAATTTCTCCAGACGGGTCTTCAATCTTGACCTTATTTCGCTGAAGCCGTGGTATCTCAGCATTCCGCCCAGGTCCGATTTCACTGTGGTCGGACTCAGCTCGCTGGACTCGAAGTTCACGCTCAAATTTGCAAAACGCCTATTCGGCATCCGCCATGCCCAGTTGCCCTACGTCGGGCTGCTTACCATCGACATTCCGGTGACGGAATTCGACAATCTTCTGGAGCATTACAAACCTACGGCAGGCAGCCGAATTTATATCGCAGACCAGACCGGAACCATCGCGATCAGCCCGGACACGGGACTGGTCGGCCAGAACATCAGCACACAGGAGTACTACAGCCACATGAAGTCCACTGCCGATGGCAGAAGCGGCCTCCATTCCTTCCGCCAGGTCATTCAGGGCGAGAACATGCTGGTCTCCTACACCAAGATACCGGATACCGGTTGGACGATTCTGTCCTTTTCCCCTGTGAGCGAGCTTAACGGGGAACTGGCCTCGTTCCAGCGTGTGATGTATATCGCCATCGGCATCTGCATGCTGATCTCGCTCATGATGGCCCTGCTGCTGTCGGAGAATATTTCGGCGCCTATCCGCAAATTCATCCAGTCGATGTCGCATGCCGAAAGCGGGAATTTCAACATTATAATCCGCTACCGGCGCAAGGACGAATTCTCCTATTTGTTCAACCGCTACAATAAGCTGCTGCAGCAAATCAAAGCACTGATTGATAAGCTCTACGTCACGGAGCTGCGCAAAAAAGAAGCCGAGCTCAAAACGCTCCAGGCCCAAATCAATCCGCATTTTCTCTACAATACACTGGATTCCATCAACTGGATCGCAATCAATCACGATATTCCTGAGATCAGCCATATGGTCACCTCGCTGTCCGACTTCTTCAGATACAGCCTGAGCAAAGGGCGGAATATCATTCCGCTCCGCGACGAGCTGCGCCAGGTGGACAGTTATCTGCAAATCCAGCAGTTCCGCTTCCAGGATAAGCTGGAATATGAGCTGGAGGAGACCGACCCCCGGCTGCTGGAGGAATGCCTTGTGGTGAAGCTGAGCCTGCAGCCGCTGGTGGAGAATGCGCTTATCCACGGCATCCAGAAGCGGCGGGGCAAAGGTAAAATCCGCATCCGCGTGGAATGCTCGCAAGAAATTCTCAGCATTTCGGTATTCGATGATGGGGTGGGCGCAGATCCCGAGCGGCTGAACCTGTTGCTTACGGATAAGCAGCAGGGCAAAGAGTCGTACGGCATCCGCAATGTGCATACGAGAATCCAGCAGTTTTTTGGAGAGGCCTACGGCATTCGTTATTATGCCAATGCCGAAGATGGGTGCGGCCTCTTGGCTATAATCCGGTTTCCGGTGGTGACTACATGGGATGAGGTGATGGAAGATGTTGACGATGATCGTGGCAGATGATGAGCCGTTTATCCGCACAAGTCTGATCCGTGTATTTGACTGGCAGGAGGAGTTTGGCATCGAGATCATCGGGGAGGCCGCGGACGGACAGGAAGCCTATGAATTATGTATGGAGCTTAAACCGGACATTCTGTTCACAGATATTATGATGCCTATGCTGGGAGGCCTGGAGGTAGCAGAGAAGCTGAAGGAAGGGAACTGCCCCACCAAGATTATCGTGATCAGCGGGGCACAGGATTTCTCATATGCCCAGAATGCGCTCAAGGTGAATGCCGAGGGATACATCCTGAAGCCGGTCAAATTGCCGGAGCTTCGGGAGGTCTTTCAGGAGGTTGTCGCCCGTATCCGCCAGGAACAAGAGCGCCAGATGAATGTGGAGCAACTGAAAAAGCAGCTTCAGGACAATATCCCGCTGATCCGCGAGAAATTCCTCCAGAACTGGATTGCGGGGATGTACCGGGATGAAAGCGAGCTTAGGGAGAAAATAGCCTATTTTCAGCTCCCCTTCAAGCAAGGCGACATCTTGACGGCAGGTGTACTTCAGCTCGATGATTACCGGAGCGCAGTTGACAAATTCTCGGAGGAACACAAGCAACTGCTGTATTTCGCCATCCAGAATATGATCACCGAATGCCTCGGGAACCCTCCCGGCGGAATCTGCTTCATCGGCGGCGAGAATGAGTTTATTCTGATCTTCCGCGCGGACGAACCCGCTTCTCCCGGCACTAGCGCCATCTCAAGTCTCTGCGAAAAGATCACGAAGAGCATTAAGACATATCTGCGGCTGGACGCCTCCATCGGCATCGGCAGAGCCTGCCCCCGCATGAGCGAAATGGAGGACTCCTATAAGGATGCGCTGGCCGCGCTGGTGTACACCTTTTATACCGGCCATGCTTCCATTCTCTATATCAAGGATATACAGCCCGAGACGGGGACGCTGCAAAGCACTTTTTTCTACAAATTTCACGCCCGGCTGATGAATGAGCTGAAGGCAGGCCATACCGGCCAGGTCCTGGAGCTGCTGGAGCGACTGTTCGACCGGCTGGCCGCCCCCAAGCTGCAGATCGGCTATGTGCAGAGCATCTGCGCTGAGATTATTTTCACCTCGGCAAGAACCCTGTATGAGCTGGATGAGGATATCGAGGAGGTGCTGGAGGACCGGACCATCATCATGGATGCGCTGTACGGGCAGAAGAATATCTCCGGGCTTAAGGCTTATATGCTGTCTCTTTTTAATGATCTCTCTACCTATGTGGCAGGTAAAAACACGAACAAGAACAGCCGCACCATCAGCAGAATCAGAGCTATCATCCAGGAGGGCTATGCCCAGGAGCTGTCCATCGCACGGATCGCCGAGGAGGTGTATCTGACCCCCAACTACATCAGTCTTATTTTCAAAAAAGAAACCGGCGAAACCATCACCGACTATATCACCAAGATCCGCATCGGCAAAGCCAAAGAGCTGCTGCAGACCACAGATTTGAAGGTCATGGAGATTGCCGAGCGCGTCGGCTACGAGAATCCCCACTATTTCAGCACCGTGTTCAAAAAGACCGTCGGTATGCATCCGCTCAAATACCGCTCCGGCAAGTAAGTAGAAACGGCTGGCCGTTAACGCCGCTACTTAATGATGTAGGAATTGACGCCAATTCTGGAGAATATGGTGTTCCGTGCACCGCTGCCCCCCTTAGGGTACAGTACAGATCGGCTGGACAGTGTCTGCAAATAAGCAAAATCAGGATGGAGCGCTTCATCGGTCAGATAAGCCGAAGTCCGGCTACCCGGAACTCTTTCGCGGTTAAGCGAAGCAATCATGCCTTGCGCGCTTTTAATTCCCAGCCCGTGCCCGTAGTAGCTGTCAGGGCCGAGCAACACGGCATTTTCGCCCTGCCATTCCGGCTTGTCGGGGTCATGATCCGGGTTCTTGAAGTATACGATATCTCCCGGCAGCATCTCGGATTGGCTGAAGGTGGTGATCAGCCGCAGATTGTTGTCATAATTCCAGTCCCACAGGAACAAGTCGGTGAAGTACCGGTCGAACGCCTCTTCCCCAATCATATCAATCGTCGCTTTGTAAAGAATCATGACCATCGCCATAGCACATTCGAAGGCATACAGCTTGCCGTTCACAAAAATATCCTTGATTGCCGCTGAAGGTGTGACATCATCCCTTAACTGGAAGCCCCCATTAGCGGTACGAATCCAATATCTCGGATTGCAGCGCGAGTTCTTAAACGTGGAGAACTCTGTGCCGCCGACATTCATCGCTTTGGCAGTCTGAACGATCCGTTCCCTCATAGTCTGCTCAAATCCCGAATTGGGGTTACCATATCCATAGGCCACTAATCATTTCCCCTTCCATTATTTCTTCACAATAGTTAGGTTATTGTACGTGTCGGGCCTCCGGTTGGTGCGAAGCAGTTTTCGTAAAATCATCCCTCCTGAAACCAGCGGTTGACCTGAGCGGTCTCCTCCGTCAGAATGTCGAGATAGATCGAGGTGCGGTAATCGGTTTCCTTGAGGCTTTTGCCCGTAATCTCGGCAATCCGGTTCAGCCGGTACATCAGGGTATTGGTGTGGATGTGCAGAAAAGCGGCGGACTCCTTGAGATTGCCGTTCAGCGTCAAATAGACGGCGATGGTTTTGAGAAAATCGCTTTTGTGCTCGCGGTCATGCTCCTTCAGCGGATAGAGCAGCGAGCTGCGGCGCGTCCGGCTGCGCTTCTGCTCCATAATGGCCGGGATGTAGGCCCAAAAGCCGATTTCCTCATACAGCAGCAGATGGCGGGCATGATAGGGCAGCAGCTTCTTGATCTCCAGAATCGAGAGCGCTTCGCGGTATGCAGCCGCCGCCGAGGTGTACTCCCGGTAGCCCGGACTGCAGCCCGCAGTAAGCCGGCAGCCTTCACTTGAGTCCATCTGCTGAATCAGCTTACGCACAAATGAAGACAGCAGCTCCGTTCCCTCCACCGGAAACAGGAAGGAAAACAATATAATCAGCCGGTTATGCTCGGCGGTCACAAACAACAGCCGCTGCCCGGCATTCACCTCCATAGTCTGGCGGAACCTCTGCATGAAACGGTCGTCGATGCTTTTATCACTCTCCAGCACCCCAATATAATAGCTCTCCGGCAGCAGAATCGAGAGCACCTCCGCCTCCTGGCGGATACGCAGCTCTGTTTCATAGTGGGAGGTCAGCAGCTTCCAGAAGAAATCCTCATGCGTCTTCTCCTGCTTGGTCTTCCAGCCGCGCTGCTTCAACAGGTAGCGTCCAACAATTCCCGCCGCCTTCTCAACAATGCGCTCCGCATGCCCCTCGGCAAGATCACCGCTGTCCACAACCCAGATGTAGCCGAGAATCTCCTGCTGATGCCGGATGCACATCGCCAGCCTCGGCCCAAGCCCTACCTCCATCACCGCCGGGATGCGAATCGGGTGAGGGGTGTTCTCAAGCTGCTGCATAACGCCTTTTTTGCGCAGGCCGATAATAACCGTATTCGGCACCCTTTTGCCAATTATCGTGGAGATTCGCGCCGGATCACTCTCGAACTGGTGGGAGCTGTAGCCGATCACATGATGATTGCTGTCCTCAATCGTAACCTGCGCCTGCAGCGATTCGCTGATAGTATCCGCCAGGGACTCCATACTGTCAAAAAAACGATCAAACAATGGCTCTGATTCTGTCACTGTCCCCACCCCAACCCCTGAAGAATGGCCGAAATCTTGTACTGCATAAGCTGGTTTTATTATATCCCGCAGTTTTGCGGCTGACTATAGGATGGGTTGTTCTCTGTTGATTGGAAACAGTGTTCCTAATTCTACCTTGCCCTCAGGTCCTCTTAGTATTTCATTGAATGGATTTTTATGTTAATTTTATTGTAACTTTTCCTATTTCACTACGTCTAATGGGAATAGGAGTAGTTAGTAAGGAGATACATCATTGTGAGGACAGGTCATAATAAGAATTAAATTCAGATGAAAGGATGTTTTCTAGTTGCACAGCAAAAAAGACCAAGTTTCTTTATTTTCTTTAATTTTGGCAATTTTGTTTATTAATTTATTTGCTTCCTATTTAAATTTTTTCTTCAATTCGCAAATATATTGCACTTAGCAAAAAAGCGTACATTATGTACTGTATTTAATCTTTTAGCATTATTGGCGGGCCTCAGCACTTTTTTTGTTATTTTATATTCACCAATGGGGATGTTTAATCGAATTTTCTTTTTTATTTTACAAGCCTCCGTTACTTATGCTGAAGTTATTCAATTAAGAATGAGTTTTAGAAAATAAATACAACCACGTATCATCTCAGGCTAGGACCGTTATAAGTAACCATTCCATTGATTATGTGACATTCACTTATACAAATGAAGCCCTTTCGACTCTTATAAAATCGAAAGGGCTGCTGAACAAAATTTCACAATAATTTCAAATCCAAAAGTGCAAGCAGCAAGTACGGTTTAGTGGACAGAAGGCATCTGTTCAGTCTATTAATATCCAACCGCATCATAAGCTGTGGTAGTGTAGTAGGTCCAATAACTGTTAGTAGGATTGACCACTAACTTTTCCCAAGTAGTCACGGTAACTCTAATTCTTCCATACGTTCCGGAGCTTTCTACGAGCGTATGCAGAATTTCAGATAATCTATTTTCTTCAGTGAAATTAGCGATCTGTTAATCGAAGTCTTTCATATTCATGTCATAGACTTTTCCACCATACGCTACATTAGTCTCATATTTTATTATGATCTCAACAATATCATCGTTGCCTGTCTCCGTAATACTATCGAAATCTATCCTACTTTTATCCCCATCGGCACTCTTGGAGATAATTTCCCGCTGATCCTTATCTAATTTATTGAGTTTTTCTAACTCCGCATCGCTAAGGGTGATCGGTTTCTTGCCATCAAGTTCAAGCTGCTTCAGTTTTTGTTCATCGACTTCTTCGATTGTTCCGTCTGCGAGCAATACCCAAGGATTAACCTCGCCATAAAGACGGATATGTTTCCCCTTGCGCTCCAGCTTGAACTTCTTGAACTTGAACTTCGCAAGAATCTGGTCAAGCAAGCCCTTGATTACGATTGTACTGTTAACTCTTAGCTAAAAAACAAAACCAGCAAACCTCTTCATATTGGAGACTTGCTGGTTTCTATATTCGATCCAAATTGACTTATAACTTTTACTGTTACGTGTTAACAACAATAACTGAATGAGTTTTCGCTTATAATTTATTTCCCCTTCTTTCTTTTGACTCTAATCCTGCCTTGCTCTGCAAAATAACGCTATCCCTCAAATCCAATTACAATCCATTCATCAACATAACTCCAAAAATTAATATTGTATTTGGGTTTCATTTTAGACGACCAAAAAGTAGAATTATTATTGTTACAATTTGTATAATCAATAGCTACATAACTTCCCATACCATTACTAAAGAAACCAAATGATGTTTCTAAATTGATTTGAACAGGCTCTTCTAATTCATCAATAACACTCCATTCTAAATCTTCATCTCCAAGATAGGTTACTGATTCGAGAGGCACTAAGCCCATGGATTCACTAGCAAAATAAAAAAAGCCATTATGAACATTTCCATAAAAACTACGTACTGAAGTTGGTATATGACCCCAAGCCTCTTCTAATTCTTCATTTTTTGTTGTCTCTTTTGGATTCCGTCCCTCATAATACATAATTTTTCCTTTGCTATTCTTAACTGTATACAGAATTGAAAATACATTATCAACTTCTATTAATTCAATATTATCCAGGTAATCATGTAAATAAGAAATTGTATTACGCAACTCACTTCCCACGTACTTAGACCATAAATCTAAAATTAATTCGATTCTCCTTTTGATGTTCGTTTCACTAAATATTTCACGCCATGTAATGGGAATAGCCTCAATATTAATATTATTGATCTCATCTTGAGGAACGATTCGAAGACTGTTGCTGTATTCTTTTAAATACATCAGCTTTTCTTCCATATCAATTATTAGCTCCTTTAATAGGATTTAGTTTTTCTTTTTAGTTCTATTCAGTTCAACAAAATCATCAATTTGTTTTTGCAACTTTCTCTCTAATTCCCTTTCAATTTGAATCATCTTACTTCTAAATTCAGGATTAACCTCAATCTCACCTTTTTTCCCTTTCTTGTAGTGTGTCCACTCTTCAAAAGTTTTTGATTGTTTTGAAGTGTTAGCAGATTTACTTAAACCAATAAAGTTCTCTGTGTTATTTAATACGGCAAGTTTCTGTGCTTCTGTTAGATCTCCAAAGCCTTCCATTCTTGTTATTCTGTCCATGGATACTATGTGATCGGCCTCTATTGCTCCTTTAAATGTTTTTCCAGGAAGAACTTCATCTTTTGTTATTGACTTTTTATCATGGCCTTTATTTACTCTATCTCTTAATTCTTGTGTAGGTGTTTGCTCTCTTAATATGTCATATTCTTCATCAGGAATCCGTCTCTCTCCATAGCGCGGTGATGTTCCAACTTCTTCAGCTTTATCCACAGAATCTATTTTCATTTCCGCTATTTTTTTCCACGGATTGATTTGGCCTAAAAGAAAAATATATTCTCTTTTACGCTCCAGCTTGAACTTTTTGAACTTAAATTTCGCAAGAATCCGGTCAAGCAGGACTTTGAGCTTCTTGACCCCCTTCGTGAACCCTTTTTGCAGGCTCTTGATCACTATTTTGCCGCTCTTGATGATCATGCTGCCACTCTTAGAGGCAAGCTTCGCTCCGGTTTTCAGCAGGCTCTTGATACCCTTGGCTCCTGCTCCAACTACGTTCTTCACACCTTTGGCTGTTGCCGCTGCGCCTTTCTTCACGGCTTGTCCAACCTTCTTGAGACCCTTGCCAAGACCCTTGAAGCCCAGCTCCATCGCCAGCTCCACCAGCCCCATCGCCATTGCTGTTGCCAGCGCGATAGCCGCCGGTTCGATCATCTTTTGCCAGCCTTGGCTCAGGTAGGTGCCGATATAGCCCGAGGCTTCAGCCAGTGTCTTCGCCACGGATACAATCGCCTGTGCGTTCATGGCGGCCATTAGTATTTTCATCAAAATCGGAAGAAAAGTCGCGATCGTTCCGCCTGTGAGCGCTAATCCAGCCGCAACGGCGACCAGTCCCCCTACAATGGCGGCCAAGAGCTGCAATCCATGGGCTTTCATCCATTTTATTACATATGTTTTGATCTGGTCAAACAACATTTTGGCATTGTTTGCCCGCAGCGATACGCCGTCTGCGATTTTGCCGCCGAGGCTTTGGTCCGCTTTTCCGGTATCAAAATCCGCCATAATGCTATCCATCGTATGCGGATCGCTGCTGCCCGGCAGCTGCTTGGTTTCGCCGTCCTTGAGGTTAATGTCCTGGACCAGCTCAGGGTCCATTTCGCCCGCTTCCACCGATTCCATTTCGATATCGTCTGCGGTAAGCTTCTCTTCCGGCTGCGGCTCTCCCGCTTCCTGGGTTTGCTCTGCTCCGCCTTCTGCTGCACCTGCGCCTAGCGGCTTCGAAATATCTACTCCCAGCAGATACTCCCACATCTTGCCTTCCAAGTGGCTGAACGACCGCTTCGCTGCCTTGCCGAGCGCCCCGATCCGTTCCATCACATCAAGGAACACGGTTATGAGAAGGTTGCCTATGGTGGAGATTAATTTGGTGTAGAAGTTCTGCACGACCGCCAAGGCCTGATCCACTTTGGTAGCCAGGAAGTCCATGACCTGGGTGACTTTCGTTTTGAGCTTTTGCGCGAGCTGGTTGACAGCTTTGACGGCTTTGTTTACGACACCGTCAATTTTGCTGCAGATTTTGGCCGCGATGCCCGGGAATTTGGCGAACACCACGGAGACCAGCTTTTTGAGCAGCGTGCCTAGGCCTTTGATCAGGCTGGTGATCAGCTTGCGGCCCAGCTCGATGATGCCCAGCACGGCTTGTTTGGCTTTTTCAAAAATAAACTTAACCGCTTTTCTCAGACCCTCGAAAATGAAGTTAACGGCTTTCTTGACAACTTCGACGACAGCTTCGAGCTTGTCTTTCACCCAGCCGAGGAAGCCGCCTTTTTTCTCTTCTTTGGCTTTTTCCTCTTTATGTTTGCCGTCGGCTTCTTTTTTGGCTTTGCTGTAGGCAGTCGTGGCTTCCTGCTCGGCTTCGGACTGACGTTTCTTCGCTTCGCGTTCTTTTTCGGTACGCACGGTGTTAATTTCGCTTTTCTTCTGCTGGGCTGCAGCTCCGGCTTGTCCGGCATAGTCGGCTTCGGCGGCATCAAGTTCTTGTTTCCACTCGCCGCGCAGAGCATTCACTTCGGCTTTGGCTCCGGCCTGCTGGCTGAGCTGCTGCTCCTTGGCTTCGGCTTCGGCCTTCTGGATTTGGGATTGGCTGTCTGCTTTCGAGAGCGTAACCTTGCTATCGAATTTTTCTTTTTCCTTGCTGTATTCGGCCTGCTTGGCCCCGAGCTGCTTGTTCATCTCCGGGGCCAGCGACTTGTTAAGGCCTGCGGTCATTTCTCCCGGGATTGCTAAACCTGGCAGCTTTTTGGCAGCGGGAGTGTTACCGCCTTGCAGCTCTGCGCCAGCCTTCAGGGTCGAGCCATCCGGTTCGGGGAAGATGTCATTCTCACCGAACGGGGTGTTGATCTGACCCATCTCCGCTTGCTTCGCTGCGCCTACTTGCTGGGAGGCTTCCCGACCAAAGCCCTCCACTTGGGAAGGGTCGGCTTCGCCGGTCATGCTGATGCCTGGAGGCTGGGCAGCGGCAGAGCGGATTTCACTCATAATGGCTTCGGGATTTCCCTCTGAGCCGGAAGAGCCGATGTTCATCCGTTCCAGGTTCCCCGGAGCGGCTCCCCCAGACTTTTCGCTCTTATAGCCCTCTGGAGCAGCATGCTTCAGCGCCACCGGCTTCCTCCGGGCTTGCAGCACTTTCCCTTTCAGTCCGGTCGGTGCGGGAATGACCGGGAGGGACTGCTTCGCCTTTTGCTTCTGCTTTGCAAAAGCTCCTGCGGAAACGTCAACCGCCTGGGCATAGGCATCCCCCATCTGCGTAGGCTGAACATGGGTCAGCTGGTCCAGAATCTGTCCCGGATCTTCGCCGCGGATGTTGACCTTCTTGGCTTTGGATGGGGCTTCCTTGTCGTCTCCGGCTATGGCGCCGAGGGCAGCTCCAAGTGAAGGCTCTTTTGACTCGGCTTTTTCGGCTTTTTCCGGGGCACCCTTGCTGCCCTTGCGAGCCTTGGTTACCTTTGCGTCCTGGGGTTCCTTACTGCCTTTCCCCCCTTCAGCTTCCTTCACTTCCTCGCTGCCCTTGGCATCCTCGCCAGCCTTGTCGTCCGCTAGCTGCGAATCGGCCGACTCTGCCGCCGATTCTTTCCCGCTGCCTTCCGGACTCGAAGCGGCTTTCGCTTCTTTCTTTTGCTGAGCCGCTACTTTACCCTCTCCAGCAGCCGAAGGCCCAGTGCCTCCTACACTGCCAGGTGAGGTTTTTCCGGTTACAGAGCTTTCCAGCAGATTCTTCTTTAGAAAGCCTTTGATTCTGTCACTGGTCTTCACCTTCTGATTCAGCTGCGGCTCAGTAGCACCGCTCTGTTTCACCGCCGCCCTTTCTACACTCTGCTCCTGCGGCTGCGGCTCACTCGCCCGCTGCTCCACCTTAACCACTGATTCTTCTTCTACCAGTGCAGATTGTTCAGGTTCGGTTTGTGCAGTTTGAGCCGTCTCTCCCCCTTGAACCTCCTGAACCTCTTGCCCCTCACCAGCCTTCGCCTGACCTCCCGGCTCCTTTCCTTCCAGCTTTCCGCCTGCCTCGTCCTTCTTTTCCTCTTTTTTACCTTTCTTGTTCAGTTCAGATAACAATTGAACGGCGGCGCGGTTGCCCAGGGTGCGCTTGAGCGCCATCTGATCCTCCCGTGTCAACGAAGCCGGATTCTTGCGGATACGCCGGATTATTTCCACCGGGTCTGGCTGCCGCGCAGCCGCTGGTTTCGTATACGTCGGCTCATAGCTGTATGGTTTATGGTGAACGGAAGCCTGTTCCTTTTCCTTGCTCACCTTTACCTGAGTCTGCAAGCTGAGTCCCTCCTCTGTAAAAATCAGTCCTATAGAAGATGTAAATTCTATAGGGGTTTTTACAGCCGGGATGATTAGTAAATCTATTCACTGTTTATTCCAACCACACTATTGATCGTTGGTATATTATAGAATAATATTACATCTATACAGCAAAATTATAATTTTTGGAATTCAGTTAGGTGGTGTATTCATGGTCCCTACTACAGCCACGATTCGCGATTCATTGGCGATGTATCTGTCGCAGGAGGGGATGTCCATTCATCAATTTGCCGGACAAGCCGGAATTAATTCAGGTACGCTCAACCGGGTGCTTAAAGGTCAGCAGCCGATTGCCATGAACCATTTGGAGCGGATCACCAAGGGGATGGGGCTGCCGGAAGACCATTTCTACAGCTTATACGTGGACGAATGCTTCTATCATTCGGCACCAACCTGGCGGCGATTACGGCCGTTTCTATTGCGTTCCGCAGAACTGGGCCGCCTCGATTGCGTTGAACAGGTCGTTCAGAACCTGCTGGAGAATCTGATCTATGTACCGATGCTGTTCGAAGTGGCTGAAGGGCTGTTCCGGGAGGGGCTGTGGCAGGCTGCGGCGTTATTATATAAGAATGTGAGCGCCAGTGAGAAATATCAGAATTCCGAACGGCTGGCGGTATGTCAGTTCCGTCTGTTTCGGATTGCCCTTGGGGACGACCAGACCCAGAATTTGCAGGCTGCACTCCTCTTTGAGTGTTATCTGGACCGGCTGGATGAAGCGGATCAGTTGGATGGATTGAGACATCTGGCTCATGTCTACTTTTCCTTACATAAATGGGACAAGGTAGACGAACTGGCACAGGAGATGCTTCGGCTGGCGACCCTTCGCTATAATCTTCAGCGGAATTCGAAGCGGAGACCGGATCATGAGAAAGTGCCTGAGAAGCCGCTCTACCACTACATCCTATATTCACATCTAATACGTGCGAGTGTCTGCGAGGAGTATAAGGATTACAAGTCGGCGTTGAAATTCGTAGCTCTCTATATGGATGCAAGCTGGATACAAGAAGACGATGAAAATGCCAAGCGAACTGTAGCCCAGTTCCAGGAGTGGGGTACTGCAAACGCGTTGCAATATCGTGTAATGTCAGGTCAGCATGAAGCGTTGTCTGAGTATGTTGAGTATATCTTTCCCCGGACAAATGAGATATTTATAGCTTTATACAATATCATCATATCGGCAAACCTCTATGACTGGAATATAGATCACATTCTGGATCGGTTTTCCGCCTATATTCCCTATCGAACAAATTTCACAGAATTTGGTGAGTACGACCGGCAAATTCTGTTGGATCAGTACGCCAGATTTCTTGCTGAATTAGCAATTTATTATATACATAATAAGCATAATGAAGGAATCAGCCTCATTATGCAAATCTTCACATCTTCCCCTATAATTAATATTAACGAAAACATTATGAACAAATGTGTTGATCTACTTGAACAACATTTAATCAACAGATTACTGCAGGCTAATACGCCAGATTCCTTACCGAACTGGCAAACAACCACTCACATCATTAATTCAATAAGGGGATTAGTCAAAACTGTATAAGCAACCTAATGCAGTCACATCACGACCTCGATCCACAGACCAACCAGCGGTGTTCCCGATATACCGGTTGGGTCCCCGACAAAAGAACATTAATCCCCTAAACAGAATCATACGCAAATAACAACCGCTACCCAGTTCACTGTTTCTACTAAACTTGAACTATTGACCATTGGAATATTATAACATAATATTACATCTATAAAACAAAACCATAATTCTTGGTATTCAGTTAGGTGGTGTCTACATGGTCCCTACTACAGCTACGATTCGCGATTCATTGGCAATGCATCTGTCGCAGCAGGGGATGTCCATTAATCAATTTTCCGGACAATCCGGAATTAATTCAGGAACGCTCAGCCGGATACTTAGCGGTCAGCAGCCGATTGCCATGAACCATCTGGAGCGGATAACCAAGGGGATGGGGCTGCCCGAGGACCATTTCTACAGCTTATACGTGGACGAATGCTTCTATTATTCGTCACCAACTTGGCGGCGGTTACGGCCGTTTCTTTTGCGTTCAGCAGAGCTGGGCCGCCTCGATTGCGTTGAACAGGTCGTTCAAAATCTGCTTGAGAATTTGACCTATGCCCCCATGCTGTTCGAAGTGGCTGAAGGGCTGTTTCAGGACGGGCAATGGCAGGCTGCGGCGTTATTATATAAGAATGTGAGCGCCAGTGAGAAATATCAGAATTCCGAACGGCTGGCGGTATGTCAGTTCCGTTTGTTTCGGATCTCCCTGGGCGACGACCAAACCCAGAATTTGCAGGCAGCCCTTCTCTTTGAGTGTTATCTGGACCGGCTCGATGAAGCGGATCAGTTGGATGGACTGAATCATCTGATCAATGTTTATTATTCCCTGCACAAGTGGCATAAAGTGGACGAACTGGCACAGGAATTGCTACGGCTAGCTACTCTCCGCTATAATCTTGAACAGAAATCTAACCGCAAGCAGAGCAGTGAGAAGAATCCAGAGAAACCGCTCTACCGCTATATCCTATATTCTCATCTAATGCGTGCAAGTGTCTGCGAGGAGTATCAGGATTACAAGTCGGCATTGAAATTCGTGGCCCTCCATATGGATGCAAGCTGGATACTAGAAGACGATGAAAATGCAAAGAGAACTGTAGCTCAGTATCAGGAGTGGGGTACTGCAAACACCATGCTCTATCGTGTCATGTCGGGTCAGCTTGAAGCTCTTACTGAATATGTGGAATATGTATCTTCCCGAAAAGATGAGATATTCGTGGCTTTATATAATATCATCAAATCGGCTAACAACTATAATTGGAATGTCGATCATATTCTGGAACGGTTTGCTGCCTATATCCCTTATCGGACAAATTTCACAGAATTTGGTCAATACAATAAGCAGATTGTAGCAGACCAATACGCCCGCTTTCTTGTCGAACTGGCAGCCTATCATTTACATAATAATCGTAATGAAGGGATTATCTTCATACTACAAAGTTTGGAATCATCTGCTAGAATCAATAACGAAAGTAATGTTATCAAATGTGTCGATCTGTTTGAACAATATCGGCATCAAGCAAATGAAGAAGAGAAAGAACAGTACAAACTTCTGATCAGAGAGGTGCAGAACACAAATGAAAAGAAAACTTATCACGCTTCTAGCTTCGTGTAGCCTGGCTATCGCAATTATTGTACCTGTGGCAACCGTCCAACCTGTAACAGACGGAAATACTCAAATGTTAATTCAAGTTATGGGACACGGTGCAGGTGGTGACTGAATCTTTACCGTGCAGCAATGGATTGATTTCAAGTCCTTTCATTGCCCTTCGTTTTCATTGAAATTCGCAAACCAACCAAACGACGTTCCCGGTATACCGGGAGCGTCTTTCTTTTTATGCAGCTCTTATCCCCAAAGTTATGCACATATTATCCACAACAGAGGGAAATATAACTCCCTTAAAACACAAAAACAGCCCAGCGATTACTCGCCGGACTGCCATTTCCCCTGCTATTCTTCATTTGCTTCTTTGCTTTAGATCAGTGAGAACTCCCGCTCGAATGCTTGCTCTACCGCAAAGTACTCTTCCCCAAGTGCCTCTGCCACGGCTTTGCAGGTGATTTTGCCACCCGCTACGTTAACGCCGCTCTTGAGGCCGGCATCCTCTTTAATCGCCTTGAACACACCTTTATTGGCAATTTGCATCGCATATGGAACGGTAACATTGGTTAACGCGATGGTCGAGGTTTTGGCTACAGCACCCGGCATATTGGCTACCGAGTAATGAAGTACGCCATACTTCTCGAACACCGGATTGTCATGTGTCGTTACCCGGTCAATCGTTTCAACAATTCCGCCCTGGTCAATCGCCACATCTACAATTACGGAGCCGGGTTTCATCGTTTTGACCATTGCTTCGGTCACCAGCTTCGGCGCTTTCGCACCCGGGATCAGCACTGCGCCCACTAGCAGGTCAGCTTCGGCAACAGCTTTGGCAATGTTGTAGGGATTGGAGATCAGGGTATTAATCTGTGCGCCAAAAATATCATCAAGCTGGCGGAGTCTATCCGCGCTCAGGTCAACAATTGTCACTTCCGCCCCGAGGCCGATAGCCATCTTCGCTGCATTGGTGCCGACTACACCGCCGCCGATAATGCTGACCTTGCCTCTGCTGACGCCGGGTACACCGGAGAGCAGAATGCCTTGGCCGCCATAGTTCTTTTGCAGGAATTGCGCACCGAGCTGCACAGACATCCGTCCGGCCACTTCGCTCATTGGTGTTAACAGCGGCAGTGTGCGTTCATGGACAACCGTTTCATAGCCGATGGCGAACACGCCTTTATTTTTCAATGCTGTAGCAAGGGCTGGCTCTGGAGCCAGATGCAGATAAGTGAAGAGGATCAGGCCGGGACGGAAGTAGCCATATTCGCTTTCCAGCGGTTCTTTCACCTTCATGACCATTTCAGCGGCGGCCCATACGGCTGCTGCTTCGGCAATCAGCTCTGCTCCGGCGGCGGCATACTCTTCATTCAGGAATCCGCTGCCTACTCCGGCTCCGGCTTCCACCAGCAATTTATGTCCTTCGGCTACAAGGCTTACAACTCCGGCTGGTGTGATGGCAACACGGTTTTCGTTGTTTTTAATTTCCTTGGGTACTCCAATGATCATTGTTATCGCTCCCGTCTTGTAGATTTCCCTTATGTAAAGAATGATAACATATGAATCCCTTTTGCATTTTGGTGAAAAAGAAAAACTTTATCTGCCATGATTGTGTTTTAACACAATGGAGAAGGAGCAAACTCTAAGATTAGGCGCGTAAAGTATTGGTATATCTAACAATTACACAATCAGCCACGCCAAAAAAAGACACCGTCGCCGGTGTCTCTCCTTCAAAAGCCAATTAATGAGGTTACGGGACTGCTGCCGCACCCTTGCGGAACAAACGCCCTCTTTTCAAACATATACGTTATGTTTCATGACAAAAACTACTTAAAGAGCACCGAAAGCACGGTTTCCAATACAACATTAACACCTTGCTCACATTGCTCGTAAGAGGTCAATTCTTCTTCGCAATGGCTTTTACCGTTCACGCTGGGCACAAAAATCATGGCCGACGGCAGGAAACTTGCGACGAACTGGGCGTCATGCCCTGCTCCGCTGGCGATTTTTTTGCTGCTGTAGCCCAAATGATGCGCCGCCTGCTCCACGAGTGCGCAGATTTCGGGATCGAACCACACCGTATCGCGGCCCCACAGCTTGGTCTTCGACACCGTACAGCCCTGCAGCTCTTCCGGCAAGCCGTTAATGATCTCTTCCACCGTGCGTACGATGTCCATATCCTTGTGTCTGGCTTCAACGGTAAAAATCACCTTGTTCGGTATGACGGTATGGATGTTAGGCAGCACGTTCATTCTCCCCATCGTATACACCAGTTCAGAGTCCAGCACGCCCAGCTTGCTCCGCAGCTCTGTGATAAGATCGGTTGCGGCGAACAAGGCATCCTTGCGCATATCCATCGGCGTTGTTCCGGCATGGTCGGACTCGCCCGTCACCTCAATCTCATAGCAGGCCATACCCACGACGCAGTCCACCAGGCCGATGCTGAGGTTTTCTTTTTCCAGAACGGGCCCTTGCTCAATGTGCAGCTCCAGATACGCCTTCGCTTCCTTAATCCGGTTCGCCGCATCTCCGGCATATCCGCTGGCCTCCAGCGCTTCCGCAAAGGTCGTCCCATCCGGGTCCTTCTTCTTCAGCATCTCCGCCTTGTCGAACTTGCCCGACAGCACACCTGAGGCCATCATCGAAGGCTCGAACCGCGCGCCCTCCTCATTCGTGAAATTCATCACCGTCACCGGCAGGCGCGGCTTGATGCCATAATCCACCAGTGTCCGCACCACTTCCAGCCCGGCGATCACACCGAGCACTCCGTCGAACCGCCCGCCCTTCTTAACCGTATCCAGGTGCGAGCCGATTACGACCGGCGGTCCCTCTTCCGTCCCCGCAAGTGTGGCATACATCGTCCCCATATCATCGACCTTCACCGACATCCCCAGTTCTTCACAGCATGAGGCAAAATAATTCCGCACCCGCACATCCTGCTCCGTCAGCGACAGTCGGGTCACACCGTTATTGTCTGTACGCCCAAAATCAGCAAAGGCCTCAATCGTATCCTTCAGTCTTCCGCCGTTCACGAATATTTGCTTCAGCTGCATGGCCCTACCCCTCCGCTTCGTGGAATGATTGCTTTCTATATATGTTAAATCATTCTCCGGGATTGTCATTTGACACACTGTAATAATTTTTTGGGTAATTATTCACGTTGTGTTACAACACTTCGCAAGAAGTTTGGTAAAATATGAGCTGTCAGCAGGAAGCCCTGGCTGTACCATACATTGTGAAAGGGGAGTCAATCCTAATGAATACTGTTTTGCGCAGCAGCTCGGCGAAAGCCACGATCAGCACCCTCGGAGCGGAGCTTGTCAGCTTCAAAAGAAAGGAATCAGAATATATCTGGAGCGGGGACGCCGCCTTTTGGACAGGCCGTTCTCCGGTACTGTTCCCCATCATCGGCGCAGCCCGGAATGGAGAGATCAGAGTGCAGGGACAAGCGTATAAGCTTGCCAATCACGGCTTCGCCAGACGCAGCGAATTTACAATCGTTGAAGAGGGCGACTCCCGTGCAGTCTTCCGGCTTACCAGCAGCGAGCACACCCTGTCCAGCTATCCTTTCAAATTCAACCTGTATATTACCTATACACTGAATGACAGCACACTGAAGCTGGACTATCGGGTGGAAAATATTGATGAGCAGCAAATCTACTTTCAGCTCGGCACGCACCCTGCTTTCAATTGCCCGCTGGATGAGAACGGAAGCTTCAGCGATTATGTACTTGAGTTCTCAGCGAACGAAACGCTGGATCGGGAGTTCCTGAATAGTGCCGGACTGCGGATTAGCGGCCAACCGGAGACTGTGCTGAGCGGTGAGCGCATTCTTCCGTTAACCCATGAAATGTTCAAGGACGACGCGCTGGTCTTCCAGAATGTAGCCTCCCGGACGATCACGCTGAAAAGCAAGCTCACCGAAAAAAGCGTCACCGTATCCTTCGACGGATTCCCGGATCTCGGCATCTGGCAGAAGCCGAATGCGCCTTTTTTGTGCATCGAGCCTTGGCACGGCGTGGCTGATTCGGATATTTTCGAGGGCGAGCTTAAGGATAAGGAAGGGGCGATTACACTCGAACCAGGCGCACATTTCGCCAGCTCCCTGACGATTGAGATCGGTTAAAGGCCTGCCAAGTAAGCTATATGCTGAACGACTACCGGCTTTAGCCGGTAGTCTGCATCAGCGATTGAAAGTCACCCAATCTCTCATGAACTACAGTCCCGTCCGCTCAATAATGGTTACAATATCTCGTTCCACTTCAAGATGACATATCCCCTTGCCGAGAACAGAATCTTGATGAGTCCGTTTGTCTCTTGAAGTTAATCTCATATTCCCATCAGGCAAAAAAGAGCAGCTTAAAAAGCGGTCGTCATCCATCCACATAAATCTATCGGGATTCTGAAATGTAACGATATCCTTGCCTGTCTCCAGGTCATATAACGTATTCTGATCCTCCTGATCAACTACAGAATAGTATTTTTTATTGATGTATCTGACAAAGTGAATTCCGTTAAAGCTTATTGTGGCCTTGTTGGAAGTTAACGGATCATATCTTGTTACCGATGTAGTAGAACTATCAAAGTGATTCGTATAATAAACAATTTCATTGGAATCAAAAAAATACCCCGCCTGCGCACGATCATTCCCCCATGAATCCATCACATACAGGCTTAGATCCAAAGAACCTTTTCTAACCGCTTCAATAAAAACGTGATCCTCAACCACAACCATATGCTCATCAGCCAAATCCGTACGATGATTTGCATACCATCTCTCCTTCTCAGCGGACAGATACTGGCCTGTTTTGATCACGATATAGTTCACCAGACCCTTCCGCCAAATCGAGAAAAGTTCCAGGTTACTCAAAAGAGAATCCGGAGCAATGAACAACCATTCTCCTGTGAAAGAATCAACAATATAAAAGTGCCTTATTCTTTCTTGACCTAAATGAAAAGAAATGAAAACATAACGTTCATTTATTCCTACAAAGGTTAACAGATTAAATAAATCAACTGCTGATCCTGTAGTACTCCAATTGAAATTCCGTGTAGAAAAACACACACTTTCTTTTGTCCGGCAATTTAATCTGTGGAGCAATATTTCTGTATTGTCATCACTGTAATTCATATAATACAAGGTGGCGGAGCTTCCATTTCCACTCAATGCAAACACATTTTTCTCTGAAAAATAATAAGGCTCTACAGACACTTTGCTCGAATCATGGAAAAAAACTCCCTTGTAAAAACCATATTCAATGGCATGCTGCTCATCTTTGGATAGATCACGTCTATTATGAAATGCAAATAATCGGGTATCCTCATACAAAAAATCCTGCATGTAGATGTCATACGGATCAAGCCCCTGTAAACGAATAACCTTCACACCTGTTCTCTCCTCTCAACCATGTTACCCTCTGTTTCCCAGAAATCACTATATCATACCTTTAACCCATACCTCCGATACCACGAGACTTAGCGGGGTACGCCTTTTATACGGGAAAAACTCATGTATAGCAAGACTTTGGAGATATAAAACTCACGCCCAACAAGTAAACTAAAGTAGTATATACAACCTTTCTCTGCCAATAGTAAGCTTAAGTTAGCTTATAATCCCAAGTAATAATAATAAAAAAAGAATGGGAGAATTGGATAAGGGAGTGGAGTATATGCAAGGATTGTCAGTGGTTATCTGCACGAGGAATCGGGTACAGGACCTGACACGGTGCATTCATTCTATAACTAATCAGGACATTGGCCGGACAACCTCCATAGAAGTTATTATTATTGATGATGGCGCTATACCCGTTAAAATTCTTGGCGAATTTGAAGCTTTACTGACCGCAAGCGGTTATTCTTTTGTCTATCACCGCAAGACTGACCGGGGATTATGGCTGTCCCGGCTCAAGGCGGTGGAGCTGGCCGCTATGGATAAGATCCTCTTCCTTGACGATGACGTCGAAATCCCCGGGCATTACTTGTCCACCCTTATACAGACCTACCTCGATTACCCAAACTGCGCAGGTGTCGGCGGCATCGCCATCGGGATGAGCAACAGCTTTTTCGGTACAATCCGTTGTCTGCTATCCTTCCAGCAATCCCTTTCGAGCGGCAAGCTCTCTCTGAGCGGACAAGCCGGCTCCATGTACAATTGGCATAAGGCGCGGAAGATCTTCAGGACCGAGTTCCAGCACGGCTGCAATATGTCGTTCAGGAAAGAAGCGATTAAGGATCTCAGACCCGTACCCTGGCTCAAAAGCTACAGCGTCGGCGAAGACATTCTCATGTCGCGTATCGCGCAGAAATCCGGCCCCCTCTACATCAATCCCGAGCTGAAGCTGCTGCACCATGAGTCGCCTGCATCCCGAGACAATCTTGAAGATGTCGCCTATACCCGGGTGCTGAACCATGTGCATCTGCTAAAGGACAAGAAGTCAGGCCCGATCGGTTATCTCGCTCTCATATGGACTACAACCTACCTCATTCTCCGGGAGCAGCCTAAGAAGAATATCGCCGCCATCAGAGGCTACAAAAAAGGGCTGAAAGAAATCTTCTCCAGGCAAACCGCAGGATAATCCATCTCACTTCAGGAAGGGAGTGGCCGCATGAGCTTAAGCATTGTAGTTCCGATGTACAATTTAGAACGGTATGTAACGCCCTTGCTGAATTCACTCCTGGATCAGAGCGAGACACGGTTCGAGCTGATTCTGGTGGATGACGGCTCGACGGACCTTACCGCCCGGGTTGCCGAGGAGATTCTCGCAAACCATCCCATTCTCCAGGCCAAGCTGATCCGCACATCCAATGGCGGGGTCAGCGCCGCAAGAAATACGGGACTGGACGCAGCAAACGGCGACTATGTGCTGTTCCTGGACGGAGACGATTATGCGGACGCGAGCCTGGTACAGCGTGTACGGGAATGTACCTCCGGCGGGGATACGGACATCCTCTGCTGGGGTCATAACCTGGTCCGCGAGGACCGGTCAACAATTGTGAGCTTCACTTCAGCCGCTGCGGATACTACGGGAAGCGAAGCGCTGAAGAATATTTTTGTGCATAAAAGTCTAAGAGTCTGGACTGGCAGCATAGCCTTCAAGAGAAGCTTTCTGCTGGAGAACGGCATCCGCTATACTGAGCGCTGTGTGAACGGAGAGGATCAGGAGTTCATCTATAAAGCTTTGTCCCGGGCCGCCCGGGTGATCACGATCCCCGATGTGCTGTCCTACTACTTGCAGCGGACATCGTCGATCACGGGCACGTACAATGTGAACAAATTCGATGTAGTCGCCGCCTTCAAGCGGGTGGACGAATATTTCCGCGCCCATCCGTTCAGCGAGGTCCAGACGATATCCCATCTGCTGCTGAACCGGGAACTGACGGAGAATTATTTTTACAATCTCAAGACCTGCCTGAACGGCACAAGCGGCATCAGCACCCGCAGGCTGCTTCATGATATTGATCTCGCCTACCCCGGCGTGAACCAGGAAATGCAGCAGATTATGCGGGTGTATCAGGGCGATGACCGGCAGCTCGCTTTTCAGATCAAAGCCTTCTTAATTTCCCCGGACCTGTACGGGCGGCTGATTCATCTGGACAGGAGCTGGCTCGGGTTCAAACACAAGCTCAAAGCCGTGATCAGCAGAAAGGAAATTAAGATATGAAGAAAAAAATGATGATCTACGCATACACGGAATTCAATCTCGGCGATGATCTGTTCATCAAGGTGCTGTGCGAACGTTACCCGGATACCCGGTTCATGCTCATTGCTCCGCGATTATATAAGGATGTCTTCAAGAAGCTCCCCAACCTGACGGTCTATGCTTCGGACTCCGTTCTGTTCAAGGGAATCAACTATTTCTTCCGCAAATTGAAGCTGCACCCAAACTTTATGCAGAAGCTTTTGGTGGATCACGGGGACGGCACCGTCCATGTCGGCGGGTCTATTTTTATGCAGGGCGAGCACTGGGCCGAATATGTGGCGAATAACGAGAGCCTCCGCAATAAAAGCAAACCGTATTATCTGATGGGCGCGAACTTCGGCCCCTTTACCGACAAGGCCTACTATGAGGCGCACCGGCGGATCTTCCGGGAATATACCGACATCTCGTTCAGAGAGCAGTATTCGTATGATTTATTCAAGGATCTGAGCCATGTGCGGATGGCCCCGGATATTATTTTTCAGCTAAAATATTCAAATGCTGCGGAGCCTGCCGCCGAAGACCGGTATATCGCCATTTCGGTAATCAAGCCTTCCGCCAAAGCACAGAGCAGTTTTGACAACCTCTATTATGAAAAAATGAAAGATGTTGCAGTCCATTTCATTCAGCAGGGTTATGCCGTGCATTTCCTGTCGTTCTGCCAGCACGAAGGGGATCAGGAAGCCATCGGACAGATAATGGGGCTTATTCCGGCAGAGCTGCAGCGGAGGACGCAGGTTCATTTTTACAAAACGGATATAGATGAGATTCTTGCGGCGCTGGCGGGTGCAAGCTTCATTGTCGCCTCCCGCTTCCATGCGATGATTCTCGGCTGGGTGTTCGGCAAACCGGTCTTTCCTGTCGCCTACAGCAATAAAATGGTCAATGTCATGCAGGACGCTCATTTCCACGGGCAGTATACAGATTTCGCACATTTGGCCGAGGTTACCCCGGAGCAGGTGTATGCGAGCATGGGTACGAACAGCCTTGATGTAACCTTGCAGGCGAACCAGGCGGAGAAGCATTTCGAGCAACTCGATGCCTATCTGTCACCCACGCCGCTTGTGGAAGGGAGAAGAAGCTATGAAAGCTAAACGGAGCATACTGAACCTGGGCTTTGGGCTCACGAGCCAGGTGATCACGATTATTCTCGGCTTTTTCATCCCCCGGCTGATCATGGTCAACTACGGCTCCGAGGCCAACGGTCTGATTGCGTCCATCGTGCAGATCATCAGCTATTTCGCCCTGCTTGAAGCAGGTGTCGGCGCAGCTTCGCTGCAAGCCCTGTATAAGCCGGTCGCGAAGAACGACCACAAGCATATCAATTCGATTCTCACCGCTACCTCCAGCTACTACAAAAAAACCGGGATTTATTATTTCATCTCGGTCGTGCTGCTGGCAGTCATTTACCCGCTTGTGATCCACTCGGAGATGGGTAAGCTGAGCGTTATGGCGATCATCCTGTTCTCGGGCCTGGGCGGGGCGATCAATTATTATTACCAGGGGAAATTCCGGGTACTGCTGATTGCAGAAGGTAAAAGCTATGTGGAGACCTCTATTGTCACCATCGCAAATATCCTGAACAATGTGGTGCGGATCGTTCTGCTGCTGCAAGGCGTGGACATCATTGCCGTGCAGGCGTCCTTCTTCGTGCTGACCGTCCTGCAGATCGTTGCCTTCCACATCTATGCGAAGCGGAATTATAAGTGGATCGACCTGAGCGAGAAGCCGGATTTTGCCGCCATTGGACAAAAAAATTCGGTTATGGTGCATGAGATTTCCTATCTCATCTTCCGCAACACCGACGTGCTGATCCTGACGATTTTTACGAATCTGAAGGTGGTCAGCATCTATGTTATGTACAATATGATCTTCACTATCGTCGATAACATCGTGCAGACCATCAACGGAAGCGTCAAGTCGGCGTTGGGGCAGAGCTATCATGAGGGCAAAGAGGCTTTTGTCAAACTCTATGATGCATATGAAGTCTATTTCATGGGGCTGATCTTCGCCATTCTGACGGTGGTGTACATTCTGATCCTGCCGTTCATGCGGCTGTATACAGCCGGGGTCAACGACGTGAACTATATCAATTTCTGGCTGCCGGTCCTGTTCGTAGTGATCAAGCTGCTGACCAATGCCCGCACCTCATCCAATAATCTGATTACTATCGCCGGGCACTTCCGCAACACCCAGTTCCGGTCGATTATGGAGTCGGCCATCAACCTGGGGGCTTCGATTATCTTCGTTAATTTATTCGGCATTTACGGCGTGCTGATGGGCACCATTGCCGCGCTGCTATACCGTTCCATCGACATTGTAGTGTACGCCAACCGGGTGCTGCTGGAGCGCAGCTCCTGGGTCACGTTCCGCAGATGGCTGACCAATGTCGCCGTGTTCGCGGCCATTGTCTTCATCACCACAAAGCTTGATCTGAGCATCACCTCCTACACTGGCGTGATTCTCTGGGGCGCGGCGCTCGGCCTGATCATCCTGCCGATCTATTACGCAGTCGGCTCCCTGCTTGAGCGCGAGGCGTTCCTCTACGCCTGGGGTTATGCCAAACGCTTCCGCAGCAAGCTGAAGGCGCGGGGCAAGGTTGCTGCGAGCCAGCCTTGAGCGTCGGGGAAGAAGCTGCGCGTAGCTCGGATATCTGGCGGCTTGGAGGGGCGAACGGATTGGGCGTCTCGGCCAAGTAGGCCGGCTGCTCATTTGCTCGGGCCGTTCGAGTGTCTCGGCCCCTAGTAGCTCAGAGCGCTCGACCATCTTGGTCCAGCAGCCCGGTTACTCGGATCGCTCGACCGTCTCAGCCCGAATTAAGTGGAAAAAGGCCACCTAATTCTCGATTCTTCGTGATAATTGAGTATTTATGTGGAAAAAGTATACCTAATTCTCTTCTTTTCGCCGAAATTCGCTTGATCACGATGATTTAAGTGGAGTTTTTCCACTCCGCATTTATCGACCTCTTGCTCAGAAGAAATTAAGTGGAGAAATTCCCACTAGCACATTAGGCGTAGATAGGTTACTCAAGTAAAACTAACTAAATCTGTACTAAATCGGGAATTTCGGCAAAGTAGGAGCGTAGCTCCATTAAACTTAGCAGAGGCTTACGAAGAAAGTTTTGCACGAAGAGGATTCAATGAAGTAACGCTCACAAAACTTAGAGGAGGACTGATTATGGCTCAGAGCGAGGAGTTGCACCAGGCTGGGTATAGATTACTGAAACAGCTCCATGACGATATTCAGCATCCGCAAGCCGGCGGGCCTCAGGGCACAGATCTGCTGAGCAGATACAGGGCCAGCATTGACAGCGAAGCGGACGCCGGTATCCAGCAGAATCTGGAGACGCTGACCGGAGTGATCCAGGCTTACTTATCGGAGCGGGCTTCCGAGGATGCTCTGGAGTATTATTTATCCCAGCAATTTAATATTGAAGCCACGAATATCCGCGAGCTGCTGACCAGCCTTGCCGAAGCAAGGACGGATAACGGAGAACAGGCCAACCCCCTGACCACGGCCGCCGATCCCTCCACACTGCCCAAAATTAGCGTAATCATCACAACCTATAATAGAAAAGAGTTCCTGCACCAGGCCGTCCAAAGCATTCTGCGGCAGGATTATCCCCATAAAGAGATTACGGTAATTGACGACTGCTCCAGCGACGGCACCGCAGACATGATGAGCCGGAGCTTCGGAGATGATCCGCATGTGATCTACATGCAGAACGAAACCAACCGCGGGCCCGGGAATAACCGGCGCAAGGCGCTCTCCGCCCACGGCGACGGTGAATACATTCTGTTCCTGGACGACGATGACTATCTGATCGACCGCAGCTATTTCAGCAGGGCTGTGCATTTTCATCAACAGCACCCGGAGCTTGCTTTTGTAGCCGCCAATGTATTCCTGGAGTATTCCAAAATCGGCCAACTGAAGCCCTCCAGCCTGCAGCTAAGCGAGATAACCCCGAAGGAGGCTTATTTCAGAAATTTTGAGCAAAAGGGCTATCCCAAGCCTGCCTCCACCTTGACTGCAATTTTCAGACGGGATGCGCTCATGAAGATGGATATCCTGAACATGAATATGGTCAACGACGCATCCATTTACCTCCGGGCCCTGCTGATCGGTGACGCCGGGTTTATTGATACTATAGCGGGAGTCTACCGGATTCACGGCAACAATATTACCTTTCACCTCAGCCAGTCTTTCCTGATCGAGAATCTGGAGGAGAAGCGGCTCATCCGCAATATGGCCATTGAACGCTACGGCTACAACAAGACGGAAATGAACGAATGGTTCAACCACAATGTGTATGACACCATCTCCTACTACCTGATGAATTCCGCCAAAAGCCACACCGACTTCAAGTCGATGTACAGTTGGGCCAGCACCCACAGCCCCAAGGCCTACAGCCAGTTGAAACGCCAGTTTCGTACCAAGCTGCTGAAAAAGCAGTTGCTGCGCGTGTCGTTTGTCAGGGCGTTGCTGAACCGGTAGATTTCATTCTTATCCATATATATAAGCAAAAGACACCTTTTTCGGGTGTCTTTTGCTTATATTTTATCTCAATGAACTGGCGGCTTATTTTGTTAAAACTACTTTTTATGTGGTACCTAGGTTTAAATAAAAACCCAGCTCCACTAACGAAGCGGAGAAGGGTTATCTTTAAAGTGCAGCCAGCTCTACTAACGAAGTGGAGAAGACTACACTTAAATAAGTATATATGTAAATTAATAGTATTATGCAGGATTGTAGAAGTCAAGTATACCCCCTGCGGTATGATGAAACGAAAGGAGCTGCGAAGTGAGTTTTCATTTGTATTCTAATGAAGCTAACAAGATTGAGAATGATGTTAGGTTATAAAGATGAACTTGAAGGCAGAGGCAGGAATTCATTCTTGTTGCTATAGCATGTAAAAATCAAAAAGCGGCACATCCAACATGCCGCTTCCCTTCCTTCCATTCAAGCCTCTCTCATCAACCTATCCAGCAGCCCGAACGCCGCTTCCAGCTCGGACTTAACAATGCCGCCGTACAAGTCTCCAATATTCAATTCATAAGAACACGAGGACTCGCCGGTTTCCTTCAGCCGCGGGGTCAGGCCTACGCTTGTTGCTTCTGTGACTTGGATCAGAATCGGCTCCACCTGCTGCCTTGGCAGGGTAAAATGCACATGGAACATGTTCGACACCGGCACCTCCGGCAGAGTACTTACGTTAGGGCAGCCGTTGAACCGGGCCGCAAGCTCCTTGGCCTCCGCATAATATTGTCCCATTTTGCCCACTCTCATCTGATAATAGTACCGGGCAGGGATAATGTAGGGATACAGGCTGATCAGGTCGCCGCCGTGCCGTCTTTTCCAAATCTTCGATTCCCCGGTAAAATCCTCGCTTCCCGCAAGAATAGCTCCGGCGATCCCGCCAATGCCTTTATAAAAGGAGACATATACGCTGTCGAACAGGCTGCAGACCTCGGCGGCGGTTTTGCCGTAATACGGCAGCACCTCGAACAGACGCGCACCGTCCAGATGCAGCATGATGCCCTGCTCACGGCAATACTCCGAAATCGCTTCAAGCTCCGCATATTCCGGCAGTTGTCCGCCAATCTCGCGCTGCGGCAGCTCCAGCAGGAGGCAGGCAACGCCTGTACCCATATTTTTCACATCGTCCAGGGAAATCAGACTGTCCTTGTCGGCAAGCAGGAGCGGCTCCAGATGATGCAGCTCTTTTAGCCCATCCTGCTCGTGGATTTCCAAGTGGCACAAGGGATGGTACGCCACACGCCTGCTGCCCTTGCGGTCACTCCAGATTCTAAGCGCAATCTGCTGCGCCATCGTGCCGCTGGGGAAAAACACCGCCGCTTCCTTGCCTAGCACCTCCGCCATTTCAGCCTGAAACTCCTCGATCAGCTTGCCCGTACCGTACATATCACTGCTAAGACTGTCCTCCACCCCGGCAAAAGCCTCTTTTAGCACCCTTATGTCCCGTTTACCGTGACCGGCCAGTTGTATAGGAGCAGCACTGTAAGCTTCCGCCAAGGCTTTACTGTTATCCGTTACTGTCTCTGTTTTCGTCTGATCCATTCACGCAATTCTCCTCTCAAACCAAACCTCATCTGAATTAATCTTTACAAATTATATCATTTCGCCCCAAATTCCTGCTTTTTTCTAAAGTTCACGTTTTGTTCCTCTAATCCAAGGTGAAAATAATTGACCGCTGTGCTACAATATTGGAATTGCAAAGGCAATTGCTTAGGGAGGTTTATTACAACACCATGCTTATTATTGGTATCGCCGGCGGGACCGGTTCTGGCAAAACGACAGTAGCACGCTCCGTCATCGACCGTCTGGGAACAGATAAAGTGACGTTCATATCTCAGGACAACTACTATAAAGACCATTCACACCTCAGCCTGGAAGAACGCGGAGCGATCAATTACGATCATCCGCTTGCTTTTGACACCGAGCTGCTGATTGAACATTTGAATTGTCTCAAAACCGGACAAGCCGCGTATGCCCCGGTCTATGATTTTACCGTTCATGCCCGTTTTACGGACAAAACCGTGGAGCTTCAGCCCAACAACATCGTCATTGTTGAAGGACTGCATGTCCTCTCCGATGAAATGCTCCGCGCGCAGCTCAATATTAAAGTTTTTGTCGATACCGACCCGGATGTGCGCATCCTGCGACGTGTGCTGCGGGACATCGAGGAACGCGGACGCACCATCCGTTCGATCCACACCCAATATTTGACTACGGTCAAACCGATGCACGAGGCCTTCATTGAACCGTCCAAAAAATACGCAGACCTCATCATCCCCGAAGGCGGACAGAATGAAGTAGGCATTCAGCTATTGTCCGTGCTCACCGAGAAATACTTGTCGGGCGACCAGCAGTGGACTGGAAAGTAAGAGTTAAAGTTTATAAAGGCTGCCGAGACTTCTCGGCGGCTTTTTTTTGTATGAACCATCTTTGATATAATTGGGACAAAATAATATAGAAAGAACGGTGATCGCATGACGCTGATGGAGGAGCTTATTTTTGTGTATTTGCACCATTCCAACGAACACTCTTATGTTCTTGACCTGCCGTTGTTCACGCCACTCCCGGCCTCGGCTCTCCCAACAACGGCATTTCTGCCGTTGTTGTTCCAGAAGCCCCCTTTAGCGGCTGACAAGATGCTTAAATTCAACGCAAGCTCACGACATATATATGGAACATTACATTACATAACAAACCATTATCTTCTAAATTACCCTCGCGCAAATAACTGATTCAGCAACAACACGTCATATTTTCTTACTGGTAGCGCTTTATTCCGTGAATTTAGGGTTGATTATTTTCTCCCCATCCTCTATGATAATCTCAACAGGTTGCTTATAAAGTTTAAGCGATTAAACTTTAGTTTCCGCGAACCCTTATTTTAAATATCAAGATATATCTGTTTGTCCTAAAAATTAAAGCGCTTATACTTTCCAATAAGAAGGGTTGTGTGTCTGTGATTAAGAGTGAAGGCCGGCGGCAGACTTTTTACATGTATATGTTCATTTCTCCTTGGCTAATCGGGTTTCTTATCTTCGCCCTGTACCCCATTCTTTCGTCGCTCTACTACAGCTTCACCGATTATGACATTATCCACCCGCCCAGGTTCATCGGACTCGCCAATTACACGGAGATGTTTCATAATGAGCTGTTCTGGAAATCGGTCACGGTCACGCTAAAATATACTTTCATCAGTGTACCCATCCAGCTCCTGCTGGCCCTCGGCTTCGCACTGCTGCTGCACCAGACCATCCCTCTGAGAGGGTTCTTCCGCACCGCGATGTATTTTCCAAGCATGGTGTCCGGGGTGGCGATGTCGCTCCTCTGGTACTGGATTTTCAATCCGCAGATCGGCCTCTTCAACTATATGCTCTCCTGGTTCGGCATTCACGGCCCGGCCTGGCTGATGAACCCGGATACTGCGCTGTACGCCTTGATCATCATGTCCTTCTGGACCGCCGGTTCAGGCATGATCCTTTTCCTGGCCGGACTGCAGGGTGTGCCTGCAAGTCTAGTCGAAGCCGCCAACCTCGACGGAGCCGGACGGTTCCGAATTTTTCTAAACATCACGCTGCCCATGATCTCGCCTGTGCTGCTGTTCCAGCTCATTATGGGCCTGATCGACTCTTTCCAGGTCTTTACCCAGGCGTTTGTCATGACACAAGGCGGTCCCAATTACTCCACCTGGTTCTACGTCTACAATCTTTACACCAGCGCCTTTAAGGAATACCGCGCCGGATACTCCTCCGCCCTCGCTTGGGTGCTGCTGATCGTTGTTATGTTATGCACGGCCATTATTATGAAGCTGTCGAACCGTTATGTTCATTACGAAGGAGGCGGACACCGATGAGCACCGTCAAAATGACAAACGTCCCGGCTGCCGCTTCCGCGCACCGCCGAAGAATGGACCCCGTAAAAGCAGCCAGCTTCATCACTTTGTTGATTACTACCTTCCTTATGCTGCTGCCGCTGTTCTTCATGGTCTCCACCTCGCTGAAATCGAAGCGCGAAATGCTGAAGTTCCCGCCAACCTTTTTGCCGGAGAGCTGGGCTTGGAGCAACTACAGAGATATTTTTGAAACGCTGCAGTTCGGCACTCTGTACAAGAACAGCCTGATTATCGCTGTGTTCACCGTCATTGGCACCCTGATCTCCTCGGCGCTGGTCGCTTACGGGTTCGCCCGGTTCAAGGGCAGAGGCAACCGCTTCCTGTTCATCCTGCTGCTGAGCACGATGATGCTGCCCTATCCGGCGATCATGATTCCGCAGTTCGTGCTCTTCTCCCACTTGAACTGGATCGACACCTTCCTGCCGCTGATCGTGCCTGCATTCTTCGGCTCGGCGTACAATATCTTCCTGCTGCGGCAATTCTTCTCCACCTTGCCCGAGGAATTGTTCGATGCCGGGCGGATCGACGGCTGCGGCGAGCTGCGAATATGGTGGACCATAGCTCTGCCGCTGTCCGGGCCGGCACTGGCGACCGTGGCGATCTTTGCTTTTATCTACAGCTGGAACGACCTGCTTACACCGGTGCTCTATTTAAGCTCATCTGACAAATTCACGCTTCCCGTCGGCATGGCCTCGCTCACCTCATCGCGCTTCCGTATTCCGCCGTGGCATCTCTTGATGGTCGCTTCCGTACTGGCGATGCTTCCTATCGTAACGCTGTTCGCCATCGCCCAGAAGCAGTTCGTGGAAGGCATCGTGCTGACAGGCATCAAGTAATATCCGCCCTAATCCGGCGGTTCATTCCAGAAATAATATCACTTGAAATCATGGAGGGATTGACTGATGAACAACAACCGTAAGAGGAAAATATCCGCGCTGCTCCTTGCAGCAGGCCTCACAGTGGCGGCATTATCCGGCTGCAGCGGAGGCAAATCGGCAGGCAACGTTGCCACGGGGAACAATGGGGCTTCCGGGAACAGCGGCTCGGGAGAACCGGTGACGATTACGCACTACACCATTGATTCCGAGGACCGGACCTTCATTGAGAAGCTGATTCCCGACTTCGAGAAGGAGCACCCGAACATCAAGGTGAAGGTGGAAAAAGCACCCTACGAGCAGTTCGACAGCAAGCTCCAGACCCTGATTGCCGGGGGCAAATCCCCCGATGTGACCAGCCATTACGGGTATGGCGGCTTCGCTGAATATTACAACAAAGGCATGCTGCTGGACTTGACCGACCTGATCAAGGAAGACGGCTTCAAGCCGGAGGATTATCACATCCCGGACAATCTGATGAAAATCTACACCGTCAAAGACCGCACCTACGGCATCCCCGTCAACATGTATGTTACCTTGATGCTATATAACAAAGACATGTTCGATGCCGCGAAGCTCCCTTACCCGCCAAGCGATTACGAGGACAAGAGCTGGACCTTTGACAAAATGGTCGAAGAAGCCAAGAAAATGACCGTCGTCTCTGACGACATTGCCAAAACCCAGTACGGCGTGGACTTCACCTGGGCTGAGCGCGATATGCGGCCGCTGTATTTTGGAGCTGAGCCTTATTCCGCAGATACCTGGACGAATGGCGGCGTGCCTTCCGAGACCTATTTTGACTCTCCCAAGGTGATTGCCGCTTACCAGAAGCTCTTCAATCTGATCTTCAAGGATAAGGTCTCTCCTACCTCCGAGTGGAGCAAAAGCGTAGCGGGACAGAACGGCGATCCCTTCGTCGCAGGCAAAATCGGCATGTCCATCGGCGGCTCCTGGAACCTTGCGGGCGCTAATGACTTTCCCTTCAGCATCGGCGTAGCCGCTGTGCCGTGGGGTGGCAATGACAAGGTGCGCAGCACGCTGTTCGTCGATCCGCTGCTGATTCTGAAGGATTCCAAGCATCCGAAGGAAGCTTTTGAATGGATCAAATATTTGATGACCACTGAGGTTCAGGAGAAATCCATTGACTTAAGCGGCGGCAATCCGCCGGTGAACACCGAGGCTGCGGAGGTCTATTACAAGCATTTTGACGGCATTGATCCGGCAGATGTGAAAAAGGTCTATGAAGGCGCGGTTAAATATGGCTATGAATCCTACAATCACCTGATCACCAACTACTCGCAGATCAATGACATGTTCATCAACGAGCTGCAGCCGGTCGAGACCGGACACAAGACGCTGGAAGAGGTGATGCCGGTGATTCAGCAGAAAGTGACTGAGATTATTAAAAGATAAGCCCATACGTTTAGCGGATATTCGGCAAGCCCTGTATACTGAAGGTAGAGTACAAGGTTCGGAAAATCCGACGCAAGGAGCGCCTAAGATGAAAGTGAGTATTTTTGATGTAGCCAAAAAATCCGGATTATCCGTTGTCACGGTATCCCGGGTCATAAACGGAGCAGGCTCGGTGCGCGAGAAGAACCGTCAGAAGGTGCTGGAGGCGATAAAAGAACTGGATTACCGCCCCAACGCGGCGGCCCGCAGCCTGGCCAGCGGCAGGACCGGCATCATCGGCCTGATAGTAACTACACTGCAGGATTCCTTCTTCGATGCCGTGGTCAAAGAGCTGAATGAGCTGCTTGCGCTGCACGGATATTTCCTGGCGATTTCCGTCTCTACCGGCATCGGCTCGGACGAGAGCCACTATCTGATCCAGGAGGACCGGGTAGACGGCCTGATTCTGCTCTCGCCGATGAAAGAGGACAATTATATCGTGGAGCTGAAGCGGCGCGGCATTCCTTATGTGCTGATCGACAATCAGCAGCCGGGGAATGACAGCTATTCCATTACCGTCGATAATTTCAAGGGCGGGTATGCCGCCGCCAGCCATCTGCTGGAGCTGGGGCATACCTCAATCGCCCATCTCTGCGGTCAAGAGATGTTCCGCAGCACAAGAGAACGCCGGGGAGGCTTCCTGAAGGCGCTGGAGGAAAAAGGCCTTGCGCCGTTTGAAATCGTTCACGGCGATTTCGAAATCGCCAACGGCTACGACACCGCGCGGCGCTGGCTGTCGGAGGGCAAGCTGCCCACCGCCGTATTTGCCGGCGATGACAACATCGCCCTCGGCGTGATCAACGCCTTAATGGAAGCCGGAATCCGCGTGCCGGAAGAAGTGGCTGTCATCGGCTATGACGACCACATCATCGCTTCGCAGCTCCGCCCCCATCTGACGACCCTGCGTCAGCCCGCTGACAAAATCGGCGTGGCCGCCGCCGACATGCTGCTGAAGCGCATCAGCGGAACTATGAAACGCGGCGGAGGAATTCGGATTGACCCGGAGCTGATTGTGCGTGAATCTACCTCGCGCATGCTACAAAACTAAGCGTATGCTTTCGAAGCGAGTTTTGCGAAGTATATCAAGGAAGCGTGAGCTACAAAACTTTAGGAGTGACGACCATTGACTTACTACTTGGGGCTCGATGGCGGAGGAAGCAAAACCTACGCCCTGCTCTGCGATGAGCACGGCAATGTGCTCGGCAAGGGCAGGAGCGGAAACGGGAACCACCAGACGGGAGCCGCAAAGGCCACAGCCAACATCCGTGCCGCCGCCTTCGCGGCGCTGGCGGAAGCCGGACTCCTGCTTGGCGATCTCAGCCATGCTTACCTGGGACTCGCCGGCGCCGACCGCAAGACGGATTATGATATCCTGCATCCGCTGATCCGCGGTATCGGATTCACCCGGTATACGATCAGTGGCGACCCGATGATCGGCTTGCGGGCGGGGACGGACCGCCCTTACGGCGTGGCCCTGATCTGCGGCACCGGCACGAACGCCGCTGGACGCAGCCGCGAAGGCCAGCATTACCAATGCGGCGGCTTCGACTATATGTACGGCGATTTCGGCGGCGGCGGGGCGCTGAACATCGAGGTGTTCCGCACCGTGCTCCGGGCCTGGGACGGGCGCGAGGCGCCTACGCTGCTTACGGAGCCGCTGCTGAAGCTGCTCGGCTATGGGCGGGTGGAGGACATGTACAATGATTTCCTTGACCACGGAAAGTCCGTGCCGCTGGACGCCGCCCGCCTGCTGTTCCCGGCTGCGGCCGGGGGCGATGCCGCCGCGCTTGCCATTCTGGAGCGCCAGGGGGTAGAACTGGGCAAAGCCGCTGCTGCCGTAATTCACAGGCTGGGTATGGAGAACGAGACCTTTGACGTGGTCCTTGCGGGAAGCCTGCTAACCCGGGGCGACCGGGGCTGGATTCGCGGCCCCATTGAGCAGGCTGTGCATAAAGTGGCCCCGGGCGCTTCCGTTGTCACCTTGGCTACAGAGCCCGTTGTCGGCGCCGTCTGGTCGGCCCTGGAACAGGGCGGCATCACTGTGACGGCAGATATTCATGATAAGATGCGTGTGTTTCAGGATTTCGAAGCGATTCCCATCACAGCCAGACAGGAGTGATTTATCTTGGCAGCTAATCAAGGTCTTAAGATCGCCGTAATCGGCGGCGGCTCTTCCTATACCCCGGAGCTTATCGAGGGCTTCATTCTTCATCATAAGGAGCTTCCCGTCCGCGAGCTGTGGCTTGTGGACATCGAGCCCGGCCTGCGCAAGCTGAACATTGTCGGCAGCCTCGCTAAGCGTATGGTTGAGAAATCCGGGCTTCCCATTGAAGTCCACCTCACAACAGACCGCCGCAAGGCTATTGAAGGCGCGGATTTCATCAGCACGCAGATTCGTGTCGGCATGCTGGATGCCCGCGCGCGCGACGAGTCGATCCCCCTGAAATATGGCGTGATCGGACAAGAAACAACCGGTCCCGGCGGCATGCTGAAGGCGCTGCGTACGATTCCCGTAATTCTGGACATTTGCCGGGATATTGAGGAGCTGGCCCCGAATGCCTGGCTGCTCAATTTCACCAATCCGGCAGGCATGGTTACCGAGGCCGTACTGAGATATTCGAACGTAAAAAGCATCGGACTGTGCAACGCCCCCATCGGCTTGATCAAGCAGGTGTCGGCCAAATACAATGCCGCTCCCGACCGGATCTATGCCGAATTCGTCGGCTTGAACCATCTGCACTGGATCACCCGCATTGATGTGGAAGGCGAAGACAAGCTGGATGAAATGCTCGCCGATACCGCCGGCTACAGCGCGAAGAATGTACCTGCCCGGGAGTGGAATCCTGAGTTTCTGCAATCCTTGCACGCCCTGCCCTCCTACTACCTGAAATATTTCTATATGACCGATGCCATGCTCGCAGAGCAGCTGGAGTCGTTCAAGCAAGGCGGCAACCGCGCCGAGGTAGTGAAACGCGTAGAGGAAGAGCTGTTCGAAATCTACAGCAATCTTGAGCTAAGCGAAAAGCCGAAGCAGCTTGAGCAGCGCGGCGGGGCCTTTTATTCCGAGGCAGCGGTCAACCTGATGCGCTCGCTCCACAATGGCACGAACGACATCCAGACGCTGAACGTTGCGAACCGCGGCATTCTCGGCTTCCTGCCGGACGATGCCAGCATTGAAGTCAACTGCGTTGTCACCAAGACCGGACCGCTTCCACTTCCGCTGACCAAGGTTCCGCCAATGGCCAAGGGACTGATCCATGCCGTCAAAACCTACGAGCAGCTCGCCATCGACGCCGCCGTAACCGGAGACCGCAGCTTGGCTATCCAGGCGCTGGCGCACCATCCGCTTGTGCCTTCTGTAGAGGTAGCCATAGCGATGCTGGACGAAATGCTGGAAGCGAACAAGGAGTATTTGCCGAACTTTTTTGCCAAAGAGGCCGCCGGGAAACCAGCACAATAAATATGTTAAGCAAACAGAGACTGCCCATATCCGCAGATCATGCTGCGAATAGGCCAGTCTCTGTCCTTAAATCAGTTATTCTAAATCTTCACCGTTGCTTCGGATAACCTTTTGGTACCAATAAAATGATTTTTTCCTGCTGCGTTTCAGTGTCCCGTTGCCTTCATCATCACGATCCACGTAAATAAATCCATAACGCTTGCTCATTTCGCCCTTGGTGGCACTAACCAGATCAATACATCCCCAAGTCGTATACCCCATCAGCTCAACACCATCTTCTTCGACTGCTGCTTTGAACGCCTTAATATGCTCGCGCAGATAGTTGATCCGGTAATCATCCTCGACATAGCCGTTTTCATCTGGCGTATCCACCGCACCAAGCCCATTTTCCACAATAAATAATGGCTTCTGATAGCGGTCATATAAAACATTCAGCGCTGATCTTAATCCCAAGGGGTCGATCTGCCAACCCCATTCGGAGGATTTCAAATAAGGATTTTTAATGGATTTAAATATATTTCCAGCCGTTTCGTGTGAAACAGATGAATCGGTGGCAACAACCCTGGAAGAGTAATAGGAGAACGAAATAAAATCAACTGTATTCTGCTTTAATAGTTCCCGGTCCCCTTGTTCCATCACAATATGAATATTTTCCCGTTCAAACTTCTTTAGTGCATAATTCGGATAGGCGCCCCGGGATTGAATGTCAATGAACAGATAATTCTCCCGATCCTTTTCGATTGCTTTCGCATAATCCTCCGGACGGCAAGAATAAGGATAATTATTACCGCCTGCCAGCATACAGCCAATCCTATTCCCGGGATCCACTTCATGCGCTATTTTAGTGGCAACAGCACTGGCTATTAATTCATGATGCATCGCTTGATATTTGGCCTGTTCTTCATTTTCATCCGGTTCAAAGCACAAGCCGGCGCCCAAAAACGGTGCATGCAGTATCATATTCACTTCATTAAAGGTCAGCCAGTATTTTACCAGCCCTCTGTAATGATTGAATACGGTACGGCAATAGTTCTCAAAAAAACCGATCATTTTCCGATTACGCCATGAACCGTATTTTTGGATAAGATTAACCGGAACATCAAAATGGGCTAAAGTTACCAATGGCTCGATATTGTGCTTACGTAATTCCAGAAATATATTCTTATAAAAGGTTAACCCTTCTTCATTCGGCTTCTCATCATCCCCGTTAGGGAAAATTCTAGTCCATGACATCGACAGGCGATAAGTTTTAAAGCCCATTTCTGCAAATAACCTGATGTCATCAATATAGTGATGATACATATCAATTGCTTCTTGAGCCGGATAAAAGTGCTGGTCATCAAATTCAAGCATTTTAAGTTTCCCAGCCATTACCCCTGCCCGATCACTGCCCGTAGGCAATAAATCAACATTTGCCAAACCCCGGTTTCCTAAATTATATCCCCCTTCACTTTGATTTGCCGCAGTTGCGCCGCCCCACAGAAAGTTAGGATTTAGCCCCATTCTATATCACCTCATATGATTATTGTTTTGCGATTATCTTTTCACACCGATCAAAAGAACATCGCTTTCGAAATCATGCATATCAATTACTGTCGTTTTCTCTTTAACAATTAATGAAGCTGCCGCGACTCGGCGGTGTTCAAGGTCAATGATGGTGAAATCGTATTCACCAAGGTCTGCATTTAACTTCAAAACGGTGTTGACGGGGACATAAACAGCGATCTTCGATAAATCTGCATTCGCAGCCGCCCGGATCTCTTCCGTATTCTTAAGCACGATATCCCACGGCCGCAAATCGGTTAGCCCGTACATCTGAAACAGCCACTTGGCATATCCGTAGTCCCAAGCCCCCTCAAATTTCAAGGCGGTCTGCCAATCATAGGGGCTGTCAAACCCTTCCCCGGTAACTCCGAATCGTCTTCCTTTCTTATGCCAGCTCCAAATTCCGTGCGCTCCGTAGGTTACACCTGCAGCCGCCCCGGATAACAGGCTTTGCCAGGCAGCCTTCCGCACATCGGCACGGTTGAACCGGCCGTAAGCTTGGCGGCTGTAACCCATCATTTCGTAGCAAGGCTCCGAATTTAACACCGGCCGCGTTACCGGCTTGCGATTGAAATCCAAGGCCAAGGTGTAGGCCATCGGCTGAAACTGCGAATTATGGCCGGACTGGTACATATAAAAATCCAGATCAGGATCATTTATGAATTCGTCCGGCACCGCCGATGTTCTTCCTTGAATATGCAGGGTGGTCAAGCACTCCGGGCTGTGGCTTTTCACTGCACGAAGTGCGGTCCGGTAATATTCGTTCGCCCGCTCGGATGGAAAGTCCGTGTCCCCGCTCACAACATAAATCGGGCAGTATTTGGAGAAGCGGTCCGCTGCATAACGCACATAAGGTTTCACTGCATCAAGCGGCATCTTTTTATCCTCCCGGATTTTGGACGCCCAGGTATCCGGAATATAATTACACCAGAGCAGGACCAGGGCCGGCACAAAACCTTTGCTTACCGCTATTTCCACCATCTGCTCGGCCCTTGCGAAATATTCATTATTTAACGAATAAAAATCATAAGTGCCATCCTCGCATAGCGCAAACGGCTCAAGCTTCAAATCACTGCCGCTGGCATCCCACTGCCGCAGGAGGTTGATCTGGAGAACATTAAAACCCTGGCTTTTCCTGTAGTCCAGATAATAGTTCCATTCCTCCAGCGTAATATTGGTAAATGCGCTCCAAACCGTATCCGCCAGGTAGAAAAACGGAGCTCCCCCGCTGACGAAATAACGTTTGTTCTCCGCTATGCCAAGCTTGATCATACGATTGTTCCCTCCTCTTGGAGTAATGAAGAAAACGGCGTTTTATCGCCGTTTTCCGGTTTGTTTTCCGCTTATGAGGTGACTGCTCCGGCATTGACTCCGGCCGTTTCCTCCTGTTCCGAGTTCTCCTGTGCTTCACGTTCCCTCTCCAGCGCCTGTCTGTCGAGTATTCTAAAGAATGGATAATAGATCAGCATACAAACGGGAATGAGCACAAGCTGTGCAGCCGCAAGCCTCCAACTGCCCTCAATGAATCCCAGAGCAAATATCGGGGTTCCAAATGCAGGATAAATCCCGATAGGTGCCGGCAGCAATCCGATGGTGGTCGCAACATACCCCAGCACCACACAAACGATAGGGGAAGCGATAAACGGAACCGCCAGAAGCGGATTCAGAACGACCGGTATGCCGAAGTTCAGGGGCTCGTGTATCGAGAAGAACGTCCCCGGGAGGCCCAATTTCCCAATTGTGCGCAGCTGCTTGCTCTTGGCCAGAAAGACCAGCAGCAGTGCGAAGCCGAGCATTGGTGCATAATTTGCAAAGATGTACCAGAACGCCAGTCCGATAATGTTCGGCAACGGTGCACCGGCCTGAAATGCGTCAAGGTTCGCAAGATCCAGACTCATCCAGATAGGCTTAACGATAGCCAGAGTCACGATGGCTCCGTGAATCCCGAACATCCAGAGTGTCTGCATAATGATCAGCGCGATAATCAGGGCCCCCAGCGATCCGCCCAGCCCTTCCAGCGGCACTTGCAGATAGGTATAAATAAATTGATGGACCGTAATAAAAGATGTCTGCATGAACAAGCCGGAGATTACGACGAAGAGGAGGGCTACAAGTATTGCTGGAATCAAGCCGGAAAAGGTTTTGACGACCGTAGGCGGAACCCCCTCCGGCATTTTAATGGTCCAGTTACGATCGACAATCCATATATACAGTCTTGAAGCGAGCAAGCCGACAAACATGGCCACAAACAACCCCTGGGCTCCAAGCCATTGAAGCGGCAGCGCCCGAACCTTCTCGAAGGTCTCAACCGGCGTCAGGATAAGGAACGAGAGCAGCGCAGTCGCAGCAGGAACCAGCGGGTCCTTGTCGAAAGCCTGGGCCAGTCTGTAAGCAATGAAGAATACGGCGTACAAGGCGATGATACCCGTGGTCATGGTTGATGCCAAACCGATGATGCCCTTTACCGGTGCAATAAAGTTCTGATAAGGCTCCCAGGCAAGCGCGGAGAACAGCGTCGAGAATGCCCCGACAATCAAAAATGGGAGTGTCGACATCAGTCCGTTCGAAATTGCGCTCATATAGCGATTTTGCTGGATTTTGCCCGCAAATCTTTGCAGCTTATGGGATAGCATTTGTTCATTTGCCATATCCGTTCAACTCCTGCTTTAGAATTTCATCTTTCCACTCAGTAGATAACGCTTCCAATTGATGAAATTACCTTACAGATTCAAAGCATCTGTCAGCACTTTCTCGCCATTCATCATTCCGTAGTCCATCCGGTTAATTACAGCCACTTTAATGCCTTTAGGTTCATATTTGCTTTTAAAATCGTTTTCCAAATAGCCGACTTGGGGCCCAATCAGCAGCACATCCGTCTTGTCCGCATACTCCTTGAAGGAGCTTTCAGAGGTGGCTCTGATCTCCACCTCGGCATTTATGGCCTGGGCGGCCTTCTGCATCTTCTGTACCAGCATACTTGTTGACATTCCCGCTGCGCACACCAGAGTAATCTGTTTCATCGTTAGTCCTCCTTGATTGTAGTGTTATGAAGAGCCGCTGCTTCATATCGGTTCAATCTGCTGTACAATTCCACAATATGTCCGGCCAAATCCTTGGTCGTAATAGCCGACATCAGGTGATCCTGCGCATGCACCATCAGCAGTGTCACTTCGTGTGCAGTTCCGCCTGCTTCCTGCTGGATCAGTCTTGTCTGCGATTTATGCGCTTCCACCAACTCGTCCTTGCATTCTTTCAGACGTTCTAACGCCTGTTCCGCTTGGCCTTCCTGAGCAAGAGCTATAGCTTCCATTGCCTTGCTCTTGGCGATTCCCGAGTTGGTTATTATACCCATAATAATTTCCTGATACTCGTCCATTTCACTCACCTCTGCCAGTTTCGTTTCTATTTCTTACAAGTTCAGTGTATACGATTACATCCCACTTCTAAATGCAATCCTTTTCCGCTAGAAGCGGAAATGCTTACCCCGTACATGTATCTTCGGCAAAATAAAAGACTCCACACCGCGCCTACCGGAAAATCCGGCTGATCGCCTGGCAGAGCCATATTAAATCAATACAGTTTATGATTGACAATGATTTGGGCAAACTCCGCATACTGCTTGCATGCCAGCATTTGCTGAATAATCTCGGAATCGTCAACCAGTCCCATTAGGTGTTTGTACATTCTTGCCGGTGGTTCTTCCCCGCTCTTGTCAATACTGAGCAGACAGACAAATTGCACCGGCCGGCCGGACCAGTCAATGGGAGATTTGAGTGTACATATCGCCCATACCGTCCGGTCGCTTTGCGGAATGATAGGATGAGGAATGGCCACCAAGTTCCCATAGGCCGTCGGTGCGGCATTTTCCCGTTCCAGAACTAGACCGATGAAACCTTCGGAGGAGCGGATCAATCCGAGTTCATACATTTTTTGCCCAAGAAAAGTTATGATCTCCTCCTTTGCAGTAAAGCTCTGTCCCAGGAACACGAGCTCTTTCATAATGTAGCGGAAGGAATACGGCTTCTCACCGGTCAGTAATGCTTCAATATTATCCATGTCGCCGCCGCCAAGGAGGCTCTGCACGACGACAACCGGGACAGAGAGCGGCTCCGGGATCGGGATGGTGCTCACCACAAAATCAATATCCTGCAAAGAGACCTGCTGCAGCTTGTAGAACTCGGTCGTCCCCACAACATCAAGTCTCTCGCCGAATTTACTCTTTAGCTTATAATATAGCAGACGCGCACTGCCTACGCCCGAAGTGCATACCACAAGGCATCGTTTGGGTCTCTCCTCCATCTGCTGTCTTTCCATGGCTGCTCCAATATGAATCGCCAAGTATCCCATTTCCGTCTCCGGAATCGCAATGTTGAGTTTGCTTTCAATCAGCTTGGCTCCGATCACCCCTGCCTGAAAAGCCAGCGGATAATTGCTCTTCACATGCTCCAGCATCGGATTTCGGATGTTCATTCCGTATCTGACACGGTTCAGCGCCGGCTTTAAATGCAGGCATATCCCGATAAGCAGTTCTTGATCCCAACTGACGTTCAGATTGAGATCACGGTCAATTTCAGCAAGAATCTCCTTTCCAAGCTCATAAATACCGCGATCCAGCAGCTTCTCAGGCCCCGCCTCCATCGTCTGTTCTCCGGCCAGGCCTGAAAACCACTTGTTGCCGGATAGATGCATGGCTATATAAATAACCTCATCCTCGGGAAAAGACAAATTCAGCTCTTGTTCAATCATCGCGACAATCTGCTCGGCGGCCCGGAATTCTTCGGCGGCCCGAAATTCATCTCTTTCATTCGACAGCATCGCGACCTGGTTCCCTTCTCGTATCCGCTTACAAGCAATTGCGATGTGAACGGAAAGATTGCTAAAGGCAATATCCGACAATGTCACATCAAGCTTCTGAATCTGCTCCAAAATAATGCTGCGTATTAGCGCCATCTCACCAGGAGAGACCATTCGAGGCGCAGACTTCAATTCTCCGACGCTCTCTTCATCCGAGCGGTTGACGATAAACTCTGACATGCAAAAACGCAATCGGACTTCATCCCCCGTCAGCTTGACGCCATAGTTTGGGCGTTTGTCAATGCCAAGCCCATAGGACAGCAGCGTCTGCTTGACTTCCTTGAAATCATTCTGAACAGTGGACTTGCTGACATACAGCTCATCCGCCAAATCCTCCAGCTTCAAATATGCTCCGGCCAGCAAAAGCCGCCTGATTAAATAACGCTGCCGGTATTCAGGAGAACCCGGATCATCCGGTTCATTGTACATGAACAACTGCTGGAGCAGCGTGCGGAAGCTGCCGTCGTCTGTGATTTTCAACTCGTAGCCTCTTGAACGAACAGGTTGAACCGATGCTCCATGCTTGGCCAGGAAATCATCAAGCTCTCTGATGTCACTGCGCACCGTTCGTGATGTAACCTGGATCAATTTTGCCAGATGCTCACTTTTGACAGGAGCGTCTGCAGCCAGCAAATGCTGTAAAATCGACACCATGCGTGAATTCATTTAAGGTTCCCCCTGTTCTTATTTGATGCATTGAAGTTTACACCGAATCTAAGGATGATGCAATTGTTTGTTTAATTAAATTTAGTAAGTTTAGTATAAAAAAGAACTAATTTACGCGTTTATACTGCTGAAATGTGATGTTATTATGGCTTCACACTAAAAATAAACATTTATTTTTTAGTTATTTCAACTAAACTATTCACTTCATTAGTTCACCTCTCACTCCCCCCGGTTCTGCTTGCGGTACTGCAGCGGCGAGCGTCCCGTGATGCTTTTGAACACTCTGCCGAAATGGGCGATGCTCTCGAACCCCGTCTCCCGGGCAATCCGGACTATCCTCCAATCCGTCTCCTTCAGCAGATCTTTTGTCTCCCGGATGCGGACATAATTCAGATACTCAACAATCGTAAACCCCGTCGTCTGCTTGAACGTCCGGCACAGATACGGGGTGCTGATGAAGAAATGCTCGGCAATCCCGCCAAGCGTCAGTTTCTCGCTATAGTGCGCATCTAAGTGCTCAATAATATCGTACACCCTGCGCTGCCCCTCGCTTTGTTCAGGGTTTACCACCGAAGGCTTCGCCTCCCGGATACGGTCCAGCCGGATCAAGAGCTGAAGCAGCAGTGTCTGCAAATAGAGCCTGCTCCGAAGCTGATTATCCCGCTGCTCGCGCAGCATAGCCTGGAACAGGTCAGCAAGCTCCCCTTGCTCATGTGCGGTTGGCCGAAGCAGAAAGCTCTCTCCCGCAAATACCCTCATCCAGTCCATATCCATTCCGGCCACCGGCCTCAGGAACCGGTCATCGAAGCTGATCAGAATCCGCTCATGCGGCGAACGGTTGCGGCTGGTCGTGCGGTGCAGCTCATTTTTATTGATAAAGACGAGATCCCCCGCCTGCAGCGCATAAATCCGGTTATGAATGTAGTAATGCCGCTCCCCTGAGAGCAAATAATAGATTTCATAGAAATCATGAAAATGGTCGGTATCCATATTGAAGTTCCCGGTCCGCCTGATCTGCTCCACCTCAAATATTGAATCCATCCCGCGCCTCCAAATCAGGTTAATATACGCATACTTTACTCTAAATCAGACTAATTCCCGTTCACTTTTAACATTTTCTATACTATAAAATAGAAACAAATCCAAGTAAATGGAGTGATCCCCTTGTCCAAAAAGAAGTATGCCATCGTCGGCATCGGCGGCCGGGCAGAATTTTACTACGGCGAACTTGTTACCGCTTACAAAGAAACCTCTGAGCTGGTGGCCTTCTGCGATGTCAATCAGACCCGGATGAATGTTGCCAACCAGATGCTAAAAGAGAAATACAGCTATCGTGAAGTCCCTACCTATAAAGCCGAGGATTTCGACAGGATGATTGCCGAGACTAAGCCTGACTTCGTGCTGGTAACCACCATTGACCGCACACATCACAAGTATATTATCCGTGCGATGGAGCTGGGCTGTGATGTCATTTCCGAGAAGCCGATGACCATTGATGAGGAGAAATGCCGTGATATCTTCGAGGCCATTGAGCGTACCGGCAAGAATCTGCGCGTCACCTTCAACTACCGCTATGCCCCGCATAATACGAAGATCCGTGAGATTATTATGGACGGCGTGCTGGGCGAAATCCTGTCCGTCAATTTCGAGTGGCTGCTGAACACCCAGCACGGAGCAGACTATTTCCGCAGATGGCACCGGGACAAGCGGAACAGCGGCGGCCTGCTGGTGCATAAATCGACGCATCACTTCGACCTCATGAACTTCTGGCTGGCATCGCAGCCGGATACCGTGTTCGCTATGGGTGATCTGCGGTTCTATGGCAAGGAGAATGCCGAGAAACGGGGAATCACGGAATTTTATCAACGCGCTTATGGCAGCAAGGCGGCCGAGAATGATCCGTTTGCCCTGCACCTGGACAGGAACGAGAGCCTGAAGCGCATGTACCTGGATGCCGAGCATGAGGACGGCTACCAGCGCGACCAGAGCGTCTTCGGCGATAACATCAGCATCGAGGACACGATGAATGTAATGGTCAAATACAAGAACAAGACCGTCATGAACTATTCGCTGAACGCTTATATGCCGTGGGAAGGCTTCATTATCGTCTTCAACGGCACAAAGGGCCGGATGGAGGTTCGCATCACTGAACAATCCTACGTTAATTCCGGCGGCAAAAAAGAAAGCGAAGGCGCGCTGGAAGCGGTCAATATTACCATCTATCCGCATTTCCAGGAGCCTTACCGCGTTCAGCTTGAAAGCGCCGCAGGCGGACACGGCGGGGGTGATCCGGTGCTGCTGCGCGATATTTTTGATAAAAAACAGGAGGACCGCTTCAACCGCGCTGCCTCCCACAAGGACGGCGCAATGTCGATCATGACCGGCATTGCCGCCAACCGCTCCATGCGCACAGGACAGCCGGTGAAGGTTGACGACCTGTGGCGGATGTAGCTTTTAAATAAAGAGCTTATACAAGAACAGGCGTGTTTTCCAGTCAAAGACCGGAGAGCACGCCTTCTTATTATGGAATGATCCATCCGTTCTCTGCCGAACAGATTCGGTTACCAACTATACCCGATCGCTCAACAAGTCCTGCTTTAGCTTCTGCAAAAACTGCAGCTGCACCTCGCATTGCTCATACATATTTTCAAAGATCAACAGCACATTCTTTGAAATTTCAGTATACTTCTCCTTTTCCTTTTGCCCCGCTTTCATTTCATCATAAATATTTTGAATCGCCTGCTGCTGTACCTCTAGTGCTTCAATGATTTCTTCCTTCGGCGCTTCATCTATGAACGTAAGGACTGTGTACAGAGCGGATGGGAAAACAACAGAAGCCTTCTTGAACGAGCTGATCAGCATGCTGTTAAATTCATCCTTACCCTTGGGTGTGATGGAATAAATGGCTTTTGAGCGGTTGCCTGTTTGCTCAATCTTTTCCAGTCGGACTAACCCATCCTTTTCGAGCTTTCTTAGTGCATGGTAAATAGATGCAGGCTGCACATATGCCCATTTATCTGTTTTAGCAGAGGCCATCGCTTGTTGGATTTCATAGCCGGACATCGGCCCATATTTTAATAGCAGCCCCAGAACCATTACGTTTGTCATGATCTTCGCTCCACTCAAATAATAAAATCATAATATTAAAACTATAGTATCCATCTACACCATTAAATACTATATATGAACCTGCCATCTGTAAAGATCATCAATGTAAAACTCTCCCTTTACACAATATGGGTTAGTTGCTACAATACAATCGTAAAACCAATACTATAATTTTAGTATTATACTTTTAGTATTCACTTAGGAGGATGGAAATTATTTATGAACACGATTACCAAATCACAGCAAAAAGCAGCTCTGTTAGTTGTCGGTATAGCGATTTTTCTGGATATGCTGATTTATGGACTGGTGGTGCCCATTCTTCCTAAATATGCTAGCGCTCTTGGGGCATCCCAGACAGAAATCGGCTTGCTTTTTGGAAGCTACGCTCTCGCACTCTTCATCGCAACGCCTATATTTGGAGCATTATCAGACCGGATTGGACGGCGCGCCCCTATGCTATGGGGATTACTTGGCTTGGCTGCAGCCACGCTATTATTTGCATTTGCTGAACAATATTGGATGCTTATAGTTGCGAGAGCCTTGCAAGGACTTGCCGCTGCAATTACCTGGACATCGGGATTAGCCATACTTGCTGATCTGTACCCTTCCGATGAACGCGGCAAAGCCATGGGGCTTGCATTGTCAGGACAGGCGGCAGGAATCCTGCTTGGGCCTAGCTTAGGGGGCTGGATGTACCAGTTAGGCGGCTACAGGCTTCCTTTCCTGTTCGCAGCAGCTCTGGCCGTAGCCGACGGGATGCTTAGAGTCTTTCTATTACGAGATTTACCAGAGAAAAAATCGGACACTTTTCGCTCATCCTTCGGTTTGCTTCGGAATCGGGGTCTTCTGCTGATCAGCGGTGTTGTTATTATTGGTGCGGCAATACCCAGTGTGCTGGAGCCGACCCTCCCGCTGCATTTGCAAGAGAAGTTCAACGCTGAACCGGGTTTTATCGGAATGTTATTCGCTATCCCCACATTATCCTACGGACTCGCTACCCCTTGGATCGGCAAGCTATCCGGCACAATTGGGTATAAAAAAGCGATGTTAATCGGACTTGCAATAGTCTCCATAATCCTGCCGCTCGCAGCCCTGCCGAACTCCATGTGGATACAGGCAGCTTCATTAGCACTTTTGGGAATCAGTATGGGCATAGTCCTTGCACCTTCTCTTCCCGCACTCGCAGACATTTCGGAACAAAGCGGAATTTCTTCATATGGAATGACCTTTGCCCTCTATAACACCGCCTATTCGTTAGGAATGATCCTGGGACCCGTGACCAGCAGCGTGCTGACCGATGCCATCGGGCTAAAGCTTTCATATCTCGCGATTGGCTGTGTTGCACTTGTGTATATGCTCATCATGCTTCCAAGTGTCCGAAGGACTGAAGGAGTTCGCAAGTCTGATTAAAATACAAATGACCCGTAAGAGGGCCACTTTTTCAAAGCTCCCATCTTACGGGTCACAGTGCATAATATCTTTACCCTATATAACGCGGTGCTGATACCATTTCTCCCCAAGAAAACGCCGGAGGAAGATAAAGCCGCGCACACCCCATTCACAGTTCATCGCCAGCCACACCCCGATAATGCCCATGTGGAGCACAATGCCGAGAATGTAGCCCAGCACCACGCGGAACAGCCACATGGAGAGCATGGAGACCATAGAGGTGTACTTGGAATCGCCCGCTGCTCTAAGTGCGGAAGGCGTAATGAAGCTTACCGACCACAGCGGAATCTGGGCAATTGAATTGATCAGAAAGACAATGAAGATGTCCCTGAGAATCTCAGCGGGAGGATGGAACAGCGACACCAGCGGATTGTACAGCGGGAAGATCAGCAGCGCCATCAGCACAAAGGAGGCCGAAGACAGCCACAGAAACGATTTGACAAATTTGCGCGCATCCTTCGTATTCCGGCTCCCCATACATTGGCCGACGACCGTAATGAGGGTCAGTGACAGAGCATTTGCGGGAATCTGCATAACCCCGGCGAGCGCGGAGCAGATCGCATTCGTGGCAATCGCATAGGTGCCAAGACTGACTATGAAGATTTGCGTCAGAATTTTACCGCCGTTGAAGAACATCTGCTCCGCCGCGAACGGCAGACCAATGAACATGATTCTTTTGAGCATCGACCAGTTCAGAACCAGCAGATCACGAATTTTCACATGCAGGCTGCTGTCGAGCTTGAACAAATAGATCAGCGAGCAAATCGCCGCCAAATACCGGGAGACATTGACCGCGATGGTCATCCCGAGCACACCCATGTGCAGCCCGTTGATAAATACAAAGTTTAAGAGTACATATGAGAAGTTCATAATCAGCGAGAGTATCAGTGATATGCGGGTCCTTCCGATGCCGCGCAGCGCGCCGCACACCGCCTCCATCACAGCGATTCCCAAATAGGACAGGCTGCTGCCGATCAGATACGTGCGGGCATTCGCCATGACCTCAGGGGAAGCCGCGCCGAACAATATATTTAACAGCGGACCATGCAGGATGATCCCGAACATTCCAATGGCAAAAGCCATCAAAGACACAGACGATACCGCACCGGCAGTCGCTTTGGACACCATGAGGTCGTTGCCGCTCCCCTTGTACTGGGCTACAACAACGGTTCCGCCAGTTGAAACGGCAATGAACACACTGATCAGAAAAATATTCAGCGAATCAATCATGTTCACCGCACTGACTGCCGCCACCCCGGACGAGCTGATCATCGCCGTGTTCACAACGTTCAGCCCCACCACAAAGGCCTGGTCTACCAGAAGGGGAATAAATAAAGCTATAATCTGACGGTAGTCAATAGATTCTCCGGAAAAATACTTGTCGAGAAACAGGCGGCCCTGCTTCACATTCACCTTGGGCTCTAGCATAAGTTCACTTCTTTATATTAGAATTTAGGGCCCCGTTATTCTAACATATGAGGTGCATAAGTCAAGAAGGAGATAATTTAATTGTGAACGTCTTGTCGAATGGGGTCACCAGGTTGACCAGCACCGCCTTGCAGTTATTCTGCAGCTTGGCCTCGCGTACCCCGGCAGCCAGATGGCTCATCTCGCCTCCCGTCAATTCAATCCACTCCTCACCGCATGTATAGCGGAGGTTGCCGCCGCTCCAGAGATAAGAGTCCTCTTCTGCAGCCTGCAGCTCCCCAGAAGTGAAGCTTCCCTCCCGGCCAAAAATGAAGGAGACCTGGGTCATAACTTCCCCCGGTTCTTCGCTGTGCAGCCGTATTGTCCAGTCCTCGCCTATGCGCTGCACCTCCGCCTGTACACGGAATGTCTGTTCATGCGTAAGCGGACGGCTCTGGTGCGGAAGCAAATACCAAGGGCTGACCGGTGTTTCAGATGTTTGCGGAAGGAGTGCTCCTTCAACCGGGCCGTAGTAGCCCTTCTTTTGCTCTCCCGTCAGGCGGTATCCTTCGGGCAGCTTGGTCATTTCCTGCATCGGCACATATCCCGGATAAAAGTAAGACGCCACCTGAACGGCCAGCAATCTTACGGAACCGTGACGCAGCGCAAAGAAAGAAGGTGTCTCCGTGATCAGCGTGACACTGGTGTCGCCGTCCCGGTAGCGGACAACAGGCGCTCCGAAATCGGTGTGCAGCCGGCTGTGATAGATTTTCCCGTTATGGCCGGCAGTCTCCATCTGCTGCAAATAACCGTGCCGCAGGAAATCACCGTTCAGCATTTCCTCGTATTTCACGGGAAGGGGTGTCTCTGCCTTTAGCGGCTGCTGAAGCTCCGGCTCCAGCAGCATCCGCACAAGCACATTGACGGAGCAGACGCCCGGATTCTCAAGCGCGCGGCCGGCCCATTCAGCCATGCCCGCGAACATATCATCCTTATCGGAACGGGCCAGAATGGCATAAGGCAAATAATACGGAGCCAGATCATGGAAGCTTCCCAGATCCTGCCGCCCGGAATAATCGGTAACAATCTCGCCCGAAGGATGGACCAGATAGACCATCATGCGCAAATTCTGACGAACCGGTTCCAGCAGCCCCCGCCGATTCAGCAGACGGGCGGCATGAATCAGCATAATGTCGCTGACTGCACTGTAAATGCCGTTGCTTCGCTCCGTCCATTCCCCGTCCGGCGTAATGTCCATTCCTTCCGCGAGCCACTGATCTGCACGCTGAACAGCCGCTTCCAGCCCGAACAGCTCATGCAGAAACCCTAGCGCGGCGCACAGCACCCAGCGATGATTCGGCGTGTGGCAGCCCCCCGTAAGCATGACGGGAATGGTACGCTCAAGAAACAGCCGCATATTGTCCATTACCGGCTGCAGCGGCTGCCAGTCCTGCCCCGCCAGCAATTGGTACAACTGAGCGTAGCCCACAACGACAAAGGCCGTATCCGGCGGAGAGTGAAAGTTCGTCCAGCCCGGGGAGATGGAGCCGTCCTCATGCTGTGCTCGCAGTACGAATTCCGTCGCCAGCAGCAGCCGTGCCAACAGCTCCTCATCCCGGTAATACGCAGAATCCGGGTTGACCAGGGCCGCTCCCCAATAACACATCTCGGTCGGGGTGCCTGTCGTGTGATTGACCCAGGCAATGCCCGTTCCGGGATCAATCGTTCCCCCATAATAGCGGCTCTGCGGGTCGAGCACCTGCCGGGATAGTCCTTCCGCTACTGCTCTGTCATTACTGTCCACCAGTTGCTTGTACATTGTAATTCCCTCCAAATAAACATTCTGCACCGCTAGGCGGGTCCAAGGCCTACAGGCGTTCCAGCTCTTTCCCGACACGCTCAGGGATTTCCGCTAACAGCTCGCTCCAAGAAACGAAAAGGTCCTCCCGGTCCGCATATTCCCAGCTCCCGTAGGACAAGGATGGCGTGAACCGGCAGGTTTGCAAAAACGCGCGGACTCGTTGATTAATCTCATCGTCCGTCGCCAGAATTCCGTCCAGAAAGTGGCCGTAAATCAGGCCATCCGCCCCTGCCTCCTCCTGCGTGCAGGAGCTGAAGCCCGGCAGCAGCTCAAATAGTTCGGGAAGTGGGGAAAGGGCATGCTTGCCGGGCTGGACAAAAAGTCCAGCACGTGTTCCGCTCAGGTTGGTGCGGCCGCGCAGCAGCCCTTTCAGGTATTTACCGTGAAAGCTTGCTTCGACATCCGCCACCTCTCCATTCCTGCCGATGTACACCCACACATGCTCCAGATCATATAGATGCTGGATATCATAATCGTAGTAAATGGCGTATTCCACAACGGCCTCCACCTCAGGGCGGTTCACCGCCAGACGGCGCCGGAAGGACGGAGAGTCACCGTCCTGACGCAGCACCGTTATGCCAAAGCGAACCGGGAAGAACGGCTCGTTATGATCGAAAAATAACCGCGGAGCATACCTGGCAGCCAGCTTACGGTCCGCATCATTCAGCATACCTGCGTTCTCCTTTCTTTATGCCATGCAGCTCAGCCTTTGACGGCACCAAGCATGACACCGCTGACAAAATACTTCTGCAGCCACGGGTAGACGGCAAGGATTGGCACTGTAGCGAAGATAACGGTGGCCGCCTTAAGACTCTCCGGTGTCAGTGCGGTCCGGCTCGCCCCTTCCAGCTGCGTCAATTCAGAGACCATATTGTTCTGCACCATCTGGAACAGCTTAAGCTGAAGCGGATACAGCTCCGGACTGTTGATATACATCAGGGAATCCTGGAAGCCATTCCACCGTCCCACGGCATAGAAGAGAGCGAGCGTAGCCATGACAGGCATGGATAACGGCACCACAATGCGCAGCAGGGTGTGGAAATGGGAGCTGCCATCAATTTCAGCCGATTCCTCCAGGCTGGGCGGAATATTATTGAAGAAGGAAATGAGAATAATAAGGTTAAAAGGGCTGACGAGGCCAGGAAGAATAAGCGACCAGACCGTATCAATCATTTTCAAATCGCGGATCAGCAAATATTCAGGAATGATACCGCCGCTGAAAAACATGGTGATGACAATAATGTACATAAAAAACTTGCGGCCCTTCAGATTACTTTTCGTCAATGGATAGGCAGCTGCAATGGTGAAGAGCATACATAGCACAGTTGTGGCTATCGTCAGAATAACGGTGTAGATCAGTGAGTGAATCATGGCATTATTGGAAAACACCTGGATGTATGCGTTCCAGTTCACTTCAATGGGAAAAAGAGTCACTTCGCCGGATGTAATGGCCCGGTTCGAGCTAAGCGACACTGCAATAATGTGTAAAAACGGGGCCAGACAGAACAAAACGAATACGGCCACAAATGTAATATTAACGGTATCGAATATACGGTTAGAGGTACGTTCACTCATAGCACTCCGTCTCCTTTCTGTTTATCATAAAATACCGTTGCCGGTTACTTTTTTCGAAATATAGTTGGAACCTAGAATGAACACCAGACCCACCACCGCCTGGAACAATCCGATTACGGTAGCCAGCGTATATTGCCCGGATTCCAGACCGATCCGGTACACAAAGGTGCTGAGCACATCGGAGTATTCACGGACTGTTGTATTACCGATAACATAGGGACGGTCAAAGCCGATGCTGACCATTTTCCCGAGATTGAGAATAAGCAGTGTAATGATGGTTGGCTTGATGCTCGGAAGCGTAATGTAGCGGATTTTCTTGAGCCTTGTAGCTCCATCCACTTCGGCAGCTTCAAACAGCTCCCTGTTGACACCCGTTAACGCTGCCAGATAGAGAATAGTTCCCCAACCGGCACTTTGCCAGACACCTGTGAAGAGATACGTGATCAGCCATGGATTTTTTTCCGTTAGAAACGGAACAGGGTCCAGTCCCAGACCTACCAGGACTTCGTTTACCATACCGGACTGGTTGCCAAACAATTGGTATACGATCCCCCCAATGATCACCCAGGAAATAAAGTGGGGAATGTACAAAAGGGTCTGCGATATTTTTTTGAACCATACCGACCGGATCTCATACAGCATAATAGCGAGTATGATCGGGGCCGGGAAAGAGACCAGCAAATCAAGAAAATTCAGCATAAAGGTATTGCGCAGGGTGGTGTAGAACTCCCTCATTCCAAAGACCTGGCGGAAGGCGTCAAAGCCGATCCACTCACTGCCCCCGATCCCCTGAAACAGATTGAAATCCTTGAATGCAATCTGCACACCATACATCGGACCGTAACGGAAGATCACGAAATAAGTAATAGGCAGCGCAAGCAGCGCGTATAGTTGCCAATACCGTTTGAAGTATGACGCTTTGCTCAAGTTGGTTTCCTCCTATCTTAGAAAAACCGGGTGGAGCGGCATTGCACCTCCCCCCCGGCTCTCACTTTATTTGTTTATTTTGCCGGAAGCTCCTTAACTGCCTGATCCAGTTCTTCTTTCAGCTTAGCTCCGCCTAGAGACATGAAATCCTTCATTTCCTGCTCGTAAACCGCATCGAACTGATCGGGTTTAGCCATCGTTGTTTTTACAATGATCACATCGAGCTTATCTGTAAGTGTAGTGCCATATTGCGCTTCCCCTTCAATCGGCTTGCCGAAGACGATCGGGCCTACGGTGTCTGCGTTAGCGATAGCGATCGACTGCTTCAGCATTTCCTGATTGTTTTTCGGGAAGCCCATCACCCATGCTTTTTCATTGGTTGCCTGGTCGCCGATGTTCTTGCCGTTGGAGATGATCGCCATGTCGCCGCCATTGAACAGACGATCGGCAAATTCTTGAGGGACATTTTCTTTGACCACCGGAATTCCATCGACCATATCATAGTTTTCGCCTTCAACCCCATTGTATATATCAATAAGGTTATTGCCTGTGGCCATCCAATCCAGATATTTAATCGCTTCTACGGCGCGCTTGCTGCTCTTTGGAATCATGATGTACATACCGTTAGAGGCATAGCGGGATTTAATGTGTTTGTTGTCAACCTTGGCATTCGTATACACGTCTACCGGTGTGACCTTGCTTCCCGGCACATTTTTGTGGAGATTATCCATAGTGCCTTCTGCATAGAACTGGGCATCCACATCTTCCGACCAATAGCCGGTGTTGCCGTTCTGGACATCCTTGCCCAATTGGGCCTTATCCTTATCCAGACCGAAATCCTTGCTGATCAGCCCTTCATTGTAGAGCTTGTTCAGGAACTGCATTGCATCCTTGAAGCCCTCATGAAGCGGCAGCTCATACCGCTGGCTGTAAGTCAGATCGCCGCTGATTGGCTTAATGAAGGAGTAGATCAGCGTTTCATATTGAGCTGGAGCAAGCGCCATGCCCATTGGGATGTTTTTGCTGCCGAGCTTGCCAGGATCTTTCTCTTTAAACGCTTTCAAAGTTGTGTACAGCTCATCGGTCGTCTTTGGCACAGGCAAGCCCAGTTTATCCAGCCAATCCTGACGGATGTAGGAGCTGTAACGGCCCGTGATCGCACGTTTGCCCGGGATGGAGAACTGCTTGCCATCAAGCAGTCCGAATGACAGCGTTTCGTCGCCGATAAACTTCTTCAGGTTCGGACCATACTCATCGAGGAGTTTTCCTACATCGGTCAGACCGCCCTGCTGGGCATAGCAGTAAAATACGCTCGAATCATAAGTAAATACGATATCTGGCACATCGCTGTCACTCGCCATCAGCACGTTCAGCTTCGTTACTTCCTCAGAGCGCTGAATCGGTACATACTGAACATCAATGTTGTTCGGATCGCCGAAATTTTTCTGCACCAGCTTGGATAAAAAGTTGTTAGTAATGGTTTGAGGCGCCGGGCTGTTGCCCCGGTCGAATATTTCCACTTTGAGCGTGACGCGCTTGGCGCTGTCCCCTTCTGCTGCCGAACCCCCGTTTGCTGTGTTGTTCTTAGAATCGGAGGAGCAGCCGGCCAGCAGGGATACCCCCATTACCGCGGTTAATCCGACCCCGATTGCTTTCTTCAGAACTCCTTTGTGTACGTTCACTGTCATTTTTCCATCTCCTTCGCCTCTGCAGGCTTTTTTAATGGTGACTTCATGATTCCCCCAACCTTAAACCTGTGTAACACTGAAGCTGCATCCCTCTCACGTAAGCGTTACCAATGTACGACTTGGCCGCTTGTTGTTCCGGGGATGCCCACAGTATTCCATGAATTTCGGCAGTTTGACAATAAACCCGTTTCGGATGCTCCCCTGGCCGTTAATTCAGACTTCCTGTTTATCCATACAACCATTTTCGTGCAATAAACCGCTTTCAAAATTACCAAAAATAAAGACCGCATCCGTGTTTGCAACTCCTGACGGAGGCTGGCGAGCAAGGATTGCGATCCTGGAATAATTAGCACAAGCTCAGTTGTTGACGCTTTATCTAAAAAGTCGTGCTGCTCATGTTCTGGAGTTCAGGCGTCCGCGCTTCAAAGAGCGGTAATCGCCCGGCGTGATGCCGGCGACCCGTTTAAATACCCTTCCGAACGAAATGGCATTGGCATAACCAACTTTGAGCGCGATATCCTGCAACGAATAGTCCGTCTCCAGCAGCAGGTGCTCGGCTTCCTTCATCCGCAGCTCCGTAAGGAAATCCACAAATTTCATATTGAATTCCGTTTTAAAAAGATAGCTGGCATATTTGCCGGATACCTGAAACCGGTCGCTTAAATGCTTCAGGGAAAGATCGGGATTGGCAAAATTCTCTTCAATATAGTTCTTGATCTCGTTGACCATCGCCCTGTAGCTTTTGGTTTCACTGACGGAGACATAGGTACGGAATAAATCGGTCAAATATTCAAATAGAATACCCTTCATTTCATCAATGGATTCGGCTTCCTCCAGCAGCTTCAGACGTATCGAGGTATTCTCCGCCGACAGTTCATCCTCCAGCTGCTCCGACATCACAGCCACTTCACGGCTCAGCATTTGCAGCATGGCCTGGATTAGAGAGCGAATATCGTCATCCTGCAGAAAATCGCGTTCAAACGCTTCAAAAATCTCTTCCAGCCGTTCCCGCCACTGGCTGCTCGACATTCGAAACTGCTTGACGAACTCGGCAATCATCTGTAAATACTTATAAGTCTCAAGCAGCGGCTGACGCGCCTCCACCCCTTCCGCCAAAGCGATATCCTCGTGCATCAAGAGCTTATGCTGCATCACATTCTCCGCTGCCGCATAGGAATCCCGGATTGCCCCCGGACCAGTCGCCACCGGCCCGATACCGAAGCTGAGGGAGATGCGCAAATTCTGTTCTACCCAGTTGCGGCATTCCTCGGCGAATATGCGGATTTTCTCGGTCATCTTCTCATCAGTCCCGGTTGCCAGGAAGAGAATCGCTGCCCGGTCGGTGCCGATCCACTCCGCCCAGCCCTGCAAATCAGCCCCCCGCGCCAATTCCTGAAAGACATTCATCAGGGCAAACTTGAGCGTGTTCTGGTCCCCCCTTGTGTAGCGCTCCTGAAAAACCTCCTCGTAGCGGTTGATTTCGCTGAGCACAACCGTAAACCGGGATGAGGAGTGAGCACCGGTGAGCGGCGACACCTCCTCCATTCGCTGGACGATATTGTCCGTCCGCTCGCTGCGCAGCAGATCAGTGAATAGCTTGCTGCGCTGGAGCAGCAGGTTCTCCCTGCTCTTCTTGTCATAATCCGTCAAATTGTTGATCAAATCCTCCAGTACCCCGTCAATGAGCTTCATTTCGTCCGGCCTGTTGGTGGAATTGTCCATCGTTCGAATCTGATGGCCTTCAATCCGGTTCATAATCACCTGAATCGGCTTGTAGTTGCGCCGGGTCACATATATGAGGTAAAGAACCGCGCACACAACGGTTCCGAACGCAACCGCCACCCAGAGATAGGAGATCACAGAAACCCAACCGAACAGGTTCCCCGTCTTGATCCCGCTGGAGAACTCCCAGCCAAGCCTTTCCAGGTACAAGGTGTTCAGCAGCTTGCCGTTCTCCGCCCCTTCGCTGTCTGAATGCGCCTGATAAATAATCTTTCCATCTTTTCCGGCAATAGTAAGGTAGGACAATTGTTCGTTGACCATGCTATCGACAATCTGTTCAATCCCGCTCATTTTAATATTGATGACAAGCACACCCTGTGAGCCGAAGGGCAGAGGCATGCTTTTATTAATGGTAAGCACACGCACAGACGTGCGCTGAGTGAACTCATCCTTGTATTCCCTGACAGGCTGCCAGCCTTCCGGCAAGGAGCCGGAGGCAATACGCTTAATCCAGTCCTCGTCTATAAATCCTGAAAGGTCTTTTAAACCAGTTTCTGTTAAAACGCTTTCATTTCTCTTGTCATATAAATAAATGGATTGAATGTAAGGCGATTTGTCGGTCAGGTTGCGCAGGCTCTGGGCAATTGCATATATTGCCCCCGTATCTGCCATGCCTTCATCGTTAAAATAACGCTTATACATATCGCTGCTTTCGGCAGTGTCCAGCACCGACAGTTCGACTTCCTTGATCGTACGGTCCACGTTATCCACGAGATAGCTGGCAGTGATGCGATCCGCCTTCTTGGTTTCCATTCGTGAAATATCGTTGATAAACACAAAAGAGGCAAAGATCAGTATCGTCACAGTAAGCAAAAAAATAGGAAAGTACGACAGCAGCAAGCGGTGATACCAGGTACGGAACAATAGACAACCCCCTCAATACAGCCGTTAGAATACCAGGCCGCAGTCCGGCCGTTGATGCAACAATTATACTTCCGAATTGCAATTATAGCACATGCGGCCTGAACCCGGTCAACGAAGCAACAAAAACGACGCCATCCAATTTTTACATCCCGCCTCAACCCATCCCAACCTGTCCCTGTCCATGAAAAAAGGCGGGGTGCACACAGCCGTGCAACCCCGCATATACACCGCCCGGGCAGCCGCCAAGCGGCGAATAACTGCCCACCTGCGGTTTACAAACCGCTGATTTCCTTGATATAGCGGCGCGCCTTGATCGCATATTCCAATGGATCGGCAAGCGCCGGATCTTGCTCCGCTTCCACTACGAACCATCCCGTATAGGAGTGCTGGGCCAATTCGGCGAAAATCTCAGCAAATGCGATGCAGCCGTCGCCGGGCACGGTGAACGCTCCCGCTTTTACAGCCTGCAAGAAGCTAAGCCCTTCCTGCTTGACACGCTCGACAACCTCCGGCCGGATATCCTTCAGGTGCACATGCTTGATCCGGGGTAAATGGAAGCGCAGCACCTCCAGCGGATTCTCGCCGGCAAAGGCCAGATGCCCGGTATCGAACAGCAGGGACACCTCACCCGGATCTGTAAGCTCCATCAGCCGGGCAATTTCAACCGCGCTCTGCACTCCGGTCCCCATATGGTGGTGATACACAAGCGTCATATCCTTCTCGGCAGCCAATCTGCCCAGCCCGCCCAGCCCTTCCGCAAGAGCCGTCCATTCCGCTTCCGTGAACACAGGCTTACTGGCAAACAGCGGCGTATCCATTTGTCCTTGAATACTCCGCCCCTGTTCTGAAACTACAATCACCTTGGCCCCCATCGCATGCAAAAAATCACGGTGCGCACAAAAGGCCGCAGCGGTCTCCTCATATGGACGCACCGTCAGGTACGCGCTGAACCAGGCGCTGGCAATCTCAAGCCCCCTAAGCTCCAGAGCCTTATGCAACTGGTCCGGGTCGCGCGGATACTTGTTGCCCACCTCGCTTCCCTGAAACCCGGCCAGTGCCATCTCGCTGATACACTGCTCAAAGGTATTATCCCGTCCAAGCTCAGGCATATCGTCATTGGTCCAGGCGATAGGAGCTATCGCCAGCTTGACCGCATGTTCTTTGAACATCATCGTCTACCCCTCCGTTGTCACCATACGGCAGGCGCGGGCCTGCCGCTGCATTGTTGCATTCATACTTCGTCAGCTCTGGCTGCCTCAGTAGCTGCGCGCCTTCTCCAGTTGCCCGCGCTTCTGCTCATAAGCGGCCTGCACCGCTTCGCTGCCGGACACTTCCGGTACCCCGACATGCCACCAGGCTCCATAGCCATGAGTCATTGTCTTTGGCAGCACCTTGATGTCGATCAGCGTGGACCGCTCCTGCTTCCGTGCTTCCTCCAAGGCGCTGTAGAGTTGCTCTGCCGTTGCCGCACGGAAGCTCTTGACACCATAGCCGGCAGCGCTGGCTGCATAGTCGATGCGCATCAGTTCGCCGCTAAGCTGCCCTTCCGGGCTGCGGTGGCGGAATTCTGTGCCCAGACTGTTCAAGCCTTGCTCCATCTGCAGATTGTTGATGCAGCCGAAGCCCGCATTGTCCAGCAGAATGACGTTGATCTTCTTGTTCTCCTGAAGGCTCGTCACCAGCTCCGAATGCAGCATTTGATAGCTGCCGTCGCCTACCAGCGCGTATACCTCCCGTTCCGGTTCCGCCAGCTTCACGCCGAGCGCACCGGAGATTTCATAGCCCATGCACGAAAATCCGTATTCCATATGGTAGGTATCCGGCACAGCCGAATTCCACATCCGCTGCATATCGCCCGGCAGGCTGCCTGCGGCCCCAATGACAATGGCGTCCTTCGGAATGTACTCATTGAGTATGCCGAGTACCCGCGTTTGCGTCAGTGAAGTGTTCAGCGCCGCCGCATATTCGGGGAGCTTCTCATCAAGATGTCCGGCAATCTCTGGCACGAATGAACCTGCAGTGCCGTCCGCCCCCTCATTCCCGGTATACTCCACGCCGGCCAGACGCTTTCTTTCCGCTTCCCACGCCGCCTTGGCCGAGACGATTTCATCCGTATAGGCGGAGTGGTAGCCGCGCTCCTCCAGGGCCGCAGACAGCGCTTTTAGACCTTCAGCGGCATCGCTGACCACTGCGAGCGCATCCAGCTTGGCCGCATGATAAGGAGACGCGTTGATCGTCAGGAACTCCACCTCAGGGTGTGCGAATAGACTCTTCGAGCCTGTGGTGAAATCCGTAAACCGGGTGCCGACACCGATTACCAGGTCTGCTTGTGCGGCCAGGCTATTCGCGCTGCCGTTGCCGGTGACACCTATGCCGCCGAGATTGTAGGCGCAGTCGCTTGCCACCGCGCTTTTGCCTGCTTGCGTTTCACCGAACGGGATGCCGAATCGCTCTGCAAAAGCACGCAGCTCCGCTCCGGCATCCGCATACCGTACTCCGCCCCCACAGACCAGGAGTGGTCTCTGTTTGCTGGTAATAAGGTCAGCCGCTGCGGCAATTTCATCCGGCCGGGGAAGGCGGGGTAGGGCCCGGTGAACACGTTTGCGGAAGAAATCAAGCGGGTAATCCCAGGCCTCTCCCTGCACATCCTGCGGCAGCGCGATTGTAACCGCCCCTGTGTCGGCCTGATCGGTCAGCACACGCATCGCGTTCAGCAGTGCTGTCATCAATTGCTCCGGCCGGTAAATCCGGTCCCAATATTTGCTCACTGCCTTGAAGGCATCGTTGACCGTAATCGACAGGTTATGAGTATGCTCCATTTGCTGCAGCACCGGATCGGGCTGGCGGGTAGCGAACGTGTCTCCAGGCAGCAGCAGTACGGGAATCTGATTAGCCGTCGCGGTGGCGGCGGCCGTCAGCATATTGGCCGAGCCCGGCCCCACCGAAGCGGTACAGGCCATGATCCGCCGTCTGCGGCTTTGCTTGGCGAAAGCGGTCGCCGCATGAACCATTCCCTGCTCATTCCTTCCCTGGTAGACCGTTAGCGCTCCCGAAGCCTCCTGCAGTGCTTGCCCCAAGCCGAGCACATTCCCATGGCCGAAGACAGTGAATATGCCGTGTACGAACCGCTCCGGCCCGCCGCCAAAGTCCACATACTGCTGCTCCAGAAACTTCACCAGTGCCTGCGCCGTCGTTAATCTGATCTTATCCACATGAACTCCTCCTTCCACGCCTTACTGCCAGCGGGCAGTGACGACTTTTTTACGTGTGTAAAATTCAACCCCGTCGCTTCCATTCGCATGAAGATCGCCGTAGAAGGAATCCTTCCAGCCGGAGAAGGGGAAGAAGGCCATCGGTGCAGGTACGCCTACATTCACACCAAGCATGCCTGACTCGATATGCTCCCGGAAATAGCGCACTTTGCCGCCGTCGTTCGTAAAGATACACGCACCATTGGCAAACCGCGACGCATTGGCGATCTCAACGGCCTCTTCCACACCCTTAACGCGAATTACCGACAGAACAGGCGCGAAGATTTCCTCCTGCCAGATTTTCATGGCTTGGGTCACTCCGTCAAACACCGTTGGTCCGATAAAATAACCCTGTCCCTGCGCAGCGGCATCCGCCCGGCCGTCCCTGAGCAATTTCGCACCCTCGGCCACGCCCTGTTCAATATAAGCCGCCGTTCTCTCCTTATGGCCTTGACGGATAACCGGTCCAAGGAACGTATCGTCTTCCAGGCCGTTGCCGATTTTCATCCGGTCGCATTCACGCAGCAGGATCGAGATCAGCTCATCCGCTACCTCTTCCTGCACCGTTACCACGGAGCAAGCCATGCAGCGCTCCCCGGCAGAACCGAAGGCTGCGTTAACAATCTGCGTTGCCGAAGCCTCAAGGTTCGCGTCCGACAGCACGATAGAATGGTTCTTCGCCCCCGCGAGAGCCTGAACCCTTTTCAAATTCGCAGTTCCCTTCTTGTACACATATTCGGCCACCGGCTGCGAGCCTACAAAGGAAATCGCCTTCACATCGGGATGCTCCAGCAGGCCGTTGACAACATCATGCGCACCGTTCACCACATTGAGCACTCCCTTAGGCAGACCAGCCTCCTCCAGCAGCTCCACAAGACGCGCCGCCAGCAGCGGTGTCCGTTCTGAAGGCTTCAGCACAAAGGTGTTGCCGCAGGCAATGGCGAGCGGGAACATCCAGCAAGGCACCATCATCGGAAAATTAAACGGCGTGATGCCGCCAATAACACCGATAGGGTAGCGGTACATCCCTGACTCAATACCTGTCGCGATATCCGGCAGCTGTCTGCCCATCATCAGCGTCGGCACACCGGTTGCGAATTCCACACACTCGATGCCGCGCTGCACCTCGCCGTAAGCCTCTTTGAAGCTTTTTCCATTCTCCAATGTAATGGTCTTGGCCAGCTCATCCCAATGATCTACCAAAAGCTGCTGGTATTTGAACAAAATACGTGCTCTGCGCGGCACCGGAGTTTTGGACCATCCTTCAAAAGCCGCTTTCGCCGCCGCCACCGCCCGGTCTACATCAGCTCTGCTTGACAGCGGTACTCTGGCCAGCTCCTCACCCGAAGCCGGATTATACACCGCCTCGGTCTGCTCCGTTGCCGCTGCTATCCATTGCCCGTCTATATAGTTGTTCAGCACTTGTACCGTCTGCTGTCCCATCCTGTCCACTCCTTTGGCTCTAATTGTTATGTTGCTGTTGCTGCACTTACTCTGCGCCTGAGAAGATTTCCTCATTGGTGCTTAAAAACGTGTCCAATTCCTCCAAGGTCGGCATGGCATCCGAGCAGCTATGGCGGGAAATGACGATGGAGGCCGACGCGCTGCCGCGCCGCATAGCCTCGCTGACGCTGTCGCCCCGCATCAGACTATGAATGAAGGCCGAGGCATAAGAATCTCCAGCGCCAAACGTCTTCAGGACCTTAGCCGGGAAAATACCGCTGCGGTGCTTCTGCCCGTCCGCCGTGTAGGAGATGGAGCCGCTTCCGCCATGCTTGATGACAACCAGCTTCGCCCGGTGCGAGAACCAGCGGCTGGCCGTTGCTTCGTCGTCTGCACCAGTCACATTGTACAGATTCTCCATCATATCGAATTCCTCGCGGGTGCCGATGATGCAGTCGCATTTCTCAGCAGCCAGGTTATAATAAACCGCCGTCTCTGCGGCTGATTTCCAGGTATAAGGGCGGTAATCCAGATCGAAAAATACAGTAACATTATGCTTGCGGGCAAATTCCAGCGCCAGAAATACCGCCTCGCGGGAGGGGCTTTGCGCAAGGGCAGTGCCTGAGATCAGCAGCGCTTTGGATTTGCGGATATAATCCTCGGAAATCTCATTCGTATCCAGCAGCAGATCGGCCACATGGTCCCGGTACATCAGGATACTGCATTCCTGAGGGCTCTTTATTTCCGTAAAAGCAAGCCCGGTCACCGCACCGGTACGGTCAACGGTCACCTGGCTGTCGTCAATATGATTGTTCTGCAGATAGGTGCGGATAAAGCGGCCCATCTGATCATCGGCAATCTTGCCGATGAAGCCGGTGCGCATGCCCAGCCGCGCCGTACCGATCACAATATTGGCAGGAGAACCGCCGACATATTTGGTAAACGTCATTGTCTCTTCCATAGGTCTTCCGGTTTCATTGGCATTGAGGTCAATACAGAGCCTGCCGACGGCGATTAAATCCAGCGGCCGGGCGGGATCGAACTGTAAACCGTTCATAGTGACGCCTCCTTGAAAAGTTCCGTGAAAAGGATAAATCGGGAAAAATGGATTGAAATGAAATGGTGCACAATAATCATCAGGGGGGAGGGTAAGCGCTTAACCTAATTTTCTACTTAAGTATAGTTTAGAAGTGCAGGTTTGGCAATCCCGAATTTGAAGCGCTGTCATCATTGTTGCACGCCTGCCTGCTCGGATTTGCAAAGGACAGATGTCTCTTTGATTTTTAGGGTCCCGCTAGAATGAGAAGCGTTAGTTCTTCAATAGTCTCATTACAAGTTGCGCCTTTGTCACAGTTTTATTAAAAATATAGCCCTATCGAGTCATGCTAAAAAAAGAGAACAGACTAAGGTCCAGTGGCCGCTCCAACTTTTGTCGAGCTCCTCTTCCGAACCGCAGACTGATGATATGCTCATTTTGTTTTGTTAAATTTTTATGGGTAAGCAATCTATATTAACTGGAAGGAGCAAAGCAATTGAAAACTATATTACGCATCATTATCTATCTCATCGTTTTTGTCGTCGTCGTAGGGGGGACGGGTGCGGTCGGGTACATCAATACAATGAATGCCGGAATGTCGGTTTACGATAAAGCCGCCCCTGCATTGACGGATGTGCAGGTACCGAAATATGACGTGAACAAACCGACAGTGGCTGTGCTGCTGGCGAACGAAGTGACGGAAGTATTTGATTTTCTAGTCCCGTACGAAATGTTTGCGATGACTGAAGCTTACAATGTATACGGTGTTGCCCCCGATCGCGAAATTAAATCACTAACCGGCGGACTCGATGTCGTCCCGCATTATTCGTTTGATCAAATGGATACGATGCTCGGCAAAAGCCCGGACATTATCGTTATTCCGTTTATGCCGATTTTGGACGAGAAAAAATATGCACCTGTCCGTGAATGGATTCGGAAGCACTCGGGTACCAAGACGACATTGATCTCCATTTGCAACGGGGCTGAAAATCTGGCAGATACCGGCTTGCTGAACGGTAAATCGGCCGCGACGCACTGGGGAGACATCAACCGGCTCATTAAAAAATATCCGGAAATCCAGTGGGTGAAGGATCGGCGTTACGTCCCGCAAGGCAATATCGTATCTTCTGCCGGTCTGACATCGGGGATCGACGCTACACTATATGTCATCTCCCAGCAGTTGGGCGAGGCGGCAGCGAAAAAAGTGGCAAAAGAGATGAACTATCCCTCTTATGATTATGTAACGAACCCGCAAATGAAACCGTTCGTTGCCGGCTTGAGTGATATAACGTATGTACTGAATAACGCTTATCAATGGAACAAAGAAAAGGCAGGCGTGCTGCTGTATAACGGTGCCGATGAACTGGATTTGTCCGCCGCATTCGATACTTATGGCGCTTCCGGTACAACAACGACGTTGACTGTTTCAAGCACGAATGAACCGGTTGTAACGAAGCATGGCCTGAACCTAGTCGCCCGTTATCAGATACACAACATGCCGAAGCTGGCGAAAATGATTGTTGTCGGTGCCGATGCCGAGTCTGCAGCCGCCGACGATATCAACCAATGGAAGAATAGCGGCAGCAGCGCGAAACTGCTGTACTTGCACCGCGGTGCGGCGGATCGGTTTGCAATGGATCCGGCGTTCGAGGATTTGGCCGGGCAGGAGGATGTTCAGACGGCTAAATTTGCCGCTAAGCGGCTCGAATATCGCGCCACCGACCACCTAAAGCTGGAAGGCAGCTCCTTTTCTTTTGAAGCGTTTGGCATACCGGTTTTGCTCGGCGTCCTGTCCTTGCTCATCGCTTTTTTCATCGATCGGCGCTTCATCCGCAGGAAAAAAGGAGCTTCCACTGATATAAGCGCATCGAGATAGTGCTGTTATTGACGGCTCCTTGAATGACTTTCAATAACAAACTCATTTGGACTAAAAAGCCATACGACCGGGGCAACTGCAGTTAAAGCGTCATCATCCCGGACCCGTGGAATGACGGACAACCAGCTCAGGCATCAGCATGATCTTGCGTTTCGGGCTCTCCGGGTTGTCGATGGATTGGTTCAGCAGAATCATAGCCTGCTCCGTCATCTCGCGCAGGGGCTGGGCAATGCTGGTTAAGGTGGGATGACAAATATCAGCCAGCATCGTATTGTCAAACCCCACTACGGACAGATCGCGGGGAATGGACAGACCGGCGCTGCGCGCCTCCTTCAATACCCCGATAGCAAGCAGGTCGTTGCAGGCAAATACCGCTGTCGGCCGCTCTGCCTCCGGCTGGCCCAGCATCGCCGCAGCCGCTTTCCGGCCGTTCTCCAATGTGGCCGAAGTATGCGTGATATTAGCCGGGTTGTCAAAAGGGACACCCGCCGCCTTCAGCGCATCCAGGAAGCCTTCAGCACGCAGCTTGCTCCCCGGCAAATTGTCGGAGATGATACCCAATTTGCGATGTCCCAGGGACAGCAAGTATTCCGTGGCCTGGTAGCCGCCTTTATAATCGTCCACCGTGACGGAGTTGCACTCCATCATACGGATATCAGCCGAGAACAGCACAAGCGGCACATGATCAGCCAGCAGACGGCGGATCATGTCCAGGTTCCCGGTATGAGAGGCAATGATTAGGCCGTCCACCCGTTTGCGCAGGAGCAGCGAGATGTATCTGGCCGCCTTCTCATCGTTCCGGTCCGTGCTGCACACGATTAAGTCGCTCCCCTGTTCCTGGGCGTAATCCTCAATGCTGCGGGCTGCCTCCGCAAAAAAGGGATTGGCGATATCGGGAATCATCAGCCCGATTGTTCCTGTCCGGCGGCTCGTCAGCGCAGAGGCCACCAGACTCGGCTGGTAATTCAGCTCCTCCATGATACGGTTCACCTTCTGCCGTGTCTTGTCGCTGATCCTCCCGCTCTTGTTCAACACCTTGGACACCGTAGCGATGGAGACTCCCGCTTCCCGTGCCACATCATATATCGTAGGTTTCATCGTTAATAAGCCCGCCTTTGCGTTCATGCAATCTTATACCTAGATTATAGGGAACTCGCCAGACGGTGTCTATGAAGCCGTGCCGGGGAGTTGTCCAAAGCTAAGAACAGAGAAAACAAGGAAAACCGTTAAGTTGGCTAGCTTGATCTGAAATAACGGCAGAATTGCCGTTGTTAGAGTAAGACTGCCCGGTTCGGTCTGAAATAACGGCAGAATTGCCGTTGTTGGAGCAAGACTACCCGGTTTGATCTGAAATAACAGCAGAATTACCGTTGTTAGAGTAAGATTACTCGGCTCGGTCTGAAATAACGGCAGAATTGCCGTTATTAGAACGAGGAGGGGGAGTGGGGAAATCCACCTCAGTTATTCAACTAAATTCTGCGCAAAGAGGGGCCTCCGCCATACCGGAAGCCCCTCTTGTATCTGCCCTTGATTATTCCCGCTTATCCGGGCGGCGCTGCTGCGTCCCGAACAGCCATTCATGATCCGGGTCGTTATGGAAGACCCAGGTACGGACCGGGCCGGCCATCACGTTTAAATAATAAGAATCGTAGCCCGGCGGGGCGGATACCGGATGGTAGCCTTCCGGAACGAGCACAATGCTGCGGTCCGCCACGGCCATCGTTTCGTCAAGGCTTCTGTCATCATTGTATACCCGCTGCACCACAAAGCCGTGGGCGGGATTTACCCGGTGATAATACGTCTCTTCCAGATAAGACTCTGCCGGCAGATTGTCCTGGTCATGCTTGTGCGGAGGATAGCTGGACCAGTTGCCCCCTCCCGTGCGCACCTCAACAACCAACAGGCTCTCGGCTTCACTCTGCTCGGGAAGAATGTTGACCACCCGCCGCGACATGCTGCCAGAGCCGCGGTCCTCGGCCACAGCATCGGACGGAGCGATCAGCCGCGGGGCATATTTGCCTGTTGCCGGAGCAAGACAGACGGCAAGCTCCAGTTCCGTCAGAGCGGTAACTTCATATTGCCCTCCTGCCGGAACGTACACCGCATACGGCGGCATATCCTCAAACACGGACATGCGTTCACCGATGCCGGCGAAAACTATACCATCTGCCTTTACGTCCGCCTTGCCCGCCAGCAGCACCAGGCAGACCTCGTTCCCTTCCGCGCTGCGGGTAAGCAGCTCCCCAGCTTGCAACTGATATACTTCAAAACCTACATATTTCCACCCGGCGCTCTCCTTGCTTACGGCCGCCACCAGTCCATCCTTACCGGGCGCTCCGGCCTTAATGACTAAATCGGGCATCTTCACCGGCCTCCTCTGCCTTTATGTGTGCATCCGCTTACAAAACCTGTGTTGCCAGCGATATTCCCTATACGGCACCATGAGACAGCTTGACCGGAAGCCCGGTGCGGTGCGATTCCTTTGCCGCTTCGGCAAGGCGCTCCGCCTGCTGCCCGTCAATGCCGCTGCAAATGATTGGCTCCTGCAGGCGAACCGCCTGGGCAAACGCGGCAACCTCATCCGTGAAGGCCTGGTTGTACCGCTCCAGGAAGAAATGCAGCGGCTGATCACGCGTGACCGATGCCGCAGTGGAAATCTCCACCGTGGTCGGACGGCAGTTGTCGGCGGTTGCCGACCCGTGGGAGCCGAACACCTCTACCCGCTGATCATAGCCGTAGACGGCCTTCCGGCTGTTATCAATCACGCAGATCGCGCCGCTGGCGAAGGTCAGCGTAATCACAGCTGTGTCTACATCTTCACAGCGCCCGAACATCGGATCAACCAGATTGGCGCCCCGGGTGTACACTTCAACCACTTCCTCGGCCATCAGGTAGCGGGCCATATCAAAATCGTGAATCGTCATATCCATGAACATTCCGCCGGAAGAGCGCACATAAGCCTCGCCGGGAGGCTGCGGATCACGCGACGTGATCTTCACAACATGCGGCTTGCCCAGTTCTCCTGACTGAACCAGCTGCTTGAGCTTGCGGAAGCTCGGGTCCATCCGGCGGTTGAAGCCGACCTGAAGCAATACGCCTTCTTCCTTAACAATCTCCAGCGCCCGGCTGGTCTGTGCCGATGACAGGCTGATCGGCTTCTCGCAGAAAATATTCTTTTTGGCGCGGGCAGCCTTCTCAATCCAGGTTGCATGAGTATCCGTCGGCGTGCAGATGAACACCGCTTCGATCTCAGGGTCGTTCAGCAGGTCTTCCCCATTCACAAATACGGAACCCAGGTTCCGGCTCTCCGCCCAGGCCAGCAATTCCTCGCCTACTACAGCCTCAGCGATTGATTTTAGTTTAAAAGACGGCATCACACGCAGATTATCCGCATGAAGGCGGCCGATTCTGCCTGCGCCGATGATGCCTACTACGATTGAATTTACCATTTTCGCTTATCCTCCTTGAAGGGTAAGCGCTTAACCTCTCCCGAGATCAGTATACTCCAAGTACCACCATGGCGACAAGCAAATCTTACTCTTGCCTTCAAAATTTCAGGAATAAATAACTAAGGTGGAATTTCTCCCCTTCATTCCGATGAGTGACCTCCCCCCGGAGGGTTAGCGGGAAAAACTCCACTTATTCCCTTCTAAAATCACTGATTGGGTGAAAATGGAGAGGATTAAGTCTACTTTTTCCATATAATCACCAAAAAATCAGTGAAATTTGCAAATTAGGTTTCCTTTTTCCACTTCATCCAATCTCGCAGTTCATTTCGTAAGCGATTGCCCTGATGGCAAAGCCGATCTTCTTGTCGCCGGATAGCTGCCTAACGCGAGTTCAACAGTGCTGCAACGCTTCTCCAAGCGCAACCAAAGCCATCGCCTGCCCATAGGCCATAGGGGCAATAATAATTCCCTTATAATCTTCTTTGACAGCCCCGATTGGTGTACCGCCGGATACGCCCAGCACTGTACCCTCACCGTCAATTCTGTCCAGCACAGCCTGAATCGCTCTCATAGCCTGCTCTGCATATGCCTCCGGCAGCAGTCCCCTGCGCACACCATTCAGAATGCCAGCTGCGATAGCCGCCGAGCCGGATGTCTCAGTATAGCTCTCCGGATCATCCAGCAGCGTATGCCACAGCCCATCCCCGCTCTGGCAGGCCAATAAGGCCTCCGCCTGTGCCTGCAGGGTCTGCTGCAGGTAAGTGAAGACTCCGCTGTCCAGATACGGGCGCATCAGCTCCAGGTATTCCGGCAGACCGAGCGCGAACCAGCCGTTGCCGCGGCACCAGAAGGCTTCGCTGAAATTATGACGGCCGCCAAAATGCCAGCCGTGGAAGAACAGCCCTGTCTTTTTATCATACAAGTATTTGATATGCAGCAGCAGTTGGTGCAGCGACGCTTGCCGCCACTCGGCATTGTCGTATTTCACACCCATCTTCGCCGTGAACAGAATCGCCATAAACAGCGTATCAATCCAGATTTCATTTTCATGAAGGTTAATTTCATGCTTGCTTGCCCCCGTGGTGACATGCTGATACCCAAGCTCTATCGTCCGCGGCAGGCCATTCATCAGCCAATCGGCCCATTCAAGGCTCAGCTTCTCCGCCTCCTCCATTTCCATCAGCGACAACAGCGGGGCAGTTGTATTGATGTTCCGGCTTGGCAGCCCCTTCTCCAGTTGCCGGGCCATCCACGGCTTCGCATAATCCCGGTAACGGGTGTCCCCGAAATGCCGCTCAAGCTTCTGCAGACCATATAACCCCACGCCCTGCGGCCAGTCCCATTCCTCCATACCGAAGTCACGGGCAAAATATCCCCGCCGTCCCGCATCCTCCCCTAAACTCTGCAATTCTGCTTCGTTATCCGGCCGCTCCAGCTTCAGCAGCTTATCTGTCACCAGGCTCAGCTTCTCCATAATTTCGGTCTTGTTCACCAGGCATTTATTCATCTATTGTTCCGCCCCTCTCCCGCTGTATGTTGGTCTTCTCTCAGTTCTGTCTCTTCCCCATATCTATTCTAAAAGTCTTGATTTCATAAGGCTTAATCTGAAATGCCAACTCATCCTTCCGCCACTCTCCCTGCGGCTCCTCCAGCAAATTACATTCCTGCCATGACGTCACTCGATAGGCGCTCTTCACGCGGACCCGGGTCTGGGAACCAGCGTATTCATGCAGGCGCAGCACTACATGGCTGCCATCTTCCGAACGCTTAACCGCATCGACCAGCACGTGGCTACCCTCGATGGCGAATAACGCCTCACCCTTCAATTCTCCCGGTACGGTACGCAGAGGATTATTAAGCTCCCAAGCCTCCTGAACCACTCCTCCATCCACAAAATCACCTGTATGCGGATAAAGCGCATAAGTGAAGGCATGCTGGCCCTGATCCTGCTCTGGATCTGGATGAACTGCCGATTTCAGCAGCGTCAGCCGCAGCACGCTGTCCTTAATGTCATAGCCGTATTTGCAGTCGTTGAGCAGGGCTACGCCATACCCTCTCTCGCTGACATCGGCCCACTGGTGGGCTACCGTTTCGAAGCGGGCATAATCCCAGCTTGTGTTCCAATGGGTTGGCCGTTTAACATTGCCGAATTGAATATCGTAGGTAGCTTCCACAGCATGGATATCCACCGGGAAGGCCGCCTTCAGCAATTGATTATGCCCATGCCAGTCGATCTCTGTCTTGAAGTCAATTCTGGCCGTATCGCGGTAGAACACGATTTGCTGGGTAATCGTTGAGGCATGATATGTCCAGTCCATGCGCAGGACAGCTCTAAGCGGACCATTCTCTACTAGAGAGCATTCGGCAAGCTGCGAGATTTCAATCATTTTCTCCTGGTAAAAAATATCAATATCCCAGGCTTCAAAATCCAGCGGCTTATCCTCAAATACTTGAAGCACATTTCCGCGCTTCCCGGGCGCCAACAGCTCGCGGCCGTTCCGGCGGTCGTACATCGAGGTGAAATGGCCCTGCTCATTCCAGACAACCTCATACAGCGGTGTTGTCAGGCGGTTGCTACCGACTTCCGCAAGCGGTGCTTCCCCTGCCAATCGGTTCTTATCCTGTTCTCCTCGTCCATATTGCAATACAGCTGTGCCAAGCGCAGGCACGGATGGAACATACACCAGCCAGCCGCCGTCTGCCGTCCGCTGTTGCTCCAAGAGCTGCCCAGCCGCATCATGAATGGCGGCGGCATCCGCAGCCTCACCCGGTAGCTCGACATAACGCGGGCGATCCCAAATTGAGCTGTTCAGTAGCGTGAAGTATTCTTGCTCTCCGGTGCTCAGTCCAGCTTCGCTGCAGCCATTAATCAATGCTAGCGACCGCGCCTCCCCTTCCGCATATTCAAGGTCGCTGTCCTCGTACACCTCTTTAATCGACGAGCCGGGAATAATATCATGGAACTGGTTGCGCAGCAGAATCTCCCATATACCGCGCAGCTCTTCCGCCGGATAACCGGTTTCCAAATCGCCGCGTCTCACACCGGTCAGCGTGTGGAGCCACTCTGCATCCCGCAGCAGCAATTCCAAGCGCCGGTTGTATTTTTTGTTACGGGCTTGCGAGGTGTAGGTCCCCCGGTGGCATTCGAAATACAACTCGCCGTTCCATGTATGCACATACGCTTCAGAATTCTCAATACGTTCATGCAGCCCGTCAAAATACTCTCCTGCGCTGCCCATATTCAGCTTTGGAATCCCCGGAAGCTTATCAAACCGCCGCCTTAGCTCCAGCATTTCCCGCGTCGGCCCTCCTCCCCCGTCACCCCAGCCATAGGTAAACAGCAGGTTATCGTTGATTTCCTTGTCCTGATACGAATTCCAGATTCCCCGCAGCAGCGCGGCAGTCATCCGGCCGTTGTACGTATACGCATCCCCGTTCTTCTCCGAGGTTGTGATGAAATGCGTCAAAATTTCGGAACCGTCAATCCCCCGCCACCAGAAGGTGTCATGCGGCATCCGGTTGAACTGGTTCCAGCTAATTTTGGTTGTCATGAATGTGGAAATGCCCGACTTGCGCAATATCTGCGGCAGCGCCCAGCTATAACCGAATACATCCGGCAGCCATAAATACTTGCTCTCGATGCCGAATTGTTCACGGAAGTAACGTTTGCCCGCTACAATCTGGCGGACCAGGGATTCACCGGACGGGATGTTGCAATCCGCCTCCAGCCACATGGCCCCTTCCGCTTCCCAGCGGCCTTCCTTGATTTTGCCCGAGATCCGCCCGAATAGTTCTGGATAATCACTCGCCAGATAGTCGTACAATTGCGGCTGCGTTTGCAGGAACTGGTATTCTGGGAACTCATCCATAAGCCGCAGCGCGGTAGAGAAAGACCGTGCAATTTTCTCCCGTGTATGCTTTAGCCGCCACAGCCATGCGACATCTATGTGGGTGTGGCCAACGGCGGTAATCGTCACATCAAAGGTTTTGGGCATGGCATCCACAGCATGGTTCAGGCTGGCGCCCGCCCGGTACAGCGAAATCCGGTGCGCCTCCGAGCCGGGTTCCGACCAGTCAATTTCCCGGAACGCATCGTTCAGCGCCTTTTTCAGCCATTGCTTCTCCGGCTGGTCGCCGCCCAGATAGCGGTAAGTGTCCAGTGCCGCCTGCGACAGATAACACAAATCATCAATCGTTTCATCCAGATAACCAATCATCGCCTCGCTGATCCGGTGCTCCTGGATAACGGGCTTACCCCCACCCTCCAGGCCGGACCACAGCCGGAAGACCAGCTCCACTGTCTGTCCGCTTAGCTCCTCGCCAAAAATGACCTCCCGGTGGTTCGTATCAACCCCTTGATAAGCCACCCCGTTCACAAACAGCAGCGATTCAAACCCGGAGTTGTTGAAGCTCCCCGACTTGCCGAAGTCGAACCTTCCGGCGATCTTGAAGCCCGCTTTGCTTGCGGGAAGCGCCACCACGGCACGCAGCCAGACATAACGGTCACGCCCGCGCCAGTGCTCATTTATCTTGATTTTGCCGTCAAAAGAAACAGCCTCCGGATATACGCCGTTAGCTCCGTCCTCATCCTCTGCAAGCTCCAGCTCCTCAAGCTCAAGTACCTTGCAATACCTGTACTTCCCGATTTCGGCCTGACGTTTGATTAGCTTTTCTTCTGTCAAAAACATTCTCTCCACCCCTTGTATCCGCTTTCATATCGCCACTATAGCAAATCTCCCCGCTCAAAAACTACGTTATATTTGCTGTATTGACCCCCATACATTGCAAATATTGCTTTTCTGGACGTATGACGTATAATGAGGTGGATATTACAGACCAGGGCGGTGAGCATATGCTTGAAAGCGATTTATTGTATGAGCAAGGATATAGCGTAAGCATCAACACTCCGGCTGATTCCCTTTTTTATTATTTTGATTATGACGAGCGGTCTCACAATATCAATATGGAGTTTCAGCATTTCCATGATTTTTACGAGATTCATATTTTACTCGATTCCAGAGCGACCCATATCATCGAAGGAAATGTGCATGCCCTTAAGCAATATGATATTGTTCTGCTTCGCCCCTATCGGCTGCACAAGACACAATATCCGGTAGGCCCGCCACATAAGCGGCTGATCATCAACTTTGCTATACCCAAAAATATGCCTGGTTTCGAAACCGCTTACAATAATATGTTTCTCCCCTTTGGGGAGGAAGTACCGATCTACCGTCTAAACAACGAGACGCGCAGAGCTGTATTTGAGCCTCTTAACAAGATCTTCACCCTGTCACACGGCGCTTCCCCTCTGAATCCTGTACTGATTCACAGCCTGTTTCAGCAATTTCTGTGCGCGCTGTACCAGCAGCGGGACAAGAATTGCTATGTTCTCGAAGAAATCGGCAATTCAATGATGCAAAAAATATATTCGATCACCGCATACATTCACAGCCATTACAGCGGTGAGTTATCCCTTGATTCCATCTCCAGGGATTTTTATATCAGCCCTTATTATTTATCGCACCAATTTAAAGCGGTTACCGGTTTTACGCTGACCGAGTATATCCAAATGACCCGTGTCCGCAATGCCCAGCAGCTATTGATTTACAGTCAGATTAAGATTTCCGTGATCGCCGAGCAGTGCGGCTTCAACAGCTTCTCACAGTTCAACCGCGTCTTCAATAAGCTTAGCGGCATGTCCCCATCCGAGTTCCGCAAGCAGATGGCCTCGTCGGGCTCCGCTTCAGCTCTGCTGTCTTATTGAGTTAGAACTATGAAAAAGCCCGCAGTGGATGCGGGCTCTTGACTGTCCGATAAGATTCTGACCGGTATGATTACAAGCCGAAGTAATCCGTAGTGAAGCATAGCAGCAAGAACAACGCCATTGCGCCTCCGGCCAGATAGGCCCTTGTTCGGCTTGCAGCCTTAGCCTGGGGATCTGCCGCCCTGCTTCGCCCGGCCCGTGCCAGCACTAAGCGGAAATAGAGGAGAGCTCCGGCTGCGATAAGGACTGCTTCAAATACGGCGCTAAAGGCCGGCAGCTCCCACAGACTGAAGCCAAGCAGCGGCAGGCCGCCAAGGTTGCCTAGCAGGATCGGCATATCGCTGCGGTGGACAATCAGATCGAGAAGCCAGTGGCTGAAGGAGAGAGCGCCAATAGCTACAATCCGCGCCTCAAGAGGAATCTCTTCCCCTTTCAATCCATAAGGATAGCCGGAGCCATCCCACTTTTCATGGTGTGACTGCGCGATGATTCTGGCTAGTTTCAGGAGTTTAAATGAACCGCCCTCCAGTATGCTGGAACCAATAGACGTATGTGACTTCATTCGCTCAAATTCATGGGGATCGAATCGTCCGGGCTTCAGCAAGATGTCATCAGGGATGCCGATTTTACCGATATCATGCAAGGGGGCCGCCATACGAATCATGCCGACTTCCAGTTCGGACAGGCCTATCCGCTCTGCAATCAATCCAGATAACTCGCCTACCCGCTGTGTATGCTGACCCGTCATATCATCGCGATATTCCGCCGCGCGCCCGAGAAGCTGCAGAACTTCTATTTGTGCTTGTTCAAGGTCTTTCGTCAGTTCCCGCACCTTTTCTTCGAGCAGATTATTATGTTGCTGCAGCTGATTGTGAAGGAACCGGGTTCGGATCAAATTGGTAATACGAAGTACCACTTCCGTTAGATCATAAGGCTTGGTCAAAAAATCATTAACTCCTGCCTGCAAACCTTGCTGTCTGGCCTCTGTGGTCAAATCTGCCGTCAGCATTAACACCGGCAAGTACTGGTCAGGCCCTGACTTCTCCCGAATCATTTTCAAAGTCGTAAGCCCATCCATACCAGGCATGTGCAGGTCGAGCAGAATAATATCCGGATCAACTTCGGTGAGCAGGCGTTCAACCTGAAGCGAATCCATTGTGCTATAGACATTCTTGAAGCCAACCGGCAGCAAGGGACGTTCTTCGTCTCATTACACAAGTATGGAATTAATGCCCCATCATCATGGCAGTATTATTTAATTGTCCATTTTGTAGAGCTTAGCAAGCCCGCCTTCTGCAGTTTCACGGTAACGGCTACTCATGTCCAAGCCTGTTTCATACATGGTCTGTACAACCAGATCAAAGGATATCTTACGGGTATTTGACAAGAAAGTTGCCAGGCTCAGCGCATTGATTGCCCGCATGGCACCCACGGCGTTCCGCTCGATGCAAGGGATCTGAACCAGTCCGTTAATAGGATCACAGGTCAACCCCAAATGGTGCTCCAAGGCAACCTCCGCTGCATACTCAATCTGATCGATCCCCATATCTGACATGTCTGCCAGTGCAGCCGAGGCCATAGAGCAAGCAGTGCCAACCTCCCCCTGGCAGCCGCATTGAGCACCGCTGATGGAGGCATTCTGCTTGACCAGGTTGCCAATGAGCCCGCCTACGGCCATAGCCCGGAGGACCTTTTCGTCCGAGACCTGCTTCTTTTGCTGCATATACAGGAGTGCGGCCGGCATGACACCGCTGGCTCCACAGGTCGGGGCTGTTACGATTGCACCGGCGGCGGCATTTTGTTCGCTGACGGCGAAAGCATATGCGCTGACGATCCTGTTCTCCCGCGATTCCGGGCTCTCATCAATATGCCGCTGATTATACAGAAATTGCGCCTTGCGTTCGACCTGTAGGCCGCCTTCTAGAATACCGGTGACTGAAAGCCCTTCATTGACCGAGCGCTTCATCGCTTCCCAAATTCCTTGGAGGAAATCCCATATCTGTTTGCCTTCACACTGCTCGACGTAATCGCTCAGGCGGATATGATTCACTTTACAAATTTTACTAATTTCTGCAAAGCTGTTCTCTGGGTAGACATCGGGTGCCAGCATCTCCTCCCGTCCCTCAATAACGATGTCCCCGCCGCCGATACTTAAAGCACGCATGGATGTGGTTTGCCGCCCGTTTTTATAAGCGATAAAATCAACGGTATTGGGATGCGGCAGAGTAAAATCTGCGTGTGGAACAAATTCAATCTCCGTTGGAACGGGTGACAGTGCTCTAATAATGGCCTTGTCCGTCATATGGCCTTTGCCTGTTTTGGCAAGGGAACCATAAATCAATGCCTTGAATCGTTCGGCATCCTCATTTTCTGATTTGAAGATTCTGGCGGCTTTCTCCGGCCCCATGGTATGGGAGCTGGACGGTCCACTGCCGACCTTATAGAGCTCTGTCAAAGATTTCATAGCACCCTTACACCCTTTCTGGCTATCATTCATTCCTCTGAAAACGTTCCTTGATGTTCATCAGCCTCTCATGAATACCCTCTTCATCAATGGCCATGTCATACAATTGGTGAGTAAGCTGGAGACCCTGATCATGGGCAAGGGCTTTTTTCCACGGGTGCGACACAATCGAATGAGTAAGATGTCTTACAGAGCGAGGTGCCTGCATGATCATCTCTGCCAGCTCCCACGCGCGTGGAAGAAGCTTTTCACGAGGCAGCACCTCACTGACCAGACCGAGGTCTAATGCCGCTTGAGCATTAATGTTCATCCCCGTGTATGCGTGAAATGCCGCTTTCTTGGTTCCCAGTATTTGTTGAAGTGCTAAGACGATTCCGTCTCCGGGCGGTACACCGCCCAGATAATGAGCATCGAAAAACGCTGTGTCTTCAGCACATATGGTAATATCACAAAGCGTTCCCAGTTGCCAGTGTGATCCTGTGCCATTGATCGTCCCAATGGTGGGGATGTCGATGCAACAGATCATATTTTCAATCATTATGATCGATTCATGATAGAAATCCAATTTCCGGCTATCCGGCCAATCCATGAATTTGGTTGTCCAGACTTCAGGATTGCCTATTTGCCACAAATCTCCTGTCCCTGTAAGGATCATCACCTCATTCTCAGGATCACGGCCAATATCTGACCATACATGACCATATGCTGTTTGGACCGGCCAGTCGAATTGTAACGGTCCCCCGTGAGTGTGCATACGCACTTCGAGTATGCCGTCACGGCGGGTCATGAAGAATAAGTCCTTGTACTTCTCCGAGTATTCTTCGAATCGTGTAGGTCCCGCCATATCTCTATTGAGCATCTTTGCCCATTAGGCGTCCTTGCATTTTCTTCAGCCGCTCCAGAGCTCCTTCTTCATCAATGGCCATGTCGTACATTTGGTGGGCAAGCTGGAACCCTTGATCACTGACCAGGGCTTGTTTCCATGGACGGGATATAATGGAATGGGACAGATGTCTCGTTGAACGCGGTGCCTGCATAATCATCTCCGCAAGCTCCCATGCGCGGGGAAGAAGCTTTTCGCGGGGCAGGACTTCACTAACGATGCCCAAGTCCAATGCGGTTTGACCATTGATATTCTTGCCGGTGTATGCGTAGTATGCTGCTTTCTTGAAACCGATCATGTTCTGCAGCGTAAGTAACATTCCATCTCCGGGAGGCGTGCCTCCCAGATAATGCGGATCAAAAAAGTCCGCGTCTTCTGTACAAATGGTAATATCACAGAGCGTTGCGAGTTCACAGTGCGTTCCCGGCCCGTTGACCGCCCCGATGGTCGGGATATCAATGCAGAAGATCAAATTCTCAAGCAGTCTCAGCGATTCATGATACTGTTCGAGCTTCTTTTGCTTCGGCCAGTCCATAAATTTCGTATTCCAGACCTCAGGGTCCCCAATAACCCATTTATCCCCTGTTCCCGAAATAATCATGACTTCGTTCTCAGGGTCGCGGCCAATATCTGACCAGGCATGGGACCATGCGGTATGGGCTTCCCAGGAATGCTTGTACGGCCCTCCGTTGGTGTGCAGCCGCACTTCAATGATTCCGTCACGGCGGGTCATTAACAGGAATTCCTTGTATTTCTCCGAGTACTCTTCAAATTTTGTGGGTCCAATCATACGTCTCTCTGTCATTTTAATTCCTCCTAAGTTTTGTTTAGAACTTATTTATTACTTTCAAGCCAATCTCTGGCGAAAGCAGCGTAAGCCGCAGCCCCTCTATGAAGCACCTCATCCGAGAACATCGTCTTTGGATGGTGTACAGGGTAACTATAACCTTCTTCAACATTGCCTGCGTTAAGAAACACTGTGGTACTTGGCACCGCCTGTGATACAAATGCGAAGTCTTCCGATCCCATTAATTTACCACCTGGTACCAGTTGGGTTATACCGATATAGGAACCGGCGCCAAAGGTATTTGCAATCGTAGTTCTCATTTGTTGGTTAAGCTCGCTGTCCGTTTTCACCTCAGGACAACCCCTCGTATAGATCACATCCATCTTTGCCTGAAAAGTTTCTCCAATACCTGCAGAAATGTCGCGGATTCGGGTTTCGATTGTATCTCGCAATGTGGCGTTAAATGTGCGTACACTGCCTTTCAATCTGGCCGTATCGGGAATTACGTTGTTTGTACTTCCGCCTTCCATCACGCCAATGGTAAGAACTGCATTATCAATTGGCGAAATTTCACGGCTAAGGATACCCTGTAGTGCCAGATGAAGATGAGCAGCCGCATTTAAGGGGTCCACTGCTGCCTCAGGCATCGCACCATGTGCGCCCCTTCCGCGGATGATGATTTCGAACCAATCAGAGGAAGCTGAAATTGCTCCACCAGCCTCAGGCACTACAAATTGCCCGATAGGAATTGGCATTCCGGTCAACACATGAAGCATCATGGCTGCATCCACCTTAGGATTGTCGAGAATCCCATTCTCCAGCATCATCTTTGCCCCGTGCAGAGTCTCTTCACCCGGCTGAAACATAAGCTTAACCGTCCCGCGAAGCTGCCCTTCATTGGCCTTCAGAATCTCCGCAGCTCCGAGCAGCATGGAAGTATGCATGTCATGCCCACAGGCGTGCATGTTTCCATTCAACGACGCAAAAGAAAGATTCGTTTCTTCTTGAATGGGCAGCCCATCCATATCCGCACGAATAAGAATCACCTTCCCGGCATGTTGTCCGCCGATCGTAACCATTAGACCTGATTCTCCTATGGGAGTGGGCTTAAGACCCATCGACTCCAACACCTCTTTTACGTAGGCAGTTGTCCTGGGCAAACTTAAATCAAGTTCCGGAATCGCATGAAGATGATGCCTGTACATGACCAATTTTTCCTGCAGCTGATGGGCCATACTCAAAAAGTCTCCAGCTTCTTCAATCACAATGAACATCTCCCAAAACACAAATTGAATGAACGTAAGAACAGAGTAAACATCCCCCTTCTTATTTTAAGACTTTTTAAGAACAAATTTATCGTATCTATAAATTTATTAGATGTCAAGAGAAAATAAGACATTTTAAGAACATTATTTCAGAGGCTCCCGGAACATTGAATTATCACATTTATTGTGATATAACTCTTTTGATTGAACTGTTTATGAAAGGAATCTACCATGAAAATCAAGCTGGGTATTATCACGCCTGAGACCCATATGGACTATTTCCGCGCGATTGAAGAAGAAATGCGGCCCTTATGTCAGTTCCGGTTTCTTACAATCAGCAATTTCCGGGAAACAACTGACATCTATCTCAAAAACTTAGATTCGGTGGATGGATTTGTGATCAGTGGCAGGATGCTTTACGAGTCAATCGATAAGGAATGCCTGGATGATAAAGTCCCTATTCACATTTTGCAGGATGATGAAAACCTGCTGTACAGGGAACTTTTCCGGCTGCTGGTTACAGAACCTGGACTTGATATATCCCGGATCTATGTGGATTATGCATATATCATCAAGTCTTTCAGCGAATTCCAGCAATACCTGACTCATGAGGGAAAGCCCATTGACAGCGGAGATCTGCTGGAGCGGGTGGAAACAATGCTGGAGAACCATATCACTCTGTGGGAAGACAAGAAAATAGATCTGTCCATCACAGCGTTCGGCCACTTTGTTCCAGAACTCCAAAAGCACGGAGTAAAATATATCTTAATCCGGCCCACTTTGGAGAACGTTAAAGAGACCATCAGCGAGATCATCAACAAAATTACCATCCTTAAGCTTAAGAACCAGAGGGCAGTTGTCGCATGTTTATCGGCCAAATCGGCGGAGCCGCCATCTGTTGAGGAGCTTCATGAGCTGAAGGTCCTTGTCGGCAGGTTTCTGCGCAGTGTGAATCTGGCAGACACGGCCCAAATTTCGGAAGGCTTTGTCAGACTATACACCACCTATGGAAATTTCATGAAAATCACCTCTAACGCGCATAACTGCACCCTGCTGGAGTATCTGGAAGGATGCATAAGCGACAAGGTGAAAATCGGGTGGGGCTCGGGGCATGAATATTTCCAAGCTAACGTAAACGCTACCAAAGCTCACAGACAGGCGGAAGCCTTTACGGGCAGCTGCAGCTTTTTTATAAACGAGGATCAGAAGGTTATCGGCCCAATGCGGAGCATGAATGTCATACAGTTCTCTGAACAGGGGGACCCGGAAATCATCGCGTTAGCCAAAACTATCGGAATAAACAACATCAACTTGCAAAAAATCATGTCCTATGCAGAAATCATGAGAACAAATAAATTATCCTCTGAGGATGTTGCTGAGTGCCTGTCCATGACCGTCAGAGGTGCAAACCGTATCCTTAACAAAATTGAAGAAAGTAAATACGTACAAACGGTATTTGAAAAACGAGACAATAGTAAGGGGCGACCCAAAAAATACTACGAACTGTTGTTTCTCGACAAAGAAGGGCGCAAATTAATCAGATGACACGCATTATTACATTTGCCATTTCGACTTTAAATTAATGGCAAAAAAGGCACATTTTCAAAACTGAAAACGTGCCTTTTTTGCGCTTGATTCACCAAGTCAAATCACTTCCTGGCCGGACGACCAGCTCCGGGAGGATGCTGATGCCCAGGCCTTTCTCCACCATAGCTACGATCGCATAATTATCCCCGGCGGAGAACTTGATGTTCGGCTTAATCCCGGCCTTCTCCAGTACCCGCTGTACATCATAGTCCGAGCCGGGCTTCAGAATGATGAAGTCCTCGTAGGCTATCTGGGCCAGTGGCATATACGGGGCTTACTCAGCAGATGGTCGGTGGAGTGAATCGCCAGCATCCGGTCCCGCTTTACCTGCTGCTTGAGCTGCTCATTCCATTTCAGAATCTCCCGGATCCCTGTCTTATAGCTTTCTTCAGCTCAAGTAATGAGCAATTCTTTGCAAATTTCGAGTATGCAAAAAGCCCTTGAATCTCCTCGACAGGAAACTCAAGAGCTCGTTCATTTATAAGTTGGTGCGGTCGAGAGGACTCGAACCTCCACGGTATTGCTACCACACGGACCTGAACCGTGCGCGTCTGCCAATTCCGCCACGACCGCAAAACAATTTTGCAACGCAAGAAGTAATATATCATGATTTTCTGGATTGGGCAAGATAAAATTTTTATGTAGCGGATAAATCAGCTGATAGCACGCTGCTTTAAAGATACAAATTATAACGAATCACAATCTGAAAAAGAACCTATTCTCCCCAGTTACTGAGGGGGATAGGTTCTTTCACAACATCGGAGGATTCTCAGAAGCTTTCTGTTCTAATTAATTGCAAACGCTTGGCCTCTACAATCGCCTCTGAACGCGAATGTACATTCAGCTTCTCAAAAACTCTTGTCAGACTGTACTCGACCGTTCTTTGACTCATTAACAATTTGCCTGCAATCTCCTTATTGCTCTTTCCACTGGCTACTTCTTGCAAAATTTCCTGCTCTCTCTGGCTAATTGAAATATCCTCAGGAAGCTGATTTTCCTTGTTTACGGCAACTTTAACTTCGTTTCTGCGCAATTGGCGCAATAACGACATCGGAATAACTGCTTCATCTCTTAGTGCACAGCGGATCGTATTCAGCAGTTGCTCCTTGGAAGCCGCTTTGGATATAAAACCTGTCACACCAGACTCGATCAAAAGATTATAGTGCACGCTTATTTCATATCCGGTATAAATAACTATTCTGGATTCGTTGTTTTTTTGGATAGCTCTCATCGTGAATTCCAGTCCGGTAATGGTCGGCATATTAAGATCGCACAGAATGATGTCAAATTCCTGTTGCTCCATGATTTGAAGAGCTTCCATTGCTGATAATACAAATACAACTTCAATATCTGGCTCCTGCTCCAGCATATTTTTGGTTCCTTCACCAACTGAAGGATGATCATCAACTAGCAAAATATGAACGAACTTCTGGGAAATACTGCAATTTTGCGTAGTGCACAGCTCTTGAAAAGAAAAGTAAGATAGGAAACGTAGAAAGCAAACAACATTGAAAGGAGGTGTAAAAAGATGAATCGTAATATTGCTCTCCTCACACTGAAGATGGAAAATCCAGCCGGTGACGCCTTGGTAGAACTGAGTAATGAAGAGTTGATGCGTGTTCATGGCGGAGCGGATGTTCAGCCTGAGACTACTCCAATCTGCGGATACATTGTGGGTGTAGGTATCGGGGTCATTCTTTCCGTTGCTAAATGCTAATCCTGCTTTGCCAAAAATCAAATTATTATAAATTTGGAGGAATATCAAATGAGAAGAGAAGAAGTATTGGCCGCTTTTAAAAATGTTAACCCTGCCGGTGAAGCCCTGGTTGAGCTTAGCCACTCCGAGTTGTCGCGTGTATACGGGGGGGCTGACGTCCAACCCGAGACAACTCCTATCTGTGCGGTTGCAGCAACTGTTGCCGCCTCCTCCGTAACCTGTGCAGCTGTAGGCGGCGGCATTGTCACAGGTGTAACCATTGTGTTGACTATCAAAAGCTGCTAATTCACAATCAAGCCTAATAAATAAGCATTCCCTCAAGTGTACAGCCGTTAATAGCTGTACACTTTGCTTTTATAGCTGGATAATTTTATGATTTGGATAAACAGATCTATACTGCATACAGAAAGCTGGTGTTTCCATGAAAATGAACAGATTGTTTGCGCCGCTGCCGCTTCTTCTTACTGTAAGCCTGCTGTGTATTCTGACAGCTATACTGTTCCCTCCCGCTGGCAAAGCGATTTATTATGCGGCCATTATCTTCTCCGCTATCCTGCTATCCATTCTCACCCATGAATCAGGCCATTTGCTCACTGGCATCGTCTATGGATTGAAGCCGCAGGAAATGATTATCGGACCGTTTCACCTGATCTTCAACGGGCGTTTCCCCCGGCTGACCCAGAACCATAACTGGCTGAGCTTTGGTGGAACGATGCGCTTTGCCGCAAGCTCTGAAGATCTGAAAGACATGGCGTTCAAATGGTCAAGGATGTCTCTTGGCGGCCCTGCCGCCAGCCTGCTTCTTAGCTTGCTGATTCTGATCCTTGGCCAACCTTTACATATATGGACTGAGTGGCTGTTCTGGATCAGCCTAGCTATCGGCACTGCCACCCTTATTCCTTTCAGCAATGGGGCAAGCCATTCTGACGGCAAGCTGTTCAGCATCTTGATCAAGAAATCGGCACGAGCCGATCTGTTGATGGCAAGCGTTATTCTCCAGAAGGATTATCTTTCAGAGCGTCCTCCAGGCAACTGGAATACCCGGGTCATCGCTGCAGCCGCCCGGCTTCTGGACAGCTTACCTGAAAGGACCGACTGGCAGTTGGTGGAAGAGTCTGAGCTACGGCTGTTTCTCTATTATTACTTTGCCGACAAGCAGCAACTGGATAAGGCACTGGCATACATCCGGCCTATTGCTTTGTCTGCGCATCCATCCGGTCAAGTACCGGCCACCCGCCATATGATTGACAGTTTCTACGCAGGCTACCTCCTCTTGCACCAGCCATTCGGAGACACTTCCCGTTCGGAAGCAGAGAGCTTGATCAATTCATTATCCAAGCAGGAACCTTACAGCTACCACAAGGCCTGGGCAGCCATGCTGGCTACACAGGGAAAGCAGGCAGAAGCTGCAGAACATTTGTCCCAGGCCAGGTTGCTGCTGGACCGTTGGTTCAGACCTTTCGGCACCTACCGGTTTGAACAAAGCGTATTAGCGCAAATTGAAAACCGCCTGCAACTGTAATCCCATGTTCCCAAAAAGCGCCTTTTTGCGAAGTACCGACTGAACACTGATACTGCTAACATAAAGGCATTAAGAAGACTGGGAGGAAAAAAGATGCCATCAGTAATCACCAAATCCAGCTCGCCTGAGCTTAACAGCCGGAATGCTGCATCGCTTTTTTTAAAGGAACGCGAGCCTCTTCTTGGATTACAATTCAAATCTCCACCCCCAATTGAAGGGCTAAGTGTCAATTCTGTCATTGAGCAGTGGAAAAACGATTCTCTCCTGCTGGATGACAAGCAGTTCCAGAACAGAGTGGCTGCGGATCATTGGACAGAAGAAACCTTCGGTGAACTCCTTATGGCAAAGATTGATCCGAAGAAGCTTCCGGTTGCTCTGCCTGATACTTGCACTGATTGGGTCGGAGTTTCGGAATTGGAAGAGGCACTAGAGCTGAACCGTTCAATCCCGCTGCAAGGCCCGGCTACGCTGAAGCTTATCTCGGCATTCCGTCCGTTTCTGCTCTGGGCTGCGAAGAAATGGGATCAATCCGTTGCGGGGATGGAGGATATCGAGAGGTTCGTGAACACGGATGCTGTTCGTGAAAAGCTGCTCAATGAGCTGGCCGAATGTCTTCTGCAGAGCGGAGCGCGGACTCTGGTGCTTGAACTGCATGTGGCCAAAAAGCTTGAGGAGCTGGAGGGAGATACACCCGAGGAACGTTTTCAAAGCTTTGTTGCAAAGAAATTATGCCGGACTGCCGACTTGGAATTTATTTATGGCGAATATCCGATGCTTGCCCGCATGCTCATGATCCGGACCCGATTCATTGTTGATGCTGTGCTTGAAGCGATAGTCCGCTTTAAGGCTGACCATGCTGAAATCCTGGATACTTTGGCACTTTCAGCAAGCAGCGGTAGACTTCTATCGTTCTCAGCCGGGATGGGTGATGCCCATCAGCAGGGACGTTCCGTCATGCGGCTTCGTCTGGAATCGGGCGAGGAACTGATGTATAAACCGAAACCGCTGGGAGCCTCCTTCCACTTTAGCAAACTGCTCGAATGGATGAATACGCAGGGGTTCTCTCCCGCTTTTCAGCCGCTTCTCGTGCTGGATAAAGGCGCTTACGGATGGGAGGAGTGCATCGCTGTCAAGAGCTGTAGCTCCATATCCGAGGTGACCCGCTTCTATCAACGCCTGGGAGGATTATTAGCTATTTTGTATAGTACCCACGGCACCGATTTCCATATGGAGAATGTAATTGCCCGGGGAGAGCACCCTGTCCCTATCGATTTGGAGACCTTATTCCATAACGCTCCCGCACTGAATTTCCCCGATACGGCTGATGTCGAAGCCAAGAAAAAAGTAGTCGATTCCGTTATCGGCACCGGGCTCCTTCCCTTGCTGCTTTATCAGAATGAAGAAGGCTTTGGCATCGAAATGAGCGGTATGGGGGGAGACGGCGGACAACTTCTGCCCTTCCCCATCCTGCAGGTTGAGAATGATGATACGGATGAGATGCGGTTCGTTCGTAAAGCGAAAAAATCTGGTTCTTCCAGCAACAGGCCAAAATTAGGCAACCAGAATACTCTTGCAAGTGACTTTGTGGATGATATTGTACTTGGCTTCCGGCAAGCCTGTTCAATTATGCGTCAGAATCTGCCGCAAGTGCTAAATGAGACAGATGGTCCGCTGGCAGCGTTCAAGAATGATACCATCCGCATTATTCTTAGGCCTACGCAATTTTACGCCAACTTCCTTATGGAATCTCATCATCCCAACTATACCAAGGACGCTATGGATAGAGAAAAACTGCTGGACCGACTCTGGTATACCGTTCTGGATACACGTGCAATCTCTTCTGAACAGGAAGATTTGCTCTTCGGAGACATTCCCTATTTCACATCAACGCCTACTTCCCGCGATCTGTTTGACAGCCGCGGCACGCGAATTCCAGATTTCTTTCCAACGACCAGCTTTGAACGGGTCATTCAGCGTATCATGGCTTTGGACGAGACAGAACAAGAACGACAGGCTGGCTGGATTATTTCCTCTATCCTTGGATCTGCTGAATGGACTTCCTCCAGACCCCTATGTTGCGGCACATCTTCTTCCCCGATCATCAACTCTGCCGGAGAAGCTGCCATGCACATGGACTCCGATTGTGTGGAGATATATGATAGATACCTTGAGCATGCCGTTGAAATCGGAGAGTATTTGCTGGAACAGGCCATCTTCAGCAAAGGCCGATCAGATGCGACATGGATTGATGTAGGAATGAACTACCGGGGACAATGGCATGTATCGGCAATGAAAGGGGGCTTGTACGATGGTACGGCGGGGCCTGCCCTTTTCCTAGCTTATCTCGCCTCCATAACGGGACGACAGGACTACGCGGAAGTCGCCCGGCTGGCTATGCAGACTTCACTGGCTTCACTCCCCTACCATTCCAATTTCAGCTCAGCCTTCTATGGTCAGGCATCCATTCTCTATACACTGTCACATTTTATGAAGCTTGGTATGGCTGACTCTTCATGGGGGGATCGTCAGAAGATGCTTATTAACCACTTAGGTACGATCACAGCTAATGACCAGTGCTATGATGTACTTGGAGGTTCTGCCGGGGTTATTCTCGTACTGCTTCAAGTCTATAGACGATTTGGAGTCGAGCAGGCGCTTAATGTCGCTGTCGATTATGGAAATCACCTGCTTGCCCACTCGGTTTCTACGGACAGCGGCATCGCCTGGCCTTCCCTCCTGAAGACACAGCAGCCCTTGGGAGGATTTGCACATGGAGCGGCGGGAATCGCTTCAGCTCTCGAACTCATTTGGCAAGAAACCGGAATAGATACATTTCACGAGCATGCGGAAGCTGCACTTTCTTTTGAGCGGTCATTATTCTCTCGGGAACATGGCAACTGGGCAGACCTGCGAAAAGACGGGGCTTCGACCTACCAATCTAAATATTGGTGCCACGGTTCGGCAGGGATCGGCTTGGGAAGGCTGCTCATGCTTGAGTCATCCGGTATAGACAGCCGAGTGCTGCTCAATGAAATAGACACCGCAATTCAAGCCACTTTGAACGGCGGAATTGGGGCAAGCCACTGCCTTTGCCACGGAGATATGGGCAATAGTGAACTACTGCTGCTGTCAGGTACAAAATTAGGACGTCCCGATCAAGTCAAAACAGCACATCTTATAGCAGACCAAATGATCAGCGAAAAGAAACAACAAGGAGTATACCGTACCGGAATTCCCCGCGGGTTAAAGACACCGGGCTTTTTCCTGGGGTACTCGGGAATTGGCTACCAGTTATTGCGGCTGGCCGACCACAACCAGGTCCCATCGGTATTGTCTCTGGAGATTTAAGCTGGAATCGCAAATGATTCTCGGCTCTGCCGTCCTCTGAAAGAGGTGGCGTCCGTTTCTCCAGAAAGATAAGGATAAATTGTAGCGTGAAACATATAAATTCTTATCTTTTAAAAAAGGTTCGCAATTGCCTAAGCAACTGCGAACCTTTTTTTATTAAAATGATGCGGTCGAGAGGACTCGAACCTCCACGGTATTGCTACCACACGGACCTGAACCGTGCGCGTCTGCCAATTCCGCCACGACCGCAAAATAATTTTGCAAAGCAGGAAGTAATATATCACGATTCCGCCGGAAGAGCAAGAGGTTTTCATAAAGAAATCTATTTCAATAACAGAGCCGGCACCGCATACTCAACTCACGGTTGAATATTTAATCTTTTCTCCATCCTACAATCCATGTTCTTTCCTCAAGGCCGAATTATAATAAACTTACGACGTCGAATTAAAAATAGGGAGATGTACAATGATCAACAGCGAACAAGTAGGCAAGCGCATTGCCAGCTTCCGCAAGGCCAAAAAACTGTCCCAGGAGCAGCTAGCCGAACAGTTGAATGTCAGCGCTCAGGCTATATCCAAATGGGAAACCGGCAAAGCCCTGCCCGAAACTGCCAACCTTCCGCAGCTCGCCCGTGTGCTGGGCCATTCCATTGATCATATTTTGCAGCCCCAGGAACTGATTGTACTTCAGGCCATTTATACGGATGGTCAGGTGGAGCATGATGTCACCCATTTCGTGAACCAATTCGTAACTGGCAGTGCACTAAGCTTAACCGTCAGCGAACTAACGTTTCCCCAATCCATCGAGAGCGAACGGCTGAAGCTGCTGCTCGTTAAATACGAGACCCCTTCCGGGATCAGATCATCCTACGCCCTAAGCGGCCAGTTGCTCACCCTTGATATTCATTCTAAAGGTCATGCTTTAAGCAACAGCGGACTCGACATTGTATTTGCCGCCTATGGCAATGAAAGGGCGAACGTCAATGTTTTGAATAAGCTGAAGCATTATGCATTTTTTCAGTGGAAGGAGTTCACTGCGAGTCATGAGCTTTTTCCCAGCCTAATTGACAATAGCGGCAACGATTATCTCCTGCTCCTCTATTTGAATGCAGAAGGTATTCATGCCGTGAGCTGCGCCGAAGGCGAGCAGATTCACTATAGCGCAGACGGGACCCGGCTGTTTCAAAGTGATTCTCCCCTAAAAAAATATATTGTAGAGGGCGTAGACCGCCTGGGCTTCGGCAGGGGAATGGATTGCTCCTGGGCAGGAGCGATGTATTCGTCTCTGGCCGCCAGAGGAATAGATACCACATATGAGCAGATTATGGGAGTGTCGGGGGCGTGCTGGAGAATTGCTTTTACACCTATATGGGATTACAGCTCAGCGGATGCTCTTGTCGCCTACGACTACTCTGCCCCGGCTTGCACCGCCTTTGGGCTTACAGCTAGTTGGGCCGACAGATTACAGCCTGAGGAACGCAAATTGGCGAAACACCACATCATGGACAGTATCCGTAAGCACCAGCTGCCGATAGCTATAAATCTGCGGGTCGCTCCTGAGTGGGGTGTGATCACGGGCTATTTGGATGATGGGCGCACCCTGCTGTGCCGCAGCTACTTTGACGACGAAACCTATAGCGACCTTCAGGACAACTCAGAGTTTCTGGAAGATATGAAGATCAGCAAAGGCTATTTGTATGTGGATCATTGGCCTTACAGGCTTGTTCATTTCAGCAGTCAGGAGAATCAACCGTCAGCACAGGAGAATCTGTATAGTTCGCTCCGCGTAAAAGTAGAATCCATGAATGCGGCAGAGCGCAACGGCTATTGGCTGGGGTACAGAGCGATAGAGGGCTGGAGCGAAAGCTTGCTTGACCACTCATGGTACATGGCCGCAGATGACGAAGCTTTCGCGCGTAGGATGGGAGTGAACCACTTTTGTATGATGGCATTGGCAGATGCCCGTAGAAGCGCCGCCGCATACTTGGCAGAGTCACTACCGCTGCTGAACCACCCGCTGGCCTATCAAGCGCTGTCGGAGCTGACCGAAGTTTATGGACAAATCTCTGCCTTACTTGCAGAATTTTACGGGAGCATGACCGATCCGGCTTCACTCTCAGGTAGCGCTTCTCCTAAGCAGCTATGGACCGTGGAACAGCGGGAACGGCAGGCAGGGCGGTTGCAATTGCTTGCCACCTTGGAGCGTCAAGGGGATGTGCTTGCACAGGTGGTGCTGGAGAGCCGGGAGAATTAACATTGTTTCAGCCTACTACAAGAAAAGCAAGAAAGCTGCCGAGACTTTCCCGACAGCCTTTAGGACACCTTGCGGGGTGTCTTTTCCTTCGAGGCGGTTTTCCCTTCCTCTCTCTCCCCTACCGCCTACCCGAGCTTCTTCACCGGCCGCAGCACGGCATAGCCGTAGCCCTCCGGGAAATGACGCTGGTAATCCTGCTTCGTATCCTCATCCCAGGTGTAGCCCATAGTCTTGGGGTCGTAATTCCAGGCCACTTCTTCGACCGTCCGCATCACTTCGCCATTGTCCTTCAAATAATCAAACGGCGGATGGAAAAAGACCAGATACTCCGATTCCGGGATATCCCTGGCCTCCATTCCCTCAGGAATCTCACCCGCGTAGTCCGCCGCCACGGGGGTGTCTCAAAAGCCATGAAATGGCTGCTTGAGGCACCCCTCGTTTTTGAGTTAGAGATACGTTAGCTCGTGGTGAGGACGCTCCGCGAACGGACCGTTGTTCCAATCGCTGTGCTCTCCAGATTTTTTTCATTCCCCTTAGCGGTGAAAATCCG
>NZ_JBTLRW010000015.1:0-154507 GCF_054483875.1 Paenibacillus sp. BAC0078
ACATTTCTATCCCCGTTGATCTTTAGCTTTGGAGACGAAAAAGGAACTGTAAAAATATAACTCATAACCCACTGTCATACTTTTTAGGTCCTTATGTCAGGGTTATTGCAACGCTAGTGCATTCTATACAACTAAATGGGAAGAAATCGGCAGCAAAACGGAGTTAATTGCACTTGGTACACTTATATAAAGTTCATCCTGCTAAAAGGAGCGCATCGTCCTTTTTTAACTGTAGAGAATACATCTAAAGCCAATAATAGGAGGTTACACTGCGTTTTAATTGTAGTAAATACATTTATCGGGCCAATAGCGCTTAAGCCACCCTCATACGGATTCCGTCTTGAGGGTTTTTTGCATGTGAAAAAACAGCCTACGATTCGTTATTTTTAAGATGGCTTTCAGTCGTGTTTATAACGATTGAGAAATTAACTATCCCTTCAACATACGATTCGTTCGAATTCGCATCCAATCCCTAACGATTAGTTAACATCGAAATGAAACATGATATAATTTGCCCAGGAGGCGGTCTTATGGATGAATTGGATATCAAAATTCTAAAGCTGCTGGAAGAGAACGGGAGGCTGTCCCATGAAGAGATCGGCAAGCTGCTGCATATCTCGCGGCCCTCGGTGCATCAAAGAGTAGGCAAGCTGGAGAAGAACGGAGTCATCAAAGGCTACAAAGGGATTGTGGACTGGGGCAAGCTGGACCAGAAAATCAAAGTCATGATCTCAGTGAAGGTGGTCAGCCAGAGCTTCAAGGAAACGGCAGGCAAGATCATCGGCCTTCAAATCCCTGGAGTGACCATTATAGAATGCCAGCGGCTGGCGGGAGAATGGTGCATGCTGCTCAAAGTCAGAGTGAGCTCACCGGAGCAGCTTACGCTGCTGCTGGATGAAATTCTCCGAATTCCTGATATCAAGGAAACCTCGACGACTTTTATTTTATCTACTATATATGAGGATGGCATAACGGGAGTTTAACAGACGCTCAAGTCTTGAGGTTATACAAATTTTTATAAGAGAGGAAGGTGCAGTATGCGGCAAAAAAATAAAGCGAGCGCGATGTATGGGGTTGGCATTGCGTTATTGTCCGTTTATTTATTTTGGGGAGGAACCTATGTCGGCATGAAGCTCGCGATTGAGACGATGCCGCCGTTTCTCATGGCAGGGGTGCGTTTTTTTACAGCGGGAGTTGTTCTGTATGTGATTTCAAGACTAAGCGGTGCCAAACGCCCGGCTGGACGTGAGTGGAGGTCTTCGGCAATTGTCGGCGCACTGCTGCTGCTTGGGGGTAATGGGCTGGTGGCCTGGTCGGAGCAGCGGGTATCCTCGTCCATTGCCTCTCTGATCGTTGCTGCTGTTCCCGTCTGGATGATGCTGTTCGGCTGGTTCGGCCGCGGCGGCAAACGTCCAAATACCGGCATCATCGCCGGGATTGTGCTCGGATTGCTGGGCATCGCCGTGCTGGTCTTCCAGCCGGGACAGGGGGAGAGCAGCACCGCTACCGACATGATCGGAATTATCACTCTGCTGGCGGCCTCCCTGAGCTGGGCTGCGGGTTCCATGTACTCGCGCAGCGCCGCAATGCCGGCGTCTCCGCTCATGTCAACGGCGGCGCAAATGCTGACAGGCGGCACGCTGCTAATAATCTTTTCCTATTTTACCGGTGACTGGTCCAAACTGGATATCTCGTCAATCTCCCTTCGTTCATACGCTGCTCTGGGTTATCTGATCGTCTTTGGCTCTATCGTTGGGTACACGGCCTACATCTGGCTGCTCAAGAACGCCGATCCTACACTGGTTTCGACCTATGCCTTCGTCAATCCGGTGGTGGCTGTGTTCCTTGGCTGGCTGCTGGCGGGAGAGCAGCTTACCATGAACACGTTGGCCGCTGCCGTAATCATTATCGCTTCCGTAATTTTGGTGACCATTTTCCGCGGCAGGCCGCAGAAGGCAAGAACTCAAGCAGCGCTTGATATACAAAAGCAACAGCAGTCGATACACTGAGGACATCACAGCCGAAGGGGTGGAAGCAATGTTCGATATGCAAAAGGTAGGCAGGAATATCGTTAGGTTAAGAGGAGCCGCAGGGCTCACGCAAATGGGACTCGCGGATAAGCTTGGGATCAGCTATCAGGCGGTCAGCAATTGGGAGAGAGGCACAAGCATGCCCGATATCTCCAAGCTCCCGGAGCTGGCGGAAATCTTTAATGCCCGCATCGACGAGATTCTGGGTGAAGGGAAGGGAACCCGATTCATCGGGAGTATGCTGGACAATAACACGGAGGATTATTTCCAGCAGAATGCCGTATCCGCCGAAGAACTTTCGGAGATTGCACCGTTACTTCAATTGGAGCAAATCGGCGAGGCGTTTGAGCATGTAAAAGAGAGTGCGGCTGTCAGCGATCTCCTCGCACTTGCTCCTTTTCTCAGTGAGGAACTGTTAGATGAATGTGCGAAGCAGGCTTTTGAAAAAGAAGGTGCAGGAGTGCTGCCGCAACTGGCCCCGTTTATCAGCGAAGAGACGCTGGATGAACTCGCCAAGGAGATTCTGGCAAAAGAGGGCTCAAAGTCACTGCCGCCGCTGGCCCCGTTTATCAGCGAAGAAACACTGGACGAACTCGCCAAGCAGATCCTCGCCAAAGAAGGTGCAAAGGCACTGCCACCGCTGGCCCCGTTTATCAGCGAAGAGATGCTGGACGAACTCGCCAAGGAGATTCTCGCCAAAGAAGGCGCAAAGTCACTGCCGCCGCTGGCCCCGTTTATCAGCGAAGAGATGCTGGACGAACTCGCCAAGGAGATTCTCGCCAAAGAAGGTGCAAAAGCGCTGCTGCCGCTCGCTCCATTTATCAGCGAGGGAATACTCAGCGAATGGGGCTCGCGGGCGTTTGCCAAGTGACCGTTGTCTGGGGATTTCATCAAATGTGCTACAGCCAAAAAGCAGGCTCACGTCATAATAAACGTGGGCCTGCTTTTAACTTTACAGGGGATTGTGCTTCTCCTTCATTGTGATAAGAAGTGCAGAAGGACTAAGGCCTCGAGCGAACAGTCGCTGGGGGCTTCAAAGGGAGTGAAGTGGAATTAGTAGACCTAAATGTGCTAGAAATCGCCTCCGCATAGGTATTAGTGGGAATTAGTAGACTTAATTGGGCGAATTCACCTGTTTTCGTGCGGATTGGCCGAATTAGGTATACTTTTTCCAACATGCGCTTGTGGGGGAGAGGGATGGGGGGATTTAAGTTTACTTTTTCCACTTGGGTTTGCCGCCGCTCTCCAAGATGGCCTGGAGTTGCTGGGAGGAGTATGGGTTCACCAATCGAGCGGTAATTCCAGTAACCCCCAACCCCAACCCCAACCCCAACCCCAACCCCAACCCCAACCCCAACCCCAACCCCAACCCCAACCCCAACCCCAACCCCAACCCCAACCCCAACCCCAACCCCAATAACCCGGCAAAGCTGTCCGGTTAAGGATGGCGTTGCCGGGTTGCAATATTTATAAGTTTATACAATAAATTACCGTTTCTACCGTTGAAGCAGCTATTTTTCCACTGCAACAAAGTGGAACAGCTTGCTCTGGAAATCGCCGTGCAGCTCCGGCAGGAGTAGTCCGGCATACATCAGCCGGTCGCCGCCGTATACAGCCCCGGTCTCCTTGAGCACATAGTCCTTCTCCGGGTCAAGCCCCTGAAGGCGCAGGCGCGGGCGGCTGGTATTCGGTCCGGCCAGGACGCGGAAGTAGCCGGCCAGAGCCTCAGAGCGGTCTGCCGCGACGAACATCCAGGCCGTTTCGTTGCCCTCGAACGGCGAGAGCAGCCGGTACATGTCGCCCTGCTGGACAAGGGAGCGGATTTTCTTGTAGAAGGCGACCTGTGCAGCAGCTTCCGCCTGCTCCTCAGGCGTGAAGCGGGTCAGGTCCAGCTCATAGCCGAAGTTGCCGGACATCGCCACATCGCCGCGCATGGAGAGCGGAGTGCTGCGGTGAACCTGATGGTTTGGCACAGCAGAGACATGCGAGCCCATGCTGCTGGCAGGATAGACGATGCTGGTGCCGTACTGAATCTTTAGGCGCTCGACGGCATCCGTGTTATCGCTGGTCCAGGTCTGCGGCATGTAATGGAGAATACCCGGATCGAACCGGCCGCCGCCGCCGGAGCAGCTTTCGAACAGCACATGCGGGAATTTGGAGGTGATTTCCTCCATCACCCGGTACAGCCCAAGCATATAACGGTGGGCTGTTTCTCCCTGGCGCTCAGGCGGCAGAGCCGCAGAACCGATCTCGGTCATATGGCGGTTCATATCCCATTTGACATAGGTGATCGGAGCCGAAGCCAGTACGCTGCTGACCGCTTGAATAATATAATCGCAGACTTCCTGACGTGAGAGGTCGAGAATGAGCTGGTTGCGGGCCTGACTGCGTCTGCGGTCCGGCACGTGCAGGCACCAGTCGGGATGGGCACGGTACAGCTCGCTGTCCGGGGAAATCATCTCCGGCTCGAACCATAGGCCGAACTGCATACCGAGCCGCCGGACGCGTTCCACCAGATCAGGCAAGCCCTGCGGTAGCTTGCGCTTATCCACGAACCAGTCGCCCAGCGAAGTGGTGTCGTCGTCGCGGCGGCCGAACCAGCCGTCGTCGAGCACGAACAGCTCGATGCCGAGCTCCCCGCCGGCACGGGCGATATCCTCGATTTTATCCGCATCGAAGCCGAAGTAGGTGGCTTCCCAGTTGTTGATCAGCACCGGACGGGGCTCGTCTCGGAACAATCCTCTCGCCAGACGGGTCCGGTACAGCCGGTGATACGTCCGGGACATGCCGCCGATGCCCTGGTTCGAGTATACCAGCACAGCTTCCGGTGTCTGGAAGCTATCGCCAGGGGCAAGCAGCCAGCGGAAGCCGAACGGATTGATGCCCATAGTCACCCGGGTAGTTCCGTACTGATCCACGTCGGCATGCGCGCTGAAGCTGCCGCTGTAGACCAGGCTGAAGCCGTAGGCCTCGCCGCTCTCTTCTCCGGTCTGCGGAGAGAGCAGGGCGAGGAACGGATTCTGCTGATGGCTGCTTGCTCCGCGCTTGCTGTCAATGCCCTGCCGGCCGTTGTGCAGCGGGGAGCGGACCAGATGGCGCTCCCGGGCCCAGGACCCGGACAACTGGATCAACTCGTAGTTGTCATGGGGGAAGTCGAGGGCTACCGACAAGGCACGGGTCAGCTTAAGCGGCCTGCTTCCGGTATTGGTCAGCCGCGCGGAGCGGATAATGGCGTCGAAGCCGTGCATTACCGTGTAGGACAGCTCGGCGCGCAGGCCTGCGGCGGCATCCTCCAGCACCAGCCGCAGCGTTTCTGCTTCTTCATCGCTTTCGGCATACACGGCAGGCAGTCCTTCGAGCGCAGGTTTTCCCTTGAGGATGCTATAGGATACATAGGTTAGCTCTGTTACCGAAGTGCCGTTTGCCAGCTCCGCTTCATAAGCAGGCTCCCGGAAGTCGCCCGAGCCATATCCCGGATATTCCTGGGGCAGCAAGTCCAGAGAGAACGCAGGCTCCTTGGGATCAACGGCGCTGCTGAAGCCCATCAATCCGGGGGCAAACAAATCGGAAACGTCTGAGGTGCGCAGCTTTTGTCCCCAATGCAGATGAGCAGGGTAAGCGCCGCGCACAAGGCCGAATATATAGCTGGTATTTGCGGTTTGCAGATGAAAGATTTGATGCTTGGCATCGTACATAATGGACAAAGTAACAACCTCCTGGAATATGCAGTATAAGCGTAATATGGATAGACAGCCTCATTATAAGTCCGTTCCGCAGCCAAGCGTATGGAGAAAAGCAGAGTCCATATGGACGAATGTCGTCTTTTTGCTGGACAGGGTTATTCCACTTGCCGTAATCTTTCCACGATAGTAGCTTTGGCCAGCATTCGATAAGAGCTTAGGGTTACCGTAAAGGCGATAATCCCAAGAAGCGGAATGACCAGAATAAATGGCAGCCAGCCCATACGGAATACGGTGAACGCGATGTTGTCTGCTATGCTCTTGGAAATACTGTAGGTCAAAAATACGCCCAAGCTGGAGGTAATGGCTACCGTGAATAGCACATTGTACATCCCTTCATAGATCAGTACTCTTTTCAACTGGCGTTTGGTCATCCCAATACTCTCCAGCAGCGCAAATTCGTTCCTGCGGCTTATCACCCCGGTCAGCACGGTATTGATATAGTTGACTATTCCAATCAATGCGATTACAAAGCTAAGCCCATATCCGACTGTTTGGAAAATACGAATAAATCCGCCCAGCTCATCCTTGTAGTCTGCTCTTGATTTATATACTAGCTCATCTGTAGCGGATGTAAGGCCCTTCACTGTTTGTTCTACACTGTCCAGCTTGGACGAGTCCACATGAAGTGTTGCGGATAATGCCAAAGATGGCTTGCTTTTCGTTGGCAGGGTCCTGTCTAATTCCGAAGAAGGGAAGAAGGCATTGTACCCATTCGCAGAGAAGGCCTTTGTTGTGGCGGCATATAGGGCATTATACTTCAGCACGGCCATTACCTCATAGCTCTTTCCAAGGCTGTCGTATTGAATAACGTCACCAGGGTGGTAGTACACTGTATTTTCTTCAGGCGTAACCAGCGATTCCGTGATCAGCACGTAGTTGCCGGAGTCAAACTTTTGTTTATCGAAGGTGCCTTCTACTACATCCTTTTGTACCAAATCATACCAACCGGAATCTATCCCATATAGCTTAAGCCAAACGAAGCCTTCTTTCATTGTGGACACGATAAGCGGGTCCGGTTTGGGAACTGCGGTCAGTGGGTCCAAAACCGCGCGTATGTTATCGTCAACAGGATACAGTTCGGAATTATAATAAACTCTGTCCACACTCTCGACTCCGTTAATCTTGCTCAGCTTGCTTCGGAATTCCGCCGAGAGACTATAAGGATCGCCCTCCCGGTCCCCTGCACGTGTGGTAATTGCAGTATTATTGATTACTAAATCACCATTAATAAAAGAAGACAGGTACTTATTGACATCCAGCGAGGAGATTACAGTAAAAATAATGCTGAACAGGATAATGCTTAAGGAGAGAGAGGTCAGCATAAGGAACAGCTTTTTTTTATTCCGGAACAGGTTGGAAAAAGCAATGCTGTACAGCTTCGCCCCGCGTCTCGAGCGTTTGTGAATCCGGCGTCCGCTGCTTAGTCCCGTGAATTTGACCGCTTCTACCGGAGCAATCCGCGCGGCCATCCGGCCAGGCTTGTTCGCGGCGATCCATACCGTGAGATAAGAGAACACAGCCGCTCCAGCAAAGATCCATGGACTGGCCGAATAGGAAGGCTCAACCGACTCACTGGATAGAGTGCTAAGCATGGGGACCAGCAATCGTCCAATCCAATACCCTGAAGCCAGACCAATAGGCAATGCTGCAATATACAGGAACTGTGCCTGAATGCCAATCATCCGTTTGAGCTGTTTGGGAGTGGAGCCAATAGCCTTCAGCAGTCCATAAAACTTCACATCCCGTACTACGGATATGTAAAAGATATTATAAATGAGCAAATATCCACTAAGCATGATGATGAACACGACAGCTATATAAGGGATTAAGGTGAGGATATTCTCCGAGAGTGAAGAAGTGCTGTATGCCCAGTTCACCCCTAACGGTACGTCGAGGCCTGTATCCTTGAGTACCTTATTGAGTTTCTTTTCGATATCAACAGCGTTGTTGAACATCACCGCCAGTTCAGAAGTGTTCACGTAGGAGTTGCTGGCTTTGGAAAGGACCGGATCGATAGAGGACAGGTTCTTCTTGACAAAGGCATCCGAGACAAAAGCCAGTCCCGCAAGCGCCAAATGCTCATCTGCTTCATAGAAACCTGAAATGACAAAATCCTGCCGGATGACCCGTTCGTTAGTATCGATGTCGAGGGATACCTTCTCGCCGAGCGCATGCTTGACTCCAAACTTGTCCATGGCCCAGGTATTAAGGACAATCTCATTTTCGGCGGCAGGCAACCTGCCTTCAATGAATTGGATAAATCCGTGTTTCGCATAGCTGCTGTCGATCCGCTTAACTTCTATCGGACTGTCCTTGAACACTGGATTGATGATGTTACCTGCGTTAAGCGAAATACCGTATTCACGTATCGAAGAGTGTTTCTTAAGGATTTCAACCTGGGCCGGAGTTAAATATTTGAAGCTGCCGTGGAAATCAGTGCCCACTGTTTTCATCTGTGTCAGTTCCATAGACTTATTGAGACTCATTGCCATCGTGAAAATCGAAGTAATTAATAGGGTAGTCAGAATGACGGCACACATGACGGCCAGATTTCGTATTGGATTTGCTCTAAGGCTCTTTAGAGAAAGACGGTACACGATTTTTCGATTATTGGTCTCTATCATAGCGGGCTTGCTCCGGGGGCAGGGGCGCTGCCGGATACGATTCTGCCGTCTTCGATTCGAATGATCCGGTCGGCTGTCTGGGCAATATTCTCATTATGAGTAATCATTACAATAGTCTGGTTGAATTTCTCGCTCATCTGTTTCAGTAGAATAAGCACTTCCTGGCTGGTTTTGCTGTCCAGATTGCCAGTGGGCTCATCTGCAAGGATGATAGAGGGCTTGGTGGCGAGTGCCCGGGCAATGGCGACACGCTGCTGCTGTCCCCCTGAAAGGTTGGACGGCAGACTGTGGATCTTGTCCTGAAGTCCCAAAGCCCGAATGACTTCATCCAGATATCCCTGATCTATCTTACTGCCGTCGAGCTCCAGGGGGAGCAGGATATTCTCCAGTACATTCAGAATGGGAACCAGATTATAGCTCTGAAAAACAAAGCCAACCGATCGCCGTCTGAAAATTGTTAGCTTCTCATCGCTCATCGTAAAAATGTCATTCCCATCCACAAATACCTTGCCTTCCGTAGCCCGGTCCAAACCGCCAAGCATGTGCAGCAAGGTGCTTTTTCCGCTGCCGCTGGTGCCGACAATAGCAACAAACTCCCCTTTCTCCACGCTAAGGGATACATCATCCAGGGCTTTGACCTTCTGAGTGCCTTTTCCGTAGTACTTCTTCAGATTTTCCATTCTTAATATGGGCATTAGTTGTCGATCCCTCCAGTATCTGTTGTTTACCCTCCCAAGATAGCAGATGATTCTAACTGGTCCATGTCTGAAATCTGACAGTAACGACACATTTAGAGCTGCGGCAGAAAAATGGAGATGACCGTACCTTTGCCGGATTCGGATGCAGCAGCAATGAAGCCTCCCTGCAGGGTAATTATTTTTCGCGCCAAAAACAACCCAATACCGACGCCTTCATATTCTCGTGCCGCCTGCCCGCGGTAGAAACGTTTGAAAATATGCTCAAGTTCATCTTCGGGAATTCCGATTCCGGAGTCTGAAATATCAATGCGGGTGAACATTTCATTGCTTGCAGCTTGAATGGTTATATTGCCGCCTGGTCTGGTATATTTCACGGAGTTCTCCAGCAGGTTGAACAAGGCTTCACCCGTCCAGGACAAATCGTGCCGGGCTTTGATTATCGGGTCACAATCCACATGAATGGAGATCTGTTTGTTCTCCGCACGGGTGTGAATTTGGTTTATAGCTCTATTCACCGTCCGTAGTACGGAGTTCGTCTTGCTGTTCAGCGTAATCATGCCTGACTCCAGCCGCGACAACTTAACTAAGGAAGAGATGAGCCAGTCGAGCTTCTCCGATTGAGTTTGAATCTGTTCCACCATGAACCGGGTGTCTTCAGAACCTTCAGGCCTCTCGGCAAGCAACTGGCTGTACAGCATGATATTGGAGAGGGGAGTTTTGGTCTGATGGGAAATGTTGGAGATTAACTCTTTCATGTTGTTCTTCTCGGTTTCCAGGCTCAGGCCGCTGGCTCTGGAAATTTCTATGTACCGCATTAATTTATGTTCCAATGAAGAGAGGGCGGTTTCCTCGAAGGGGGTCATGGGCTTTCGCCCCTGAATAGCCCCATCTATCATTTCGTCCATCGTTTCGATGAAGGCTGAAATTTGACTCCGCAGCAACCTGTTCCACACCCCGCCCAAGGCCAGCATCGTGACTGCAAAGAGAAAGGTGAGCCGAAGGAAGGCGGGGGCCGTTCCTCCCAGACTAGTGGCTGTCGCCGCATATCCCAAGACCAGCGTAACGAATATTGCGGAGAAAATCAGATTAATCCGCTTGGAACGTTGTACCTGCCGGCTTTTCTTCATGGATTCTGCCTTTCTGTCCACATATACCCGAGACCATAGATCGTTTTTATATATTTCGGTGTAGAAGGATCATCTTCAATCTTGGCCCGCAACCTTTTTACCGCTACTGTAAGTGCATTCTCATCTACAAAGTCCGCCTCCTGGGACCAGATTTTGTGGATTAACTGCTCTCTGTCCAGAATATTTCCGGGATTTGATACCAGAATTTTCAGGAGCTTCTGTTCCGTTTTGCTAAGGAGCAATGGCTCTGAGTTCTTATAATACTCCATCTTTGCAAAATCAAAGCTTAGGGGTCCAAGCGTAATCTTGTCACCGCTGAGAGACGCTGCTCTTTTGAGGACAGCCATCACTCTTGCCCGCAGAACCATAAGGCTGAACGGCTTGGTGATGTAGTCATCGCCCCCCAGCTCAAACCCTGTAACTATATCAGGCTCCATGTCATTGGCTGTCAAAAAAATGATGGGCACTTGAGAGGATCTGCGAAGCTTTTCACAATAGTCCAGTCCGCTCCCGTCCGGGAGATTGATATCAAGAATAATCAGGTCAATTTTCTGTGAAGAGACGATTTGCTCTGCAGTTGCGATGTCATAGGCTTGTTCGATATGCAGATCATTATGGGAAAGGGTGAGGGCAACCCCCTTATTGAGGCTGCGGTCGTCTTCGACGATTAGTAATCTTGTCATGACTTCATACTCCTTCGTTCTTTAAGGTGCGGTTACAGCTACAACAGGTGTACTGGAATAATTATACACAGCAATCCAGCAGCAAGTCTCTTGTAAATGGAACACCATTTCTTTGATGCCCTGAATTCGGCAGCTTGAACAGCCAAAATGAACCCGGTCCAGTACCCGGTAGTCTGCGGTCGCAGAGCCTCCCCGACTAAGGTCCAGTACATAAAACCGTCCTCGGTCTGTTTTGAAAGTCTGCGAATTACCCTAGAATAAGGCTATAAGGTTCAAGGTTAACGAAAGGCGGTGAGAAAAAATGCAAAGAAGACAAGGTAATGGACTTGCGATTATCCTGATCGTGCTTGGAGCGATTATGCTGATGGGGATTGCCCTTCCTTTGATCCACGGAGTTTTCAGACTGCTGTTCCCGGTATTGCTGGTTGTTCTCGGGTACTACGGAATCAAAAGCGGACGCAAAATTATCGGTTGGGTGGTAATGTTCATCGGTGTTATGTCCCTGATCGCCAAGCTTTCCTGGATCATCGGACCGCTGCTCGGTATCGCGCTGGTGGTTTGGGGCATCTCGGTGCTGAAGGGCAAGAGCAACAGAACATATTAATGTTCGAAAATTACTTATTAAGAAGCAGGGAGGGAGCAGGAAATCATGAGTGTTTTTCGCCGCATGAGGGATATTACCGTAGCTAACTTGAATGAACGACTGGAGCAGAGCCAGGACCCGGTGAAGCTGATTGATCAATTTCTACATTCAACCCGTGAGGAAATCGCCGAGGCCGAGAGGCTGTACCAGCAATACGCAGCTCATACAAAGCAGCTGCAGCAGCAGGTAAATCAGGCGACGGCAATGAAAAATAAACGTGAAGAGCAGGCACTGCTGGCGCTGAAGGCAGGCGAGGATCATCTGGCCAAGCTGGCGCTGCAGGAGAAGATCATTCACGAGGAAAAGCTGGAGCAGTACAGCGGTCTGCTGGAGCAGAGCCAGCAATCACTTTTTGAGCTTGAAAGCCAGCTTAACGAGCTGAAATTAGAGTATCAGACAGTGTACAGCAAACGCCAGTATTATGCAGCACGGATGGAGTCGCTGCGGCTGCAGCAGCGCATGAACCAAAGAGCCACTGCTTACGGCAATGGCGGTGACGTTCCCAAGATGTTCGGCCGGCTGGAAGACCGGATGACGGATTGGGAGCTGGAAGCGAACAGCCTGCGCGATTTGCGTCGCATGGGACAGGAATATGCACTGCAGGCTGGAGAAACGGTGGCCACTATCCTGGAGAGAGAAATGGCCAGGCTGAAGGAGAAGCTGAACAACGATGGAAAGGAGTAGGACTATGACCCGATTGTATCGTTCAACCCGTGACAAGGTGATGACAGGGCTGGCTGGTGGATTGTCCGAGACGCTCGGTATCGACTCCACGCTGTTCCGGATTCTGCTGCTGGTCAGCATTCCTTTTACCGGCGGAGCAACAATTCTGGTGTATTTCATCGCAGCAATTGTTATTCCAAAGGAGCCTACCCAGTATAATCCCTTCGGACCTGGGCCCGGAGCACCGGGCGGACCTTATGGCGGACCCTACTCAGGCAGACCTGAGCATGGACGCGGACCTCAAGGCCCTCAGGGTCCTTACGGACAGGGAGGATATGGCCCCTACGGCGGCCATCCGGGCTATAACCCCGGTTATGACAAAGCTAATGCTAATCCGGCACAGGACTCCGGTCTGGATGCCATGATGAAAGATATTGAGAAGAAGGCCCTGCAAAAAGAAGTCGAAGAACTCAAACAAAAACTTGCTAAATACGAGAAGGGAGAAGTGTAAATTATGGGAGTATTTCAACGGATTAAGGATATGACGAAAGCGTCGGTTAATGACCTGCTGGATAAGGTAGAGGACCCAATTGTAATGCTGAACCAATATCTGCGCGATATGGAGGCTGAAATTCACGAAGCTGAGGTTACCGTAGCGAAGCAGATGGCTAATGAGCGGCGCATGAAGCAGCGTGTTGAGGAAGCCGCCAAGGTATCCGGACAACGTGCGGCACAGGCTGAGCTGGCACTGAAAAATGGCCAGGAGGAAGTTACCCGCAAGCTGCTGGAAGAAAAGATCTACTTCGACCAGAAGTTCACCGAATACAGCGAGCTTCATGCTCAGGCAGAGGCTCAGGCCAAGGAATTGGTACAGCAGCTGCATGATATGAAGGATGAGTTCTACAAGCTGCGCAACAAGCGCAACGAGCTGGTATCCCGGGCTCAAATGGCTAAGGCCAAGAAGCAAATGTCGCAAATCAGCAGCGTTCATGCTATCGAAAGCGGCAGCGCATCGCTCGGCTTCCACCGCATGGAAGAGAAGATTATGCAGCTTGAAGCGGAAGCAGATGTTCTGCGCGCCCCTTACAGCCCTTCATACGCCAAACCGGTTGATGCCGAAAAGCAACTGAAAGTAGATGAGCAGCTCGCCGCACTCAAGAGCAAGCTGAACGCAGCTCCTGCGTCCCCATCTTTGGATAAAAAAGAAGAATAAAGCCTGTTCCTAAACACCAGGCAGATATGATATGCTGTACAAGGTAAAGCCATACGGTATGGATTCCCATACCGGTATGGCTTTTGTAGCGGGATGCGGCAACAGGTGCAGAATATAAATTGCTTAAGAAGACAGTTTTGCTTCGCAAAACTTAGCTTATGCTTACGAAGATAGTTTTGCTTCGCAAAACTTTTAGGAGGTGCGATATGGATAAACGGAACCGTATGCTTGCCATCGGACTGATCGGGATTGGCTGTATGATGATATTTGGCAAATGGCTCGGATTTTTCTCCATTGTCGCGCTTCTGCTCCTGCTGCTGGGGGTTTACCGGACGACGTCGGGCAAGGTGAAGCAGGGCTACAGGCTGCTGGGAGTTGGCGCCGTATTGCTGCTTCTGGACCACATGGTGCTGGTGCTGGCGATATGTCTGATTTCTCTGGGATTGTTTTTTGTCAAATCCAAAAGGATGCAGCGCAGGGGCGGGTTTATGCAGAAGCAGAGCTTCTCCTCCAGATTCGACTGGGATCTTTCGCCGTGGGTGATGCGCAGTCTGAGCGCCTGGCATGTGCTGGGCGAGGCGGATGTTGATCTGTCGCTGGCGATGGCGGAGGATCGGGAGACAGTGATGGTGTTCCAGGGGATCTTCGGAGACATGGATATCCATCTGTCCGAGAATTATGGAGTGGAGATCGAGGCGTTTGTGCTGTTCGGCTCCATTGAATTCGGCAGTCACCGCGATACAGGAATGCTGAACCGGCTGAACTGGAAGTCTGCCAATTATGATAGCTGTGAGCATAAGGTGAAGATTAATATTTCTTATATTATGGGTGACCTGGATGTGCGGTCGGACTGACCGCACTGCATTTGTTCAAAGGAGGAGGGCTCCCGCATGGATAAAAAAAGCAGCAACATGGTGACGCGCAGCATGGGCGAGGGGGCTCTCTTCTCCTTGGTCATGCTGCTGGTTATCCTGTACATTATGTATACATACGGATATTTACAGCCGTTTGAGGATTGGAAGATCGGCGTAAGAACAGCGGTGACGCTGATCCTGCTGCCGGTGGTCTTTGGGACGGTTTTCGGCTTCTATCAGAGCTTCCGCACCAAACACAAGCTGGAGCGGCTGCGGTCGACGCTGGTCTCTTGGGAGAAAGGCAACCTGACTCCGGCTATGCCGGAGCTGGGCAATGATGAGCTCGGCAGGCTCAGCGAGCAGCTTGGCCGGATCAGCGGTAAGTGGGAAAATCAGGTGAACACGCTGCAGCGGCTGTCCACCAATAACGCCAAGCTTGCCGAGCAGGCCCGCGTATCGGCAATTATGGAGGAGCGGCAGCGCCTGGCGCGCGAGCTGCATGATGCCGTGTCGCAGCAGTTGTTTGCCATCTCGATGACGGCAACGGCGGTGGGGCGGACGCTGGAGAAGGACTTTGACAAGGCGCAGCGGCAAATTGCGCTGATCGAGGAAATGTCGGCGGTGGCCCAGTCCGAGATGCGCGCGCTGCTGCTGCATCTGCGTCCGGTCTACTTGGACGGCAAGGGGTTGCGGCAGGGGCTGCAGGAGCTGATCAAGGAGCTGGAGATCAAGGTTCCGATTCATATCGTGTTCGAGATGGACCCGGATGTGCAGCTGATGAAGGGCGTCGAGAACCATTTGTTCCGCATTGTGCAGGAGGCCATCTCCAATACACTGCGCCATGCCAAGGCGGAGAAGATGGAGATCCGGCTGCACCGCCGTGGCGATACTGTCCGGCTCACGCTGCGTGATGACGGGATCGGCTTCGAGATGGATGAGAGCAAGCAGACATCCTATGGCTTGTCCAACATGCAGGAGCGGATTAATGAGACCGGGGGCTCGATCCAGTTCATCACTGCTCCCGGCAAGGGCATGCGGATTGAGATTACCGTACCGTTAGTCAATGAATAGGAGGCAAGGACAGCCATGGAGATGGAAGAGATAAAAGTACTGCTTGTCGATGATCATGAAATGGTCCGGATCGGACTTGCCGCGGTGCTTGGCACCGAGGATGGAATCGAAGTGGTGGGCGAGGCCGGAAGCGGAGAAGAAGGGATACGGCTCGCCCAGGAATACAATCCTGATGTGGTACTGATGGATTTGGTTATGGAAGGCATGGATGGCATTGAAACGACAAGACAGCTCCTCAAGCTGTACCCGGATTGTAAAGTGATTGTGCTGACCAGCTATTTGGATGATGAGAAAATGTACCCGGTGATTGAAGCGGGCGCATTCAGCTATTTGCTGAAGACCGCCCGGGCCAGTGAGGTAGCGGATGCGATCCGCGCTGCCGCAAGAGGCCAGTCGGTGCTGGAGTCCCAGGTAGCCTCCAAAATGATGAACCGCTTCCGTTCCAGCGCCAAGGGCAGCGAAGCTCCGGCCTACAAGGAGCTAACTGAACGCGAGATGGAGGTACTGAAGCTGCTGGCTCAAGGCAAATCCAATCAGGATATCGCCGATCAGCTTATTATTGGCATTAAGACTGTGAAATTTCATGTTACGAATATTCTCGCCAAGCTGGGTGTGGAGGACCGGACCCAGGCGGCAATTTACGCATATAAGAACGGACTGGCTGAATAGCCGCAGGTATATAATCTCTCTTCTTGGATATCCTGTTTAGTAGATTACTAGACCGGATAGAAAGGGAGATTGTCAATGAAGAACAGAGGGACAAGCAAGGGAACGCTGCTGCTGATTGGATTATGTACGGCGGCAATTCTGCTGGCCGGGTTTCGCAGCGTGGGAGCTGCCGGAGCACAGGATACGCTAATGAGAATGACTTCAACAGTTGCTTCAACCGCCGGTCAAGCTGCTCTTCCCGCTTCAGCGCAAGCCTCCTCACAGGAGCTCAACCCGAAAGAGGCATCCGGCACTGCCGGGCCTGCAAGCTCCCTCGCACTTTTAACCACACTTGGCAAAGAAGCTGCCTTACCTGGTTCCCCGCTTCGCCTCGTATTTAAATGGCAGGGCGAATATAGCGGCGCGGTATCCGCAGCGGATACCGTGCAGAGCCTTGTGGCACAGCTCGGGCTTGGAGCTGTCAGCCGTGCTGACGAGAACGGCCATATGACCTCGCGTGCCGCCGCCACTCTTGCCGGTGCGCAGGTCTCGCTGTTCTGGAGCGAGCTGGGAGAGGGACGCAGCTATGTGATCTTAACCCTGGAGACGGCGGACCTGCTTAAGTCGCCGGAGCTTCCGGCCGCTGCGGAGAGAGCAGGACGGGAGCTGGCACAGGCGGGCATTGCCGCTGAGTGGAATGCCTCCCTGCAGGGCACGGCGAAGGATCAGGGCGAGCCGCAGGACGCACTTTTTTCGATAGAGCAATCCATTAACACCCGGCTTCAGGGCATGAATGCGGCAGAAAGCTATGAAGATGAGTCTACATACAGCCGCTCCTACAGTGTTCCTGGCCTTGAACGCACCGTAAGCAGCGGCAGCCATAAGCTTGCTCTCCAGGTGGCTGTTCATAAGAACGGCAACAATAATACGAATCGGGTGACGCTTGGATTTCCTTTGATTACTATCGAGTACTAATGAAATTGGCAAGCTGATAATGGGCATAACTAAGCATTAAGGCTCCGCGTTGCGGAGCTTTTTTCTTAAGGGTATAATATGCTGTGAGCAGCAATTTTATCGTTATATAAGCGGGAGCGCACAAAAGGATAAGAAAATGTAATGGAAATTTGCGAAATCCCGAGAAAAACTGTCAGGAATGTGATGGCATCCTTATCGCGGATATGATAAAATGACATCACGTCGTCGTACGTATTTTATTAACTGACTGACGTTGAGAATGATTGTCAACTATATTACATACAGAGAGATGAGGAGCCATGGCTGAAAATCAAACCCTTGATGCACTGCATACACCCGGAGCTGTATTTTTTATCTTTGGGGCAACCGGCGATCTAGCCCGGCGTAAGCTTTTTCCGGCGATTTACAGTTTGTACCGTGAAGGCAAGCTGACCCGTGATTTTGCGGTAATTGGCGTGGCTCGGCGTCCCCGTACCCAAGATGAATTCCGCGAAGACGTGAAGGAATCCATTCATGAATTTTGCCGTTATCAGGCGGGCGATGATGCGGAATGGAATGAATTCGTACAGCATTTTGAATACAAATCCTTGGACATTAACAATATTGAGGGCTTCCGTGAGCTGAACGCACAGACGGAGGCGCTGGAGGAGAAGTTCCATATTCCGGGCAACCGGATGTTCTACCTCGCCTTGGCACCTGAGCTGTTCGGCAGTGTCTCATTCAACCTTAAGGCTGGCGGCATGCTGCAGAGCCGGGGCTGGAACCGTCTCGTTATCGAGAAGCCGTTCGGCTATAATCTGGAGTCCGCTGAGCAGCTGAACGAGCAGATTCGCCAGGTGTTCAAGGAAGAAGAAATCTACCGGATTGACCATTACCTGGGCAAGGAAATGGTGCAGAACATTGAAGTCATCCGTTTTGCAAATGCGTTCTTTGAGCCGCTCTGGAACAATAAGCACATTGCCAACATTCAGATTACCCTCGGTGAGACCGTCGGTGTGGAAGAGCGCGGCGGGTATTATGATCATGCCGGAGCGCTGCGCGACATGGGTCAGAACCATATTTTGCAGCTCCTAACGATGATCGCTATGGAACCGCCAAGCCGTCTGCTGGCCGAAGATATCCGCGACGAGAAGGTGAAGGTGCTGCGCTCGCTGCGTCCTTACGCTTCCTCCGATGAGGTCCGTGAGAATGTGGTGCGCGGACAATATACCCAAGGCCTCCACAAAGGCAAGACGCTCCCGGCTTACCGCCAGGAGGACAAGGTTGATCCTGAATCAAATACCGAAACGTATTTTGCTGCGCGTGTGTTTGTAGATAATTTCCGCTGGGCGGGTGTTCCGTTCTATATCCGTACCGGCAAACGCCTTCCTGTGAAAACGACGGAAGTGGTTGTGGAGTTCAAGGGTATGCCAACCAACGTTTATTTGGGCCAAAAGCATAAGCTGGAGCCGAACCTCCTCGTAATCCGTGTCAATCCGATGGAAGGCATCTATGTGAAGATCAATGCCAAGAAGCCAGGCTCAGAGTCGGAGATTCAGCCGCTCGCGATGGATTTCTGCCAGAGCTGTCTGGTCGGCATCAACTCACCGGAAGCCTATGAGCGTCTGCTGCATGACGCGGCACGCGGCGATTCGACCTACTTCACCCGCTGGGATGAAGTCTCATCCGCCTGGTCCTTCGTGGACCGTATCGCCAATGCCTGGAAAGAAGGCCCTGGCGATCTGGCTTCTTATCCAGCCGGTTCCTGGGGTCCTGTGGAAGCCGATGAGCTTCTGGCCAAGGAAGGTTTCCACTGGTGGCCGGTCAACGGACAAGATGAAGACAATGTGGTATGGCAGGTTAACGCTTAGTTAAGCCTGTAAATGATATATGGTGTGAAGTGAATCCCCCTGCAGACGCTGCAGGGGGATTTTTTGCTGTTTAGGTAATTATGATTTCTCTTTCTTGTAGATAAGATATGCATAAAGTTGGGGATAAGTAGATGTGAATTCAGCGAATTAACACAAATGAGTGGAAATCAGTCGGATTCGATCGTCTTCATGTTGGATAACCATAGTGAATTTTTTGCATGACTGCACTTCTTGCAATAGAAATACGTATTATTTTGCGTCGAATCGCCTTCTGTTGTATTTCGTGCAGTAGATTTTCGGATATAGAGTTAAAAACAGCTTTTCCAAGGGATTCTAATGTACAGAGTGCAGTAGATTGAATTTTTCGAAGGATTTATGGGTCATCTGCTGTAGAGAATGCAATAGAATGCGAGTTCGAAGCTACCTGCTTTTTTAAGTTCAAGTGATATAGTTGGAAAAAGGGAACTTATTTCTCCCCAAAATCAACCATTGTGAGTTTTAGGTGGAAAAAGGAAACATAATTGGGTCATATTCCTTCGTCAAGAACAAAATGAGCTGAATTAGTTAACCTTTTTCCACTTTGCAGCTGCTTTTGTCCGAAGAAAAATAAAAAGAAGCGGCGCCTCCCGACAAAAGAACGACGCCACTTCCCAGACGCAATCACAACTGAAAGGCAGACTGCATAAATATCCTAACATGTGCAGGTTCTCCTTTCAAGGAGTTGCGAATCCAACTGTTATCTCCACAGATCCTGAATATCGCCCATTAAATCGAAAGATATCTGAAGCGGTCGAGAACTGGAAAAATAGGCTTTCGGAGCAGGGTTTCGAAGACCTGGAAGAATTGCTTTATCTGTGTGGACAAGCGGATTCCATGCAGACCAGGGCGGCATTTTTGCATGGTTTCAAGCTCGGTTCAGCAATTATAATGAAGTTATGACTGGAAAAGAGGAGCTTGTCCGGCATAGAAGCTAAGTCATCTGGGTAACAATTTTTAAGTTGCTGCTTCCGCCGCCTTTTATGTAGATAATCCTTGCCCGATTTTGTTATACTGAGAAGGATGCTTTCACTAAGAAGCGGAATTGTAACTCAAGAGGCACTACAGAACTACAAATTCACCAATGAAGGGGTTTGTACGAATGAGCAGAGCACCGATTTGATGGATACCGGTAATTGAGGCAGAAGCATGAATTTATATATGAAGGGATATGTGCAATGAATAAGGCACCGGATCAGAAGCTGCAACAGGAAGTGGACAAACGCAGAACGTTTGCGATCATTTCCCACCCGGATGCGGGTAAAACAACACTCACGGAGAAGCTGCTGCTGTTCGGCGGCGCGATCCGGCTGGCGGGTTCGGTTAAGGCCCGTAAAGCAAGCAAGCATGCAACAAGTGACTGGATGGAAATTGAGAAGCAGCGCGGGATCTCCGTAACCTCCTCCGTCATGCAGTTCGACTACATGGATCATCGGGTGAACATTCTGGATACTCCAGGTCACCAGGACTTCAGTGAAGACACCTACCGTACTTTAACGGCTGCGGACAGCGCAGTCATGCTGATTGACGTGGCAAAAGGTGTGGAAGCACAGACAATCAAGCTGTTCCAGGTCTGCGCCAAACGCGGAATTCCGATCTTTACATTCATCAACAAGCTGGACCGCGAGGGCCGCAGCCCGTTCGAGCTGATGGAAGAGCTGGAGAATGTGCTGGGCATCCGCTCCGTACCGATGAACTGGCCAATCGGCAGCGGACGGGAGCTGTGCGGTGTGTACGACCGGATGAAGAATCAAGTGGAGCTGTTCCAGGGCGACGACCACTCTGTAATCAAGGTGCAAAAGGTAGACAGCTACAACGATCCCGTTATCCGCGAGATGGCCGGAGAATACCTGCATGACCAGCTGTGCCAGGATCTGGAGCTGCTCGATGTGGCAGGGGATGCTTTTGACTATGAAAAAGTACTGCGCGGAGAGCTGACACCGGTGTTCTTCGGCAGTGCGATCAACAATTTCGGCGTGCAGACCTTCCTGGACAACTTCCTGGACCTGGCACCGAAGCCGGAGCCGCGCCGCAGTACCGAAGGTTCTGTAGAGCCGACTAACGAGAAGTTTACCGGGTATGTGTTCAAAATCCAGGCAAATATGAACCCGGCCCACCGTGACCGGATTGCCTTCCTGCGAATCGTGTCCGGCAAGTTCGAGCGCGGAATGAGCGTAAAGCATGTGCGTGCAGGCAAGGAGATCAAGCTGTCCCAGCCGCAGCAATTCCTGGCCCAGGACCGCGACATTGTCGAGGAGGCTTTTCCGGGGGATATTATCGGTCTGTTCGATCCGGGGATTTTCCGGATTGGGGACACGCTGAGCCAGGCCGGGGATATCGAGTTCGATGAGCTGCCGACATTCTCGCCGGAGATTTTCTCCAAAGTAAGCATTAAGAACGCGCTCAAATCGAAGCAGTTCCAGAAAGGAATCGACCAGTTAACCGAGGAAGGCATGATTCAGGTGTTCCGTACGGTCAACTTCGACGATATTCTGCTGGGCGTTGTCGGACAGCTGCAGTTCGAGGTATTCGAATACCGCATGAAGGGCGAATATGGCGTGGATGTCCAGCTACAGCGGATGAGCTACCAGTTCGCGCGCTGGATTGTGGACGAAGACAAACCAGACCCAAGCAAGTTCCGCATCAACTCCACGCTCGTCACAGACAAGAAGGGCAACTATGTTGTGCTGTTCGAGAATGAGTATGCGATGCGTACCGCTATGGAGAAGAATCCTACAGCCAAATTCCTGGAAACTGCTCCTTGAGTAAAGAGAATGTAGAACGAGAGCAGGTTGTGTGAGCTGAACAAGCTGCTGATTAAGTAGCGCGGTTCTTCCTTAAATAAAAATCTTTCTGCTAAAAAACCTCCGCCTTCACGTGTGCAGCTGCAGCGTGGATGGCGGAGGTTTTTGGCTCATTGGCTTTCGCTAGGAGGTGATGGACCCTGGTGTGATTGTCTCCAGATGCTTATGCAGCATTGAGACCAGCGCATCCTGCTTCGCGTGATCGAGATCCTTCCACATCATTTCAAAAACAGCGCCAAGCCCGGGAAGCGCCGCTTCCGGTCCGTCTACAGAGCCTTCAATCATCTGCCGCAAATCGGCTTCAGACTGTCCGTGTACTTTATGGATAATCGCCTGGCGTAAATCAATGGTAACCGGCATAAGTGTTCCTCCTCAAAGTTGTGTGACTCAACTAGATAAGTTGAACTAAAGAAAACATAAAAAGGGCAGAAGTGACGAAGGGGAAGTTTGGATACTTACGGAGCGGAGGCGTCCGCCTGAGAGCTTTCCGTAGGAAAGCTGGCCGTATGATTAGGGTGTCTGCGGATTTCCACCGCGAAGAGCGGTATAAATCAAGAAATCTGCAGACGGGCAGCGACCGGAAGTCCAAACATTCCCCGTAGTTACGACCAGACCCCATATGAAAATCTATAGTTCAACTTATATAGATTGCTTGTTCTAATATGCCCTGCGGCCGCGATGAAAATTCAAGTTTGGGTATGCTTATGCTATACTGTGTGAGATGCAAATTGTGAGCGGGAGGAACGGATATGGCTGCGAAAAAACAATATGCCATTATCGGCATGGGGCGGTTCGGTTCAAGTGTTGCAAAAGCACTCAGTGGCATGGGATATGATGTGCTGGCCATAGATGCCGATGAGCAGCGCACACAGGAAATCTCGGGAATTGTAACCCATGCCGTATCTGCGGATTCCACGGATGAAGAGGCGCTGCGCGCGCTGGGCATCCGCAACTTTGATGTGGTGGTCGTGGCGATTGGCGAGGATATTCAGGCCAGCATTTTGACGACACTGATTCTGAAGGATCTGGGCGTACCGGCGATTCTGGTCAAAGCCAAAAGCGAGCTGCACGGCAAGGTGCTCAGCAAGATCGGTGCGGACAAGGTGATTTATCCTGAACGGGACATGGGCTTGCGGGTGGCGCATCATTTGGCCTCGCCTAACATTCTTGACTACATCGAGCTGTCGCCGGATTACAGCATCCTCGATATGAAGGTCTCCGGAGCCATGCTGGGCAAAAATCTGCTGGAGCTTAACATCCGCGCCAAATTCGGCTGCAATGTCATGGCGATCCGCCAGGGTGAGGAAATGAACATTTCCCCCAGAGCGGAGGACCGTCTCGTTGAAGGGGACGTACTCGTTATCGTTGGCCGGAAGGATAATTTGGCGAAGCTGGAGATGGCGTATCAATAAGCGTGACAATAGAAAGGTAGGACCACATGGAAATTATGTCTCCGCAAAATACGCGGGTAAAGGAATGGGCCGGGCTGCAGGAGAAAAAGCACCGTGACAAAGCCCGTAAATATATTGTGGAAGGCATCCACCTGGTGCTGGAGGCGCTGCTGGCTGAAGCCGATGTGGAATGCCTGGCTTATGATCTTGACAAAGGCATGCCGGCTGAGCTGAAGCCTCATCTTCAGTCGGTGCAGGGCATGGAAGTGATCGGTGTCTCGGCGGCGGTCATCGCCAAATGCAGCAGCACAGGGTCGCCGCAGCCGGTGTTTGCCATTGTGCGCAAGGAGCAGCAGGGATTGGAGGCAATCCTGGACAAGCAGGATAGCTGGGTCATCGTGCTGGACGGAGTTCAGGACCCCGGCAATGTGGGGACAATCATCCGCAGCGCAGATGCCGCAGGCGCGGACGGAGTCATCCTCGGCCTGGGCTGCGCCGATCTGTACAATCCCAAGACCATCCGTTCCACGATGGGCTCGATGTTCCATCTCCCGGTAGTGGAGGGAGATTTGAGTGTCATTCTGCCGCAGGCACGGAAGCGCGGCGCCCTGCTGGTCAGTACTTCACTTACGGGAGTGGATTCCTGCTACACCCATGATTTTCACGGCAGCCAGTGGCTGCTGATCGGCAGCGAAGGCCAGGGTATCTCGCCGCAAACCGCCGCCCTCGTCGACAAGAGCATCATCATCCCGATGGCCGGCCGCGCCGAATCGCTGAATGCAGCGATGGCGGCAACGATCCTGCTGTTCGAGGGGATGCGGCAGCGGGGGGCGGCTGTGTAGAACTGGATAATTTGTGAGTTGTAATTCACTTTGACACCGTTTGTAACGTAGTTTGGCACCGATTAGTAACTTCGTTTTGGCATAACAAAGTCAGTCCTGATAATCAAGAAACCCTTGGTATATCAGGACTTTTTTATAATTCTCAATTTATTTTCACAACAGGTTTTTCCATGGCTGATGAACTGGAAGGTACAATTGGCATAAAGCGTAATCTGGATGCGCAGTCTTAGCGATCTGGGGTCTGGTAAAAGTAAGCAGCGATAGAGACTGTTATCTCAATCTGTTCTGTATTTGGTTGTTCATTTGAATGGATTTAACAGCTATTGGAACAAACCATTCTTCACATTCCTAATATAACATGGTATATTAGGTTATGTCATTAAGAGAGAGTTGCAATGGAGGTACTTGATTATGGCTAATGACTCAGGTTCGAAGCCGATGTACGAAATGATTTTTCAAACGCTTCGGGAGCGGATAACAAGGAATGAATATAAGATCGGTGACCGGGTCCCGTCTGAGAAAGAGCTCTGCAGTGAGTTTGGGGTCAGCCGGATTACCTCAAAAAAAGCGTTGAAAATGCTGGCTGAAGAGCAGTTAATCATACGTCAGCCGGGCAGAGGTTCATTTGTAGCGGATTCAAATTCTGCTTTGCTGAAACCATATGACAACCAGCAGACCGTCCGGACAGCCGGCAAGAAAAGAATTATCGGGCTGGTAATTACGAATTTCAGCGATATGTACGGCACAGAGCTTATATACGGGATGGAAGAAGCTTCACGGGAGAATGACTGCTTCCTTGTTGTGCGGCGGTCCTTCGGGATCCCGGAATTAGAGGAGAAGGCGATCCAACAGTTGTTGGGACTTGGGGTAGACGGTCTGATCATCTTCCCTGCACAAGGAGAATACTTCAGTGCCGAAATTTTGAAGCTGGTGATTCAGAAGTTTCCGTTTGTTATGATCGACCGGTATTTGAAGGGGATACCAGCCTCCTCAGTCAGTACTGATAATGTTCAGGCTGCCAAAGAGGCGACTCGTTATCTCTTCGAACTGGGACACCGGCATATCGGGTTTCTCGCACCGCCGCCGGCAAATACAACGACAATAGAGGAACGGATCGATGGTATCATTGAAGCCCATGTGGAGCACAACCTGCTGGTGGATCGCGAAATATGGATGGAAACGATTACTTCTACGATGCCGAATGTATTTGATCCGCAAGCCCGCGTAGATGATGTAAACAAGCTGGTGGAGCATCTAGAGAAATTCCCCAATATTACTGCACTGTTTGCTGCGGAATATAATATTGCTCTGCTGGTGGAAGAGGCGGCAGGCAAGCTCGGATTACGCATACCAGAGGACTTGTCCGTCATTTGTTTTGACAGCCCTGAGTCCCATGAGGGTTGCCGGATTACGCATATGCGGCAGAACCAGTTCAGCATCGGCAAGCAGGCATTCGAAATTGTCCTTAATATGCAAGGGAATGAGCAGCCAATTACGCGGATTCTTTTACCGGCGACATTAATCAAGGGGAAATCCGCATCGTCTGTCAAAAAGTACTGACCGGGAGCGCAGTGCTTTATAACAGGAACGAAATCAAAGCCTTCAAAAAGAAGGCTTTTTTTGTTATATGATTAAATATATTACATTGATTTTGGTACTAATATATCAATAAGACATATTCTATTATGAATATACCAATAATTATATTGACATATTAATATTATTTGTTTACTATGATGAAAGCGCTTGAAATTGATATATTAACAATCTGGAGGTGCCACTTTCAACCTTGAAACTGCAGAATGAAATCCCAAAGTCAGTATATGGTCTGATTGAAAAGGTGAAAAGAGAGCTAACTGACTCACCAAAACTCGCAAAAATGTTTGAGGACTGCATTATTAATACGATTGGAACGACAATTTCACGAAAACCAGATGGAACAACATTTGTTATAACAGGTGATATACCAGCTATGTGGCTGCGCGATTCAGCCGCTCAAGTTCGTCCTTATCTGCTGCTTGCGGCAGAAGATCCGGGGATGGAAGAGATGATTGCCGGTCTGGTCAGACGGCAGATGAAATATATCCTGCTTGATCCATATGCGAATGCCTTCAACGAACAGCCAAACGGCAACGGACATCAATCGGATCTTACCGAGATGAGTCCATGGATATGGGAGCGCAAATATGAAATTGATTCTCTGGCCTATCCCATTCAGCTGAGTTATCTGCTGTGGAAGAATAGCGGCTGTGTTACCCAATTTGATGAGAGCTTCCATCGGGCTGCATTTGAAATAATTAAGTTATGGAGAGTGGAGCAGCATCATGAGACACAATCGGCCTATCTGTTCCAGCGTTTGGATGCACCGCTTACGGATACGCTGGTCAGAGAGGGAAAAGGCAGTGAGACAGCATATACGGGGATGACCTGGTCCGGCTTCCGCCCGAGCGATGATAACTGTGAGTATGGCTACCTGGTCCCATCCAATATGTTCGCAGTAGTCGTGCTCCGATACCTGGAAGAAATCGCAAATGAGATTTATGCAGATCTTGAGCTGGCGACCGCCGCACAAAAACTGGGAGATGAAATTAACCAGGGCATTCAGGATCATGGTATCTTCACGCACCCTGTATATGGAAGAATCTATGCTTATGAGACAGATGGCAAAGGCCACTATAATCTTATGGATGATGCCAACGTTCCAAGTCTGCTGGCGTTGCCTTATCTGGGCTATACTGACGAGAACGATGAGGTATACAGAAATACCCGGAGGTTTATTCTGAGTGAGGATAATCCTTATTACTATAAGGGAAAAGTTGCTGAAGGTATTGGAAGCCCGCACACCCCGGAAGGATATATTTGGCATATTGCGTTGTCTATGCAGGGTTTGACTTCTCCAGAACGCAGTGAAAAAGCTCGTTTGCTGCAATTAATTCAGGATACGGATGCGGATACAGGCTTCACTCATGAAGGATTTTCCGCAGATGATCCCCGGGAGTTTACCCGTCCATGGTTTTCCTGGTCGAACATGCTGTTCAGTGAACTGATTATGGATTATTGCGGATTCCGGGTATTGAAATAGCTCTATTACTGTCCTATCAGTGAAGATAACGGCCTAGCCGTTATTTTCGAAACAGTTATGAAAGCGTTATGAAATTAAATAAAAAGGGGCAAAGACAAATGATGACAAACAAATTGAAAGTGACAATCACTGCAGCCATGGCTTCACTTCTTCTCTTGACAACAGCATGTTCTAGTGGCAACTCAAATTCAGGAGCAGCAAAGGGCGGTAAGGAAGAGGTTACGATTACTTTCCGTTCGTCGGGTTCAGAAGATACGCTGACCAAATACTTTAAATCCGGCCTTATTGAGAAATTTGAGACAGAGAATCCGGACATTAAAATCAACATAGCTCCGGTATTGGCCAGTGAAGGCGACTATACTTCCAAGATCGTTCTTCAGATGAAATCCCCTGACACAGCGCCGGATATTGTGGCAGAAGATACATCCATTATTAAATCGGATGCGGCAGCGGGATATCTTGAACCGCTGGATACGCAGGTAGCCGGGTGGAGTGACTGGAAGGGCAAGTTCATTGAGAACCTTAAATCCGGTGTAACCGGGGAAGACGGCAAAATTTATGGTGTCCCTGCTACTTCAGATACACGTGGCATCTGGTACAATAAAGAACTGCTTGCAAAGGCGGGAATCGCTGTTCCCTTCAAGCCTGCTAGTTGGGAAGAGGTACTTGAAGCTGCACGTACCATCAAAGATAAGCTGCCGGGCGTAACTCCGCTGAATTTGATCGTGGGTAAATCGAGCGGTGAAGGTGTGACGATGCAGACACTGGAAATGCTGCTGTATGGAACGAACGATACGCTCTATGATAATGAAAACAAGAAATGGGTTGTAAGCAGTACTGGTCTTTTGGATTCTTTCAAATTTATCAATCAAGTATTCAATGTAGATAAAACAGGACCAACCATGCAGGTTGCCCTTAATGGGCAAGCCGGCAGCATCGCCTTCCAGCAGCTCTTCCCGCAAGGCAAATTGGCCATGGCGGTTGATGGAAGCTGGGCAGGATCGACCTGGTTTGAGAATGGGGCGGCTCCTATCGAAAATGTAGCAGACAAAATGGGCTTCGCTCCATTCCCGACGCAGAATGGTCAAGAGCCTGGAGCAATCACCATGTCCGGCGGATGGGCCTGGTCGATTCCTGCACAGTCGAAGAACAAAGAAGCAGCATGGAAATTTGTCGAGTTCCTGATGAACAAGGAGAATGCTACTGCTCGTGTAGTGGCCGAAGGTAACCTGAGCCCGCGTAATGATTCTGTGGATGTAGCAGGATACACGGATCGTACATTTACTGCTGAGGCTCAAGCCTTGTTGGATGTGGCGAAATTCCGTCCGGCTAATGATCAGTATGCTACCGTATCAGCACAACTGCAGAGTATTGTAGAGAGCGTTGCATCAGGCAAGCTAACTCCGGAAGATGCAGTAAAACAGCTGCAGGATAATGTAACCCGCTCGCTTGGTGAAGACAAAGTAGAAGTTAAATAGAGATTTGAAAATCTGTATAAAGAGGAGAAGAAATTCTCCTCTTTCGGATTTGGAGGGGGAGTGACCTATGAAAAGGAAGTCGCGGGGCGCATTTTTATTTCTGACGCCTTCTGTCTTGCTGCTGCTGATATTCTTCATTGTTCCGATCATTCTGACCATTTGCTTTGCATTTACCAACATGGCCCTGACCGGGAGCGCAGCCCAAAATCTGCAGTTTATCGGTTTTCAGAATTTCACCAACATGTTTCAAGATCCTGATTTCCGGATCAGTGTCTGGAGAACATTAGTATTCCTGATTTTCTCGGCAGTAATCGGCCAGGTTGTCCTGGGATTCATTCTGGCCTTATTAATGAAGGAAAAGAATGTAACCTTCCGCCGGATCATCGGCATCATTGTTATTGCGGGCTGGGTAACACCAGAGATCGTAGTGGCGTTCTGTATGGTTGCTTTCTTCAGTGATAATGGATCTTTGAATCAGATCATTGGCTGGTTTGGAATTAGCCCGGTATCCTGGTTATTCAGCTTTCCGATGGTTAGTGTAATTATCGCAAATATTTGGCATGGTACAGCCTTTTCAATGATGGTCTATCAATCTGCACTGGATGAAATCCCCAAAGATATAGAGGAAGCAGCTACGATTGATGGAGCAGGTAATTTCAAAATTCTGCGTTACATCACGATTCCAATGGTAAAAAGTTCGATTGTCACTAACATGATGCTGGTCACGCTGCAGACACTGGGAGTGTTCACGCTCATCTATACGATGACCGGAGGGGGGCCGGGAACAGCTACTCAAACCCTGCCGGTATTTATGTACAATCAGGCATTTGTCAATTATCAATTCGGATATGGTACAGCCATCTCACTGGTGCTGCTGCTGATTGGAATTGTTGCAAGTTTGTTCTACATGAGATCAATGAAAGTCAAGGTCTAACCCTGGAGGAGGTGCATCACTGTGGTCAAGCATAGGCTTCAACGTAATATCCAATATGGAATCCTGGTTGTTCTAGGACTGTGTTTCCTGCTCCCGCTGCTCTGGATTCTGCTCGCTTCGTTTGATACAAATGCCCAGCAGGGCATACGACTGCCCAATTTCACGCTGGATAACTTCTCAGCGGTGCTCGGAGACAGCGGTAATCTGCGTTCGTTCGGTGTAGGTATAATTCTCTCCGGCGGGCAGGCAACACTGGTCGTAATCGCATCGGTTCTGGCTGCGTATCCTTTGTCCCGATATGAGATGAGATTCAAAAAGAGCTTTCTGCTAAGCATTCTGTTTATGACTGCGCTGCCGATTACGGCGGTTATGGTTCCTGTATTTCAGATGTTCCTTTACTTCAAATTACAGAACTCAATCTTTGCCACTATGCTCTTTCTCACTTCATCCTCCTTGCCGTACGGAATCTGGATGATGAAGAGCTTCATGGATTCCGTACCTATTGATCTGGAAGAAGCAGCCTGGATTGACGGCTCATCCGTATGGGGCGGACTAAGAAGAATTGTAGCTCCGCTGATGCTTCCGGGTATTGCAACCATTGCGATCTTCACATTCTCGGGCAGCTGGGGCAATTTCTTCGTGCCATATATTCTCCTGCAGACACCTGAGAAGCTGCCGGCATCCGTTACCATCTATCAATTCTTCGGCAGTCATGGCATGGTTGAATACGGAAGACTTGCTGCTTTCTCATTGCTCTATACCATGCCTTCCGTAGTGCTGTACATGTTCTCCCAGCGGTATATGTCCAAAGGGTTCAGTATGGGCGGAGCGACTAAAGGATAATTGGAGGCATACGTAAATGACCAATAAAAAAACGGCGCATATCATCTCGCATACACACTGGGATCGTGAGTGGTATATGCCTTACGAGCATCATCATATGCTGCTAATCGAATTGATGGACAAGCTTTTGGATACACTCGATCAAGATCCGGAATACCGTTATTTTCACTTGGACGGACAGACGATTATCCGCGAGGATTATCTGCAGGTCCGGCCGGAGCAGAGAGAGCGGCTGGATCATTATATCCGTGAAGGACGCATCCATTTCGGACCCTGGTATGTGCTGCAGGATGAGTTCCTTACCAGCGGTGAAGCTAATCTCCGCAACCTGCTGATCGGGCACATGGACGCCAAGCCTTTCGGGATCATCTCCAAAACGGGGTATTTCCCGGATTCCTTTGGGAATATGGGGCAGGCGCCACAAATTCTGCAGCAGGCAGGAATTACGAATGCAATCTTCGGGCGTGGTGTTAAGCCAACGGGCTTCAATAATACAGTCGGTGAAATGGATAGCTATGAGTCGCCTTACTCTGAAATGATCTGGCGTTCTCCGGATGGCTCGGAAGTGCTTGGTGTGCTGTTTGCCAACTGGTACTGCAACGGGATGGAGGTTCCTGCCGATCCTGTCCTTGCGAAAGCTTACTGGGATAAAAATCTCGCTGACGCTGAGAAGTTTGCTTCTACGACGCATCTGCTGTTTATGAACGGATGTGATCATCAGCCTATTCAAACCGACTTGTCACAGGCTATTCAGACAGCATCAATCCTCTATCCTAATGTTGAATTCGTGCATTCAAATTTTGACCAATACCTGAAGGCGCTGGAAGACAATCTTCCCGGAGACCTGGTGACTGTAGAAGGCGAGCTGCGCAGCCAGCATACGGATGGCTGGGGGACGCTGGTCAATACGGCATCTTCCCGGGTGTATCTGAAGCAGCTTAATCAGGCAGGCCAGACCCTGCTCGAAAAGGTTGCAGAACCGCTCGCTGCGTTTGCCGGACTGGCAGGATTGCAGGCCTATCCGCATCATCTTCTGAATTATGCGTGGAAGACGCTGATGCAAAATCATCCGCATGACAGTATCTGTGGCTGCAGCGTGGATGAAGTGCACCGTGAAATGGTGACCCGCTTCGCCAAGAGCAGCCAGATGGCGGAAGCAATCGCAGCACAGAGTGCTGGTGCATTGGCTGAAGCCATTGATGTAGCCGGGGTAGCAGCATGGGGAGAAGCCCCTGTTCCGTTTACAGTGTTTAATACGAGCGGCTGGCCAAGAACCGGAACCATTACTGTGGAGCTGATTACGGCGAAGAAATATTTCCCTGAAGGGCCAACCCCGCAGTCCCTGGCGAGAGAACTGGGGCAGGAGCCTCTGGATTCCTTACAGGTTATGGATGAAGAGGGCACAGTATATCCGGCTAAGCTTGAGGATCTGGGTGTCCATTTCGGATACGAGCTTCCCAAGGACCGTTTCCGGCAGCCATATATGGCCCGGAAAGTCCGGGTTACATTCCCTGCTGCGGAGATTGCCGCTCTGGGATACCGTACGTATGCACTGGTTGCCGGCGCAGCGGATACGGCAAGTGCCGTACTTGATGCCGTAAAGGTACAGGGCAACACTATGGAGAACGCCAAGCTGAGTATTACTGTTGCTGACAATGGTACGGTCACGGTCACAGACAAGGCGTCAGGTGCTGTATACGCTGGACTTAATGCTTATGAGAATACAGGTGATATCGGCAATGAATATGTATACCGCCAGCCGGAAGGTGAAGCCGCGCTCACTACTGAAGGCTTGCAGGCTGAAATTACATGGGTTGAGCAATCCCCATTCCGTGCTGTGGTTGAGACAGTTCTGCGCTGGGAGATTCCGGCCAGCGCCGATGAAACCTTCCTTACGGAGAAACGTGAAATGGTTCCATTTACAGAACGCCAGGCCAAGCGTGCTGCGCAGATGGTTCCGCTTGTACTGACTACGCGTTATACGCTCGAAGCCGGCAGCGGAATGCTTCAGGTGAGAACAAGCTTCGACAATCTTGCCAAAGACCATAGGCTGAGAGCGTTGTTCCCTACGGGCCTTGCCGCAGATCATCATTATGCAGATTCCGTCTTTGAAGTGGCCAGACGAAGCAACAAGCCTGCAGCGGAATGGGTGAATCCGAGCAATGCCCAGCATCAGCAGGTATTCGCCAGCGTTGCTGACGGAGTGAACGGGCTTGCGGTTGCGAATAAGGGCTTGAATGAATATGAAGTGCTGCTGGACGGGAAGAACACGATAGCAGTTACGCTGTTGCGTTCATCCTCCGAATTGGGAGACTGGGGCGTGTTCGAAACCCCGGAGGCACAGTGCTTGGGTGCGCAGGCTGTAGAATATGCGATCATTCCTTATACAGGTGATGGGGCAGTATCCGGTGCATACGTACAGGCATATCAGTATCAGATTCCGTGGACAGTTGTCCAGACACAAGGTCCTGCCAGCAGAGTTGCTGCAGTGTCCAGTAACGGACAGAACCCCGATAGAGTCACATTGCCGGTATCCGGGCAGTGGCTAAGCTGGAACTCAGAGGCTTCACCGCTGGCGTTCTCTACTTTGAAGTTCGCCGAGGAGACGGGGGATCTCGTTGCACGCTGGTACAATCTTAATGCAGAAGCGGCTGAACTTAAGGTTCATCCTTCGTTTGGAACAGAAGCGATATATGAGAGTGATGTTCTGGAACGCCGCATCTCCAAACTTGACACAGAAGAACGGAAAGTGGATGGGTACAAAATAATTACTCAGGTTTACCAGTTAGTGAAGAAATAAAAAGGCTTATTTCAAAACACCTCCAAGAGATGGTCTCGACTCATAAATAATGACCTTGGAGGTGTTTTAAGCGTACATTTTTATGGAAAAGAGTAGACAAAATAAAAATAATGGTTTATGTTTTTACTTATTGCAAGTATTGTAATAAGTATTGGCATAAGGGGGGATGATGATGAATCCAATTACAAATAATACGATGCGCGTTAAAAAAATGAATCAGGAGCTTGTCCGGCAGACACTCAAAGCAAATAGGAAGGCTACAAAAGCTGCAGTGGCAAAATCAACAGGTTTAAGCATAGGCACATGCGGGAGCATTCTGAATGAACTTTTAGCAACAGGTGAAGTGTTGGAGATTGCAACAGAAGAATCTAGCGGTGGGCGGCCAGCCAAAGTATATCAATACAATATGGATTTTGCTTATATTGCTTGTATTATCATCAAGGCTGGATTGAAAAAGCATTCTATTGAATTTATGGTAACTAATTTAGCTGGGGAAGCAGTGGAGCAGGGGCATGAGGAATACATGCCGCTGGATTTTGCCGCTATAGATCAAATAACTGGTCGTCTTGTCGCCCACTATCCAAAGATTCAGGCTATAGGATTTGGTGTTCCCGGAGCAGTTAATCAAGGAATTATGAATATCAGTGATATTGAAGAATTGATTGATGTTGAAATTGAGACGTTAATCCGTGAGAAGTATGGTGTAGAGGTTATTTTAGAGAATGATATGAATTTAACTGTGTATGGTTTTTACCACAAACAAGAATATGAAGAAGAGAAGTCTGTTGCTGTTGCGACTTTTATCGATGGCTGCTTCCCTGGATCAGGCATGATGGTGAACGGGCATATTCATAGAGGGAGTACTTGTTTTGCCGGAGAGATATCTTTCCTGCCCTATGGGATGTCCCGTGCAGAGCAATTTCAGCGGTTGCATGACCGGAACACCTTTCATTCTACGGCCGCCCGTGCAGTAAGCAGTCTAATCGCCGTCATGAATCCGGAAATGATTGCTTTGACAGGAAGTCTGGTGCAGCCTGCAGATATTGATCTGATTCGTCAGGAGTGTCTAAAAGATATTCCGGAGATGCATATGCCACAGCTTACGTTGCTCAAGCATCCGGAAGAGGACTACATGCATGGTCTAATCAGAATGACGCTAGAAAGCCTATCCTATTCATACCATCTGGTGGAGAAGAGAAACTGAGATAAAACTTGCCTTTATATAAATTTAACGAAAGGGCAACATGAAGTACAAGAAAGGTAGGAACAGAAAATGAATCAAAAAGAAAGAATGCTTGCAGGACTCCCGTACAAAGCTTGGCTGGATGGATTAAGTGAAGAGAGGGTCGCTAACAAGCTAAAAATTCATGAATATAATCTGCTGCGCCCTGACGAAACTGGGAGAAGAGATGAATTGATCCGCAGCATCCTTGGCAATACAGGCAAGAGTGTGTACATCGAAGCCCCCTTCCATTGCGACTACGGCTCGAATATCTCGGTGGACGAAAACTTCTACGCTAATTTCAATTGCACCATTCTAGACGTCGGCAAGGTTGTTATTGGAGAGAATGTCATGCTTGCTCCGAATGTGTCCATCTATACGGCGGGTCATCCTATTCATCCGGACTCCAGAAACTCAGGATATGAGTATGGTATTGCGATTACAATCGGAAATAATGTGTGGATCGGAGGCAACGTTGTCATTAATCCCGGCGTGACTATCGGAAACAATGTGGTGATTGGAGCAGGCAGTGTGGTAACCAAAGACATACCAGATAATGTTATCGCGGTAGGAAGTCCTTGCAAGATTATCCGTGAGATCACGGAGGAGGACCGGAAATATTATTTTAAAGACAAAGAGTTTGACGTGTCGGATTATGTTTAATGAAACCAGTATATAGTCCATGGTGATGAGATTTTTGTCCAGTATGACTCTTAGTTATTTTCATGAAGGCAATTATCTCCCTTTGTTTTGTTCAGGCGCAGTATAGGGCGAAAAAAAGAAAATTGTCCATCTTATTCCGAACTTCCTGAATTGTGACCACTATAGTATTCCTGTATTGTTGAGTTATTAAGTTAACTTTACACACAGGAGTGATTATGTTGACAAAGCCCATCTCCACAACAAAAATATGGGAAGAAACCGTTCATATTCCGACATACGGTGTTGGTGAGCCAAATAAAAATCCAATGTTTCTGGAAAAACGAGTGTATCAGGGGAGTTCCGGTAGAGTTTACCCGCATCCTGTCATTGAAAAAATCGAAGACGAGAAGAAACCTGTCCCTTATCAGATCGTCGTCTTAGAGAATGAGTATCTGCATATTGAAATTATGCCTGAACTGGGCGGGCGCATTTACCGGGCAGTGGATCGCACGAATAATTATGATTTTGTCTATTACAATCAGGTCATTAAGCCGGCGCTTGTCGGACTTGCCGGACCGTGGATTTCCGGCGGTATCGAATTCAACTGGCCGCAGCATCATCGGCCTAACACGTATGGTCCGGTAGAATACAGGCTGGAAGAGAAAGCTGACGGCAGCGCGACCGTATGGGTTAGCGAAATTGACCGGATGTATGGAACGAAGGTGACGGCAGGCTTTACGCTTCAACCGGACAAAGCATACCTGGAAATTTCGGCGCAATTGTACAACCGTACATCGGAGCCGCAAACCTTCCTCTGGTGGGCGAATCCGGCCGTTGCCGTAAACGATCATACCCAGTCGGTATTTCCTCCGGATGTGACCGCAGTTTTTGACCATGGCAAACGAGACGTGTCGCGCTTCCCTATAGCGACAGGTACCTATTATAAAATGGACTATTCTTCCGGCGTAGATATTTCCCGTTACAAAAATATTCCCGTGCCGACCTCATACATGGCTTACAAATCGGACTACAATTTTGTGGGCGGGTACGATCATTCCGTACAGGCCGGACTTTTGCATGTAGCGAACCATCATATTTCACCGGGCAAAAAGCAATGGACCTGGGGGAATGGCGAATTTGGCCAGGCATGGGACCGCAACTTAACGGATGAAGATGGCCCATACATCGAGTTAATGACAGGGGTATTCACGGACAATCAGCCGGACTTCACATGGTTGCAGCCTTATGAGGAGAAGACCTTTACACAATACTTTATGCCTTACAAAAATATCGGGGTGGTAAAAAATGCAACGACCGAAGCGGCGGTTAACCTCGAAGTAGACGAAGAGCAGGGAATTGCAGCCGTATTTGTGTACACCACTACCCGCTATGAAAATGCAGTAGTGGAGCTGGTTGGACCGGAGGGCATTTTGTTGTCCCAAAAGATTACATTCACCCCGGTGGATACCTACTCTGCGGAAGTGAAGCTTGCACCAGGTGTTCAGGACCATGAACTCACACTTACGGTTAAAGATGCTGCGAACAACCTGCTGGTATCATATGCTCCGCAGCCAAAGGACATTGAACAAGTGCCGGCTGCCGCCAAGCCACTGCCTGAACCGCAGGATCTGGCTACCAACGAGGAGTTGTATTTGGCCGGACTTCATCTGGAGCAGTACCGTCATGCGACTTTTGAACCGGAGCCTTATTATCTGGAAGGTCTCAAACGGGACGAAAACGACAGCCGCATTAATATTGCCTATGGTACTTTGCTGTTGCGCAGAGGGTTGTTTGCCGAGAGTGAACAGCATTTCCACAAGGCAGTTAAACGGGTGACCTGGCGCAATCCAAATCCATATGACGGCGAAGCGTATTACCAGCTCGGACTTAGCCTAAAGCTGCAAGGGCGTCTGGATGAAGCATTTACCGCTTTCTATAAAGCAGTCTGGAGCGCGGCATGGCAAGACGGTGGATATTTCTCACTGGCACAAATTGCTGCTGAAAAGGGAAATAATGCAGAGGCGCTGGAGCTTGCGGAACGTTCACTGATTCGCAATGCGCGGAACTACAAATCCAGAAATATTAAAACAGCGATGCTGCGTAAGCTGGGAAGATTCAGCGAAGCCGAAGCCTTTGCGGAAGAAACGCTGAAGCTGGATGTTGCCGACTTTGGAGCGCATTATGAACTGGCTCTTATCCGGGAAGCGTTGGGAAGAAGTGAAGATTTCATATTGATGCTTAGCCAGCTTCAGGAGCTGATGCGCCGTGAACCGAAAAACTATCTTGAGCTATCCTCCGACTATGCGAATGCCGGGCTATATGAAGAAGCGGTCAATGTTCTGCTCTTGCTGGACCACTCCCAGGATCCGATGGTGAACTACACACTAGGTTATCTGTACGGTAAATTAGATCAGGAAGAAACCGCACGGAACTATATTGCTGACGGAGGAAAAGCTAAAGCGGATTACTGCTTCCCGAACACTTTGTTCGAGCTTCAGGTGCTTGAATATGTGATTTCTGTTAACACTGGAGATGCCAAAGCCTGCTATTATCTCGGCAATCTGCTGTATGACAAGAAACGCTACCAGGAAGCTATAAGCTATTGGGAGCAGTCCCGTTCCTTCGATGACAGTTATTCGGTCGTGCACCGGAATCTGGCTTTGGCGTATTACAACAAACAGAGCAATGCCGAGGCTGCGCGCACTTCACTGGAGAAGGCGCTGGCATGCGACCCGAGCGATGCCCGGGTGCTGTTCGAACTGGATCAGCTCTATAAAAAGATCGGACTTTCGGCGAGTGAGCGCCTGGAGTTTCTGGAGAGCCGTACCGGAATCGTAGGTGCCCGCGATGATCTGTATCTGGAATATGTTACACTGCATAACCTTCTTGGCAAACATAACGAAGCGATCCAACTGCTAGGATCACGGAATTTTCATCCGTGGGAAGGCGGCGAAGGTAAAGCAACAGGGCAATATGTACTGGCGCATGTGGAACTGGCAAAGCAGCATATTTATGAAGGCAGCTTCGAAAAGGCTGCGGTTCTGCTTCAAACTGCACTTGTATATCCGCTGAATCTTGGGGAAGGCAAGTTGGCCGGCGCTCAGGAGAACAATATCTATTATTACCTTGGCTGCGCATACGAAGGACTGGGACGGCGGGAAGAAGCAGAAGCTTCGTTCCGTATGGCCTCCAACGGTCTGGAGGAACCGACCAGCGCGATGTTCTATAACGATCAGCCGCCTGAAATGATCTTCTACCAAGGTCTTGCCTGGTTGAAGTTAAATGATATGCATGAGGCTAAACGCCGATTTAACAAACTGGTTGATTATGCGGAAAAACATCTGTTTGATGATGTGAAAATCGACTACTTCGCCGTATCGCTTCCGGACTTCCTGGTGTTTGATGAGGATTTGAATAAGAAAAATGAAATTCACTGCCGATTCATGAGAGGTTTGGGATTGCTCGGTCTGGGCAAAAAAAGCGCAGCTGAGTCTGAATTCAAAGAAGCGCTTCGTATGGATTGCAATCATATCGGCGCAAATCTCTGGAGGTATGGAAATGGAGAACGTGGTGTGGATTGAATTTGTACATCAAGGCTATACATGCGTAAAAGGTGAGAATGACTGCTTATCGGTGACAGTTGTACCGCAACGCGGGAGTAAAATCGTTTCATTATTTGACAAAATTAACGGCAGAGAATGGATTTACCGGACTGAACGGCCCTGGGAGCCGCTGAATCCGGGGATGGACTGGAACGAAGGTGACCGGGGAGGCTGGGATGAAATGTTCCCGACAATTACACCTTCGCCTTGTCCTGACGAGGCTTGGGAGCACGTGTTCTTCCCCGATCATGGAGAGGTATGGAGCCGCCCTTGGCGGTATGATCTGGACGGGGATAAGCTGCGAATGGAAATTGACGGCGTTCAGTTTCCGTACACGCTGAGCAAGATCATCTCGCTCGAAGGAAACAGGCTGAACATCAATTACGAACTGGAGAACCGGACATCAGAAGCGTTTTCCTATCTCTGGGCGGCTCATCCGCTGCTTCAAGTCCAGCCGGGAATGAAGCTGATTACTATGCCGGCCCAAGCAAGTATTCAGCTTACCTACTCGCATCGGGAACGGCTCGGCGGACTTTTTGATATCACCAGCTATCCTCTGGCGGCAACGAAAGAAGGAGGGATTACAGACCTTTCTACGCTTGAGGATGCTTCCGGTGGACATGCAGAGAAATATTATTTTACCAATCCGCTGGAAGTGGGTTATGCCGGTATCTGTGACCCGACCTCCGGAGCGGGGATTTTCTTCAGCTTTGTACCTGAAGAGATTCCTTATCTGGGAATTTGGGCACATTACGGCGCTTTCGGGAACTACACCTTTGCAATTGAACCGGCGACCGGTTACCTGGACAGCGTGCAGGAAGCGTACAACAGGGGCAAAGTGAAGAGGGTAGCGGGTAAATCAACTGACCGCTGGCGGTTGGAGGTTCAGCTAAGAAAGAATTAATTAGTATCCTAAGCCGATACTGCAACCAAGATCCGAATAATGTAGCTGTCTGGATTTTTTTCTGAGAAATAATTAAGCAGGTCCATCGAGTAAGCATTTCCGCATATCTTCATTCCATTACGCACAATGTACTCTTTCAGGATGGAGCAAGTCTCGGATACAGTATCATAAGAGCCCCTATGGTCCATTCCGGCATACAAACCTTTAGATTTGTTTGAAGAAAATCTTTGATTTCCTGCAAGGAACTCCCCGCCTTCTTAAGTACATTAATGATGTCTAACAAGTAGGTTTGTCGAAAAGAATAATAACGGTAACTGTTGGACTTGCGATATTCGGGGCAGGCTTGGGGGTGGGGATGACTGCAGCATCTCACTCGATTATGAGCTACGCTCCACCTGAAAAAGCAGGAATGGCAGCTTCGATTGAGGAAGGAATCGCGATCATCGGAAGTATATCTGGTCTTGTGTATACGATGTCCTGAACACCCTTATAGGGTTAACGGCGTTCTTGGTAGTCGCTTCGTTAATCATCGGTTGGATCGGGCTTAGAACAAAGAAGGATTCGAGAAGGAACGCATTAAGCCGCTGAGCCGATTCAATTAATAGTAATACAGGACGAAGCAACCCCTTTGGATCATCCGTAACCAAGCATCTGTCAAGATGACTTGGTTACGCTGTTGATCGGAGGGGATTTTTTTATCACTCAAAGCTGTTTTTCCTGTTCCGGTACATACTTGGAGTTGTCCCCGTCAGTGCTTTAAATACCCGGTAAAAATGCGTCGGTGTATCAAACCCGCATATCTCGGAAATGAGACTGACATTATCCTCTGTCTCAAGCAGCAGTTCTTTTGCCTTAATAATACGCTTGGCATTGATATAACTGGTGATATTCATGGAGGTCAGCTTCTTGAACAAACGCGAAAAATGAGGCGCTGATACATTGGCATCGGCGGCTAAAGACGCCAGGCTGCATTCGCACTCCGGGTGCTCGTCAATTTTTCTCAAAGCCTTCATCATCCACGAGGGAGCAATCCGCGGGCTCTTTGGGTGAGTGTGGATGCTTACCAGCAGGTGCCGGTTATAGCTTAACAGCAGTTGATTCAGGCTGAGTAATGCCGATTCCCGGTAGCCGATGTTTTGGGCATGGAGTTCTTCCGACATTAGGGCCAGCGCTTCCTCTGTCTGTAGTTTCAGATTATCGGGCAAGGTGAACTTATAGGACGATTGCTGCCTTGCGATTTCGAAGCATAACAGGTGGGAGTATGAGTCATCCAAAGTGGTTCTGGAGATCAAAGCGGGCGCAAAAAATATAGCAGAAGAAACGATGGGATTGTGATGATCAGGCAGGGAATGATGAATGGTATTGCCCGGAATAACAAATAAATCTCCAGGCTGCTGTTCATACCAGGTATTATCAATGAAAAAAATACCGTTCCCCTGATGAATATAGACAAGCTCATACCGGTCATGGATGTGGTCCGGAAGCTCGTTGTCCTGATTTTTGGCCGTTTTATAGACCAGCTCAAACGGAAACAAAGGGTCTCCGTAAAATGGTTTGCGAATCGGCTTCATGGGTAAGATCCCTCTTTATAGAACGGATAAAAGATGAATGTATAATATCAAAAAATGTTATAAACATGCAAGAAACAGACATTACAATAACTTTAATTTTGATATATTCTAAAAAAAGAAGCCCTTACATTCAGCAGAGAGACTACTAATAGGATGTGACAAACATGAGAATTGACTCCCATCAGCATTATTGGAAGATTTCCCGGGGGGATTATGGCTGGATTACACCGGCGCTCCCGGTGCTGTATCGTGATTTTACGCCGGACGATTTGGAGCCGTTGCTGGAACGGCATGAGCTGGACGGAAGTATTCTGGTCCAGGCTGCGCCTACTGCAGAAGAAACGGAATTTATTTTGTCTATCGCAGATCGTCATTCATCCGTGCTAGGTGTTGTGGGATGGCTGGATTTATTTGATCCCGGGCATCGCTTGCAATATGAAAGCTACCGCCGGAACCCCAAATTCGCCGGGTTTCGTCTAATGATTCAAGATATGCCGGATGCGTCCCGTATTCTGGAACCAGAATTTCTGGAGGCGCTTCGCGGCTATGCGGCGGAGAAGGTTCCTGTTGATCTGCTGGTGGTATCAAGCCAACTGGAGCATGTGCTTCTGATGCTGCGGCAGATACCGGAGCTGCATGCCGTTATCGACCATATTGCCAAACCGGCGATCAAGCAAGCGGAGATTGAGCCGTGGTACTCTTATATGGAAGAAATTTCACGTTTTCCGAACATCTATTGCAAGCTGTCGGGTATGGTGACTGAAGCCGATGCGAAGACATGGAAGCTTGAGGACTTTACCCCCTATATAAAGCGGGTGCTGGAGCTGTTTGGCCCCGAGAGAGTAATGTTTGGCAGCGACTGGCCGGTATGCCTGCTGGCTGCTGAATACGGTGAGGTTGTGGAGATTTTACTTCGTGCTTTACCAGAGAACTGGGGAGAGCGGGAACAAGCGCGTTTGTTCGGCTTGAATGCAAAGGAGTTCTATCAATTATGAGCAGCCTGAATACGGTTCACCCAGAACGTTTGGAACAAATAGGAAGGCTGCCGGTAACCGTCCTGCAGATTGGCGAAGGGAATTTTTTACGCGGTTTCTTCGACTGGATGATGAGCGAATGCATCAGGCGGAATATATTCACGGGAAGCATTGCCGTGATGCAGCCCCGTCCTTCAGGTCAAGCAAGCATTGCCAGGCTGGCTGCCCAGGATGGCTTGTACACGCTGGTGACACGCGGTTTGGAGGAAGGGGTCCCTGTCAGCAGGACAGAGATCATTTCCGTGTTCTCTAAGGTATTTGATCCCTATACAGAATGGGAAGAGTTCAAGAGATTGGCCGCTAGCCCTGAACTCCGGTTCGTTGTATCCAACACGACGGAAGCAGGACTAAGCTATCGGCCGGAGCCGCTAGGTTCAGGTCCAATTCTTTCGTTCCCGGGAAAAATAGCCTATCTGCTGTATTTAAGATATACTGCCTACCCGGATTCAAGCAGTCATGGACTGATCTTTCTTCCCTGTGAGCTGCTGGAGCGCAATGGAGAAGCCTTGCGCGATGCCGTGCTCCAATATGCTGATGATTGGGGATTTTCGGATGAATTCAAGGAATGGGTCATCCGCCACAACCGTTTCCTGAATTCACTGGTTGACCGCATTGTTACCGGGTACCCGGAAGAAGCCCAAGCGGAGGCCTGGTTCGAAGAATGGGGATACCGGGACAGCATGCTGTGTACGGCAGAGCCCTACCATCTCTGGGCGATCGAAGCTGAGCCGGAGCTGGGCAAGCTGCTTCCTTTTCATGAAGCGGGACTTAACGTCCACTTAACGAACGACCTTGTTCCTTTTCAACAACGAAAGGTGAGGATACTTAACGGCATGCATACCTGGATGGCTCCGCTTGGACTGTTGTACGGCGTGGGTCATGTGCGGGAACTGCTGGAGCATGAAGAACTGGGAGCACGCCTCCGGGTTCTGGCGGATCGTGAGATTAGTCCGACGCTTCCCTATCCTGCAGAAGAAATAGAGGCTTATGCGGCCGAGGTTTTTGACCGATTCGCCAACCCGTACATTGTTCACCGGCTGTCTGCCATAGCCATGAATACACTGAGCAAGTTCAGGATACGGCTGCTTCCTTCACTGGCCTGGTATGAAGAGCAGAATCGGGTTGTGCCCGAACAAATGATATTGGGACTTGCCGGGTTATTGCGTTATTACAAAGTAAACCGCGAGACGGATGGTACATTCACCGGAAGAGATCTTAACGGGCAGACCTATACCGTCAGCGATAATGCGGCCCAGCTTGAACGGATGGCTGAAATCTGGAGCTATGCATCAGCAGGAGAGGAGTTAAGCCAGACCGTAAGGCGTCTGCTGGCTGAGGAATTATTCTGGGGCCAATCGCTCGCGGAATGGGCTTCGCTTGCCGATAATGTGACCGCCTGTCTAACTACTTGGGAAAGGATGAATACCGTATGAGCGATTGGGTCCGGTTGTCGCACAAGGATCAAGTGGTGATTGCGTTGCGCCCTTTTCAAGCCGGAGAAAGACTTGGACTTGAAGATGGCGCGGAGATCGTTATTAAAGATGATGTCGTGAAAGGGCATAAGATCCTGACCGTTCCTGTAGCAGAGGGCGGGGATATATTGAAGTTCGGGTACTCCATAGGGAAAGCAAAGGCCGATCTGGAGCCGGGAGTCTGGGTGCATACTCATAATTTGCGTACAGGACTCTCCGGGATACTGGACTACCGCTATGAGCCGAATTCGACACCATTTCAAGCTGCGCCAGCCGGTTCGGGTGTGTTCCAAGGATATGTGCGCTCAAACGGCGAGGTGGGTATCCGCAACGAAATATGGATAATCAACACGGTGGGATGCATTAATAAAACCTGTGAAATTCTAGCCAGGAGAGGCGGAGAGCAGTTTCGGGACCTGGTAGACGGTGTGTATCATTTCGCCCATCCTTATGGTTGTTCTCAGCTTGGCGATGATTTGGTTCATACGGCTGAGTTACTGGCTTCGCTCGTCAATCATCCGAATGCTGCAGGAGTGCTTGTTGTAGGATTGGGCTGCGAAAATAATCAAATCGATGACTTCCGCCAAGCTATCGGAGCTATCGATCCGAACCGTATCCGGTTTATGCGCTCACAGGATGAGGAGGACGAGCTGGGAACCGGGATGTCCTTAATCAAAGAGCTTGCAGACTATGCTGCGACCTTTAAACGGGAGCCCGTGCCGGTTTCAAAGCTGAAGATCGGATTAAAATGCGGGGGGTCCGACGGTTTGTCCGGTATTACGGCTAATCCGCTGGTCGGCTCAATCGCCGATCGCGTTACTGCGCATGGCGGGACGGCCATTCTGACAGAGGTTCCCGAAATGTTCGGAGCCGAAACCATCTTAATGAACCGGGCCAAAGACGAAGCAGTTTTTGGACAGATTGTCTCGCTGATCAATGATTTCAAACAATATTTTATCCGCCATGATCAGGAAATCTATGAGAATCCATCGCCGGGGAATAAGGCTGGAGGAATAAGCACGCTGGAAGAAAAATCACTGGGCTGCACTCAAAAGGGCGGCCACGCCATTGTCAGTGATGTTACCAGCTACGGTAAACGTGTAACGGAAACAGGTCTCAATTTGCTGGAAGCTCCGGGCAACGACCTGGTGTCCGTAACAGCCTTGTCGGCAGCAGGAGCTCATCTGGTGCTGTTTACAACCGGGCGGGGAACACCTTTTGGCGGACCTGTGCCGACGGTGAAAATATCTTCAAACAGTGAGCTCGCTGCCAGAAAACGGAATTGGATCGATTACAATGCAGGCCAGCTTCTTGAAGGCAAGACGATGGGCGGATTGACGGATGAGCTGTGGGAGCAGATCATTCGGATTGCTTCCGGAGACAGCCGGACGCTGAACGAAGTTAATGGCTTTAAAGAAATTGCCATATTTAAGGATGGGGTGACTTTATAATGAAATATCGAAAATTGGGAAACACGGGGCTTGAGGTTTCGGCACTCAGCTTCGGCGCGTCTTCTCTGGGGTCCGTGTTCCGGCAGACCGATGACAAGGAGAGTATCCGAACCGTTCATACCGCAATTGATGCCGGCATTAATTATATTGATGTTTCGCCTTATTACGGACTTACCAAGGCGGAGACTGTGCTTGGTCAAGCCATATTGGAAATTCCGCGCGACAAGTTTCTCTTGTCTACGAAAGCGGGAAGGTACGGAGAGGACAAGTTTGATTTCAGCGCCAAACGTATTTTTAGCAGTGTGGACGAAAGCTTGGCGCGTCTTCATACCGACTATGTGGATGTGCTGTTCCTTCATGATATCGAGTTTGTGCCGGCCGAGATCATCCTGGAAGAAGCTGTGCCCGCGCTGCACAAACTGAAAGAGCAAGGGAAAATCCGGTATACCGGTATAAGCGGACTGCCGTTGCAGCTTTTCGAGAAGCTACTGCCGCAGATTGAAGTGGATGCCATTCTTTCATACTGCCACTATTCCTTGAATGATACGTCCTTGCTTAATCTTCTGCCACATCTTGACCGCAAGGGAATTGGGCTCGTGAATGCTTCCCCGTTATCTATGGGACTGTTGAGCACGCGTGAACCGGCAGACTGGCATCCGGCACCACCAGAATTAAAGAAAGTCTGCAAACAAGCCGCGGAATTTTGTGCAGATCAGGGAGTGGATATTGCGAAACTGGCAGTCCAGTACGCTACCAGGGATGAACAGATCCCGACCACCCTGGTAAGTACCGCCAGCCCGGATAATATACAGAAAAATGCAGCCTGGTCGGATGAGCCTCTGGATGAGGATTTGCTCCGCGCAGTGCTTGAAATCCTTGCTCCGGTCCATAATCTAACCTGGGCAAGCGGACGTCCCGAATATAACGGCTCATTCAAATAGACAAGGAGATGCTTGGAGCATGAAAGGAATTGTATGTGAAGAGATCGGAAGATTTGCTTATCATGAGGATCTTGCAGAACCGGTAAGAGCAGAGGGCGAAGCGGTTGTCCGGATTCATAGGATCGGTATTTGCGGTACAGATTTGCACGCCTACCAAGGGAATCAGCCGTTCTTCAGCTATCCCCGCGTACTGGGGCATGAGCTGGCTGGTATTATTGAAAGCATTGGTGCGAATGAGGCAGGGCTCCGTGCAGGCGATCAAGTAAGCATCATTCCATATATGCATTGCGGAGAGTGCCAGGCCTGTTTGAACGGTAAAACAAATTGCTGCAAAAACATGAAGGTCTTCGGCGTGCATATTGACGGTGGCATGAGGGAACGCGTAGCCATACCTGCCCATCATTTGCTCAAAACGGAAGGTCTTACCCTGGACCAGTCTGCGATGCTTGAGCCGCTTGCGATTGGAGCGCATGCCATTCGCCGCTCTGGAATCCGGGCCGGCGACACCGTGCTGGTTATTGGAGCGGGACCAATTGGTCTGGGCGTTATGGCGTTGGCCCGTTTTGCCGGTGCTAAAGTCATTGCAATGGATGTGAATGAAGAACGTTTGAAGTTTTGCCAGACATGGGCTAAAGTTGAGCATACGGTCAATGCCCTTGTGTCCCCGAAAGAGCAGCTTTCCAAGCTGACAGACGGTAATCTGGCACCGGTTGTCATTGATGCGACCGGCAACGCAGGCTCCATGACCGGGGCCTTTGGATATGTCTCGCATGGCGGCACGCTCGTGTATGTTGGACTGGTGAAGAGCGATATTACATTTAATGACCCGGATTTTCACAGCCGCGAACTGACCCTCATGGGAAGCCGCAATGCAACCAAGGAGGATTTCGATTATGTCCTGAAGGGGATAAGTGCCGGATACGTGGATATAGACCGTTATATTTCGCACCGCAGCTCCTTTGAGGATATGATTTCGAATTTTGACGGCTGGTTGAAGCCTGAATCCAAAGTAATTAAAGCGATAGTAGAGCTATAGCTGTATTCTAAAGACTTGATGGAGGCTGCAACTAGATGAATATTCAATTTAACTCCCCTGCGGTGTATTGGGTAGAAGCGCTGCCTGTCGGCAATGGCAGGCTCGGCGCAATGGTCTTCGGCGGTATTGAAAATGAACGTCTTGCGTTGAATGAAGACACGCTTTGGTCCGGTTATCCGAGAGACTGGAATAATCCGGGAGCCAAAGAAGTCCTGCCAAAGGTAAGAGAACTCATTGCAGACCAGAAGTATGAAGAAGCGGATCAATTGTGCAAGCAGATGATGGGGACATATACACAATCCTACCTGCCGTTCGGTAATTTGCAAATCTTGATGGAGCATGGTCAGTTGAGCAGCCGTGATTACAGCCGGAAGCTGGATCTGTCCACAGGTATCGTAAACGTCTCTTATACCATTGGAGGCATCCGATATACCCGTGAAATATTCGCGTCGTACCCGGATCAGGCAGTGGTCATCAGGCTGTCAGCGGGCAAGGAGGGCGGGCTAAGCTTCCGGACAAGGCTGGATAGTCCGATCAGGTACATGACCAAGGTGGACGGAGACCATTTTACGCTATCCGGTGCAGCTCCCGAATATGTCGCTCCCAATTATTACGATGTAGAAGATCCGGTAAGGTACGGTGATCCTGAAACCTCCAAAGGCTTGCGGTTTCACGGCCGTTTGGCGGTTGTTCAGGAAGGCGGCACATTTAAGGCTGATGCAGACGGACTTCATGTTATTGCAGCGACTGAAGCGACGCTCTACTTCAGCGCAGCGACGACGTTTGACCCTAGCATGGGCGCAATAAGTGCGGAACGTAGTCCAGAACAATTGACGGCGAATACGATTCACTCGTTAAGCGAAAAGACTTATGCCGAAATCCGCCATCGCCATCTGGAGGATCATCGCCAGTTGTTTGACAGAGTCGATCTGCAGTTGGGTGAAAGCCTGGCCCCTGCTGATATGGCGACCGACCGGCGGATTGCCGAATACGGGAGCAGCGATCCCGGCCTGGTGGAACTGCTGTTCCATTATGGCCGCTACCTGCTGATCGCAAGCTCCCGACCCGGAACCCAGCCGGCCAATCTTCAGGGAATATGGAATCAGGATACGCGTGCGCCGTGGAGCAGTAATTATACGCTTAATATCAATGCGGAAATGAACTATTGGCCGGCGGAAATCTGCAACATGGCGGAAATGCATGAGCCGCTCATTGATTATATCGGCAGACTCGCCGTCAACGGCAGGAAGACTGCAGAGACGAATTATGGGGCAAGAGGCTGGGTTGCCCACCATAATGCTGATCTGTGGGCCCAGACCGCTCCCGTAGGGGATTTTGGCGATGGTGATCCGGTGTGGGCGTTCTGGACAATGGGTGGGGTATGGCTGACTCAGCATCTTTGGGAGCACTATGCGTTCAGCGGGAACGAGTCCTATTTGCGGGATACGGCTTATCCGATGATGAAGGAGTCGGCACTGTTCTGCATGGACTGGCTGATTGAGAATAAGGACGGTTATCTGATCACCTCTCCCTCCACGTCCCCGGAGCATATGTTCAAGACTCAAGAAGGGGGCTACGCCGCCGTCAGCGAAGCTACAACCATGGATTTGTCTTTGATTGCGGAGCTGTTTGAGAATTGTATCCGGTCAGCGGAAATTCTGAAGATTGACGAGGATTTCGCTCACAGCCTCCAAGCGGCCAAGGACAAGCTACTGCCTCTGCAAATCGGAGCACAGGGCCGGCTTCAGGAGTGGTCGGTTGACTTTGAGGATGAAGACACCCATCACCGCCATGTCTCCCATCTGGTGGGCGTGTACCCCGGACGGCTCATTACCGAGCAATCTGCTCCCGGCCTGTTTCAGGCAGCGCGAAAATCGCTTGAAATCCGTGGCGACGGGGGAACAGGCTGGAGCTTGGGCTGGAAAATCGGTCTATGGGCGAGATTCAAGGACGGCGACCGGGCGGAACAGCTGATTTCGAATCTCTTGAACCTGGTGAAGCCGGGCGAACCGGCCAAACATGAAACAGGCGGAGTATATCCGAATCTCTTTGATGCGCATCCTCCGTTCCAAATTGACGGAAATTTTGCGGCAACGGCGGGAATAGCGGAAATGCTGCTGCAATCCCACCAAGGATATCTTGAATTCCTGCCTGCATTGCCCACACGCTGGCAGGAGGGCTCAGTCAAGGGTCTGAGGGCTCGGGGTGGCTTTGAAGTCAGTCTGAAATGGAAAGCTGGCCGCGTAGCGGAAGCGGAAATTGCTGCTTCTCTTGGCGGAATATGTTCCGTCCTTGCAGACTGCCCGGTATGGGTTGGCGAAGCGGGAGTGAAGAAGCAGGTGAAGCCCTCGGATGGCCTGATTAAGTTCGCGGTAACAGCCGGAGAGAAGTATGTTCTGTCTTTTATAGATTAAGCTTTGGAGAAGTGTTAAACACTAGATGAAGATTACACAGGGATGAAGCTGATAATAATACATTGTTGTGAAAGCAACTTGTCTTCCGATGAGTTGCTGTTTTTTTGCTTAAGGACTGGTGATTTCCGAGGACATGGTCCCAGAACCCATTAGTGGTCAGGCAGACTTGCTGTAGGAATAAAGGGAAATCAGGATATCAGGGGACGCATGAGCATGAATTGGCCGAAGTCCGTGGAATGACCTATCCTGAAGGTTGTCTAAATCAGTAACAATAATGTTACTTCTTGTTCTATCTATTGTTATCATATGATTTCTGGAAACGACGGGTTTCCCCTTGAAATTCATGCATTATACTGTAAGATTGTGTGGTTTCTATGTGGTTTGAAAATAAAAATAGAAAATTTGATATTGGATTGACAGAGTCAGTATAAATACAATACTATAGAAATAGTTACAAAAAGTTAATTATTGCCGAATTTCATATGGAAAACGGGGGAACCATCCTCGGGTGAATTATTCCTGAAAGCAAGGGAATATAGGGAACCTTTAACCGAACCCTCAGCTAACTCCGTAGGCATCGAAGGGAGAACCGGATTTTGAAAAAGTTCATTTTAGCCTTAGTGGGAGCTGCAGCATTGTTCACTTCTGTTCCTGCAAGCACTTACGCAAGTGACATAAGTATTGAAAGTGAAGTAAAAGAGGTATTGGGAGCTCCTTATCAATGGGGCGGGACTACGGCGGCTGGTTTCGATTGTACTGGGTTCATCCTATACATAATGGGTAAATTCAACGCTGGCGATTTGCCGCGTACATCCCAATCTCAAGCCAAGGTTGGCACACCAGTGGCTAAAGATGATCTGCGTGTAGGAGATTTGGTTTTCTTCAACACTTTTGGTTCGGGAATCTCCCATGCAGGCATTTATATCGGTGATAATCAGTTTGCCCATTCCTCAAGCAGCAAGGGCGTAAGAATAAGCAGTCTCTCTGACTCATATTACCGTGATCGTTATGTTACAGCCCGCCGCGTAGCGAGCGAAACCAGCTATCGCCAGATGATTAGTGAATAATGAGCTTGAAATATTCTTTGTAGGTCAAAGACTTCTCGCAGTGTATTTTACTGTGAGAAGTCTTTTTGCGTAGAGGCTTAGCTCTATCGTCAGCAGTCACATTCTTTCTACACAAACCCCTTTTACACTCAAAGTATGAAGACAGCATGAAGTGTCTGCGTGTTTACAGCAGTAAAGGGAGTGGAAGCGAGATATTTGCAATCTGGAATGGGGGTATCTCGATTCAAGGGGCTTTAGTTTTCAGAGGCGACTCGCCCAGGTATGCCCTTCAATGGACTGCGGGACAATGGACCAGCGCGGGTGTTTTTGCAATCTCTGTAATCCTCTTGATTTATTTCTACAAACGTCAGTCTGGTCAAAAGCTTGCAGCACAATAGGTTATATTCATAGGAAGGTGTCCAGTGATGTCGAAATTACAGGTTTTGGTTGTGGATGACGAATGGAATATGCGCAACCTGCTGCGGATTTATTTAACGAAAGAGGGCTTTGAAGTCAAAGAGGCGAGCAGCGGCAAGGAAGCTATATCAATGATTGGCAAGCATGCCTTCGATGTCGTGCTTCTTGACCTTATGCTTCCTGATATGGACGGCTGGCAGGTATGCAAATCTATCCGCGAGACGGAGAATGTAGCCATACTTATGCTAACCGCGCGTTCTGAGACCAAAGACAAGGTGTACGGTCTTGGCATTGGCGCTGATGATTATCTGACCAAACCGTTTGAACCGGATGAATTATTGGCCCGGATATACTCTCTAATCCGCAGGTCCGCCATTGTACAGTCAACTGTTCAACAACAAGAGACGGTTTTGGAGTTCCCGGGCATAAAAATTTCTCCCGAAGGCCGTGAGATCTACATTCATGATCATCCCGTTGATTTTACGCAAAAGGAATTTGATTTAATGCTGTCGATGATCAAGAGCAAGAATCGGGTATTCAGCAGAGAGGAGCTGGTTACGATGATTTGGGGCTACGACTATGACAAAGATTTCCGTGTGGTGGACACCCATATCAAGAATATCAGGGAGAAAACGCATAGGGCAGGTCTTACGTATAACCCTATTCAAACCGTGTGGGGAGTAGGCTATAAATTCAATGCTGCAGGTGTGCTGAATGATAAGGAATAGAGTTGCATTTAAGCTGGGCTGTGCAATCGTGGCAGTTTTTATTTTTGTACTAACCTTTCTTGGCTTGGCTGTTGAGCGTATGTTTTCAAGCTTTTACAGTACTGAAATGCGTACAGAAGTGAAGGAGCTGACAAGTCATATCGCTTCCATGAACGAGCCTGCAAATGTTACCGCCGAAGAAACGTTGATGAAGCTGGCTGATTTCTCGGATACACGTATTCTCTATATAGATAGGCAAGGCAGGGTGCTTGCACATTCCGGAGAGAAGGACATCGCGGATTTATCGTTTATTCGTGAAAAGGATGTGCAGGCTCTTTTTTCCGGCAAAAGAGTCGGGGTAGAATATACGGATGTAAGCGGTGAGCGTTTTTTTGCAGCGGCGGAGCCCATTCCTGATCCAGGCAGCGGGCAGATTAAGTCGGCAGTATATGTTCTGTCATCCACCAGACATATGGATGAATCCATATCTGCTATACGCAGGCTACTGGTATTATCAGCGACAGGAGCGCTTTTGCTGGCACTGGGCATTTCCTATTGTTGCCCAATTGCTATCAAGACCATTGCTGCAGATGCGGGAGGCGACGCGCAAAATTGCCTTGGGAGAGTTAGAAACGCGATTAAACATCGGCAGCAATGATGAAGTCGGTTCATTAGCGATGGAGATAAACAACTTAGCACAGGATCTTCAGCGGTACCGGGATACACGGCAGGAGTTTTTTGCTAATATTTCGCATGAGCTGCGTACGCCGATTACTTACTTAGAGGGCTATGCCAAAGTCGTTAAGAACCGCTTGTATGATAATGATGAAGAGAGGGACATGTATCTCGATATTATACATCAGGAGTCACTAAGGCTTCAGCACCTGGTCAATGATTTGTTCGAGCTGTCCAAAATGGAGGAAGGCAAGATCAGCTTATCCCTGGACTGGATTGATCTTGCCGATATTACGGGGACCGCAGTGCGGAGAATCCAGTTGAAGGCACATGAAAAGGAATTGCAATTGCATGCCCACATAGGCACGGATATCCCGTTGATCTATGGTGACGGCTTACGAATAGAGCAGGTGCTTATCAATTTATTGGAGAATGCTGTCAGATATACGAACAATGGTGAAATTAACGTTCATCTGAACAGCGATAATCACTTTATTCATTTGGTCGTGGAGGATACAGGAATCGGGATACCTGAAGCTGAGCTGGCTTTAATCTTTGAGCGTTTTTATCGGGTGGAGAAATCCCGGTCAAGACAGTATGGGGGAACCGGACTGGGGCTGCCTATTGCCAAAAAATTGATTGAGCTTCATGGGGGGGAACTGCTGGTCACAAGCGGAAATGGCGTCGGCACCCGTTTTGAGATTCGTCTGAAGCACGAGCTCCAGGAGGAACATAAATGAAAAAGGCGGAATGGCTGATCGTAATTTTTATAATGTCTATGGGGATGATGTGCCTGTTTGTATCTGCGACATCGTTTCGTAGCGAAACCATTACCTATTATTTGCGCTGGGGTGCGAGGATTGGGGTGCTGCTGATTAGCGCAGTTCTGATATCGGGTTTCGTACATTTTTTGATTAAAAAATATAAAAAATAAAATGTGCAAACTTCATTAAAAGCGCATAATTTCAACACTGTATTCACATAACCTTTTTCTATACTGAAGATAATTCAAGGAAAGCATATGAAAAAGGAGGAAACATAATGGCTTGGTCAGCGTTGAAGGTACTGGTTGTTCCGTTAAGTATAGGCTCCATGGTGTTTGGCAGACAAGGGATGCAAGACCTAACCTTGCAAAATAATTAAATCGAAAGAAGGAATACACATGGGCTGCTGCGGAAACCACAATCATGAAAGCCAGGATTCAGAAAAGCAAGAGCATCAGCATCACGGAAAGCAACATTCTCATCGCTGGATAATGATGATTTGCTGCATTTTGCCAATTGTATTGTTTGCCGCGCTGATTTTATTTAATGGAGCTACGGGATCAGGGACAAGTGCTTTGCCATTGCTGCTCATTCTTCTCTGTCCTTTGTCACATATGATCATGCCTCTTTTCATGAAGAAGAAAAATCAACATGGGCTGTGCATGGAACTCTTGTTGAATGTTTTGCGGTACCGGTTTAGCTAAGAGACCTGAAACGGTCTGAGGCACCGCCGTAATAACCAGAACTATGGATAGGATGGATGAAATGAGATACACCCATGCTGCAGGGCGGTTTTTCTGCCACTTCCGCTTCGCCACAACGATAAACCAAATGGACAACAGAAGAGAAACGACTAAGAAAACGAGTTTGACAGATGGAGGCATGGAGAATATCCCAGCTCCTAAGGATATTAGGCCCAAGGCAATCAACAGGGTATGAAGCCGGATTCACTTCCTTATTAAGGAGCCGAAGGAGAATGCTTCTCTTCCGACTCCTGTCATAGAATTAGGATAGACGATATTATTCAGGCAAATTCCCGGCCTCTGGATCTGGGACATAGTTGCTTTTGTAATCCGTATACTTCAAATCTGTAATCATTCCGGCTACGGCGTGGTGCAGATCATGACAGTGGAACATCCAGTCTCCGGGGTTATCCGCCTCAAATGCGACAACGTACTCTTCACCCGGAAGGAGATTAAGCGTATCCTTCACAATCGGTGAACCATTCAGAGGTTGTCCGTTTTTGCTGAGCACCTGGAAGAAGTGGCCGTGCAGATGCATCGGATGCTGGTCTGTTGCTGAATTGTTAACCAGGCGCACCAATACTTTATCGCCGGTTTTTACTTTGATTGGGTCTGAATCAGGAAATGCTTTGCCATTGATCGTATAAATCGTATTCCCCTTGTCCGAAGCTGTTCCGAGGTTCATGGTGTAGTTGAGATCGTACTTTTGATCAAGTGTAAAAGCCGAGCCTGCAACCTGGCCATATTTGGTGAAATCAAAGACCGGAAGGTTAACCAGGGAAGCATTTGGCTGATCTTTGGTTTCAGTAGAATCCTCGTAGGAAATCTTGATCTTCATGCCTTCAACACCGGCCTCAGTGCCATGTGCTTCCAAATACCACTGCCCCGGAATGTTGGCTTCAAATTCAACGTCATATCGTTCTCCAGGCGCAATAGTCAAAAGAGAATCCTTCAGGAGCTGGGGGTTGTTAACGGGCTGACCATCGGTTGCTGTCACCTTCCACTCATGGCCGTGCAAATGCAGCGAATGCGACTTGTATCCGGCATTAATCAGCCGCAAGCGGACTTTATCTCCTTCTTTGACCACAAGATCTTCAATGCCTGTCCCCGATTTCCCGTTAATCGTAAGCAGATCATACATGCTCATATCATGCCCCTTGTCTGCATTGCCGCTGTTATCCTGCGGGCTGGCGTTGCTCATGCCCTCCATATTACTGTGATCCATTCCCTTCATATCAGCCATACTTGTGCTGCTGACATCGCTCTTGCCGATGCTCGTGGACATCCATTCATCCAGCATGAGTGTGTAATCCACAGTCGCCGGGTCATCCTTGGCTTCGACAATCAATGAACCATATAAGCCGCGATCCAATTGATTTACGCTGTCTTGATGGGAGTGATACCAATACGTTCCCGGGACTGTGGCCGTAAATTCATACGTATAAGACTTCCCGGGCTGTACCGCATCCTGTGTAACTCCGGGAACGCCATCCATATCAATCGGAACCGGAAAACCGTGCCAATGAATGGACACTGGCTCCGGCAGTTGATTTTTTAAGGTTATTTTCACCTTGTCTCCCTGCTTCACCCGAATTTCAGGACCGGGGACGGAATTGTTGAACGTCCAGACAGGGATTGTTTTACCGGGCGCGACTTCCAAATTGCTGGCCTGAGCGGTTAACGTAAACTCGGTTTGCGTGATTGCAGACATTTTTACGGTCTTGAGGGGTGAACTGCCTTGCTCTGTGCTGTTCGCCGATTCCTTGTCCTTGTTCAGACAGCCGGAGAGAATGAGCACCATTAAGCCAACGGCTGCGAAAAGCAAATACTTATTTTTCATCTTGACCTCCCAGATATGGTTTATTTTAAAAAAGAATATTTCAAATTTGTGTGTAAAGTATGGAGTCCGCATATTTTTGCCAAAAAATAAAGGCGGGTATACTCAAATATTTTTTAACAAAAATTTAATATGATCCTTACATCTCAAGAAGAAGCTTGGAATCTCTTGAGTGACGAGTTGCTCACAACAAATAAAAATCAGGAGGAGTTTACATGCGTTTGGACAATAAAGTAGCAGTCGTTACAGGGGCGGCCTCAGGCATGGGGAAAGCAATCGCGGAGCTGTACGCCAAAGAAGGCGCGAAGGTGGTTGTTTCTGATTTGAATCTTGAAGGAGCAGAAGCGGTTGCTGCTGCGATTTCGGCAAACGGTGGAGAAGCGGTCGCCGTTAAAACCAACGTTGCGGTCCGCGTCTGGGTCAGCCGGAGGAAATCGCCACGGTCGCTTTGTTCCTGGCATCGGATGAATCGAGCTTTGTAAACGGTGCTGTTATTACTGCTGATGCAGGCTGGACGGCGGGCTTCTAATACAGGCAGGATATAACATATAATCAAAGTCGGTCCTAATGATCAAGAAACTCTTGATTGTTAGGACTTTTCTTTTAGTTAGATAGAAATTTTTTCATATTAAACTTTGACTTTCACCGGAAACACATATAAGATAGCATATATTGGTTAACAATGATAATCATTATCACATGAATGATAATAATTATCACAGAACGCTGTTTTTAATTTTTATATTATAGGGGGATTTGCAACATGCACAAAAGGTTAAAGGGTCTAATCATGCTTATGGTTGTCATTCTGATTGCAGCGGGCTGCGGCTCTAACAACACAAATAATTCGGCGAAGAACGGAGGAGCGGCTAATAATGCAGCGGCTACAACTTCGCCTACAACTGCGCCTGCTGAAACTGCCGGAAGCGAAGCCGCGAGCGGCCCTATTGTTCTGAAGGATGCCAAAGGCGAGGTTAAGCTGGATAAGCCCGCGAAAAAGGTTGTAGTTCTGGAGTGGACATTTACGGAAGATGTTATTGCACTCGGTGTTCAGCCGGTGGGCAATGCGGATAACAAAAACTATAGTGTGTATGTAACCTCCGAAGCGCCGCTTGATGCAAGCGTGACGGATGTGGGAACCCGCGACGAGCCAAATCTGGAGACGATTGCTTCCCTGAAGCCGGATTTGATTATCGCCATTACGGGTAGCCACGAAGCTATCTATGATCAATTGAAGGGGATTGCGCCAACGCTGATGTTCGATCTGTATCCGACAGAAGGTCAGGTAGATCAATATACGCTGATGGAAGACACCTTCAAAACCATTGCGGCGGCGCTTGGCAAAACAGCGGAAGGCGATAAGGTCCTCTCTGATCTGGACGCCCATTACGCAGAGGCGAAGACCAAGCTGGCCGCAGCAGGTAAGGAGGGCTTGAATTATGTGCTGACCCAGGCCTACAGCTATCAGAATGCAGCGACAATGCGTCTTTTTACAGATAACTCCCTTGCTGTACAAACCTTGGACCGGATTGGTCTGAAGAATGACTGGAAGCCGGAAAAATTCGAGTCTTACGGATTCAGCACTTCAACGGTTGAAGCTTTGCCTGCGGTTCAGGATACGAATCTGCTCTACATTGTTCAGAAGGACGATGATATTTTCTCAAAGGAACTGAAGGATAATTCCGTCTGGAACGGCCTTAACTTTGTTAAGGAGAAACGCACCTTCGGACTAGACAGCGCGACCTGGGTGTTCGGCGGTCCGGTCTCCTCCAAGGTTATTGTAGATGAAGTTGTAAAAACATTAACGAAATGAGCACTTCGATGAACAGCAAAAACAATACCGCAGCCTCAAATAATGGTATGGCCTGGCGGCTAATTGGAATTTTGGGGGGCGGCCTTGCCGCCCTTTTCGTTCTGTTTATTCTGAGCCTTGGCTTCGGAGAAGCGAAGATTCCGGCAGCCACCGTATGGGATGGATTGCTGCACCGCAAGGATGTGATGGAGCATAATCTGCTCTGGGATATCCGGATGCCGCGAACAGTGATCGGCATTCTGGCCGGGGCTGCTCTTGCCGCAGCCGGAGCCTTGCTGCAGACGATAACGAAAAATCCGCTCGCTTCCTCGGATACACTGGGGATCAATGCCGGAGCTTACTTCATGGTGGTTCTTGGCATGGTTGCTTTTCCGGCTATACAGCAGCAGTATCCGTTTATACTGGCGGCGGCAGGGGGATTGCTGGCGGCGCTTACGGCCTATATCCTGAGCGGAGGGCGGAAGGCGACGCCTGTACGCCTGGCTTTATCAGGTATGATTGTGTCGATGGTGCTCGGAGCGTTTACTTCGGCGATTCATATATTCAAGAAGACGGAAACGCAAAATCTATTCTTATGGGGCTCGGGTTCGTTGATTCAGCTCGACTGGAGCGGCGTTCAGTATGCCTGGCCGTTCGTTCTTGCGCTGCTTGGGATTTCGGTGCTCGCAGGCAGGCAATTCGACACGCTTGAGCTGGACGAGTCCACTGCCCGCTCACTTGGACAGCGTGTAGGGCTGACCCGGGCGATCGGCCTCGGCCTATCGGTACTCATGGCTGCGATTGTGGTGAGTGTGGTCGGACCGATTGGGTTTGTGGGTCTGGTCGCTCCCCATCTTGTCCGCCTTAGCGGGGTTCGCAAGCATCGCTTCCTCATTCCCGCGAGCGCGATCTGGGGGGCGCTGCTTATTACAGCGGCAGATACGCTTGCGCGTATGGTACGCAGCAATGTGGGGGAAATGCCGGTCGGAGCGGTTATGGCGATTATCGGCGGACCTTGGCTGATTTGGCTGGTGCTGACCAAGATGAAAAATATATCCGGCGCAGGCCCGGGGCAGACCTCCATGAATATAGGAGGGGCGGCGCGGCGCATGCGCTTCATTCCGACCGTGACATTAATGGCCGTCTTGCTCATCGTGATTATCTTGGTGAGCTTGTCGCTTGGGGGAACGAGAATTCCGCTTGCCGAGCTGCTGAGCAGCCTTACCCACAAGGGGGAGTCATCGTATTCGGTTCTGCTGAATTTAAGGCTTCCACGCACACTCGTTGCGGCTTGCGGCGGTATTGCGCTTGCCATCAGCGGCGTCTTGATTCAAAGCGCTGTCCGCAATCCGCTGGCTGACGCCTCGATTATCGGCGTGACATCGGGAGCCGGCTTTGGCGCACTGCTTGTGCTGGTCGTATGGCCGGGGCTTACGATATTCGCATTGCCGATTGCTGCAATTGCAGGGGGGATAGTTGCCGCAGCCTTTGTGTTTACTTTAGCCTGGCGCAAAGCCTTGAATCCGTCCGTGCTCATCCTGCTCGGAATCGCGGTATCAGCAATCGGCTCTGCGGGCATACAGGCGATGATCGTCAAGGCAAGCCTGTGGAGCAGCTCATCATTTATCTGGTTAACGGGTTCAACGTATGGCCGGGGATGGGATCAATTTAGTATCCTTTTTGTATTTCTCATCATCCTTGTACCGATTGCCTATTATTTGGGACGCAGATTTGATTTGCTGGCGTTCGGCGATGAGAGCTCGACAGGGTTTGGCTTGCCGGTGCGCGGGACAAGACTCTGGGCGATGATTATCGGCGTACTGCTTGCTTCGGGAGCCGTTGCCAACGTAGGGACGATTGGTTTTCTGGGACTGATGGCGCCGCATGCGGTGCGGATGATGATTGGGCATCACACGAGACGCTCCATTATTTTGTCCGGGCTGCTGGGGGGATTAATGCTCGTCATTGCCGATACTGTCGGAAGAACCATCATGGCACCGACGGAAATTCCGTCAGGCCTCATTATTATGCTGATCGGAGCGCCGTATTTCCTGTTTCTCATGTACCGCTCACTTGTCAGCAAATAAGCACTGTAAAAGGATATGGATCAAGGGATGCCCTTGTTCCATATCCTTCTTTTGTTTCGTTACAGGGTTATTTTCTTAAAAATTCAATGTTCATTCTCCCTTGTATCCTTATTGAACCGTGGGTTATTATGGTCCTGCTGGAACGTGAAAAAATCAGTGCTGCCCAATTGGCGGAATACAAGATTGAGAAAAGGCTGTTTACCGTTTCGGATATTACGGCCTTAAGAATTAAAGCTTTATTGGGGGGCTATGAGAAATAGAAATGAGGATGAAGATGAAATTTCGAAAAAGTATGCTCTGTCTTTTGTTAAATGCTGTAATTTTGTTCTCTCTTTACAGTGTAAGTGCGGTTGCGGCGTCTTCAACTGCAGGCTCATCCGCTGCGGCGTATGGAGGCAAGTGGGTGGACAAGGCATTGGTCGAGGACGAGGACAGTGACGGTACGCTCAATCTTACGGTCAATCAACAGACAGGCAAAGCCAAATTGGAGTATGAGGTCTGGGATGGAGGAGAAACCTACACCTTTCAATCGGCAACCTTCATAACCATTGATGGACAACAACCTGTCAAGTTCACCTACAAATATAAGGAATATGACCAGTCAGGGGAAGAAAGATCTGCTAGCGGTGAGGGGAGCATCCAATTCAAGCCGGGCTTGATTGTGCTGCAGATGGGACAGCTTCCATCCGGTATAGAACCGATCTTTACGAAGCCGCGGAGCTTTATCCGTGATCCTTATGCGAAACAGGCCCCAAAACCCGGAGCTGACTTCGATATCGTATCTAAATACTGCAATTGCAAGCCATCCGCGCTGGTGAAATTCGATTACCCGGCTGGAGACAATGAAAGCAACAAGGAATGGATTCGTTATGTCAGCGTGTATGTAAGAGACATCTTTATAACCGAATACAAGGTCAACCTTCACACCAATACGGCTACAAATCTCAAGGATTCATGGTCGAATGCCTATCAATCCTATAACAAAATCCAGGCTTCAAAAATTACAGCAACCTCTACTCTGCCTAAATCTAAGACATCATCCTACAGCCCCAATCAAGTGATGGATGGCGACTCGGCCACATGCTGGTGCGAAGGGGTTAAGGGGAGCGGAGTCGGGCAAAGCTTCACAATCCAGTTCACCAAACCTATTGAAATTGAAGGTCTCAAAATTTTACCCGGCTATGGCAAAAGCGTCTCCGCTTATCTGGAAAACAACAGTGTGCGCAAAGCCAGAGTAACCTTCTCCGATGGAACATCCACTATTCTGGATTTCACGAAGGGATACTATTTTGAGCTGCCGGAAATCAAAAGGACGAGCAGCATTAAGTTCACTATAATGGAGGTTACTCCAGGCACCAAGTATAACGATACTTGTGTATCGGAGCTGGCTGTTTTCTGACGGAGTGCCTCTTCCTAGCTCTCCTGCTGAATCTGGTAACGCGGCAGCTCCACAATGACGGTGGTTCCTTTGCTGAATTCGCTTTCGATGCGGAGATGGCCGCCGTGCAGCTCGATAATCTCCTTACAGATAGCAAGGCCCAGGCCGCTGCCGGACTGGCGGGATTTGCCCTTGAAGAATTTGGTGCCGAGCTTCGTCAGGTCGTCTTCCTCTATGCCTTCACCATTATCCGCTACTGTAATAATAATTAGTGTTTCATTGGAGATTGCCGAAAGTGAGATTGCTCCCTGGGCCGGGGTGAACTTGAAGGCATTATCCAGCAGATTGACAAAAACCTGCTTCAGGCGGTTGAAATCCCCGTCTACAGGCAGCGGCTCATCCGGAATATCGGCGTACAGGCGGATCTGCTTGGTTGACCCGCGGTACCGGAATTGCAGCAGCAAATCCTCAAGCAGTCCCCGCAGATCATAAGGCTGAAGCACAAGCTTCAGCTCTCCGGCCTGGAATTTGGAGAAATCCAGCAGGTCTTCAACCAATCCGATCAGGCGGTCGGTTTCTCCGGTTACGACCTCAAGCCCCTGCAGAGTCTCTTCCTTATCCGACAAATCACCCACAAGCAGTGTTTCGCCCCAGCCTTTGATGGAGGTAAGGGGGGTGCGCAGCTCGTGCGTGACGGAGGAGATGAAGTCGTATTTGATTTTTTCGCTTTTGATCATTTCCTCTGCCATGTAATTCAGGGTGTCGGCTAAGGTGCCGATCTCATCGTCATGCTGCTTCGCCGCTCTAACGGCAAAATTGCCGGTAGCCATTTCTTCAGCGACAGCGGTTAATTGCCGAATCGGCCCTACAATCCGCTTGGCGATAATTACACTCAGCAAGAAACCGAACGCAATGACCAGCAGCCCCACCCAGGAAGCATTCAGGATAATTTTTAAGATCACACTGTACAAGGGCTCTGCGGAGACAGAATAGCGCAGCACGCCGATATTTGCGCCGGATTCTTTCAGGGCTATGGATACGGCCAGAATCCGTTCACCGTTAAACGGGGTAAGCCCCTGATAGCTACCCTTGCCGTTTGTCAGGGCAGCTTTTACATCGGGGGTATTCACACGTTCGGAGCTTGCGAAGCCGAAGGAGTTGATAATGACATTTCCTTCAGCGTCCAGCACTTCAACCTTGCTGCTCTCTTCAGGCGAGAGGTTCTCCAGTATATATCTGGCCCGTTCGTTAATAGAGTAGCCCTCCAGATATTTATTGAAAAAGGTAGCGGAGGTTGTGGCCCGTGAATTCAGCGTCTCCATGGCGCTGCCCAGATAATAATAGTGGACAGCCGCAATAAATACCCCCTCCAGCAGCAGGACAATCAGAAGGAGAACAAGGGTGATATAGATGATAAGCCGAGACCTGATTCCCTTCAGCAATGTTGGACCCTCCATAGATAGCCGAATCCCCACACCGTTTCGAGGTACTGGGGCCCGGATGGACCCTGCCCGATTTTTTGCCGGATTCGGCTGATATTGACGTCTACAATCTTTAGCTCGCCCATAAAATATTGCCCCCATACGGAGGTCAGAATATCATCGCGGTTCATCGCCTTGTTAGGCTGCTCCATGAGCAGCTTCACAATGGCGAACTCGGTAGGTGTCAGGGGGATATCGAGCTTATCCTTCAGCAATTTGCGTTCATCCAGCATCAGTGTGAAGGGGGGCAGCTCAATGTGGTTCCCGGCCAGTGGCGCTTCCCCTGGATACATCCGCCGGTACAAGGAGCGTACCCGCGCAACCAGCTCCACCGGACTGAACGGCTTGATGACATAGTCGTCAGCACCGGATTCCAGTCCCATGACCTTGTCTATCTCCTGGCTTTTGGCAGTCAGCATAATAATGCCGAGCCGGGGGAACTGTCTGCGCAGTCGTCCGCACACTTCAAAGCCGCTGATTCCTGGAAGCATCAGATCCAGAATTGCGATGTCAAAATCCTTATGATCCCCGGCAACAGCCAGAGCTTCTTCCCCTGTGACGGCTTCGACAACCTCGAAGCCCGCACGCTTGAGATTCACCCGCAGAAGATCGCGTATAGGCTTCTCGTCTTCCAGTACCAGCACCTTCATAGTTCCCCTCCTAATTAAAGCTGAGGCTTCTGCGGTGTGCCGGCCAGCCGCTGTACTTCATCCAATGTCAGCTTAAGCTGTTCATATTCCTGTAGAGAAGGTCCGGTCAGCTTGCTGCCTGCTGTAGCGGATGGCAGAACAGCAACGAGTACCGTAGGCTCCGTGTCATCATCCGTATTCTGTAATTCATAGAGCAGCGTATAAGAAGCATTCTCCGCCAGCAGCTTGGCTTCGGCCGTCTGCCACTCCTTCTTGGTGAGCAGCCGCAGCTCCAGCAGCGGAGCTTTCAGAGAGGAATCGGCGCTCTTGTAGCTAAACATTAGGCTCTTCCACGGAGTAGGGGATTCCCCCGGAGTCTCCAGTATATATTTTCCAGTCCAGTTCTGAGGAATATGGAAATTGAAGCCCCATCGGTCAAACTGTTCTTGAACAAACTTCAGACCCGATTGCCCATCCCATTGATAATATTTAGTGATAAAAGGGGTAGCCAGCGGAGCGAAGCTCTCTGTACCCGCAGGAGGAACGAGAAATCCGATTTCAATAATCCCGTCTTGGTTAACATCCTCGCTGTACAGCGGATAGTCCTTCATCGCGATGCTGCTTTCACCCAGCATGCCGCCGGACTCTGGAGCCAGCCGCTTAAGCACAAGATCCTTGCTGTCCGCCAGAGCTGTATGCTGATAATCATCTGTTGCAAGTATATCAGTAAACCTGCCATTTTCCCAAGTCAGTAGAGAGGTGTAGGAAGAATGCGCGCCAATCGCCGAATCAATGACCAGAGCGTTTATGGCAGGAGCAGCCTTAGCGAATAGGGCCTGAATCACAACACCATTAAGGGTCTGGTCTGCTAAGGTTTGCTGTTTGCCGCCATGAAGCCGCAGTAATTGGAGATGTGATACCTGCTGGGAATCCGCATTGACACTTGCCTGGATCAAGGCAATCTCCGTCTCTCCCTCGTTCGTAAAATCCCCCACTGCCAAATGGTCATAAGGCTGTTTGAGTATTTCAGACCACTTGCCGCCGCTCAGACTGTAGACGGCCAATTCCCTGCTGAGATCCTTGCCGCCGCTGAAGCCAAGCAGCACATCCGCCGCGCCGTCGGCAGTAACATCTGCAAACTTCACGTAATCCAGCTCGCTGCCGACTCCGGTGAAGCTGGTCAGCTTTTTCCATTCTCCGCCGGACTTTGACAGTATGAGTGTGTTGATTTCAAAGTCGGTTTTGTCTGTTTTGTAGAAGGCCAGAATTTCATCCTGACCATCCTTATCAAGGTCCTGCAGCTGGATGGCGCTGCTCGATTCAGAATGGACGGGCACGGTCAAGTGGGCATTCGATGGAAGAAAGGACTGTACAATGCCTGCAATCGTTCCATCGGAGTTGCTCTGCGATGGAGCCGTGAGCAAATCGCTTGGAGTTTTCATCGTGCTGCAGCCTGTTACAAGCAGGGTTAGTACAATAAAGGCGCTTATAGCTGATTTATTCATAAAGTGTGATCTCCTTTGTTATGTCTGTGGCTAGTATATCCCAACCCTCCGGCAAAGTAGTTTCAAAATGGTAAAGGACACTTAACGAATGTTCTATTTTCCTAAAAATGCAATTTTGACGATATATTATAGGAGGATTATGATTTGAAAATAATAGCAACCACGCTTGTTTCAAAAGCGTATAATAAAGAACTGAGATTATTATTTACTTCCAAGGGTAATATAACATTAAAAAGTGATGGGTGAGGCTAATGATGTCTTCGTTGAAAAGATTCCTGATTGGGCGGCCACTGAAGTCTGAACAGCTTGGCGAACAGAAACTGAACAAAACCAAAGCGCTGGCCATTCTTTCTTCAGATGCTCTGTCATCCGTTGCTTACGGTCCTGAGCAAATTTTGCTGGTACTGATTACAATCAGCGCTGCGGCGTTTTGGTATTCGATACCGATTGCGGCAGGGGTTCTGGTCCTGCTGGTGGCTTTGATTTTATCCTACAGGCAGATTATTTTTGCTTACCCCCATGGCGGCGGAGCTTATGTTGTATCCAAAGAGAACTTGGGGATGTATCCTGGGCTGATTGCCGGCGGCTCGCTGTTGGTGGACTACATATTGACGGTGGCGGTGAGTGTCTCCGCCGGAACTGACGCGATTACCTCGGCTTTTCCAAGCTTGCATCCGTATAATGTGCCTATTGCCATTTTCTTCGTTCTGCTGATTACAACCTTGAATCTGCGGGGGGTCACGGAATCGGCGTCATTCCTGGCTTATCCGGTCTATTTGTTCGTGCTCGCATTATTTATCATGATCGGTCTGGGCTTGTTCAAAATCCTGACCGGCAGTGTGCCGGCCGATCTGCACACCCCTATCGGTACTCCGGTAGCGGGCATCAGCCTGTTCTTGCTGCTGAGGGCCTTTTCATCCGGGAGCTCGGCGCTGACAGGGGTAGAGGCCATTTCCAATGCCATCCCTAACTTCAAAGATCCTGCCCCGAATAATGCTGCCAAAACACTGGCGGCGATGGGCACACTGTTGGCGGTGTTATTTACAGGTATTGTGTTTCTGGCCTATTACTATGGTATTTCGCCACGGGAAGATGCTACGGTGGTGTCCATCATTGCCGAAGAGGTTTTCGGCCGTAATTTCATGTACTTCTTCGTCCAGGGAACTACCGCGCTGATTCTGGTTCTGGCAGCCAATACCGGATATTCCGCGTTCCCGCTGCTGGCGGTGAATTTGGCGAAAGACAAGTTTATTCCGCGTATGTTCACTGTCCGAGGAGACCGGCTGGGTTATTCAAACGGCATTCTCATGTTGGGGATGTTCTCCATCATTCTGATCATTGCTTTTGAAGGACGGACGGAGCACCTAATTCCGCTATATGCGGTAGGCGTGTTCATTCCCTTTACGCTCTCCCAGAGCGGGATGATGGTGAAGTGGATCCGGCAAAAGCCGCCGGGCTGGGTCGGCAAATTTATTATCAACACTGCGGGCGCGCTGATCAGCTTTATCGTCACTATTATGTTCTTCCTGACCAAGTTCACGCAGGTGTGGCCGGTACTGGTCTTCCTGCCGCTGATTATCCTGCTGTTCCACCGGATTCACAAGCATTATGAGTCCGTCGCTGACCAACTGCGGATCTCCACCTGCGAAGAGCCGCCGCTAGCCATTGAGGGGAACGTCATCATCCTGCCTGTTGCTGGAATAACACATGTGGTTGAGAACTCGCTCCGTTATGCCAAGTCTCTGGGTACCGAGCAGATTATTGCCGTGCATGTTCCGTTCGAGCGGGAGGATGAGGCGATATTTGAAGAGAAGTGGAAGAAATTCCACCCCGAAATCCGCCTGGTGACGCTGTATTCGCCTTATCGCAGCATCACTCAGCCGCTGACCAAGTTCATCGACACGGTTCAGCGCAAGGCGAGCGAATCGAACTATCAGGTAACGGTGGTCGTGCCGCAGTTCATTCCGAAGAAGGGATGGCACAACATTCTGCATAACCAGTCCAGCCTGCTGCTCCGCGCACATCTGCTGTACCGCAGAAATGTGATTATTACTACAGTACCTTATCATTTGAAAAAATAATGCTGCAGTCTATCCGGGAGCCCCTGTTGTCCATTTTTATGTGGATAGCAGGGGGCTTTTTTTGTTCACATAAAAATTTCAAGTGTTATGTTTATTGACATTTACAATATCTTCTTTTGCATATAAAGTAAGATTACAGCAAGAAATGCTCCGGATCATTATTTATGTGTCATTATTAGTTACATGCATGGAGTGAATTTAATGAAAAGGAGGATGGGTGATTGAAAAATGCAGAGGAAGTCTCACGTATCCCCGTTAGGGTAATGACGCAAGGCAAGCAAATGATATTTGGGATTTCCTTAATGGCGCCGATTGCCATCTTTGGAACGTACGGCGTGGCTAACGAGCTGTCCAAGGGAATGCTGCCTACAGCATATCTGCTGGCTTTTCTAGTGATGCTCATTACGGCTTACAGCTATGGCAGGATGGTAAAGGTATACCCGACCTCCGGTTCTGCCTATGGGTATGTCCAGAAGTCTGTTCATCCGCTCGCGGGCTTCCTGGTGGGCTGGATGCTGCTGCTCGATTATGCTTTTGTGCCGATGCTGTCCGTGCTGTTCCTTGGTCTGGCCTTGCACGAGATGATCCCTGTGATTCCCGTTGTGGTGTGGGTTGCGTTGTTTATCACATTAAGCACCTTAATTAATATCAGAGGCCTGCAAATGGCGGTTAAGGTCAATCGGATCATGGTGGGGATGCAGTTTGTGCTGATCGCTTTTTTCTTCGGAGCCTGTATTTATGCCCTCGTATCACCTTCGCCGGGCCATTCGCTAATCTCCTCGGCCCCCTTCTGGAATTCCAACTTCTCTCTGCTCAGCGTCATTGCCGGGACCGCACTGGTCTGCCAATCCTTTCTCGGCTTTGACGCAGTGACGACGATTGCCGAGGAATCGGTTGAGCCGCAGCGCACCATCCCCCGGACACTGATTTTTGTAACGGTGCTCAATGGGGTTGTGTTTATCCTGATCGCCTATCTGGGCGTGCTTGCCTATCAGGGGCGGAGCTTCAGCAGTGCGGATACGGCGGCTGTGGAGCTTGTGGAATTCCTGGGCGGACCGCTCTTCGAAACCCTGTTCATGCTTGTAACTGCGGCTTCAGTCTTTACGCTTATTGTGTCCCAGCAAGCGGGGATTTCACGGCTGCTGTTTGTCATGGGGCGGGATCATGTTTTTCCGGAGAAGCTGTTCTGCTATACGCATCCCCGGTATGCAACTCCGGTAGGCGGCATTGTTTTTATCGGTATTTTGACGGTAGCGGCCTCTATGCTGTTCGATCTGGTTACATTGGCTTCGCTTGTCAATTTGGGCGCTTTTGTAGCCTTTGCTTTTGTGAATCTGTGCGTAATCCTCCATTACTTCGTCAAAAGCAAGCTTCGTACCCCAAAGGCGCTGCTGCTGTATCTGCTCCTGCCCGCCCTCGGGATTCTGAGCAATGTCTGGCTGCTCTCAAGTCTCAGTCACCAGGCGTTCGTGGTGGGCGGCATATGGTTTGCGGCCGGGCTTCTGTATTTAACGGTAAGGACCAAAGTGTTCACACAAATCCCGGATTGGGGCCTGTTTGACACTTCTTTATAACGATGAATGAAAGGGAGTTAGCGTATGCCAGTGAGCGAGTCTGTGAACACCTCAGTCCATGAGACAAAAGCGGCGGTTAATCTGTATGCGGTTCTGGGGAATTTGGAGGAATTATGCCGCCTTGACCCTATCTCAGCTTCGCTGATTCAAGACAAACGGAATACGATCCGTTTCAAAATCCGCAATGGCCCCTCGGCTGATCTGATCATTGCGGATGGGTCTTGCTCCATGCGTGAACCGGGGGGAGCGGCGTCCATCGTGCTGTACTTCCGCTCGCCGGAGCATTTTAACCGGATGATAGAAGGTGCGGCAAGCCCGATCCCGCTGCGTGGACTGACTCGGCTGGGATTCCTGACCAAAGAATTCACGGCGCTGAGCAAGCGGCTGGAATACTATTTGAAGCCGAGCGGGGAGCTGCTATTGGACAGTGACTATTTCGCCATACATACCCGGCTGCTGCTGAATACCGCTGCTTATGCCGTGGCCTGTATCGGCAGTTACGATGGCATTGGTCAGCGGATTGCGGCAAGAATCCCGGACGGCGTCATTTCGATCTCCATTGCGGAGAGCGGGCAGCAGGTATTCCTGCACTGTGTGAAAGGCCGGCTTAAGGCCATGAAGAGCACTTCATCTGTACCCGGCGCCTTCATGATATTTGATACCGTGCAGTCTGCGAACGATGTGCTAAGCGAGAGAGCCGATGTTCATGAGCTGATCGTTACAGAGAGATTGAAGCTCAAGGGAATGCTGCCGATGATTCAGCACATGAATGATATTTTGGCTAAAGTGCCCCAGTTTGTGTAGGTCCGAGTCAGGGATGAGAAAAGGAGACGAGATATGGAAGCTTATAAATATACAAACAGCAGATTGCTTTTTGAACGGGCGATGAAGGTCATTCCGGCCGGTGTCTATGGACATTTGGGACCTGTTGAGGGCAGTATGATTCCGCCGAGTGCTTTTCCATTCTTCTCCAGGGAGGCCAAGGGGGCTTATTTCTGGGATGTGGACGGCAACCGGTTCATTGATTACATGTGTGCATACGGCCCTAACATTCTGGGCTATAATGACGAGGATGTGGACCGGGCTGCAAGGGAACAGCGGGAGCTGGGAGACTGCGTGACACTGCCCTCGGTGAAAATGGTCGAATTCGCAGAGCTGCTCGTGGATACCGTACATAGTGCCGACTGGGCATTTTTCGCTAAAAATGGCGGTGATGTCACCAGCTTTGCGGTCATGGTTGCGCGTGCCGCTACGGGCAGGAAAAAGGCGGTGCTCGTTAATAAAGGGTATCACGGCGTAGCGCCGTGGACGAAGCTTGCGGGCAATCCCGGTATTACACCGGAGGAGATCGCAAATAATTTATATGTCGATTGGAATAATATCGGGCAGCTTGAAGCGCTGATCAGCGCCTATCCCGGACAAATTGCCTGCTTTATCGCCAGTCCTTATTTCCAGGGAAATTTTGTCGACAATGAGCTGCCGGATCAGGATTATTGGCAGAAGGTGCGCTCGCTCTGCACGAAACATGGCATCGTGCTGATCATTGACGATGTGCGCTGCGGCTTCCGGCTGGATCTGTCCGGCTCAGACCATCATTATGGCTTCGAGGCTGATCTGATCTGCTTCTGCAAAGCGCTGGCCAATGGCTACAATGTCTCTGCACTGTGCGGAATAGATGCGCTGAAAAGCGCAGCCTCGTCGGTGTTCTATACGGGGAGCTATTGGTTCTCTGCAGTTCCTTTTGCCGCCGGCATCGCAACGCTGCAGAAACTGAAGGCCATCGAGGCTCCGAAGCGCCTGCAGGCGCTCGGCAGCAAGCTGACCAGCGGCCTGGCCGAAGTCGCCGCCGGACATGGCCTCGACCTTCGGATCAGCGGCGAGCTGCCCATGTGGTATATGAGAATTGCCAACGATCCCAGCCAGGTGCTGCACCAGGAGTGGATCGCGGCTTGCGTTCAGCGCGGGGTCTTTTTTACCAACCATCATAACCATTTTATCAATGCTGCTCTGACGGAGGAAGACATTGCCTTTACGCTGGATGTAGCAGACGAGGCTTTCCAGGCAGTGAAGAAGATGCATCCGAGTCTTGTGTAGGCGTTTGATAATCAAGTTACGCTATTTTATACTAATTCCAAGTGTGAAAAGGTGGGATGAATGCAGATTACATAAGGAAGGGGCATTTGCTCTTATCATGGCCAGACCGAAAAATATGTTGAAACGGAATGAAATTCTGAAGATTGCCTACCGCATGTTCTGTGAAAAAGGCTATGAGCAAGTTTTTATTAGAGAAATCGCAGATGAGGCGGGGATCAGCAAGGCGCTGGTGCAGCATTATTTTACTAAAAAAAGCGATATTCTCGAGGCTATGCTGCAAGAAATCCTGGAGGTATCATTCAGTTATGTTAACCGCATTCTAACGACACAAGAAAGTATTTATTTACAGCTTTCTGTATATACCAATCTTTTCTTCCAAACCTCAATTCTTCAAAAGGACCTGCGCCGGTTTATAGAAAATATCATCACAGACAAAGCGCTGCTGAAATTGTGGATTAACATCGTGCACCGGTGGTTAAGCACAATTAAAACCGAAGAGATGGCGCATGTGCCGGAACGGGATTTCCAAATCGCCCTATCCTTTGCTATGGGTGGAGGAACTGAGCTGCTGCTTCAACAGGCGGAGTGGGATATTCCCGTATCGTTCATTGCAGAGCAAATGCTCACGTCTTTTATGCGAATTCTAAATACTAGCCCGGAATCTGCCCAGAATGTAATTGCGCAGTCGAAGAACCTTTTGCGGGATTTTGATTTTGATGAATTCAATCAATATTGCATCCAGCAGATTTTCTGGTATGAATGAAGCAAGCCGAACTAATTAAATAATGATTCGAAAAGCCGCCAGATGACGTTTCGTTCGTCAGGGCGGTTTTTTTTGTGATTGACAAAATAAAAAGTTGGCTCTACATTATAACTATACTAGTATAGTTTATTTTGAGGGGATGATAAGATGGTACAAGAAATCATGAATGCCTATACCAACAATCCGGGTCTAGTTGTAATTTCGGCATTTACTTTTTTCATTGGTTATATGGAGTATATCTACAGCTTCAGATTGGTCAACCGGGAGAAACGGGCGCCATACCCTGTCTGGATGCACACCTTTTATTTCGCACATGATTTTACCGGAGCAATTATTTTCTTCCTGCTGGCCTTGCATAATGATTGGTTCTGGTTTTTCTCTGCTGCATCGGCGGCTTTGGTGGTCTGGAACTGTTTTGAGGTGTACAATCTTTATAAAGCTGTCAAAGTGGAACGGCAAGAAATATGGGGCAAATTCTACAGCTCTCCCGTGACCGTACAGCAGGCCCTTTTGCGTGTGGCTGGACAGATCGTGTTAATGTTCGCTGTTGTTAATCTGTTCAGAGTCTTCATGGACGATGTGGTCATGTTCAAATGGTTCGCATTCACCAACATCCTGATTGCGGTCGCACCCGGTTATTTGTGGAATGAACGGAAGAGCCGCAGCGGAACCTCTGTCGGCCTGGCTATTGTGATCTTGATCGGCACCGTCAATACTTTTCTGCCGCCCGGATACGGGATGTGGACGACAGCTTCGGCTTATTTTGACCAACCCTGGTTCTATATTGCAGGTGTAGTTGTATCTGCATATGCGCTGAGAAATCTGATCATGGTTATGAAGTTCCCGCCCAAAGAGCAAATCGGGGAAAAGAAGCCTATCTGGTAAGCAGCGGAATTTACTCCACTAACAATGCCACCCAAATAAAAATCACGTACAATAAAATAGCCACGATAAGTGCGCTGAGAGGAACAATCCATAGCAAATGGGTTTTAAATGGCTTTAATCTTTGAAGCCATTTTTCTTTTGTGGGGAGTAATTCGCGTTGAGCCCTTTTTAGGATTTTTTCAACTTTGTTCTCATCAGAATTTAGAAATTCAATCCAGAGCTGTTCATATTGATTTTGTATCATCTCTTTATTAGAGCTTTCTTTTAAAGGGACCATTGTAACCTCCATAATGGCAATTTTGAAATAAATATCGGAACATAGTTATTCCTCATCATATTACTATAAATTATTACATATTTACATAGAAATAGATTTCTGTCCATCTTGAACTTGCATATCAGTTATCAGATGAAATGAGCAGCTATAGGCTGATGAGAGTGCTTGATGTATGATTTCATTGCACGGTTTGACAGCAGGGGGTTGGGCGGCATAAAATTCCTGAAGGCGTACATTGCAACAGGAAGGGGGGACAGCATTGAAAAGAAAACGAGTACACACCTTGGGACTGATGCTGTTGATGCTTGTCCTGTTGACGGGCTGCGCCAAAGCAACGGCTCATGTGACCGTAAAGAAGAATGGCGGGCTGGATATCGCCTTCAGGCTGCTGCTGGATTCCCGTGCTGAGTCGCTGGTCGGCGGCAAAATCGAGGAGCTGATCACGAGCAGGCTGCAAGCAGACGGCATCGAGCTGCACAAAACCAATGTGGGTAAATCTACAGAATATCAATTTCTCAAATCCTTCGCTTCAATAGAGGATATGCAGCTTAATGCGAGAAGCCTTGATGTTGTGGATACTGAGGTAGCAACGGGAAAAAACTGGCTGTACACCAAATACGATGTAGTGGCGCAGCCCAAGCTGAATGCCTACTCGGAAGAGATTTTAGATGGACTTGGAAAGCTTAGTGTACCGAAGCCACTGGTCCGGCTGATGATGCCGAGCCTGTCGCTGGATTTCCAATTAACGCTTCCCTATAATCTGTACGGGGCCAACAATGCCGCCGAGCAGGACGGGAACACCCTCACCTGGCATATTACCCTGGCCGATACCGAGCCAATGCGTCTAACTGTGTACGTGCCGAATGTCAGAAACATCGCCATCGCTGGTGGCGGTATCGTTCTACTCTTGGCCGCTGCTGTCATCTTGTTCCTGAGAAAGAGAAAATTACGCAAGCCCAAGGCTTGAACCGCAAAGACCCGCAGCCGGATCATTTTGAGTGTGCCGAAATCTTTCTACTTGTGCGGCGGTTTAAATGGAAAAAGTAAACTTAAAAGGAGTTATTCGGATTCCCGAGTACTCTAAGTTGGAAAAAGTATACTTAATTTGCTCCAAAGTAACGCCAAGTCCGGTTTATCGCCGATTTAAGTGAACAAATTCCCACTAAATGCCGCAGCGGCGCAGAATTCAGCGAATTAGGTGGACAAATTCCATTTAGCCGTGAATTCAAAGGAGTTTTCTCCTGGATTCACGGCTTTTGCGCTATATGCCACCATCACTGGGGCCCCCTCAATAATCATCTGGCACCACCCGCTGCCTTGCGCTTGCATGCTCGCGGTATTGGCCGGGGGTCATCCCTTCCTGCTTACGGAACGAGCGGATGAAATTCTGCGAATTGTTGTAGCGGAGCCGGGCTGCGATATCCTTGACGGGCATGTCGGTCTCCTCCAGCCATTTCTTCGCCATTTTGAACCGGTACATGGCAAGGTATTCGCTGAAATAATACTGGGTCTCCTTGCGGAATACGCTGCTGATGTAGTTGGCATTATAGTGCAGGCGGGACGCGCATTCCTCCAGCGTAAGGTCTTTATCGTAATCATGCTGGACAATGTCGATGAGCTTCTCCGAAATATTATGGTACTGGGCATTTTGTCTGCTGCTGAAGATGCGGATCATCGGCTGAATGACCACGCTCCAGAACCAATCCTCAATCTCCGCCACGATATGCAGATCCGTTAATTCCTCGAATAAAGAGCCGTTCACCGGATAGATTTGATTCAGGCTGATTCCCGATTCCTGCATCATAATAAGGATATTGTTCAGCAGCCGGGTCAGCGGAATCTGGTATTCCTGCGGGGAGAGCCCCAGTGCAAAAATACAGGCGAACAGCTTATGCAGCGTCTCCTTCGCACTCTCCGTGTCGGCCAGCTTAATGGCGTCCAGCAGATCATTTTCCTTGTGTGTCGGATAGTTCAGGTTGAGGTAGTGGTTGCCGGAGTTGATATTCTCGTACTGAATAATAATGCCTTTCCCCAGCGTAATCCGGTATTTGAGCGCCTCCAGAGCTTCTCTGTAAGCAATGGATATTTTATCAAAGGCGTGGAAGGGCAGGCTGAGCCCGATGCTGACCTCCAGCTTCAGGTAGTTATTGATCTTCTGCTGCAGCGATTCGGTTAACGAATAGAGCGTTTTGTGAAAAGACTGCGGATCGCCGTCCGCGCTGCCGATTAGCGTAACCACGGCGTGGTCCATGATGACCGGAGCCAGCCGGTTGCACGGCGGGACCAGCTCCTCGATCATATTATGCACGGCGAACAGCAGCAGGCTGAGGTCTTTTTTCTGATAGCTGTTCTCCTCGGAGAAGTCGATGCTGACTGTGATCACGGCCATTGTCTGCCATTCCAGGGTCTGGGCGCGGTAGCCGAATTGCTCCAGCTCTTCGAGCAGCTCGCGTTTTTTGATATTGCCTTGAAAAGCTTTCATCAGAAAAAAGGTGCGCACCTGCTGGATATGCTGGGCAACCTCCTTCTCAAGCTGGGATTTGGATTGGAACAGATGATGCACCTGCTCGCCGATAATCTGGAATTCATTCGCATGCCTGGCTCTGATATCGGGTCTGCGCTGTCCGATCTGGTTGAGCAGCCTTTCAATAGGCGTGTACATCCGCCGGGAGCCCAGCCAAGCCAGCAGAACAGATAACAGCAGCATCAATGTGCAAACATAGACGGTGTAGGTTCCAATTTTGCTTGATTCCTTCGTCAGACTCTCGATGGAAGTCACGGAGAGGTAGATCCAGCCGGTCTGCGGTGAACGTATGTAGGTGACGGAATAATCCTTTTTGTCCATCACCGTTTTGAACTGTCCTGAGCTTTGTGGAGAGCCAGCAATCTGTGTGAATTCGGTAAACCCGCTTGCCCCGGCAGACTGGCCGATCAGGCTGCGGTCCGGGTGGAGCAGAATGCGGCCGGAGCTGTCCAGGATGATAATGCTGTCGAGCGGCTGCACCTCGGAGGTAATGAAATCCTGCAGACTGCAGGCGGGAATATTGGCCAGGGCCAGACCGTATTTTTGCAGCTTGGTGGTCGGGAGCTTTTTAATCAAGCTGATGCTGTATTCACAGCCGGTGACGTTAATGCTCTCCTCGCTGTAGAACAGGGAAGAGGGGTTCAGTACCCATGAGGTTTCATCCGGCAGATTAATCAGGTTGGTGAGCTGCTCATAATTCTTATATTCATTCAGGCGGTAGAGCCCGGAGTTTTTGATCATCCAGTTTTGCCGCTGATTGAGCAGAATCACATCCTCCAGCTTCGTGTCAAAAGACTGCATATTGCGGATTTCAGTGCGTATGTCATTATATAAAATGAAATCGCTTACATTCAGCGGGTTATTCAATGCCTTTTTCAAAACGGAGGAGTTGACTACCTGGTTCAAGGTCTGGTTGACAGTATTCAGCTTATGCTCTACATTTGAGTTAATTTGTAAAATAAGCTCCTTTTTGCTTTCGTTAACATTTTTTTGAATCTCTTTGGAGGATGTAAAATAAGAGAATGAGCCAATGAACAGCACAGGCAGTGTACTGAGGACAAAGGCGAACATCGTTAATTTGCTCAGGAAGCTTAAATGTTTCAATAGATTCAGCACCTTTACATTAGGTAGAGGCAATCGCCTGCTTTAAGTGTATGCATCACGAAGGATAATAACAATAATCATCTGGTGCCGCAATAATCATTTTCTCTAATTATCACTATCAATTGCAATTTATTCATCTATTAGGAACGAAATGTATAATTAATTTTCTAGGAGGATGGCGGGAATGTCCAGACGACGGTTGGGGAGAAAGGATACCTGGTATTGCTGTTTGCTTGTTTTACTCGTTGTTAATTTGTTAAGCGCTTGCAGTGGGGAGGATTCCGTTCAGTCCCGTACCGGCGGGGAGGCTCCGACCATCTCGATTCTGGCGCCGCTACATTTTCCACAGACTCCCTCCAAGGACATTGTTGCCGAGATTGAAAAGCTGACCGGGGTCAAGCTGGATATCACCTGGGTTCCAGAGGGCGTCTACACGGATAAAATGAATACGGCGCTGACCACCAATTCCTTGGGCAAAGTCACCTTTGTCAAATTTACAGATTCTAATCTGGTGAAGAATGCGATCCGCTCCGGGTCTTTTTGGGAGATTGGCCCTTATCTTCAGGATTTCCCAAATTTGAAGCAGCTTGACGCTTCGATTCTGAAGCAGTCGGCTGTGGATGGCAAAATCTATGGCCTCTATACCGAGCGCCCTTCTTCCAGACAGGGGATCATCATCCGCAAGGATTGGCTCGACCGTCTCCATCTGAATAAGCCGCAGACACTGGATGAGCTGTATGAGGTTATGAAGCAGTTCACGTATAATGACCCTGACGGGAACGGAAAAGCAGATACTCTCGGACTCGTTGACCGCAATGATCTGGTCTATGGGGTATTCAAAACACTAAGCTCCTACTTCGGCACGCCGAATAACTGGAAGCTTGTGAACGGCCGGTTCATCCCTGAATTTGAGACACCTGAATATATGGACACGATGAATTTTATGCGGAAATTATATAAGGAGAAGATTATCAATCAGGATTTTGCCTTGACCAGCAAGGAGGTGCAGCGGGATAAATTTATCCGGGGGACGGCAGGCATGTTCATTGGCAGCATGACCGATGCGAAGCGGCTCTCCATTGAGGCCCAGGCGATTAACCCGGAAGCCGAGCTTACCCTGATCAACCGGATCAAAGGGCCGCAAGGCTATAAAGTATGGTCCATCCCCAACTACAACGGGCTGTATCTCTTCTCGAAGAAGGCGATTGTGACCGAGCAGGAGCTGAAGAGGGTGCTTGCCTTTTTTGACCGGACGATGGATAAAGATGTAGCGAATCTGATGATGTACGGAATCGAAGGGCGGCATTATAAGCTTGAAGGCGGAAAAGTGATCCTTCCCGAAGAAACCTCGCAGCTGCGTGTGTACGAAGTGAATCCGCTCTACTCCCTCATGATTGCCGATATCGGCAACAAGAATATTATGGAGGTTGCGCAAAAAGAGCAGCTAACTGCCCTAGCCGACCAGCTTAGCGAAGACAATGAACAGTTTCTGGTCGACGATCCAACCGTCAGCTTGAGCTCCACAACCTTTGACGAGAAAAACACCGAGCTGTCCGCCATCATCATGGATGCCACCTACAATTATATCCTCGGCAATCTCACCGCCGAAGGCTTCCGCGCCGAGGTAGAGAAGTGGAGAGCCAGCGGCGGCGATCTGATTATTCAGGAGTATGGGGAAGCGGAACGGGCGAGGGAGAGAGAATAGGATAACTTTAGAACCTTTGTCTATTTAACTTGAATTTTCAAGGCGTAAATGGCAGTACCTTTCTTCCAAGTAGCCATTACTCCATAGACATGCGTACCTGTACTATCGGGGACATTAAACTGGTTAGAGTCAGTTAAATCTTTGAACTTATACTTACTAAAATGCTCTCTAATAAGTAGTGAATCAGGTGGATGGTCAAATTTAATGTCGATTTTTGATCCGCTGGGAATAACTTCGGCATCTTTATCCTCCATTACTTCCCATGGACCACCATATAAATCTTTGGCCCCCCAATTATATGTACTAACCACCACAGGTACTTTTTCACCGGTATCTAATGTAGCGGTCATTTCAGGTAACGGCATAGAACTGAGTTTGCTACATCCAGAGATAATCACAATAATAATCAGCGTAAATAATATTTTGCTTTTCCCGTACATGGATATCCTCCTCGTGATAGCACTTGTAGGATCAATTAATATAATACATCCACTTTAATTTTTTTCTCCTCAAAAGTACTGGCCAGCAATTCATCACCGATCGTTGCATTTTCCAACAATTCCACATGACTAACATAGTTTTGGATGCTGGATGGGTCATAAAATCTTGTAAAAGAAAATCCGCTATCAATCCTAGAAATAGAATATTTTTCGTCCATGTAAGTAAACTCAATCTCTCTTCCCGACGAAAGGTGTTTTTCTAAATCAGATAAATTGAAGTCCATCAATTACCCTCCCTCATATTACGATAAGCAAACCATATTATCGACCTACCCGATCTTTTTCTGCCCTTCTCCCTTTCCTTTGAACTTAAATCCACCCGCAAGGGAGGTGGGAGTGGCGGAGGGGAAGTTTGGAACTGTAGGAGCGTCAGCGTCCGCCTTTATGTTTGGATTTCTACCGCTAGCAGCGGTCTATAATCAGAGAAATCCAAACATAACAGCGGCCGAAAGTCCAAACATTCCCCGCAGCCACGCCCGCCACCTCCCAAACGCGCGCCAGATTTCCGTTCAATGCCCCCCCGTTATCACGATAATCATTTCCCCAGAACCCCCACCCCACCCCCGCTGTATGAGGAAATGATTGTATTCGTAACCTCCCGGACGCTGTAATGTGGGGCTTGTAACCAATTACAAGTTAAACGGAGGTCAAATTGGCATGAACAAAAAATCCTTCACCCTGCTCCTGTCCGCATTGTTAACGTTCAGTATGTTGACAGCGTGTTCAGGCGGCAACAGCAAGAATAACGAAGCTTCCCCCAGCAATGCGGGAACAACAGGCGGAACGGATGCGGCGACTGCTGCGCCCGAGCAGGAAAAACCGACAGAGATCAAGATTATGCTCCCGCTGAACACGACAGAGACCCCACCGGATACGATTAAGACAGAAGTGGAAAAGTTAACGAATACGAAGCTCACCTATCAGTTCTACCCCGCAGATACGTATGAAGAGAAGCTGAACTCCTCGTTCGCCACCGGCTCCCTGCCGCAGGTTACTTATTTGAAGAATCAGACGACCTTCCTGCAGATGAAGGAGTCGATCAAGGACGGGCAGTTCTGGGAGATCGGGCCGCTCTTAAGCGAGTTCCCGAATCTCAACAAGCTGAAGCCGGAGATCCTGAACAACACCAAGGTGGACGGCAAGCTCTACACCCTGTACATCGGCCGGCCGCTGGCGCGCCAGGGGATGATTTACCGCAAGGACTGGGCAGATAAGCTGGGCCTCAAGCCGCCGGCAACTGTGGATGAGCTGTTCGCTATGGCGAAAGCGTTCACAGAGCAGGACCCGGACGGCAACGGCAAAAAAGATACCACAGGTATTGTGGACCGCAACGAGCTGGTGTATGGCGCATTCAAAACCGTCTCCTCCTGGTTCGGCACACCGAATAGCTGGGGAGAGAAGGATGGTAAGCTCGAGCCGGAGTTTACGTTCCCGCAGTATTTTGACACGATGGATTTCTTCAAAAAAGCCCGCGATGCCGGCTACATGAACCAGGACTTCGCAGCGACGAGTAAAACGGATGCCGTCAACATGTTCGTCAGCGGCAAAGCAGGGATGTATATCGGTGGCTCCATGCAGGATATTGATACGCTCAACAAGGATTTGATCAAAAACTTCCCGAATGCCGTGCTGGATACGCACAGTATGGTTGCCGGGCCGGACGGAAAATTCGCGCAGTGGATGATTCCGGGCTATAACAATGTCGTCTTGTTCCCGAAATCGGCCGTCAAGGATGAAGCCGAGCTGAAGAAGATTCTTGCTTTCTTCGATAAAATGATGACTCCCGAGGTGGCCAATCTGATGTATTGGGGTATTGAAGGCAAGCACTACACGGTTGTAGACGGCAGAGCCAAACCTTCGGATGACAAGGAGCTGATTGAGCGCGAGGTTAAGGGCTTCAAGGACAGTGTGATCGGTGAAGCGGAAACCAATGGTATGTACCAAAGCTTGAATGTGCTGCCGGGCAGAATCCATGCCGAAGAATTGCTGCTGGAGAATGTTAAGGTAGGGGTAGCCGATCCTACGGCGGCGCTGGATTCCGCTACGTATACTTCCAAGGGCGTAGAGCTTCAGCAGATCATTTCGGATGCCACTTATAAATATATTTACGGGCAAATCGACAAAGCCGGATTCGAAAAAGAAGTGCAGGCCTGGAAAGACCGCGGCGGTGCCAAAATCATTGAAGAATACAACGCCGTGTATAAGAAATAGACAGCCAGCATTGAAGTGACTGAGTACAACCAGGAGCTGAAAAGACTGCTAACAACGCATATCCGGCAGTCTTTTCAGATTCTTGCGGCGCGCCGGCAGTCAGGTATCCACTTTGAAGGAGAAAGGAAGAGTATTATGCAGGAAGTCGCCGCTCAGCCAGGTGTCGCTCCCGAGCCGAAGCCGGGGAGATATAAGAGCAGCAGTGAGCTTAAAAAACGACTGTGGAGAAACAAATTGCTCTACGTCATGCTGTTACCGGGTGTGCTGTATTTTGTGATTTTCAAATATTTGCCCATGTATGGATTGATCATCTCTTTCCAGGATTACAAGCCTTATCAGGGGATAACGGGCAGTGATTGGGTGGGAATGAAGCATTTCCAGCGGCTGTTCACCGAGCCGGATTTCCTCAATATTTTGGGGAACACCTTGATTTTGTTCGGAATGAACATTCTGTTTTATTTTCCGATTCCGATTATTCTGGCTTTGATGCTGAATGAGCTGAGAGGCACTTTTTTCAAAAGAACCTTTCAAACACTCATCTATTTGCCCCATTTCATGTCCTGGGTTATTGTCGTTTCGATTTCCTTTGTCATGGTTACGATGGACGGCGGGATTATTAACGAGCTGCTGGCTTATTTCGGTTTTGAAAAGATCAATTTCCTGCTGAATCCAAGCTGGTTCAGGCCGATGTACATCCTTCAGGTCATTTGGCGGGAAGCGGGCTGGGGAACGATTATTTATCTCGCTTCGATTGCGGCCATCGACCCCGGACTTTATGAAGCAGCACGCATGGACGGTGCCGGACGGCTCAGACAGATCTGGCATATTACACTCCCGGCGATCCGCAGCGTCATTATTACCCTGCTTATTTTGAAAATTGGTTCCGTGCTGGATCTTGGATTTGAACATGTGTATCTGATGCTTAACTCCATGAATCGTGAGGTTGCGGAAATTATTGATACGTATGTATACACGGCTGGTTTAAGACAGGGGCAGTTCAGCTATAGTACGGCCATCGGATTCTTTAAATCGGTGATTGGGCTGATTATGGTTATGTCGGTCAACAGATTGTCCAAGAAAATGGGCGAAGAAGGCGTTTATTGAGAATCTGCGGGAGGAATTGAAATGGTAGAAGATCGCACGATTGGCGGGAGAATTTTTTCCGCTGTGAATTTTATACTGCTTGCCCTGATTACACTCATTACGGTGCTGCCGTTTGTCCACGTGGTTGCCGGCTCGTTCACCACAAGCGCAGAGATTGCGGCCAACAAATTTGTGCTAATTCCCAAGGTATGGAGCTTTGAGGCGTATAAGTTTATTTTCTCAACCAATACGATATTTAAAGCTATGGGTGTATCCATTGGCGTTACGCTCATTGGCACATTGTTCAGTATGTTAATTACCTCTCTGATGGCCTACGGCCTTTCCAGAAGGGACCTGGACGGGCGCAACGTGGTCAATTTTCTCGTAGTATTCACCATGCTGTTCCACGGCGGGATGATTCCCACATTTCTCGTGGTGAAGGAGCTGGGGCTGATCGACACGTATTCGGCACTAATTCTGCCGTCGGCAATAAGTGCGTTCAATATGATTATTCTCAAAAACTTTTTTCAGAATATCCCCGAAGGTCTGGAGGAATCGGCTAAAATCGACGGCTGCAACGACTTCGGCATCCTGTTCCGTATCGTGCTGCCCTTGTCCTTGCCCGCGATTGCGACCATCTCGCTGTTCTACGCGGTAACCTACTGGAACACATACATGAGTGCGATTCTGTATCTGGATGACAGCGCCAAATGGCCGATCCAAGTACTGCTGCGGCAAATTGTCGTGCTCGCCAGCGGCATGGATTACAGCTCCTCGCTGGATGCGACCAATCCTCCGCCGGACCAGACGATCAAGATGGCGGTTATCGTAGTGGCTACCTTGCCGATTCTGATGGTCTATCCGTTCCTGCAGAAGCATTTTGCCAAGGGTGCGATGCTGGGGTCGATGAAGGGTTAATATGAAGGTTGAGTGATAAGAGACGGAATAATGAATGGAAAAGGGGTATGGAGATGATAGGCAGTCTGTCGGCAACACCTGTGGAATGGGCCAAAAAAGCCTGTGATTCATTAATGGATACTTATGCAGCGGGCGAGCTGCCTCCGGCTCACCGCTGGCATTATCATCAAGGTGTGTTTCTGTGCGGGATGGAGCTATTGTGGGAGGCGGTCCAGGAGGACCGGTATATTGAATATATTCAGCAATATGTCGATGATCTGGTGGATGAGCAGGGCAATTTGTATTTTGCCCGGGATGAGCTGGACGCCGTTCAGGCCGGACTGCTGCTGTTCACGCTGCATAAGCGGACCGGGAAGCAGAAATACCGGACGGCTGCGGAGAAGCTGCGCCATCTTCTGCTGACGCTGAACCGGACCTCGGAAGGCGGATACTGGCATAAGGATAAATACGCGAATCAGATGTGGCTGGATGGGCTGTATATGGCCGGTGTTTTCTCGCTCAAGTATGCCAATGCCTACGGCGAGCCGGGGCTGCGGGAAACCGTGCTGCATCAGGAGCGCCTGATGCGTAAGCACATGAAGGACGAGGCAACCGGCCTCTTGTATCACGCCTGGGATGAGAGCAAGCGGATGCCCTGGGCCGACCCTCAGACCGGCTGCTCGCCGGAGTTCTGGAGCCGGTCGCTGGGCTGGTACGGTCTGGCTGTCTCGCAGTTTTTGGATCTGCTCCCTGCAGAAGATCCGGGCAGGGCAGAGCTTGCCGCCGAGCTGGGCGGCTTCGTGGAGGCGCTGATCCGCTATCAGGACGAAGAGAGCGGGCTGTGGTATCAGGTGGTCGATAAAGGCGACCGGCCGGATAACTGGCTGGAGACCTCCGGCTCCTGCCTGTTCGTCTATGCGATTGCCAAAGCTGTGAAGCTGGGCATCGCCCCGCCCGGAGCGGCCGCTGTCGCCCGCAAAGGCTACGAGGGCTTGGTCCGGGTGCTGAAGCAGGATGAAGAGGGCAGGCTCATTCTGCCCGACATCTGCATCGGCACCCCGGCGGGTGACTACGAGAGTTATGTCACCCGCCCGAAGGTCAGCAATGACCTGCACGGGGTCGGCGCATTGGTCATGGCCTGCGTGGAGATGCAGGCGTTGTATGAAGGGGCGGAGTCTGTGGGCTGAGACGGAGGCGGCTTGAGAGGTGAGGGGGGGAAGCTTGAGGGCTGAAGCCGATAAAAGCCGAAGCTGCTGGCCGCTCCGGCTTTTATGGCCGGGAAGGCTGGCAACAACGGCAGAAATGCCGTTGTTGGCCCGCCCCCGGCAAGAACCGGGCGGAACAACGGCAGAAATGCCGTTATCCCCAAGAAAGGAGAATATGCGCGTGTACAACATAGTCGATTATGGAGCACTGCGGGATAGCCCGGTGGCGGCTACGGACGCGATTGCTGCGGCCATTGCAGCGGCAAGTGAGGCTGGCGGCGGAACCGTGTACGTTCCAGCGGGCACTTTTCTTACCGGAGCCATTCAGCTCCGCAGCAACATTGAATTGCGGCTGAGTCCGGGAGCGGTGCTGAGCTTCAGCACCAATCCACAGGACTATCCGGCGGTGGAATCGAGATGGGAGGGCGTGAAGCGGCAGGTTCATAGCCCGTGTATTTACGGTGCCGGTCTGGTCAACATCTCCATTACCGGAAGTGGGACCATCGACGGCAACGGTGCGTCGTGGTGGGATAAGCACCGGAATCATCCGGAGCAGCTGGAGTATCCGCGTCCGACCCTGATCGGCTTCAGCGGCTGCCGGCGGGTAACGATCCAGGATGTGACGCTGATCAATTCGCCTAGCTGGACAGTGAACCCTATCGGCTGCAGCAATGTGACGATTCACAATCTGTCGATTCTGAATCCGGCGGATTCGCCGAATACGGACGGCATCAATCCCGAATCCTGCTCGGGGGTGCGTATCAGTAACTGTAATATAGACGTGGGCGATGACTGCATCGCCATCAAAGCAGGGACCGAAGACACACAGGAGCGCATTCCCTGCGAGAATATTACCATCACGGGCTGCACCATGCTTCACGGGCATGGAGCGGTTGTGCTCGGCAGCGAGATGAGCGGCGATATCCGCAATGTGACGATCAGCAACTGTGTATTTAAGGAGACAGATCGTGGCATCCGCATGAAGTCGAGACGCGGGCGCGGCGGAATAATTGAAGATATACGCATTAGCAATATAGTGATGGAGGATGTCATCTGCCCCTTTACGCTTAACCTGTACTACTTCTGCGGACCGCGCGGCAAGGAGAAATATGTCTGGGACAAGAACCCGTATCCGGTTACCGCAGACACGCCTTGTTTTAGACGCATTCATTATGCCAATATTACGGCTCGGAATGTCCACGCTTCAGCGGGTTTCCTGTATGGGCTTGCGGAGCAGCATGTCTCGGAGATTACATTCACGAATATTGATATTTCGATGGCGGAGCATGCGGTGCCAGGGGCTCCTGATATGATGACAGGCCTGAGGCCGATGAAGAGCCGGGGCTTTTACCTGGGGAATGTAAGAGATGTGCAGTTCAATCAGGTGACTATTGAGAACCATGAAGGGCCGGCCTTTTACATTGAAAATGGGGAAGAGGTGGAGTTCATCAACTGCCGCTCCAAAAACACCGCCAAGCCGGAAAAGCTGGTCGAGCAGGTTACGGTGGAGCCTGTGAACAGTCAAGGGTAATGGAGCTACCAGAACAAAACTACTTCTGCATATAACAAAGGGATGACCAAAAGGCTGCTATTACAATGCCCCAGGTCATCCCTTTATTTTCACGTCCCAAGTTACTTCTTAAGCAGCAAATAGGCGAAATAAGGCACGCCGATAAGCGATACCATAATGCCCGCAGGGATACCGTCAGGATCGGCAAGGTTGCGTCCAGCGGTATCCGCGATCAGCAGCAGCCAGCCGCCGAGCAATACAGCAACGGGAATGAACATCTGATTGCGGGGCCCTACCAGCCTTTTGGCAATGTGCGGGGCCATCAGCCCGATGAAGGCGATTCCTCCTGTGACGGATACTGCGGCTGCGGCAGAGGCGACAGCGGCCAGGATCAGAAGGATACGTTCACGCTCCAGATTCAGACCGACGCCAATGGCTGTTTCTTCGCTCAGACTGAGCAGATTGAGCTGTCTTGTTTTGAACAGCGTGAAGGGAATGAGCAGGAGCAGCCAGGGCAGCAGCGCCCAGATGAAAGGCCAATCCGTTCCCCAAATATTGCCGGCAATCCATTTTGCGATAAAATCAACCTTGGCGCGCTCAGCGGAAGAAATAACCACGATCATAACACCCGACAGCGCCAGGGAGAAGCCGACCCCGACCAGCACCAGCCGAATAGGATCAAGCCCTTTGGTCCGGCTGTACGAGAACAGATAGATGCATGCTGCCGTAAGCAGCGCACCTGCAAAAGCGGCCAGAGGCAGCGCATAAATAAATGCTCCGGCGCTGGCCGGGAAGTACAGGAAAAAAACAGCGACAGCCACGCCTGCGCCGGAATTAATGCCAATGATGCCCGGGTCCGCCAGGTCGTTGCGGGTAACGCTTTGCAGAATCGAACCGGATAATGCCAGAGCCATCCCCGAGAGCAGCGTAATCAGGATTCGCGGCAATCGCACAGAGAACAGCACAAAATCCTCCTTGAAGGTTCCGTGGCCGAACAATACGGGGAGCAGCCGGTCAAAGGATAAGGAAGAGTACCCAAGCCCCATGCCGAAAGTAGCCGTCAGTACAATCAGCCCGGTACAGATCAGCAGGATCAGACGTTGTTTACGAACGGAGGATGAAGACATCATGAGAGGGTTTTGCCTCCTTTACGCACAACGAACAGGAAGAAAGGCAGCCCCAGCATCGCCACGACGGCGGCTGTTGGTGTCTCATAAGGAGCGTTGATCGTACGTCCGATTGTATCTGCAAGCAGCATGAAGGCCGCACCGGTGAATATCGAGACCGGCAGGATATACCGGTAGTCGGTGCCGACGATTCTGCGGACAATATGCGGGATCATTAGCCCCACAAAAGCCATGTCCCCAATCAGGGCAACCGAGGCTCCAGTCAAAAGGATGATGAGAATGAACAGCGTTGCTTTGACGAATACCAGCCTTTGACCCAGGCCGATAGCTACCTCATCGCTTAGGCTCAGAATGGTCAATTGGCCCGAAAAAGCCAGCGCCGCCACGATTCCGAGAAGAATGACCGGCGCGATGGCTTGAAGCTGCCCCCAGGTCGTGCCAATCAATCCGCCGGCCGTCCACATGGACACATCCTTGGATATTTTGAAGGCAATGGTGACGCTGCTAGCGATGGCATATAAAAATGCGGACACGGCTGCGCCGGCGAGGACGATGCGGATAGGTGAAAGTCCGCCTTGGCGCATGTAACCAAGAGCGAGAACCAGAGCCGCCCCCAGGGCGGCACCGAAGAAGCACGCGATCATGATTCCGAAATAGTTCAGCCCCGGCAGAAATACAAACGTAAGCGCCAGCGCCATATTGGCGCCGGAGGTCAGGCCCAGCAGGCCCGGATCAGCCAGGGGATTGCGCGTAACCCCCTGCATAATGGCGCCGGACACGGCAAAGGCTGCGCCGATCAGAGCTGCGGCCAGCTCGCGCGGCAGCCGGATCTCACGCAGAATGAGCACGTTGTCTGCCGAAGAGCCTGAACTTATGGCCAGCCACAGGTCATGCAGCGTGGTTTCCTTGGCGCCGAAAATCATCGCGGCCAGGAAGAACAGGACCATCGCCAGCATGCTACCGAGCAGCTTGTACAAGTAGGAGAAGGAAGCTTTTTTCGTGTTCATCATACGTATTACTTGCCAAGGAAGCTTTTCTCGAAGAATTCAAGCTGGTACTCCAGACTGAGCGGATCGTTGAAGTAAAATGCCTTGGCATCAGCCTCGAAGACGCGATTGTTTTTGACGGCAGGAATGCTCTTGTAGATTTCTGTATTCTGGAAGGAATTATCCTCATCCGCATTTTTGCTGAAAATAATATAATCGCCCATATAATCCTTGAGAACTTCCGTCGAGAGGGCAACATAACCGTCCTTTTTTGTGCCTTCCTTCACTTTTTCGGGCATGCCAAGCTTGAAATCTCCATAGAGAAGCTCTGTGCCGCGGCCAAAGTTATATCCGTATACATACAGTTGCTTATTGAAAGTCTCAATGACTGAGATGGTAGCATTCTCGCCTATTTTTGCTCTGATTTCTTCTCCGGCTTTTTGGGTGCGGACCTTGAACTCATCGACCCAAGCCTGGGCTTCCTTCTCTTTATTCAACAATTTCCCGACTTCAAGCTGCTGGGTCAAATAATCGACTTTATTGTAGGTATAAGTAATGGTTGGTGCGATTTGCTTGAATTTATCAATGTTCTTGATATCGGATTGCCCGATAATCAGATCCGGCTGCAGCTCAATGATCTTCTCCACGCTTTCATCACTGACGGCTTCAACATCTTTGAGCTTCTCTTCAAAGCGCGGATTGGTTTTGGACATTTCGTCTACACCCACTACAGGCACACCCAGCGCCATAACATTACCGGTTAAAAATCTTGTAAGCACAACGACACGCTGCGGGTTCTTCGGAACCTCGACCGGTCCATTTTCGGATTCATAAGTGAAGGTGCCGCTCTCCGGCTCAGAGGATGCTGCCGCAGGCGAGCTGCTTGCAGTACTTTCATCTTTGGCTCCATTTCCACCGCAGGCGCTGAGTGCGATTCCCAAAGTAAGTACCAGCGGAATAAATATCTTTTTCATAAAATGACTCTCTCCCCTTTTTCGAATGGCAGTGTTCCAGTGAACAATTCAAATCATCAGCTCATTTCGTGATTGATTATGAGAATCATTCGCATTTGTAATCATTATAGGGATCACTCCTGCGGCGAACCATGCCTTTTTGTTAGGGAAAAGACTTGGATTATTATTAGGCTTCAAACAAAGCCACAGCGCGGGCCAATTGCAAACGAATCGAAGCCGGATTATAAGGAACCCACTCATCCAGATCAAGCATATGGATTTTCTTCTGCTGTACGGCTGGAAGCTGGCTCCAATAGGGGGAGTTAAAGACCGCTTCCGAGTGCGCAGTAGAGCCTTTGGCATCGGGAAATACAATGATCAGGAAGCGGTCACCCGCAAAATCTGCAAGCTCTGATACGTCAACGTGAATCGAATGGAACTGATCGCCCAGCTTCTCTATCTCCGCCTCAATCACGGCTGGCGCTCTCAGCCCAAGCGATTGGTAGATCACATAGCCGGCGTTTCTGGCTCCGTAAATGAGCAGCCCGTCCGGTTTGATGACGAGAATGGTCACGATATCCTTAGTCACTTCGCTGTGCTGCACCAATGCGCGGGCTTCCAGCTCTTCTTGCTCAAACTCAGCCAGCCACTGCTCCGCCCGTTCATTCCGCTGAACCGCCTTGGCGATTAGCCGCAGGTGATCCTTCCAGCCCAGCTCCATCCACGGAATTTCCACAATAGGCGCTATACCCCACAGTTGCGCGGAGTTTATTCCGAATTCCTTCATATGCTGCTCGGCTGCAATAATCAATTCAACGTTCGCTTCAAGCAATACTGATTTCATCTGTTCAACGGAGCTGCTTGTACTAATGAACTTCATCGCCTGCGGTGGCTCCTGGTCGGCAAGGTTCAAATATTCACTGCTCTCTGAAATCGTGACCGCTGGTTCCAGTCCAAGCAACAGCAAATGGCTGGCATACGGAGTGAGCATGACCGCTACCCGCTGGAAGACTGTACGGCTGTAGCCCGACGGAGATGCGCCCGTCTGCTGCTTGAAGCGTCGGCTGAGATAGAATTCATCCTTATAGCCTACCTTTAGCGCAATATCTCTGAGCGTGCCTGAGCCGTTAAGCAATTGTCCCATTGCATGATGGATTCGCAGCCGGGACAAATATTCATTGGGAGAGAAGCCCGTAAGCTGCTTGAAAAGTGTCGAATAATGGGAGAGGCTTACACCCGCCATCGCAGCCAGGTGCTCGCGTGTTATTTTTCCGCTAAAATGATTCTCCAGGTAGGTGATGCTGCGCTCCATGGATGGCTGTTCCGTGACAGCGTATCTGGCTTCCTGCTGCTCCAGCACCTGCAGAATAATCTGATGGAACAGGATCTGATTCTGCACATGGCGTTTTTCATGATCCGGCAGGCGATGGAGGTACAACTCCTTCATATGGGATAAAATAGCCAGCTCATGGGAGAGCAGCAGCAGCTTAGCTGAGGCAATTTCGCTTTCCCGCAGCATCGCATGGGCAGGCAATGTCTGTTCTTGAACACCAATAGTGAGCTTATAGGCATGAAACGGCTGCTGGAGAACTGTAGTTACACAAGCGGGAGTATTCGCGGGAAGAAGGACCACGCTTCCTTCCGTAAGCTCATAAGTATGATTATTGAGTTCCAGGCTGCCGCTGCCGGCAGCAAGGGCAAGCAGTACGGCACTATTCTCGTGTATCTGGACTCTCGGCAGATTTGAGGTTCCATAGATCGACTGAATACTATCAGCGGTATATAAAGGAAAATGGGATTCAGCCCATTCCGGGATCAAGTTATTCAAGACAAAACCTCCAATCCTGTAAAGATACGTACTTCTTCATGTTCAGTGTTCTAATTATAACGTTTGCCGCCCTTCTGCGTAATATATTTACCCGGACTGGGGAATGCATGATATAGAGCTTCTTTTTTTGGGGATATGAAGTATGTGTGCTATAAAAGGCGGCCAAGCTGTTTCTTGATTTTTTTGCAAAATAGAGGGCCGGAGGTTATACTTAGTACCAAGTACTAATATCAGATACTAAATTATGGGGTGATACTCTTGAAAGGTGCCAAAATAACAGCAATCGGTGCTTATGTTCCGGCCCGGAGACTTACGAACCACGACCTGGAGCAGATGGTGGATACCGATAATGAGTGGATTGTCCAGCGGACTGGAATCCGTGAACGCAGAATCAGCCGCGAAGATGAATATACCAGTGATCTATGTGCAGCCGCCGTGCTGGATCTGATGAAACGTTATGGCAAAAGCGTACAGGATGTCGATATGATTCTCGTCGCTACAAGCACGCCTGATTTTTCTTTTCCTTCAGTTGCGGCTATCCTGCAGAACCGTCTGGGCGTTCCGTCTACGACCGGAGTCATAGATATGAGCGCTGCCTGCGCCGGATTCGTCTATGCACTGCATACGGCACATGCCTATGTTGCTTCCGGGCTGCACCGCAAAGTGCTGGTGCTTGGCGCGGATGCCCTGTCCAAAATCACGGACTATACCGACCGGAGCACCTGCATCCTTTTTGGCGACGGAGCGGGGGCGGCGCTGGTGGAGAGTGACGCGCAGCAGGACAGCTTCACCGGGTTCCATATGGGCAGCGATGGCAGCGGGGCGCATCATGTGTACCGCACAAACCTGTCGCACAAGGTAAATGAGGTTGATCTTATAGATACCGGCAAGCTGGTGCAAAATGGCCGCGAGGTTTTCCGCTGGGCGGTACGAACCGTGCCTCAGGGTGTGCAGCAGGTGCTGAATAACGCGGGCGCCAGCATGGAGCAGGTAGATTGGTTCATTCCGCACAGCGCCAATCTGCGGATGATCGAGCCGATCTGTGAACGGATGAATTATCCGTTTGAGCAGGCTTTATACAGCCTTGAGTACTTCGGCAACACCTCGGCCGCAAGCATTCCGCTTGCCCTGGACCTGGGTATCCGTGAAGGCAAGGTGGTGAACGGCCAGCAGGTTCTGCTGTATGGCTTCGGCGCCGGACTCACGCATGCCGGTCTGCTGGTGAAGCTGGCGCTGGACCCCGTGGTGTCGCCTCCTGCTTCTCTATGAGGGGATGGATAGTAATGAAGGTTCTTGAGCAATTTGTATTGTAAGTATTGTAAGAGAGAGTTTGCTGCTGCTTACTAGGTCGCTGAAGAGAGCCGAGGGGGAAGTGGCGCTCAATAGTTACTCTTATTTGTCGGACGTTCACAGCAACAGTTGTGCCCCCGGAGTAAGCTTAGTGTTGTTAAGTGACAGTTCAGCACTCAGAGCCAAGCTTGATGCGCGCTAATCCGTTTAATTGTACTTTGTACAGTAGAATCGCTCATTTTTCGGGTGAAATTTGTTTTAACTGCACTTTGTGCAGTAGAATTTCGAACATTCCGCTTTTTTCGGATGCTGGGCTTATTTTAATTGCACAAAGTGCAGTAGAATGGCTGGATGGCCGATTATTAGCGGTTTTTATTGTACAAAGTGCAATTAGCCCACTGTTGGTGCAGTAGAGCAGAGAGAATAATACTGGGGAATATGCTGAAGCATAAGGAAAAATGCGACCTTGCGAGATAATGAGGCATTAAGATGAATACGGGGAGCATTTCCAGCAAAAATAAGAGTTCTGTATGAACGTTGAGTTTTTGCAGCGGCTGATGTTGTGTGCTATGATGTAGAAAACCAAAGGCTACAATTCTGTAACTTGTACACTTTTGTACTCTAATGAAATGTTCTTTTCATACGCATGGTTATATACAGCAGACTCGTTCAATAAACACCCCGTAAGGGGTGTTTTTCTTGAAGAGAAAGAAATTCAGCTCTGCTTCAAGGAATCCAGAAAGGAGGCTGCTCCATGACAGAGACTATAAACACCTGGATTGATTGGCTGCTGCAGACGCTTGGGCTCAGCGGGCCGTATATTTTGTTCGTCACCGTTCCTTTGGCGCTGCTGCAAAGCCTGTTCGGATTTTTCCCTTTAGCGGCATTGATTGTTCTGCATGTGTCCGTATTTGATGTAATTGGCGGTATGCTGATTAGCTGGCTGGCCAGCAATCTGGGTGCGGTGCTGATGTACTTCCTCTTCCGGCGCTACCTCTTTGACTGGTTCGACCGCAAATGGCGCTCCAAGCTGAAGCGCTATGACAAGTGGCAGCGTTACCTGGACCGATACGGGATCTGGACGCTGGTGCTGCTGCGCACGGTGCCGATCATTCCCAGCAATATTATTAATTTCATGTCGGCCGTTTCACCGATCAAGGCTTCGGCTTTTATCTGGGGAACGGTGCTTGGCAATCTTTCGTACATCTGGCTGTTCGGAACGATCAGCTCAACCCTTATCGTCCCGCGGGAGGAATGGGACGGCTACTTAACGTGGTATGGAGTTTTTATTGTGATTCTGATCGGAATCTTCATCCGCCGCCACTGGGGGCATCTGCAGGAGGATAAGCGGAGCAGGCTGGAATCAAAAGGATAAGTTGAGAAGAACGTTTCCAAGGGCTCACCCGGGGAGTGTTCTTCTTTTTTACTGCTCGCTATAGCCCATTTTTGGGGTTATTTTGTGTTTTGCCCGAATAGCCTATAGTAAGTGGAGGCGGCTTGACCTCCGGGAATCTCGGGAGGGGCGAAGGGCATGGGCAGAATCAGAAAATGGGGGAGCCGAAGAGCAAGGGTGCCGAACCTGGGCCGCTTGCGGCTGCCAAAGCTGAGCTGGGACGGCATTCCAAGAGCAGCGGGACGCAGTCCGGCGTTCAAGGCGCGGCCGTCAAGAGACAGCATTCCCAGGCTGGCGGGGCGCAGTCCGGCATTCAAGGCGAAACCGGCAAAAGCGGGCATCCGCCCGTCCGATCAGGGAGCACAGTATGGGGTCCCAAGAGGCAGAATGCCATTCAGGCCGTTCGGAAGAAGCGTGCGGAAAGAAGCAGCCAACATTCCTGTAGTACGGGGGCAGAAGCCGCGAAGACGAGGCAGATTCTGGATCATCTTCAGCCTTCTGTTCATTCTGGCCGTATTGCAGGGGCTGCGTTACGTGGAGCAGCATTTGAAGCCGCCGATACTTCATCTGGCGCAAATCCGTGTGAAGCAAATCGCTACGGAAGCGATCAACAAGGCGATCAATTCCCAAGTAGCCGACAGTGGAAACGCCGAAGCGCTGATTGACTGGAAGACGGATAAAAACGGCAAAATATCAGGCTTCATGCTCAACTATAAGGAGCATATGCGCATTACCTCGCAGGCGGCGGAGGTTATCCAGTCCACGCTGCAGCAGCTCCGCAATCAGACGGAGCATATCCCCCTCGGTCAAGCGCTCGGCAGTTCACTCATTGCTTCCTATGGCCCGGATGTGCCGATCAAGGTTGAGCCGCAGGGCGCAGTCAAGGTGGAGCTGAACACCCGCCAGAAGGATGCGGGAATTAACATGATTCTCGTCGAGGTCTACATTCACATCGTCACTGAGGTGGCGGTTGTTATTCCGTTCGACATGAAACCTCAGGTGGTTGATACGGAAATTCCCGTCTCCTATCTGATGGTTGTAGGTGATGTGCCGATGTATTACTACGACAATCAGGGCCAGCCTGTGGGCACAAACGGCAGCAGCGCTCCGGGAATTGCCATTCCGGCCCCGCCTGCAAGCGAGGAGAAGAGTGGGGAGACGGAAAAAGACGCTACGGTTGACGAAGGAGGCGGCAATAACAGTACACCGGGCAGTGGAACGGTTAATGAACCGTCCTCAAACGCCGGCAATGCCGGGGCGGACCCCGGGCAGCAAGGAGAATAAGATACAAACCTTGGCGGCTTGACTGCCAAGGTTTATTTTTTCATAATATGGATGAAATGAGGGCGGATAACCATATCGCCAGGACGTACATCATTTACGGCGAGAAGAGGGTGTATATGGACAGTTGTTTATTTATACATGGTTTTACCGGGGGCGAATATGAAATCTCTCCGTTGTCACAATTTATGGAAGGGCATAATTACCATGTCAGAACATTTACACTAAAAGGACACGGAGGCAGCCGGCATGATCTGCTTCAATCGGATAGAAATGATTGGCGGCAAAGTGCTGAGGACGAGCTGCAGGAGCTACTACGCCATGATGGGGGCGGGAAGGTGCATCTGATAGGCTTCTCCACCGGAGCACTTATTGCTTCGGGGCTTTCGGTACAGTACCGGGACCGGATTAAGACGCTCACGCTGCTGTCTGCTCCGGTGTTTCCACTCAACCCGGTAGAGATTCTACGGACACTCGTCAGCCCGGTGATGATTAGAAATTATCTGAGCAAATTCGGCTCCACTCCCGGAAAGGCTACCAGAGAATTTCTGCGTTTGGTCCGCGAGAGTTTTGAAATCTATCCGCAGATCAAGACACCGACGATGATAGTACAGGGCAAAAGAGATCACCTGGTGAAGCCCAAAAGCGCTGCTTTCCTGCAACAGACTATACCCTCCAGCCGCAAGCAATTGCTGCTCGTGGAGAACAGTGGACACATGCTCTGCTATTGCGATGACAGCGAATATGTGATGAATGAGATATTGTGGTTCATTCAAAGCTCCGACGATTGATGCCACCTCTACATATCAGTTATAGCCAAGCCCCCTTCACGAACGCGCGGAGGAGGCTTTTTAGCATGCCAAGGAAGCGTTCTTGTTCATTGACAACGCACAATCGGGTATGATACTTTCTAGTTAGGAAACCGGTTTCCCTAGATGCGATAAACGATTTTATTTTGTGAAAACAGCATCATCCTACAATAAAAGGAGATATGTAAAATATGCCAACCCGCTGGTTTTTGTATCATACCGCTGAAGATCCCTTTGCTTTTCCGGTGGGTCCCGGTGCTTTGAAGCTGCGGCTATTTGTGCAAAATGGCCAGCAGCTGACCTGTACTGTGATTCATTCTGACCGTTACGATTCACCAGGCTGTGAAATTCCGCTGCTGATGGAGCGGGTAGGCTCTGCCGGCGCTTATGAGATTTATGAGGCAATCCTCTATACGGAAACGGGCAAATGCAGATATATGTTCCATGTGCAGAATTCCGCCGGTGAGTATTTGTGGTACGGGGAGCGGGGAACTGCGGAGAGCAGGGAGCGTGCCGGGTCTTTTCAATATGCTTATTTGCATCACCCGGAGGCGCTTAAGCTGCCTTCCTGGACGTCGGATGCGGTTGTCTATCAGATATATCCCAGCAGCTACAACGGGGGAACTCTGAAAGGGATTTTCGACAAAATTCCCTATCTGCAGCAGTTGGGCGTTACCGTTATGTATATGACGCCTATCTTCGAGTCCCCTTCTGAGCATAAATATAACACTTCGGATTACTATCAGGTTGATCCCGCCTTTGGCGATACTGAGGGCTTGAAGGCTCTGGTGGACCAGGCACACCGTCATGGGATCAGGGTGCTGCTGGATGCCGTGTTCAACCATGCTGGCGATACCTTTTTTGCCTTCAAGGATGTATTGGAGAAAGGGGAGGCTTCGAAATATAAGGATTGGTTCTTTATCCGCTCATTCCCGGTAACGCAATCCCCCTCACCGAATTATGAGACCTTTGCCAAAGCAGAGGCGCATATGCCCAAGCTGAACATGGAGAACCCCGAAGTGGCCGATTATATGATGGGTGTAGCCAAGCATTGGGTTCGTGAGGCGGGAATCGACGGCTGGCGTCTGGATGTGGCCAACGAGGTGTCTCCGATATTTTGGACGCGGTTCCGCCGGGAGCTGAAGGCAGAATTTCCTGAGCTGCTGCTGATCGGCGAGGTCATGCATGACTCAGGACCGTGGCTTCGGGGCGACCAGTTCGACGGCGGGATGAATTATATCCTGCGCGATGCGGTGCTGGAATTTTTTGCGGAGGAATCCATCGGCCCGGTGCGTTTTAGTGAACAGTTGCTTCATCTGGAAGCACTGTGCAACGATCAGGCCAATAGCGCCATGTTCCAGTTGCTCGGCAGCCATGATACACTGCGTTTTCTGACGGCCTGCAAGCAGGGCGGACGCGGCTGGGACCGGGAGAACACGGCGCTGCAGCGGATGCGCCTGGCTGTATTTTTCCAGATGACCTATATCGGCATGCCTATGATTTACTATGGGGATGAAGTCGGCATGGAGGGGGCGACCGACCCGCATTGCCGTAAGCCGATGCTGTGGCAGGAGGAAGAACAGAATACCGCACTGCATGGCTGGTACACCAAGCTGATAGCGCTGAGAAAGGAACATGAGGTGCTGCGGCAAGGCTCTTTCCGTCCTTGGTTTACGGATGAAGCCCGCAATGTCCTGGGATATGTTCGCAGCAGCGGGCAGGACAAAATGGGACTGATCATCAATAATTCTCCAAACAGCTATCAACTGGAGCTAAGTCCCTTCCGCTTAGACACTGATGTGCTGACCGACCTGCTGACCGGAGTGACCATCGGCAGCGGGAACCGTGTCCTGGTGGAAGTAGCGCCCTTTGGCTGTCTAATGCTGCAATAGTAACTGGCGCCGTTATTTTTTGTGTTTTTTCAATGCTCTGAACTCCTGGTTCTCCCATTGCTTCAGCAGCGGATAAGGATCAAAGGCCCATTCTGTGATTCCCCGGTCGCGGTAGATCCCGTAATGCAGATGCGGAGGGAATTTGCCCTGTGTCCCGGGTTTTCCGTAGCCTGAGCTGCCTACCCAGCCTATTGTCTGTCCCGGCACTACAATATCTCCCCGGGAGATGGATTTTTCATATCCGGCCAAGTGGGCGTAATAGTGGTAGCGGTTCTCGATATCGCGAATGCCGATTCTCCAGCCGCCAAAACGGTTCCAGCCCTTGGTCTCGACTATGCCGAAGCAGGTGCTGCGTACGGTCATGCCATACGGGGTGAACAGATCTGTCCCTTCATGGATGCGCGCTCCGCCCCAGCTTCTGCCGGTCCCCCAGGTGCTGTTGTAGGAGTAGGTTGTTCCGACCGGCAGGGGAAAAGCGCTGCCCGACAAGTCAAGCCGCCCGAAATGCTCATACAGCTTGGAGAATTGCGCAACCCGCTGTGCGGCGCGGCCGTTATGGTAATATTCCCAGACACCGATGCTGAAGTCGCTGGGGGAATCCCCGTACTTCAGCAGATGGTTCGCCATGCTATAGAGCACGTCGGCGTCATTTTCAGGATCGGCTATCCCATCTCCTGAGCCGTCACGGCCAAAACCTCCAAAAAAACTGATTGATTTCGGTGACCGGTCCTCCTGATCCGGATTAAGCGGACCGGACCATACCGGTGCCGGTATATTGATTCCGGTAAGGCGCGGGTGATCTTGAACCTCATCACTGCTTTTCTTCTTGATCATCGTCCGCTCGTATTGGTCGATGGCGGCGAATCTGAACCAGGAAATCCCTGTGGCCGCGCTCATTTGCTCGTAGAGCTCCTTGCGGGCGGCGGCGCTGTTCTCCTTGCTGTGGACTGCACCTTCGCTGGATGCGGCTGTGGGCAGCTGGTAGTCATGCCCAGCGGCACTTGCCGCGGCAAATTGATTTCCGCTGAGCAGCAGGGAAGCGGCAGACAGACAGAGCAGCGTTCTCCGCTTGGTGCAGTTCTTGAACAGGGTAAGCATGATAACAACCTCCATTTGTCCAAATATAAGGATTTATATGTTTCACGCTATAAATCATCCTTCTATTTCTCGCTGAAACGGATGCCGCCTCTGCCAGAGGACGGCGTAGCCGTTTCTACTTGTCATCGAACGGCACCCGGATAGGGTGCTTTTCTTTTAGATTGAAGCAAAAAGGTAAGTTTTATCCGTTCTTGCCTAAAAGTGTTCACAAAAACAGGCATTTGCCCCTTGCACATGCTATAATATGAGGCAGCAACTTTTAACCATGATGAAGCAAATATTCAGGCGAAAGCGGGGTTCAACCACTTGTCTAATCGAACAGCCAAACAACCCAAGCCAGACTGGATCAAGATCAAGTTAACTACTGGTGATAACTATCAGGAAATCAAAGGCATGATGCGCTCCAAAACCTTACATACCGTATGTGAGGAAGCGCGCTGCCCGAATATTTATGAATGCTGGGCGAACCGCACAGCTACATTTATGATTCTGGGAGACATCTGTACCCGGGCCTGCCGGTTCTGCGCCGTGAACACAGGCATGCCGACCGAGCTGGATCTGCTGGAGCCGGAGCGTGTTGCCGAGGCGGCAGAGAACATGATGCTGAAGCATTGTGTGGTTACGAGTGTAGCCCGCGATGATCTGAAGGATGGCGGTGCGGCGATTTTTGCCGAGACGGTGGCCGCTATCCGCAAGCGTCTTCCGCTGTGCAGTGTGGAAGTGCTGATTCCGGATTTTCTCGGAGACCGGGACAGTCTGGAGATTGTAATGAACAGCCGCCCGGATATTCTGAATCACAATATCGAGACGGTGGAGCGGATGAGCGACCGTGTACGGGCCAGAGCCAAATACCGCCGGTCCCTGGAGCTGCTGCGCAGAGCGAAGGAGATAAAGCCGGATATCCCTACCAAATCAAGCATTATGCTTGGCGTAGGCGAGGAATGGGATGAAATTCTGCAGGCGATGGATGATCTGCGGGCGGTCGATTGTGATATATTGACAATAGGTCAATACCTGCAGCCTACTCCGAAGCATCTGAATGTGGAGAAATACTATACACCGGAAGAATTCTTAAAGCTCAAGGACGAAGGAATGAAGCGCGGCTTCAGCCATGTGGAGTCCGGCCCGCTGGTCCGCAGCTCCTACCATGCGCATGAGCAGGTTAAGTCCGCTACCGCTGCGCGTGAGGAGCGTTCTGTTTCTTTGTAAGCTGTTATAGGCTTAAGTGGAAAAAGTACAACTAATCAGAATCATCATGAGTCCAAACTAACATTAGTGGGAAAAAGTACAACTAATCTGAACGAATAGAGCGAAATAGCCTGTTTATGCTCCGATTAGGTGTACAAAATCCAACTAAATGCCGTGGCACCACCGATTTGAGCAAATTAGTGATACTAATTCCACTTAACCTCCGGCCTTTGGCCGATTTGTATTTAAGATTTTAGGTTGGAGCGCGAGCAATCAACCTGCTCTTGGTTGTTTGCTCTCCCCTCCCGCGTTGAGGGAGTCATGGAGAGGGATTTTGGAATTGTAGGAGCGGAGCGACCGGAAATCCAAAATCCCGCGGAATGACGGCTTCATCAACGCCTCCCTACTCACAACTGAAAGGCAGGCGACAAACGCTTGATCGTTATTGGTGGAAAAGGCTACGAGCTCATGTTGGATCATAAGGACGGCTGGAATCCCGAGGCATTTCGCGGAAGATACAGCGAGGTGCTGGACCGTTACGATTACATTATCGGTGACTGGGGCTACAGCCAATTGCGGTTGAAGGGCTTTTACCGGGATAACCATCCCAAGGTTACCCGGGATACGGCGATTTCGGGCATGGTGGATTACATTAATGAATACTGCAATTTTGGCTGCGCCTATTTTGTACTGCATAAGCTGAAGGAGCTACCTAAAGACGGTGTGTTCAAGGACATTCTGATCAAAGAGCCTTCGGTAGCCGGCGCGGACGAAGAGAGGGAGCAGGATTCCCCTGAATCGGCTGCATTGGAAAAAGAAGAGCAAGGAAGGCCATCCAGGCCGTCTTCGCATCAGGCTCCTGCAGCCCGCGACAAGGGCTTGACCGCCCAGGTTAAGGAGAATGCTGCCAAGGACAGACCCGTGCGGGAGCACCAGAGCCGGAATCACCGGAATAAGGACGCCCAGAACAAGAAAAATTATAAGGATACCCAAGGCAGACCGCCGCAAAGCCAGTCTTCGGGTCAGCCGCAGAATCCTTCGAACTAATCAAACAGCAAGAGTGTCTTTGTTGCCGATATGATAACGGCAGCATGAGGCACTCTTTTTTTGTGAAATAAAAAAGGGTGCCTTGGCAGCCGGTTATTCGCGGCTTCAAGACACCCTTGATATGGAGATCAACGCTTGTTATTTTACAGATAGCTTTAATTGGTTCTGGGAGCTGTTATAGCTCCACGTTAGTGCCGGGAATTTCTTGTGGAAGGCGTTTAATTCAATATAGGTCTCGTTGTCATTGATGATTCCCTCTTTGGTAGCCTGGGCGAATCCGTAAACAGTGCCGGCACCGGTAGTGATAACTACCTTCTTGTTCTTGGAGTCCCAAGCGAGTTCACTTTCAGTAAGGGCGGCAAGCACCTTGGCTGAAGCGTAAATCTTATCTCCCTGCTTCAAGAGTCCTACATTTCCTACAAAAGGAATTCCGTTGACATCGAGAATATGATTGTCACCTGAGGCAGTGATGCTGGTCATTCCGGCAAGCTGCAGGGCGGTAATCAATTGGGCGGTTTTTCCCTTGACTTCAATGTCAGGCGACAGCCCGATGTGGTTGAAATCCTCTTTGTTAGGTGTCAAATATTTCTGTGTCGTCAGCTTGAGCTGTGCTCCACCAGAGACAGGAATGAGGCTCTGAATCCGGGCTTTACCGAAGGAACGTGTGCCGACAACCGTGGCCAGCTTGTTATCGCGCAAAGCGCCGGTCAGCGCTTCGGAAGCACTGGCGGTGTATTCATTGGTCAGCACCACAACCGGCACCCCGATTTTACTGCCGTCGGTAATGGCAACAGGGGTCAAGGCTCCGCTTACATCGGAGGTGTACATCATAATCCCTTTGTCCATGAATTTTGTGGCGATATTATAGGCGGAATCCATGTATCCGCCTGTGTTGTCACGCAGATCAAGCACAAGGGATTTCATCCCGGCGGCACGCATCTTGTCCAGTGCGGCGGAGAATTCCTCGTCGGCGTTTTGGGTGAAGCCGCTGATGGAAATGTAGGCAACCTTCTGTCCGAGAATTTTGCTGGTCACAGATACCGATTCAATATCGCTGCGCACGACACTGTAAGTTTTAAGAGCACCGTTTCTTTTTACGAGCAGTGTGACTTTCGTGCCAGCTTTGCCGCCAAGCTCGTCGCCTTGCGTATCTTCGATCTTCACACCATTGATTTTCAGAATGGTATCTCCGCGCTTCAGGCCGGCTTTTTCTGCAGGAGAACCAGGCATTACCTCTTCAATGTACAGATCATTCGAGCTGTACATCATTCTGACACCGATACCCACATATTCGAGATCGACCTGATGGCTAAATTCAGCCGCTTGATCAGCGTCAAAGTACTGGCTGTAAGGATCATCAAGCGTGTCCACCATACCGTCAATGGCTCCGCGGACGAGCGTATCCTTGTCCACTCCCTCAACGTTGTATTTCTCCAAATACTCCATAATTTCATTAATAAGATCGGTGCTCGAAGCCGCCTTGGTGCTGTCAGCAGCGTCAGTAGTCTGAGTGCTGTCCGCTGCCAGTGCAGCCGGCGCAAGAACAAGGGATACAGCCAGACAGCCGCTAAGAACTGTGGTCATTAACTTTCCTGATTTCATGATTGGATACACCCTTTTTTATATGATTTATAATGACATGGTTCTTAAGATTATCATTCAGAGTAGGCAACATGGTAGTTGTCGTCAATGGTCCATGCGCCGCTGTCCGACTTGGAGAATATAAAAATTAAGGACTGCTTGTAGCTCTCTCCCGAATCGGCGTCTTTAACCGAGGTTTCCGCATAAACGGCAGCTTCATCCCCGCCATAATAGAAGATATTCGCATCATTCAATGAGTAGCTGATGTTGTACTTTTTGAAGAAGTCTGCTGTATCCTCCTTGCTCGCGGCATCATATTCTGCTCCGTATGAGGTCATTAGCGCATGGACGCTGTCCAGATTCTTAGCGCTCATGGCTTGTAAATATTTGTTCAGATTGTCTTTAATCACAGAAGCGTCATTCTGCGGAACCACCACAGCGGCCATTCCTTGCTCCCGCGTCAGCAGAATTGAACGATTCTGTACCTCCGTGTCGGAGATCTTCCACACCCCGTTCTTGCGGACCAGACTGTACAAATATTCAAGCTTCTCGTCAGGAAGATAGCGGCCGCTTGTCCGAACGGAGTGTTCTTCGGTATATACAGTAGCTTCGTTGCTCTGAAGGCTCAGGATTTTAAGGCTATCAATGGTGTTTTTTACATCATAGCTCTTGAAATAATCGTTCATGTTGTCAATAGCTTCCGTCTGACCCGGCCCTGAAATGAAAAGGGAATAGAAACCTTTTGCATCCTTTTCATTATAGTATTTGGCAGATGATTGGATAAGCGCTGTAATCTCCTGCTCATCGGCTGCAGCGGATACGGCGGTGGTGATCTTTACCGTTCTGCCGGCTGAATCCCAGACGGCTGTGCCGCCGGTAGCCTCTGCTATGAACCGCAAGGGTATGTATGTCGTGCCGCTAGTTGCGACAGGCGCTGTAGTCAATTTCTTGACAAGCCCGTTGACGGTTGCCCGGTTGCTGCCGACTTTCAGCCGGATTGCCAGATTCGGACCGGTTCCGGTGACTGTTCCTGTCTTGGCATCCCAGAGCACCTTGAGCCCCAGCTTCTCAAATACTACCCGGAAAGGGACCAGCACCGTATTGTTGTGCAGATAAGGAGAGCCGGCGGTAAAAGCAACATTGCTTCCGTTAATATAGACCTTAATCGGTTTTTCTGCGGCAAAAGCGGGAACAGCCAGCGTAAGGGCCAGCAAGCTCATGCCAAGCAGGGATAATAATCTCTTCAATAATCTCTCTCTCCTTTAAAATAACAGCTCTTTGTAAAATAGGTTCATTATACCATCCGTTTTTTCCTGCTGTCTATCCAAACATGTAAGCTTATTTTAAGCGGAATGTTAACGGGTTAAAGCCCATAAGAAAACCGGAAATGCTCCCGCATCTCCGGCTTTCTGTTAGCTAAATTAAATCAGGAACGATCCGCGGACCCGTTCCCAGAACGGAAACGGCCTGTACCTGGCAAAGCTGATTTTTTGGCTGGATACCTGACAACGGACAGAGATCAGATCATCCACCGGAATGTTGTTGTGGTCAACCGTCAGCAACAGGCGCTGATCCTTGCGCGAAAAAATATCGCAGTGATGATGCTTGGGCAGCAGCAGAGGCGAGCCCATTGTCCGGAAGACCCGGTTGTTGATCGACGCAATCTCGGCAATCTGCAGCGCATCAATGGTCGGATGCACCATGGCGCCGCCGAGGCTTTTGTTATAGGCAGTACTGCCTGACGGGGTGGAAATGCACAGGCCATCGCCCCGGAACATTTCAAAGGTAACATCATTAATGTCAACCTGGATAACAACAGTGCCGTCCACCCCTTTCAGCGTGAACTCGTTAAGGGCAATATGCGAGGTAGTGCCGGATTTCTGGTGGATCTCGAGTTCGAGCAGCGGATACTTGACTATCCGGGGCTTATGAGGCCCGGAATCGCCGATTCCACACATATAATCAATCAGGGTAGGCAGCTCATCCGCCTTCCAGTCTGCATAGAAGCCCAAGTGCCCGGTGTGAACACCTACAAAGGCCAGATTGGGAATCTGATTAATAAAGGTATGAAAAGCATGCAGCATGGTGCCGTCCCCGCCAATCGAAACAACAATTTCAGGAGATTTGGCATCCAGCTCCAGGTTCCGCTCCGCTGCCAGCTTGTGAAATTGCTCTGCAAGTTCGATGGACAGTTCGTCTCCGCGGTCCAGAACATAATATCTCAAGGTGTATAGGCTCCTTTGTCTGATTCAGTCATACACCGATCATAATCAATCTTGACCCGGAACACAATATTTGTTGCAGCGAAAAGTCAGCGGCGGCGCAAGCGCGGTATCCTGCGGAGCAGCCAAGCCAGCAGCGAGAATAGCAGCAGCGAGCCGAGCAGAATGCCCAGCAGGCTTAGACTTCCGGCAAGGCCGGAACCCGGAGAGACAAAGCCTGCGGCGGCTGGCGTCGAGCCAAAATCCCTGGAGAGCCCCGAGCCTACCACGGGCTTCCAGAGCAGCAGGAGCAGTCCCGCTGACAGGAAGGCATGTATCAGCCGGGCGGCCATAAAGGGCAGGTAACGCAGCCCGGTGCCGTTAAGGATACTGGCTACCTGCGCATGCACAGACAACCCGCCCCAGGAGAGGATAAAGGCGGCTGCGGCAGCTTTAAATTGCAGCGGGACTGCCGATGCTGCCGCTCCGGCTGAACGGGCGCCCAGTGTCACCTCGAAGAGGCCGCTGACCAGAGCTTTGGACAGCTCCAAAGGAAAACCCGCCAGATTCAGCAGATTTGCTGTACCGGCAAAGAGTACGGACATGATTCCTGCGCGGGACAGCAGCTCCATCAGCACATTAAAGAATACAACCAGCCCCCCTACGACAATAATAAGCTGTAATGAGGACCCAATCGCACCCTTCAGGAGTTCGCCCAGGCTCCGGCCGTCCTTCCGCCGGGCTTCGGCCATGGATCGAAGCGCCAAGGCAACTCTTCCGGAGCTGGAAGCAGCTGGAGTGCCCTTGTACCCATCCGGCACAACCGGCCCGCTGGATCGAGGTTCCCGCCGTCCGTGAAACGACATGAGCAGTCCGACAATTAAGCCGCCCCCATAATGGGCGAGCGCCAGGATCAGCCCTAATGAAGCATCGTGGAAGAACCCGACGGAGACAGCGCCCAGCAGGAAGATCGGGTCGGAGGAGGTGGTGAAGGCCACCAGCCGCTCGCCCTCTACACGGCTAATCAGCTCCTGCTCGCGCAGCTTGGCGGTTAATCTGGCGCCAACGGGGTATCCTGATACATATCCCATAGCCGCCACAAAGCCGCCGCTGCCAGGAATGTTGAAGAGCGGACGCATAAGGGGATCAAGCAGCGCGCCAAAAAGATGAACAACGCCGAAGCCCAGCATGATTTCGGATATCACGAAGAATGGAAACAACGAGGGGAACAGCACATCCCACCAGACAGCCAGTCCGCGCAGCGCAGCCTCCAGAGAGCTTGCCGGATGGATCAGCATCAGCAGCATGCACCCAGCCAGAATACCGCCCATCAGGGGGCCGTAGGTTTTTTTCAGAATCATCATCAACGCCTCCCGGTATATGGTTAGATGTATGCGAAAATTAGGACAAACAGCACAAAAAATATAGGTAAGCGGTTACAGTTTATTGTGCTTTTTCGCTGAAATTATGGTATTATAAAATTAATTAATGCACACCTTATAAGGGATGGAGTGATGGTGATGAGTGTAGTTGCCGGAGTTCTTGTTTGTGCTTTTGTATATGTCATCCGGGTCTCTCTCGTCCCTCCTGGTGATGAGGAATTTCGGACCTATTAAAATACTCAAGGCGCTGAACAAATTGTTTGGCGCTTTTTTTCTGATTGTAAGGAACAAATAAGTATACTTAAAGGCAGATAACCGTGCGGCGTAAATTTTGGTATAATACTAATGGCGTTATATTAATATGGAAGAAAGCTGGTAACCTCCGATGAATCCAAATGACAGCATTTACGACAGCCTGGGGGGCGCTGAAGGTCTTCACCGTCTGGTGGAGGTATTCTATGCCAAGGTACAGCTTCATCCGCAACTGGGACCATTATTCCCTGCAGACATCACTCCGGTTATGGAGAAGCAGTATCAATTCCTGAGTCAGTTTTTCGGCGGTCCAACGCTGTATTCAGATCAGCATGGCCATCCGATGATGAGAGCAAGGCATATGCATATTCCTATTACGCCGGCGCGCGCGGAGGATTGGCTGGAATGCATGAAAGAGGCGCTGGAGGAGACGGGGGTGGCGGAACCCCTGCGTTCGTTTGTAATGAGCCGGCTCGCGGGACCTGCGCATCATTTTGTCAACATGCCCCAGGAGTAAACGCGTAGATGATCGTGAAAGGATGAGGGCATTTGCCGGAATTAATACCTCTTTACTCTATTAAAGTTATCTGCTGCAATTGTGAACATGAGTTTTCGACCTCAAGAGTGCGTCCAAGCCTCAAAAAGGCTATTCGACGGGACGCGGATTTCTGCTCCTATTACAAGAACGAGAATCCTGATTATTATGTCGTGCGTGTCTGTCCAAGCTGTGGCTTTGCTTCTACGGAGAATTCAGCGGACAAGCTGGCTGACTGGCAGCGCAAGTCATTCAGTGATCAAGTGGGCAAACGCTGGATTAGCCGGGATTTCGGAGAGAAGCGCGACTGGGAAGCTGCACTTGAGACGTACAAGCTTGCGCTTATCTGTGCCCAGAGCATCAAGGACAAGGACCGGATTATCGCCAGCCTGCTGCATCATATCGCCTGGATGTACCGCTACAAGGGCGATACGGCGCAGGAGCAGCGTTTCTTGCAGTATTCGCTTGATATGTATGTTAAGGTGTTTGAAAATGACGGCATTGTCGGGAATGATGCCCGCCTGATGTACCTGATCGGTGAGCTGTACCGCCGCATCGGCGAATTCGGCAATGCCGTGAAGTGGTTTTCCCGCTTGATCAATGATCAGAAAATTACGGATGCCGCGATGATTCGGGCAGCCCGCGAGCAGTGGGCCATTCTTCGCGAACAAATGCACGGGGATGGGGTAAGTCCGGATGGACTGCCTTCAGCTACATAGAGCGCTTCAGGAAGATACCCATCAGCGCTTGCTGAAGGGTGTCTTCTGAAACATCAGTCCAAAAAACGCACAAGGATGCTTGTCCTAGTGCGTCTTATGGGTGTGCCTGGGCTAATCTGTACACACAGGATCAGCGTACAGCCTGATCAAACAGCAGGTAGTCGCTATCATTGTCGATGACCGTCAGGCTGGTGTTGCAGCAGGGAAAGACCAGCAGCTTTTTTTTGCCGTCGCGGACCGTCTGCAGTTCCTTCGGCTTCATGGGCAGCAGGACGTTCTCCTTGCTGCAGAACGGGCAGTACTGCACGTACAGGTCGCCCAATAGAATGTCATAAGGCCAGGTATGGCTGAATGGTATCATTGCTTTTCCTTCTCGGGGGGCAGGGTTTCCGTTTTGTCTTGCGGTTCGCCGCCGTCTTGCTTCTTGGATAATTCCGCAATCTTTTGCAGCAAAATATGTTGAGGCATATGCATCAAGTGTTCCAGCGGAACGCCAAGTTGTTTGGATAACGTGATGGCCGTCTCAGGTGAGATTTTCAGTGGCGCCATGTGAATGCCCTCCTAAAATATTATTGTTAGCGATATTATGCCGCAAGCGTAAGCTTGATCTTGCCGGCATGTGCTGTATCGTACTTCACTTTACCATGGCTTCAGGCCAAACACAAAGAAAACCAAATGCGAATAGAAGGAATGGTGAGACTACATGAAACATCCTCTGTCATTGACTTGGGAGCTCGATTCCCTTTTTCCGGGAGGATCGGCTTCACCGCAATTTGAGAGCTACTTGAAGAAGCTGGAGACTGATATTGAGGCATTGGGGCAGCAGGTAGCGGCTTCCGTGCCTCCAACCGATGCTGAATCAACGAAGAAGCTGGATAGTGTGATAGCGCTTCTGCAGAGCTGCTCCGGCCGTCTGCTTCAGGCTGCGGAATTCACCGGCTGTCTTGGCGCCCAGGATCAACTGGACAAAGGAGCTGTGCGGCTCTCCTCTAAAGTAACAGGAATGCGCGCCGGATTTGAAGGATTCAGCTCACAATTTGACAATGTGCTACGTCAAACATCGGATGAAGTATGGAGCCTATGGATGGCCCGTCCAGAGGTTGCCCCGCTGGAATTTGTGCTTAGCGAAAGCCGTAATCTGGCCCGTGAGAAGATGAGTCCGGAGCTGGAAGGCCTTGCGCTGTCCTTGGCTGTCGACGGCTATCATGGCTGGGGCGAGCATTATGAAACGATTGTCGGCGCAATACAGATCCCCTATGAAGATGAAGAAGGGACCAAGCTGCTGTCAGTCGGACAGGCATTCAACAAGCTGGATGATGCCGATCCGAATGTGCGCAAGACGATGTTCCGCAAATGGGAAGAGGCTTGGGGAGGCGCTGCGGATTACTGCGCTGATACCCTCAATCATTTGGCCGGATTCCGCCTGAATCTTTATAATGGCCGGGGCTGGGAGGATGTGCTCAAGGAACCGCTTGGCATCAACCGCATGTCGCGTGAAACGCTGGATATGATGTGGGATGTCATCACGGGGAGCAAGCCGGCACTCGTCTCTTACCTCAAACGCAAAGCCAAGGTTCTGGGGCTGGAATCCCTGGCTTGGGTGGATGTGGATGCGCCTGTAGGCAAATCTTCCGGCAAAATTCCTTATGATGAGGCAGCAAAAGACATTGTTGCGCAATTCCGCAAATTCAGTCCGAAGATGGCGGATTTTGCCGAGCGCGCTTTCGACAGCAACTGGATTGAGGCTGAGGACCGTCCGGGCAAACGTCCCGGGGGCTTCTGCGTTTCTTTCCCGGAAAGCAAGGAATCCCGCATCTTTATGACATATGGCGGCACGCCGTCCAGTGTTTCGACACTGGCGCATGAGCTTGGACATGCCTATCATTCCTTCCTGCTGGATGATCTCCCCTACTTCAACCAGAATTATGCCATGAACGTAGCGGAGACGGCTTCAACCTTCGCCGAGGTCATTGTGGCGGATGCTCAGGTGAAGGCGGCGGCCAGTGATGAAGAGAAGCTGGCCCTGCTGGAAACGAAGATCCAGAACAGTGTGGCCTTTTTCATGAATATTCATGCCCGCTTCTTGTTCGAGACCCGTTTTTATGAGAAACGCAAGGAGGGGCTTGTGAATGCCGAAGAATTATCTGAGCTCATGGTAGAAGCCCAGAAGGAAGCCTACTGTGGCGTGCTGTCTGAATATCATCCGCATTTCTGGGCGGCCAAGCTGCATTTCTATGCTACCGACGTTCCTTTCTATAATTTCCCGTATACCGTTGGGTATATGTTCAGTACGGGGTTATACCGGCTTGCGCTGCAAGAGGGGGCTTCTTTTGCCGACAAATACGACAGCTTGCTGCGGGATACGGGGATCATGACGCTGGAAAATCTGGTATCCAAGCATCTCGGTGTGGACTTGACCCAGCCGGATTTCTGGCAGGGAGCGGTGGAGCTGATCACGGCGAATATTAACGAATTTTTGAGAATGACGGAGCATTTGGCCTAAGAAATTTGTCTGAACTAAGGCATTTCATATTTTTGCAGCCTGAAATCAATGCTTATGAGCCTTGTATGAACACGCAAAGACCCCTTTTTGGGGTCTTTTTTGTTTATTTTATTGCTCGAAAATTTGTCGAATTAAGACGATTCGTAGAAGGATATGTATAATAAAATAATGCAATTTGCGCATTTATAGGGATTAATGCCCAATTATGTTGAATAATGTTGAAGCCCCCTTGGTAGTGGCCTATAATGAGCCTAAAGCCTTATATAAGGCGTGCTAACAGGTAAGTTAAGCGCACAAAACTAAGAAAATTACGAAACAAGTTTTGTACGAAGAACAGCCAGGTAGTTATGCTCACAAAACTTTTAGGGGGATACATATGTTAAGAACGGAACAACTATCACTGGCACGACAGATTGATTTGGTGTTTAAGGAACTGCAGGAGGAATTGTCAGGATTGTCTTCCGGTACGGTTTTCGTGCAAATCAGGAATAACGCCATTGGCAAATTCGGCATCCGCCACAATCCGCTGAACGGGCGAAGCGGCACGTTTGAGGAAGAGCAGGAGGGATTAACCGCAAGCCAGCAATCCTCCTTCCGGCTTATGGCCTTAGAGAGCCTAAAATTCAAGCGGCGCTGGACACATGGAGAAATCAGCTACGAATTCGCAGTCCGCAAGGGAATGGTAGTAGTCGATGCCACGCTGGAGTCCAATTACAATATGGCCAACCTGATGATCCGTTATCCCCGCAATGTTCAAACGGGCAACACTGATCAATCCTTCGGCTGAGTTATACATAGATATACGCAAGCAAAAGCCCTCCTGCGTTCTGGCGAGAAGCGCGGGAGGGCTGAGAAGCTAGTCCGCTTCAGGCATTTGGCCTGGCGGGATACTTATGATAAGGCTAGTTACTATGCACGACCGGACAGTTGTTGCTCTGCCAGCTGCACCAGACGTTTGGTGATGTAACCTCCCAAAGAACCGGTTTCGCGGGAAGTGTAGTTCCCGTAATAACCGTCAGCTGGGATTGTTACACCTAGCTCTTGTGCTGCTTCATATTTCAATTGCTGAAGAGCTGCAGTTGCTTGGGGAACGACCAGGTTGTTGGAACGGCTACCGCGACCTTGTTGACCTGCTTGACCCATGTTTGTTCACCTCCTTCGCCCGTTGTGAAGATAGTATGAGCGCTAGGAGAAGAATTCATGCACGGGTTCGAAAGGTTTGAAGGGTGGTAATTATATGAAATTTATAGCCCGGGATAGATCATTTCAAGAGCGCTTGTCAGAGCCAGAGTCTGGCCGGGCTCCAGGATGATCATGCCTGTAAAAGAAGTATCCTTGGGCAGATTCGGTGCATCCGGCAGCCAGGTATAGGGCTCTATGCACAGAAATTGTTCGGCTTGCCCTTTCGTATATATCACCCAGTGACGGAAGAAGTCTTTGTCTGCAGAATAGCGGAGCCCATAGCCGTCATTACGCATCAGCACAGCCTCTCCAGGCTGCTGCTCTCCCATCCGCAGTACGGTGTCAAGATCAGTGTTCTCCAGGTTCATGCCTTGTTGTAGTGCCTCCAAATCGCCTAGAGGCAGCAGATTGCCGCTCGTCAGCAGCTCATCGTTCAGCTCATAGACAGCTTCAGCCGGAAGCTGCAGCTTCCAGCGGCCAGGCTCGCCATCAAGCATGAACCAGGTGTGATATCCGATGCCAAAGGGAATACGTTTGTCTCCTAAATGCGTGACCTTCAGAGTCTGCCGGAGCCGGTTATCCTGAAGCCGGAACGTCATTTCAAATTTGAGCGGAGCGGGGAATTGCTCCATCCAATGTGCATCATCAGTGGTAGTGAATTCCGTAGTTACGGCGCAGCCGTCCTCATCCTCTTCAATATCGCTGACGCACCATGACTGTGTCCGGTGGAGCCCATGAATATGGTTGCCCTCCGCCGTATTCTGCTCGAATTGATAGCTTGTGCCTTCAAACTGAAATTGTCCCTGACGGATTCGTCCGGGGGGAACCAGGAGCGGAATACCGAAATGATATGGCTTCTGCATATAATATTCCAGGTCGCTTTCATCGGGCCGGCGCAGAATTTCCCGGTTCTCCTTACGGTCCAAGAGCGAAATAACGTTGTTGCCCAGTCGCGGCAAAAGCGTGACTTCCAGCTCGCGGCTATGCAGAATATACGTATCATAACCGCCCCACTGCCCTTTGGTCACCTGTTTCATGAGATATATGCTCCTTTGAAATAACTGTGATCTGATTCAAACACGAATAACCTTATCATACCAGATTTATGTTCCCGTGGTTAAGTCATTTGACAACTTCTCTGTATCGCACTATGATGAATGCATTCATGAAAATGACAATGTGATGACAGGGACAAGTAAGCGGCAAGTGTACCTTCAGAAAGCCGGTGGTTGATGCGAACCGGCGGGATGCTGCCGTCCGAATGGACCCATGAGCGCCGCGATTGAACAGGCCTTCAGAAGCCTTAGTAGACCGGCCGGCTCTTCCCCGTTAAAGGAAGCCAAGGCAGCTTGCTTATGCCTCTCTAAGGGGGATGCAAGCGGCGAATAAGGGTGGCACCACGGTCTCACGTCCCTTGCGGATGTGGGGCTTTTTTGCGTGTTTCCTGAATCAGATAACATCAAACGGAGGGAATATTATGGCTAAAAAAGTATTGTCCGGCATTCAGCCCAGCGGTTCACTCACCTTGGGCAACTACATCGGAGCGATCAAGAACTTCGTCAAGCTGCAGGAGGAGCATGAATGCTACTTCATGGTAGTGGATTTGCATGCGATTACGGTCTCCCAGGACCCGGCCGCACTGCGTGAAAATTCGGAATCCGTGGCCGCGCTCTATCTTGCCGCAGGTATTGATCCGAAAATTTCGAATGTCTATATGCAGTCACATGTACCGCAGCATGCGGAGCTGGGCTGGATTGTGACGACGCTCACCGCAATGGGCGAGCTGGAACGGATGACACAATTCAAGGATAAATCCTCCGGTAAAGATTCTGTGGGTGCGGGATTGTTCGTGTATCCCTCGCTGATGGCTGCGGACATTCTGATCTATAATGCAGACTTGGTTCCCGTAGGAGAAGACCAGAAGCAGCATCTGGAGCTGACACGCGATTTGGCGGGACGCTTCAATCACCGGTTCGGCGAATTCTTCACTGTGCCTGATCCGTATATTCCGGAAGTGGGTGCGCGTATTATGTCACTGGATGACGGCACCAAAAAAATGAGTAAAAGCAACCCGAATCCGGGCAGCTATATCGCACTGTTGGACCCGCCGGATGTTATCCGCAAAAAAATCAGCCGGGCGACAACCGACTCCGGGCGTGAAGTTATTTTTGATCCGGCGAACAAGCCGGAGATCAGCAACCTGATGAGCATTTACGCCGAATGCTCGGGAATGACCCTGCAGCAGATTGCCGACCGGTACGAAGGGCAAATGTACGGGGGCTTCAAAAAGGATCTGGGAGAAGTTCTCGTGGCAACGCTTGAACCCCTCCAGCAGAAATATAAGGAAATCCGCAGCTCCGGCGCCCTGAGCGATATTCTCGCCGAAGGCGCAGAGCGGGCTCGCGAAGTTGCTGCCCAGACACTTGCAGGTGTTAAAGAGCGGATGGGATTCCTGCCGCTGCGTTAAGAGGAACGCTGTGCTGTGGCTTCAGCCTTGCGTCTCAGTCTCGCCTTAACGATAAAACCCCAGCCAATGTTGAGTATGCACAAGACGCCAAGCAGCAGAGCCAGCCAGATATTATAGCTGATGGAGATGGAAGCTGCGGTAAGAATAAGAATGGAGGAGCATGCGAACCAGAGCGATAGACCTTTACCCATAAACGCAGCCTTCTTTCTGAATAGTGAGTGAGCGAATCCCGGAGCGTTGTATGCGCTGCGGGATTTTGTGTTTTTTGCAAAAGTGAAAACGCTTTATGGTGATTGTGCCCTATACGGCAGCAGGCGTCAAGCTGAAAAAAAGCGCCCGCAGCACGGACGCCTTTCCAGCAAAGCTATAGCTTCATCGACCCCGGATCAATGGCGAACCGTTCATCCAGCTTTTCACTGCTGAGCCAACCTACATAGGTGTTGAGTGGATGATATTGCTTATCCATAACAAGCACTGCGACGAACGGAAATTGCTTGCGGTGTAAATAACGCACATCCCCCCAGCGTACAATATAACCTGAGGGCAGCACTTCAACTTCGGCAACCGCATAGGAGGTAAAGTACAGAAAGGACTGAATGTCAGGATGGGCTTTGGAACGCTCAACTGCCGGATGAGTGGAGCATACCGCATGCTTGAACCATTCGAGCTTTCTTCCGTTTAGCTGGCCGACATTGTAGCTCCCGTCCGGCTTAGCCTTCACTACGTTCCAGCGTGTCGGGGAAACGGTGGGAATCACAATATAGCGGTCGCCGGCATGGTGATGGGTATCTTTATTCTGAATATTCCTTGTTAGCCGCGAATGGACCAGAGTCCGCCAAACATAATAAAGCGCAGTGCAGCTGTACAAGGTGATGAATAAGGGGGCTGGAGGAATGATCCCGCTGATCCAGAGAATAATTGCCGCCGAGTGGCTGCCGAAAATAAACGGATCGAAGATATGGATAATATTCCAGGCAATCCATTTCTCAGTGAAGGGACGCGCAGCCTGGGTGCCGTAGGTATTGAACAGATCAGAGAATACGTGAACGGCCACACCGATGAGGCTCCATAGCGCGATATGGCTCAGGAAATGAAAATTTGTGAATCCGAATACCGGTCCGATGACCAGTGTGATCAAAGCGGGCCACAGCAGTAAAAATGGCAAGGAATGCGTGATTCCCCGGTGGTTACGGATATACATCGCATTACCCTTCAGGCGAAGCGCAGTATCGGCATCGGGTGCCTGAGAAGCAAGTACAGTAGCGACCATGACGGCTCCGGCCAGCGTCGGGTGGGAGGCGACAACAGGATCGACGAAGGAAAGTCCGGCGAGTCCGAGGCCCATAACAAAGTGTGTAGCGGTATCCATTGGTCAGATCTCCTTTGTACGTAGGTTCTCTATTAATTACTACCCAATTTCATGTCCAGTTATTTAAAGGGGGCTAAATAAATTTTGTCACGTAATTGTCAAAATGATGAACATTAAAGTCAATGATTGTCAAAGTATTTTACGGTTTGTTATGATAAAGTTAACAGCGAAACGAATGACATTCTCAATACAGAACGTTAGAAGTCCCAAAGAAGGAGGAACACCAAACGTGGACAATCATTTGAGATATCAGGCTTCGTCCGATTCCGCGGCCCTGTCTGCCAAATCGCCCAAGGAAGGTGCGAACTGGCGCGATTTCATTACTGTGACGAAACCCGGCATCATCCGCTCCAATTTGATCGCTGCTTTTGCAGGCTACTGGGTAGCTTCAGGCTGGGATGTGCAGTATGGCCGGTTAATTCTGACTCTGCTCGGCACAATGCTGGTTATGGCTTCGGCCTGTGTATTTAATAACTATTTCGACCGTGATCTGGATATGAAGATGGAAAGAACGCGTGAGCGCGGTCTTCCAACGGGAAGACTCAAGCCGAATACCGTGCTGCTCTACGCCATCGGGCTTGGGATAGCCGGACTGGCAGTACTGTTTGCCTTCTCGGGCGTATTGGCCGGATTGTTCGGCATTGTCGGCATGTTCGTTTACGTAGTAGTGTACACCCTTTGGCTGAAAAGAACATCTACATGGAGCACATCGGTAGGGGCCATCTCCGGCGCTATGCCACCCGTTATAGGATATGTGGCAGTTACCGGAAATGTTGATTTGGGTGCATGGCTGCTGTTCGCTATGCTGTTTCTCTGGCAGCCGCCTCATTTCTGGGCGCTTGGCATCCGCCGCAAGGAGGAATACAGAGCTGCGGGATTCCCGCTCCTTCCGGTGGTTAAGGGAACACGGCGCACCAAGCTGCAGATGATCCCTTATGTGGCGCTCCTGCTGCCGGTACCGGTGCTGATGTATGCATATGATTATGCGGGCATCTTTTACCTCGTTATCTCTGCGGGCTTATCGCTCGGCTGGCTGTACTTAACCCTGAAGGGGTTAACGGCAAAGGATGACGAAGCCTGGGCGAAGCAAAATTTCCTCTTCTCCATCAATTACCTGACGGTCAGTCTGATTGCGCTTGTGCTGAACACGATTCACGGTTAAGAGAGGAGAATGTCCTGTGCAGACCTTGAAACGTTACAAATGGACTTGGCTTCTGCTGCTGCTGGCAGTGGGCATGGCCATTTATCTGGCAGTTAATTCTTTGAGCAATGGTCCAGGGAAGCTGCCGATCATTGGGAAAGTACAGGACTTCTCACTTGAGAATGTAGACGGGAAGCAGGTCACTTTGGCCGATACGCAGGGCAAACCAAGACTGGTCTATTTCTTCTTTACTGAATGCCCCGATGTGTGTCCTGTTACCACTTACATGCTATCGCAGACCCAGGATTTGCTGGTCAAGGACGGCAGCTTCGGCAAGGATGTGGAGTTTGTCTCTATTTCCTTTGATCCGAAAAAGGACACGCGGGAGGCGATCAGAGCGTTCGCCGACCGGTTCCACGCCGATTATAACGGCTGGTATTTTCTGCGCGGCGATCAGGAGCAGGTGCGCAGCCTTGCTGCCGACTCCTTCAAAATCTTGATTTATGGCGACAACAAGGATAATTTTGCCCACGCCAACCTGATTGGTCTTGTGGATCGGGACAATAGGCTGCGGGGGTTATATGACGCCGGGGATACGGAGCAAGTGACACCGCAATTTTTGGCTGATGCATTGAAAAAATTAATACGTGAATAATGCAATATGAGACAGAAAAACACCTTGTCCGGTTTCCTGCGTCCTGCGCAAGAAGCGGAACAAGGCGTTTTTTTTGTCCTTATCCATATGAGGCTACGGCTCCAGGTAAGGCGAAGGCGGGGGATAGATGATGAACTCTTCAAGCCCGGCTTTTTCAAGCTGGGTAATGCTGTATTCATCGGGGGTGCCCTCCACTCCGGCATAACCTCTTCTGGTATAAATGTGAACGGCATCGGGGAAGGCATCACCCAAGACGCCGCGTATTTTTTTGCCCGAGCTGTCATTGTCCATATACAGGTATACTTCCCTGTCTCCTATATTGCGACGCAGTGTTTCAAGCTTAAGTGTATTCAGTGTGCCGTAGGTGCACTGAATGTCGACTTCCGGTGCCAGCAGCCGCCGTAATCTGCTGCGGTCATTTTTACCTTCGACAATGATGGTGATGGGCATATTCTGTCAGCCTCCCCCGGTGGTGATGTATCTATGATGCTATTTTACCTAAGAGCCGCACTTTTTAACAGTGAAGGTGCATTATAGATTCATTCCCCGGGAAATGTCGTAAAAAGAAACAATCACCCGGCGGACGCTGCTGGCCGGGTGATTGCGGGCTTAGTGATTCGGCAAATGCAGACAAACTAGAATATTCCGGCACTCAGGATGATTACCAGCAGGATATACAGAACCAGAATGGTAGTCGTAGAAGTCCAGGATACAGGAGCTACAGGTTCCGGGTTCGGAGCGCAATAATCACTCATCGGATATTCACCACGCTTTCGGATGTGGTTGTTTGCTTACATTGTATAATATGTCAATGTATTTGAGATGTTTGTACGGTCGCCTACTGGTGTACTGGCGTGATGCAGACCTGCGACACATACGGCTTCTTGTGGCCTCAAGCAGCGGGATTATTCCATTCCGCGCGGTATGCCTGAAGCTTGCCGGAGCCTCTGGGCGGGAGCAGCAGAATGGCGGTCATCAGCAGCACAAAGGCAATGAAGTAAGGAGAGACGAAGCCCCGCAGTTGTCCGGCAGCAACCGGACCGGCAAACGCGCCGAGCGACATGGCAATCGACTGGAATGAGAAGGTACGGCCCATCCGCCCCTCGTCGCTCAGACTAATAAAGAGCGAGGCCATAGCCGGAAAGAGCACGCCTTTGGCTGCTCCAAGCAGGAAAAGAATTACACCCGCAGGGATACTGCGGAATGCAGCCAGCGAAAAGAAGCATAGCGCCATGCCCAGCAGAGCAGCGGTGATTCTTATCCCCGGTGCAAGCCGGTTGAGGAATAAGAGGCTAAGCGTTACAAGCGCTCCCAAGCTAAGGAGGGACAGCAGGATTCCGGTCGACAGCAATCCCTTGCTTCCCTGCGACAAAGGAAGCTCGAAGAACAGCACGCCTTGCGAGCAGGAGACGAAAAAGGGCAGCAGGTAGTAACGCTTTGTAACCGGGGCGGGCTGCAGCTCTGCATTGAGGGAGGGCGCTTCTAATGGCAGGGCCTGCTTGGCAGCGGGCATGATCCGCGAATGCTTCGGCACGCTGAAGTAAGCCATGACGCCGGTGGCGATCAGCAGCCAGCCGAGGGTGCTGAAGGTGCTGGAGTATCCGGCCTTCGCCACAATATACGCGCCGGCAGCCGGAGAAACGACCGAAGCAAGCGTATGGACGATACCGTGGCCGGACATGTATTTGCCTTGGGTCGCGGGAACGGAGGAGAGCGAGGCCAGCAGTGTCATACAGGCCGGAGACAGGAAGGCCAGAACGAAGCCGCTGGCTGCGCGCAGCAGCAGCAGATGCCAGGGAAGCTGCACCTGGGCCTGCAGCAGCAGAAGGGCTCCGGCTGCCGTGAGCGCAAAGACAATATAGCGGCGGCTGCCGTTGCGGTCGACCAGCACACCGGCGAGCAGGTTACCGGGAAGATGAGTCAGCGAATACATGCCCATCATCCAGCCGATAAAGGCTGGTCCTGCGCCCAGCGATAGGGCAAAGGGCGTCAGAATGGGGTACTGGGCATGCAGGTCGAAGAAGGCCAGAAAGAGGAACAAGTACAGCCACAGCGCGGTTTTCACGGGAAAACACCTCCACAGGGCCAGTCTCTGCACCGCAGGGGCGCAGGCAGGCGCTTTTTCGAAAATAAGGCAGGCACGTATTTGCTAAGAATGACCTACTTGTACTCTACGTGAGTCCAGGGAGGCTTATACCATTTTATTGAAGCGTTGCTTGTCCCAGGCCGTACTACAATGAATTATAAGAAGCATTCATGTATAATAATCATTATTATTGAAATGTCCCGGGGACAGGCTCCCTGCAGTGACGAATTTTGGCGATAGGGGTGTTGTGAAATTGATGGATCCGGCAGTGTGGTCACAGTTCATCAGAGAGAATTGGCTTGTTATCGTTATTGCGCTTGTTCTGCTGTTCGCGGTAATTAATCTGATTAAAACCGTTCTGAAGTGGGGGATTGTTATTGCTATCGTCGCAGGTTTATTCATTTACAGCGGGGTTACGATGGATCAAATTGGAAACGCTGTGAATAAGGTGGCCGACGAGACGATAAGCACGCTGAAGAGCGAAGCGCAGGATGTTATGCTGAAGGAAGCGAAAGAGGCCAAATATACCTCCGGTGGTGACGGCACTTTTACGATTACAACGCCTAATCTTGAGGTAAAGGGTGCGGCTGGCAAAGACAAAGTGGAAGTTGTATTCCGCGGGGTCAGCCTGGGCAAGTGGAGTATTACGGACACTACCAAAACATTTATAGATGAAGCCAAGAAAAATCAGTAATGAATCTTGAGCGAATGGAAAGGTGGGACAAACATGCTTAACGGATGGATAAACAGCCTTAGCGATGCCAACATGATTTCGATCCTCCTTCTGCTGGTTGTCCTTTTTTCGCTGCTGCAGGGCTGGAGCCGGGGCTTCGCAAGAGCGGCCGGAGGATTATTCGGCCTGCTCGGGAATGGGCTGCTTGCTGCTCTTGCACTGGCAATGGCCATCCCTGCGGTGATGTATCTGTCGCCCCTGGCAGGAGCCTGGGCTTCGGATATCGTGCTGCCGGACACTAAGCTTAGCGGATGGCAGCAATTGTATTACACAGCCGTCTCTGTCTTGGCAGGCTCGCCGCTTGTGCGTTTTCTGCTGCTTCTATTAGTATCCTACAGCCTGATTCGGCTGATGCTCGGACTGCTGTTCATGCTGCTGCCTTTCCGGCTGCCCCGCCTGCATTCAAGGGGGACAGACCGGAGGATTACGGGAGCCAGCCGTCTCAGCGGCGCACTCATCGGCGGTGTGATCGGGCTTGCGCGCGGCCTCATCCTTGTTCTCATTCTTTACATTGCCGTGGGTCTGAACCCGGACAGCGGCTTCAGCCGGTATGTGGAATCCTCGCCTATCTACAGCCAGAGTGCGGCTGCGGTGTTCGAGCCGCTTGCCGGGGAGGATGTGCGAAGCAAGCTGCCGGTGCTTACTAAGGCGGTTACGGCAGAGATGAATGATATTCTGCGGCGGAAATATGAAGTGATTGACCATGAAATTTCGCCTGACATCGAAGCGGCTGCCGCAGATATCGCAGGACAAGCCAAGGGAGAAGAGGACAAGGCCAAGCTGCTGTATGACTGGGTAGGCTCGCGGATTGCCTATGATTACGGGAAGGCGGAGAACTACGAGCAGAACCGCATCTGGCATGAACAGACGCCGCAGGATACTTTTGATACCCGGCTTGGGGTATGCATTGATTACGCCCGCCTCTATGCTATGATGGCCCGCTCGCAGGGACTTCAGGTTCGTGTTGTCACGGGTCAGGGGTACGATGGCCAGGGCGGATACGGGTCGCATGCCTGGAATGAGGTCTATCTCGCTGACCGAAAGGCTTGGATTCCGCTGGATTCCACCTGGGCGCGCAGCGGAGACTGGTTCAATCCCAAGGATTTTGACAAAACCCATATCAAAGAAAACGTGCTGTGAGAAGGAAGCGGAAGGCTTGGGATCTATGGTACAATAACAGGGCATGCCGGATAGCCGTGTCGATCAGGTAATATCTGGGGTGCACGCGGTCAGCGCTTAAAGTTCACTAAGATAAGGAGAGAATTCGCCGTGAAATGGTTTCGCCTGCCGGGTAAACACCCGGATGGAGATCATGGCCGAAGCACACCTGGACTGCGCATAAATCTATTTTTCTTCGGCACTTTTTTCATTTTTTGTGTAATTATTGTCCGTCTCGCCACACTGCAGTTCGTCGAAGCCGAAGCATTGACCGAAGTGGAAACGAACCAGGAAACGAAGAATGTTCCGCTCTCTGCGATTCGGGGGAATATTTTTGCCGCCGGCGGGGAGAACATCGCATACAATACTTCTACCCAGTCGCTCTATATCACATTAACCAAAGACTATACGGAAAAAATCAAGAATAAAGATACCAAGGAATTTGAATTTTCGGAAAAAGCCAAAGCGAACACCGCTTCTCTGGCAGCGAGACTAGAGGCAGTCTTCAAGCAATATGGCGATCCGGCCGGTAAAAAACTGACACAGAATGATATTACCGCGCTGCTTGATCTCGATTTCAAAAAAGCGCTGGGCTATTATCCGCGTAAAATTAAGTCAGGTCTGACAACGAAGGAAGTTGCCCATTTCCTGGAGCACAAGGATCAGTACCCTGGACTGTCGATTGTGGAGGAAGCCTCACGCCATTATGACAAGGACCTGGTGGCTGTGCAGACGGTTGGCTATATCAAGCCTTTTAAGTCCTCAAACATTCTGCCAATGTACGAGAACATCCGCAATGCGATGAAGGAAAATAATGCCGATCCCGGCTTAGCCTATAAAGAGGATGAATTTGTTGGCTTCTATGGATTGGAACAACAGTACCAGCGTGAGCTCAGAGGGAAAAATGGCTATCAGACTATATCCGTAAACCCGCAGAATATGGCGGAGGAGGTCATCGCATTCGTGCCGCCGGTCAAGGGGAACAACATCTGGATGACGATCAACAAGAATATACAGCAAAATACAGAACAGGCGATTATGGATCAGATCCGCTGGCTGCACACCAATCCGGTAGAGGGGAAACTCCACCCCGATGCCCTGACCGGCTATGCTGTCGCGATGGAAGTGGACACCGGCAATGTAGTGGCGATGGCCAGCATGCCTGATTATGACACCAATGTATGGACAGCCGATAAGTTGGCCCCTGCGGTGTATGACAAAATTAAAAATAACTACCTGAACGGCACAATTACCGATACCACATCCGGAATTTCTGGCAATGGCCTAAAGTCCATAATATATCTGGGTTCCACCATCAAACCGTTAAGCGTGTTAATCGGTCTGAATGAGGGTCTTTTCTCCACAACGGACACTTACAACGACACAGGAATTGCTTATTTCGGTAAAGATGACAATTCTTCAGTAAAGAATTCCTCAGGCCATGTATTGGGACCACTGGACCCGGCGAAGGCGATTCAAGAATCGTCAAATGCCTTTATGGTCGATATGGTTGGCGATCCGCTGTACAAGAAATACCCGGGCAAGGGAATTGAGGTCTGGGACAAATATATGAAGGCCTTCGGACTTGGTGTTTCTACAGAAAGCGGCCTGCCGGGAGAAAAAGCTGGAGTCGCTGAATATAAGAATACCGAGCAGGCCGGCAGCGTCCAGGCTGCCCTGGTCCATGCGTCCTTCGGGCAGAAGGGGAAATATACGGCGCTACAGTTGGCCCAGTATACGGCAACCCTTGCCAATGAGGGAGAGCGGATCAAACCGCAGCTCGTCAGCAAGATTACCGATGCCGATGGTAAAACCGTCAGGGAGTTTCACCGTGAAGTGCTGAACAAGATTTCATTTGATCCTTCTTATTGGAAAGAAATCAAACGGGGAATGAATACGACCGTCAAGGCGTTTGATGGATTTCAGTATGATTTTGCCCGCAAGACAGGCACCTCAGAAATGGAAGCCTACAGACAGGTTCGTGACAACGGCGTGTTTATTGCATACGCGCCCCGTGAGAATCCCAAGCTGGCTGTGGCTGTAGTTATCCCTGAGGGCGGTTTTGGTTCGAACAGCGCCGCCCCGGTAGCACGTAAAATATTTGACGCCTACGACTGGGAATACGGGCTAAGCGGTACACCTAAGAAGAGCCTTGCCCCGGTTCAGGCGTCAACGCAATAATTAATGGTTTATTTTAAGATGTAGAGGAGTGAAAAACTGTGAGTGTTTTCCGAAAGCAGGCCTCACCTCAGGATGAGCCAGACAGCAAGAGCTCGCTTGGCCTGCGGCTCAACGTGTTTTTCTTTAGCACGTTCATTATCTTTTGCGTTATCATCGTCCGTCTTGCCGTTGTTCAGTTTGTGGAAGGCCCCACTTTAACAGAGGTGGAGACCAGCCGTGATACTAAAAATGTTCCGCTCGCAGCACTGCGGGGGGTTATCCATGCCGCTGCCGGTGAAGAGATCGCTTATTCGACTTCGGTTCAGTCCCTTTACATTACGCTCACCAAAGAATATACGGCTAAAGTCACGGATAAGGCTACACATGTAACCTCGCTTACTCCGGAGGCCAGAGCCAATGCGTTCTCGCTTGCTACTAAGCTTGTGGAACAATTTAACAAATTGGGCGATCCTAACGGAGAGAAGCTAACGGTTAATGATGTAATCAGTTCAATGGATTTGAATTTCAAGAAATATTCCGGCTATATGGTGCGGCGGATCAAGGCGGGGCTTACCTCGAAGGAGGTCGCCTATTTCATGGAGCACAAGGATGAATTTCCGGGGCTTGAGGTGGTGGAGGAAAGCAACCGCCATTATGACAAGGATTCGGTCGCTGTACAGACAGTTGGCTATATCAAGCCATTTAAATCCTCCAGCAGCTTGAATATTTACAAGAATATTCAGAATGCGATGAAGAAAATCGACGCAGACCCGGGACTGGCTTATAAAGATGATGAATTTGTCGGATTCGACGGCCTGGAGCTGCAATACCAGAGAGAGCTGCGCGGCAAAAACGGCTATCAGGTGATTTCGGTCAATCCGCAGAATATGGCCGAGAAGGTTGAGAAGGTCGTGCCTCCCGTTAAAGGGGATGATCTTTGGATGACGATCAACAAGAACATCCAGATGAAGACCGAGCAGGCTATCACCGATCAGATCAGTTGGCTGCACTCGCATGCCGTGCAGGGCAAAACCCATCCTAATGCCATTACCGGCTACGCCGTAGCGATGGAAGTGGATACAGGAAATGTCGTTGCCATGGCCAGCATGCCGGACTATGATACCAATGTGTGGACATCTGGCTCACTGCCAACTGATGTATGGAACAAAATTATCAATAATTATCAGAACGGTACCATCAATCCGATCTCATCGGGGATCTCGGGCAATGGCCTCCGCTCGGTTCTGCTGATGGGTTCAACGATCAAACCTTTAAGCGTGCTGATAGGTCTGAATGAGGGATTCTTTAGCACCTCCACTGTCTACAACGACACAGGAAGCACCTCTTTCGGTAAGGCAGGCCATGAAACCAAGGTCAGAAATGCTTCCGGCCACGTATACGGATCTATGGACCCGTCGAGAGCGATTGAGAAATCGTCCAACGTATTTATGGTTGATATGGTGGGCAAGAAGCTGTATGACAAATATGGCAACAAGGGCGTTGAGATCTGGGATAAGTATATGAAGGAATTTGGCCTTGGCGTCTCCACACAGAGCGGCCTGCCGAACGAATTCCTTGGACAGATCAACTATACCAATACGAAGGCGGCGGGCAGTGCCCAGGCAGCGTTGGTCTATGCTTCCTTCGGACAGCAGGGAAGCTATACAGCGCTGCAGCTTGCGCAGTATGCGTCTACCCTTGCCAATGAAGGCATTCGGATCAAACCGCAGCTGGTCAGCAAAATCACCGATCCAAATGGCAAAGTGGTTAAGACCTTCGGCCGTGAGGAGCTGGATAAAGTCACCACGTTCGACAAGTCCTTCTGGAGGGAAATCAAAAAAGGGATGAACAGTGATGTGACCGCATTTTCTGACTTCCCGTATGATTTTGCCCGCAAGACAGGAACCTCACAGCAGCAAGCCAAAGGTGAATTGCGCGATAACGGGGTCTTCATTGCCTTTGCTCCGCGCGAGAATCCCAAGCTGGCTGTAGCGGTAGTTATTCCTGAGGGCGGATTTGGCTCCAACAGCGCCGCGCCGGTGGCCCGCAAAATTTTTGACGCTTATGATTGGGAATACGGGCTTGATGGCGTTCCTAAGAAAAGCTTGAAAACTGCTGATCCCGCAAACGGTGGTGCAACCAACGCACCTGCGGGAAATACAACGGGCAACTGATACACACATATAAGAATGGAGGGGTGGCAAATGACTGCCAAATACCGCCTGCTGGCATTGGATATGGATGGAACCCTGCTGAATGATGAGCAACAAATTACCCCGAAGACAGTGGAATGGATTCGAAAAGCAATGGATGCGGGCGTTCATGTCTGCCTGTCCACAGGACGCTCTTCCCGCAGTGCTATGCCTTATGCAGAGCAGCTCGGGCTTAAGACTCCGATGATCATGGTCAACGGCAGTGAAGTGTGGCGTGCGCCGTATGAGCTGTACCGCCGTTCGCTGATGGACATGATGCTGGTTAAGAAGATGCATAAGATTGCCGAGGAGCATGGCATTTGGTTCTGGGCTTATTCGGTGGATGAGGTCTACAACAAGGATACCTGGGATGGTGATATTGAGGGCAGAGAGTGGCTCAAATTCGGATATTCCACAGAGGATGACGAAATCCGCCACAAGGTGCTGATGCAGCTTCAGGATCTGGGCGGGCTCGAAATTACCAATTCCACGCCATATAATCTGGAGATTAATCCGCTGGGCGTGAACAAGGCTTCCGGTATACGCGAGGTCTGCAAGCTGCTGGGCCTTGAAATGTCGCAGGTTGTCGCTGTCGGGGACAGTCTGAACGATCTGGCCGCCATACAGCAGGCCGGGTTCGGTGTAGCTATGGGCAACGCGCAGGAGGTTGTGAAGCAGGAAGCAGATGCTGTGGTAGCCACGAATAATAATGACGGTATCGCGGAAGTGATTCAAAAGTATATTTTAACAGAGGTCGAGGCTTCAGCCACACAATCATCATCAAAACTTTAGGAGTTGACGGATTTGGCGATTCTGGGGTGGGTTTTGATTATTGCTTTGTTCGCCGTGGGTCTGGCTGGAGCGGTATATCCGATACTGCCGGGGGCGCTGGCGATTTATCTGGCCTTTTTCGTATACGGCTGGTTCTTCTCCTTCGATCCGTTCGGCGCGTGGTTCTGGATTACCCAGACATTGATCGTTGTGGTGCTGTTTGTCGCTGATTATGTGGTCGGGGCCTGGGGCGTCAAAAAATTCGGCGGCTCCCGCGCCTCGGTCATCGGCAGTACAATTGGCATTATCGTTGGCCCACTTCTCTTTTCCGCGTTTGGCCTCATTATCGGGCCGTTTGTCGGCGCATTTGCCGGTGAATTGATCGCCGGCTCGAAGCCTGACAAGGCCCTGAAGGTCAGCTTCGGTTCATTGCTTGGCTTGCTCAGCAGCACGGTTGTCAAAATCGTGCTGCAAATTGCCATGGTCGTCCTCTTCTTTATCTGGATTGGCCGGTATTAATTTAACAGCGAAGAAGGCGAAACAGTTTGTCCACCAAGAAAGAGTCTTTTGTCAAAGGCACGCTTATTCTGGCCGCGGCGGCGCTCGTGGCCCGCGTGCTTGGTCTGGCCCAGCGGGTGCCGCTGGAGCATTTATTCAATGATGTGGGTAATGCGTCATTTACACAGGCGAATAACGTGTACCTGATGCTGCTTCCGCTGGCGACGGCCGGCATTCCAAGCACTCTCAGCAAAATGGTCTCCGAGCGTTATGCATTGAACCGCCCGGATGAGGCGCAGCAGGTGTACCGTGCGGCGCTTATTTTTGCCGCGGTTGTCGGTGTGCTGATGAGTGTAATATTGTATATAGCCGCTCCATACTATGCGGAGTATACCAAGGTTCCCGAGAGTACACTGGCGATCCGGGCGATTGCCCCGGCGCTGCTGCTTTTTCCCTCCATCGCGATGATGCGCGGTTATTTCCAGGGTCGCAACAATATGATGGCCGGGGGGATCTCGCAGATTATTGAGCAGATTGCCCGGGTGTCCACCGCAATTCTGCTGGCCTTTATTCTGCTGCGCCAGGGCTACAGCAATACCTGGATGGCAGCAGGTGCTTCCTTCGGCAGCGTGCTCGGCAGCATCGGTGCCTTTGCCGTAATGCTGTATTATGCCAGGAAAATGCGCCGCAGCGAGGAACAGAAATCTCTGTATGATTCAAGTGCAGCCCGAATTCCACTGCTAAAAATCTACGGGGATATCTTTAAGCTGTCTATCCCGATTGTGCTCTCATCCGTTACCGTTCCGGTAGTGAATTTTATTGATACTTCGTTCATTGTTCCCCTGCTCAGCGGGCAAATTGGAATGGATGCAGCGACCCAGGCTTTGGGGATCTTTGGCAGCCGGGCGCAAAGTGTGGCCGGTATTCCGCCAGTGCTGTCCATTGCGCTCAGCACTTCGCTGATTCCGATCATTTCGGCAGCCTATGCAAGACGCGATGAGGTGCATCTGAAACGCCAGATGACGCTGGCGCTGCGGATTTCGATTTTGACAGGAACACCGATTGTGCTCTCACTGGTAGTAGCTGCTTATTCCGTGAACGGACTGCTGTTCAGCAGCCTGGACGGCAGCGGCATCGTGGCTATGCTGACACTGGGGACGATTTTCCAGATTACGATGATGACCACAAACTCCATTCTGCTGGGGATGGGGAAAGCACGGATTTCGATGTATTTTGTGCTGGCGGGACTGCTCGTTAAGTTTGGTTCGAACTTCCTGCTCAGCCGTTTGTTTGGGATATATGGTATCATTGCAGCCACAGCGCTCTGCTTCATTGTTATCACATTGCTTAACCTGAGAACGCTCAAGACCATCATTCCGTTCGAGATTCTCGGCAAACGCTGGGGCGGCTTCGCTATTGCAGTACTGGCTTCCGGCGGGATCGGCTACGGTCTAAATGAAGCGGGAATACTGCTTACAGATATGATGCCTGCCCGGCTGGCTTTTCTGATCACCTGTCTTGTTGTAGGTGCCGCAGTAGTCATTGTGTATCTGGTGCTGCTGATTGTTCTGGGTGTGCTGAGCCGCCAGGAAATTGCCGGTTATCCACGCATCCTGCAGAAGCTGCTGAACCCGCTGATGAAGCTGCAGCCTGCACGTGTACGTGGGAACGAATAATGCTATGACAATTGTCTTATTCTGGATTTTTTAATTTGACTTATTAAGTACAATTTGCTTCACTAGAAGAAAATCAACAACGCTCACTCTCAACGAATAAGAAGGGACTGGTCAGTTTATGAATAAAATCAATTCTCCTGAGGAGTTTCAGGCAGCGATTCAATCGCCCCGTCTGACAGTGGCAGTATTCAAAGCCGATTGGTGCTCCGACTGCAAATTCATTGATCCGTTCATGCCGGACGTAGAACAGAAATATACAGACCGCCTCACGCTGGTGGAAGTGGATGTGGATGCTGTGGGCGATGTCAGCCAGGAGCAGAATATCCTCGGCATTCCCAGCTTTGTAGCTTATGCAGATGGCCGCGAGCTGGTGAGGTTCGTCAACAAGCTGCGCAAATCCCGTGAGGAAATTGAGAACTTTCTGAACACGGCGCTTGAAGTTTACCAGAGCATACACAAGTAATAAGACAACACCGCTTTCGCCCTACCCGAGCAGAAGCGGTGTTTTTTCTAAAAAAATTAGTATGATTGGGTACGTATTTATCCTAAAAAATGCGGGTGATTCCATTGACGATGAATCAATTGAAATGGCTCAGCTACATTACTTGCCTTATCATGTTTCTTGCCCTGTTCGGCGGTACAGTGGTTACCAAAACCGGCTCAGGACTGGAGTGTGGAAATGACTGGCCGCTCTGCCACGGAAAGCTGATCCCGGCCTATACGATAGGTTCAATGATTGAATACACCCATCGTCTGTTCAGCGGTCTTGCGGGTCTGTTGTCGCTCGCCTCGATGATTGCTTTTTGGCGTTACGCGCGGATGCATCGGGATTTGCTTGCGTATGCCCTGCTGACGCTTTTATTTGTTATTGTACAAGGAGGAATGGGAGCGCTTGCGGTGATCAAACCGCAGTCTGCAGCGGTGATGGCCCTGCATATGGGCTTTTCTCTTATTGCCTTTGCCAGTTCACTGATGCTTGCGCTTGGAGCGAAACGGCGGCATACATACAGGAATGAACTTCAGCCGGAGAAGCAGCGTATTGGACGGGGGTTCCGCAACTTAACATGGTTTACGGCGTTATATTCTTATATGGTGGTTTATCTTGGAGCTTATGTCAGTCATACAGGCTCTCAGGGCGGCTGTTCAGGATGGCCCCTCTGTAACGGCCAGTGGATTCCGGAGCTGTCTGGCGGCGTATGGATTATTTTCATCCACAGGGTTGCGGCGGCGCTTCTGTTGCTCCTGACGGCATGGCTGGGGCACCTGGCGTTCTGGAAGTATAAGGACCTGCCGGAGCTGAGAGCTCTGGGCGTTGCCGCAGTTACACTGTGTCTGCTTCAGGTGGTCAGCGGTGCGGCTGTAGTCTACACACTGGGTAATGAACGGCTGTACATATTTGCGGCCATTGCTCATATTCTGCTGATTGCGGGATTGTTCGGCGTGTTATGCTACATGAGTGTGCTCGTATGGCAGCTTCGAAGAGAGAAATAATAATAAAACGCTCAGCAAACCATGAGGGATAGAGCCTTGTTTGAGGAGGAACGATAAAGTGGGATACGCAAATTTGCGCGGGTGGATTGAGCAGCTTCGCAAGGACAAGGATCTGGCTGTGATTGAAACACCGGTGGACCCTTATCTGGAGCTGGCGGAGATTCACCGGCGCATCGTACAGGAGGAAGGGCCGGCCCTGCTCTTCACAAATGTAAAAGGAACCCCCTTTCCGGTGGCTACGAATCTGTTCGGTACGGTCCGCAGAGCCAATGAGGCGTTCGGGACCCGTCCGGAGCAGCTAATGAAAACGATGTTGGACGCGGCAGAATCGCTGCTGCCGCCTACAACCTCCGGAATATGGAAGGAAAAAGGGCTGATTTTTGATCTGCTGAAGGTCGGGACCCGGAATGTGCCGCAGGGCGAAGCACCTGTGCTCGGAGTCTGCCGCAGTACTGATTCTCTTAAAGAAATACCGCGAATTACTAGCTGGCAGGAAGACGGAGGTCCATACATCACCCTGCCGCTTGTCTATACGGAGAGCATTACTCACCCCAAAGATCATAACCTCGGAATGTACCGTATCCAGGTTTATGATGACAGCACGACAGGGATACATTGGCAAAATCATAAGGGTGGCAGCTTTCATTACCGGGAGGCTGAGCTTCTCGGCGAGACGCTGCCGGTTTCGGTGTTTCTCGGCGGTCCTCCCGCCTTGATTGCTGCGGCAGCAGCTCCGATGCCGGAGCGTATGCCGGAGCTGCTGCTGGCCTCGCTCATCTTGGGCGGGCGGCTGCCGATGGTCAAAGACCCGATGGGCGGGCATCGTATTCCTGCCGAAGCCGAATTTGCCATCCGCGGGCGGGTTGCCCCGCAGGAGCGGCGTCCGGAAGGCCCATTTGGCGAACACTATGGCTATTATTCCAAGCAGAGTGATTATCCGGTTATGCATGTGCAGCGCATTTGGCACCGCAAGGATGCAATCTATCCGGCAACCGTTACCGGGAAGCTACGCCAGGAGGATTATTATCTCAGGGAATACATACAGAGGCTGCTGTCTCCCGTCTACCCGCTGCTGATGCCTTCAGTCAAAGCGCTGTGGGAGTATTCGGAATGCGGCCCGCATTCATTGGCAGCTGCTGTTGTGCGTGAAAGCTACCCAAGGGAAGGGATGGTTTCAGCTTTCCGTATTCTCGGGGAAGGCCAGCTCTCCTTGAGCAAATTTTTGCTGCTGACGGATGAGCCGGTTGAGCTTACGGATTTCCCGAAGCTGCTGGAAACCGTGCTGGAACGTTTCAACCCGGCAGTTGATCTGCATGTGTTCGGCGGCAGCAGAGGCGTTATGCTTGGAATTGGCCACCCGCTGCGTGACCTCCCGTATTCTTACACAGAAGGGCTGATTCCCGGAATCAATGAGGCAATTCCTTACTGCGGAGGATGCCTGGCCGTTTCCGGTGCATCCTATGAAGAAGACCCGGAGCTATCTTCCCGTCTGGTGGCTGCACTGCGGGAGCGGGAAACAGCCTGGCCGCTTGTCATTTTGACAGACAACGCCAAGGATGCGGTGCTCACACAGACTTCTTTCCTGTGGACGGTGTTCACAAGGCTTGATCCGGCCAGCGATATCTATGCCGAGTCTGAGGTCAGACAGCATCAGATTGGCTACAAGCTGCCTATCGTCATAGATGCCCGGATGAAGCCGGGGTATCCGCATGAGCTGGTTCCTTGCGAGGATATTGTCAAGCAGGTTGACCGCAACTGGAAGATGTATTTCCCACAATGAGGAGGATGCAGTATGCTGCGAATTTTACTGGGAGAACCGCCCCGCGAGAACAGCGGTGTGCTGGCCGAGGCCATAGATCATATGGCGAAGTTCGCGTCCATGCTGCGCAAGGAAATGAATTCGCATGAGGACCGTGACCATGAATTCCGCAAGCTGGAGATATGGACGCGCGGGCTGATCTCATCGCTTGATGAGCTGGAGCAGAGCTGGTTCGCAGCCGCTTTTTTCCGGAAATCGGTTGTAGCCGGTTATATGGATGATATGTCGCCCAAGGAGCAGGGCGAATATTCGCGTTATGTCTATTTTTATAAAAATGGCTTCATCCGTGTCTTCTCGCTTCTGGACAAGCTGGGCACGGTGCTGAACAGTCTGTACGATCTGGATACCAGCAAAGTAAAGGTTCATTTCTCCTATTTCACCGTACTGCGCCAGTTTCGGGTGCATGAGGAGCATGCGGCGCTCGCTGACGAACTGGAGAGGATCAAGAGCTCTTACCGGGAGCCGCTGGAGAATCTGCGCAAGCGCCGCAATGCCGAAATCCACTATATGAATTCTGAAATGCAGGATGATCTGTGGCAGCGCCATCAGGGCTTGCACGACAAAATTCATCTGGAGGATCTGGACAGCCATCTGGAGGATCTGAAGCAGTGCCTGGAAATGGTCTGTATCACCTTGGGGGCATCCTTCAGGTACAGCATTAAGCAGTGGCATAAGCTCCCCCGCAAACCATAAGCTAGAGCCTCTTGAGCAGTTAAAAGTTCCCTTTGACAAAAAACCTGAAACTTACTATACTTAGGCAAGCATTAGCATCTTACATGCTGCGGCAACTAATTTCATATCATAATCTTATCGAGAGCGGCGGAGGGATAGGCCCGATGAAGCCCGGCAACCGATTTGCATGGAACGGGGAAGTTGTGTTCTATTCAAGTGTCATGGTGCTAATTCCTACAATGCCGCGTGGTTTGCGGTCGTTGGCAGATGAGAAGGCATGGTTAATATAAACTCAAGGCCTCTTGCGATCTGCAATGATCGTTAAGAGGTTTTTTTAGCATTTGCGAGCAAGACAATGAAGGAGGGCAATAAGCTTGATAGAGCTGAAAGGTTTGACCAAAATGTACGGCAAAGGCAGTAAAGAAGTAGCGGCGCTCTCCGGGCTCAACCTGTCGATTAAAAAGGGTGAGATTTTTGGCGTGATCGGCCACTCCGGGGCTGGCAAAAGCACGCTGATCCGCTGCATTAACCTGCTTGAACGTCCGACGCAAGGCGAGGTCTGGGTGGACGGAGTGGAGTTAACAGCACTTTCCCAGAGGCAGTTACAGGAGCAGCGGCGCAAGATCGGAATGATATTCCAGCATTTTAATCTGCTGTCTTCCGCGACAGTGTACGACAACATAGCTTTTCCGCTACGGCTGATCGGTACTCCCAAAGCAGAGATTGAGAGCAAGGTTAAGGATCTGCTGGCCTTGGTGGGACTCGAAGAGCACCGCAACAAATATCCTGCCCAGCTATCCGGCGGACAAAAGCAGCGGGTAGGCGTAGCCCGGGCTTTGGCCAGCGACCCTGATGTGCTGCTCTGCGATGAAGCGACTTCAGCGCTTGATCCGCAGACGACGGATTCCATTCTGCGCCTGCTGCTCGACATTAACCGGAAGTTTCATCTGACCATCGTGCTGATCACTCATGAAATGCATGTCATTCAGACTATTTGTGACCGGGTTGCCGTTATTCACGGCGGAGGGATTGTTGAACAGGGAAATGTGGCACAGGTATTCCTGAAGCCGCAGCATGAAGTGACGAAGGAGTTCATCGGCAGCGAAACCCAGCAGGACGGTCCGCTTCGGGCCGCGCTTAACGCGGTGCAAGGAGAATACACTCAGGCGGTTAAAATCACTTTTCTCGGCCCCAAAACCTACGGGTCCACCTTATCCCAAGTTGCCCGCGGCACTGGAGTTAACTTTGCCATCCTGCAAGGAACCATCTCGACGCTTAAGGATGTACCTTACGGCCAGCTCATTGTCCGCTTTGAAGGCTCCTCACAAGCCGTAGAAGCGACACTTGCCGAGCTTGCGGCGCAAGGACTTGATGTGGAGGTGCTTGTATGATGGGGGGCCTGAATTTTAGCGGTATCAACTGGACAGAAATAATGGATGAAACCGTAGCCACACTTCGAATGTTAGCTTATTCCGGAATCTTCACAATTATTCTTGGTTTACCACTCGGAATTGTGTTATATTTATGGGGGAGATCAAATAACGGTATTCTCAGAGTTGTTTACTCGGTATTATCATTTATCGTGAACATCCTGCGTTCCGTGCCTTTTATCATCCTGATGGTCGCCTTAATTCCTGTAAGCAAATCAATTATGGGAACTTCGATTGGCGTACTGGGAACTATTCCGGCGCTTGTGATTGGTGCGGCTCCGTTTTTTGCCAGACTGGTAGAGACAGCACTGCGTGAAGTTGACCGGGGGGTAATCGAAGCGGCGCAAGGGATGGGAGCTTCCACGAACCAGATCGTATGGCGTGTTCTTCTGCCTGAAGCCCGTCCAGGTTTGCTTGCCGGAGTGACTATTACCATTGTTACCTTGGTTTCTTACACAGCAATGTCTGGGATGATTGGCGGCGGAGGTCTGGGAGACCTGGCGATCCGCTACGGTTATTACCGCTACGAGAAGGAAGTCATGATTATCTCTGTAGTGCTGATGGTCATCCTGGTACAGCTTCTGCAAATGGCCGGCGACAGGCTGGTTCAGCATTTTACCCGGAAATAAGGTACAACCATATAGCCTTATTCATACAAACTAATGATTAGAGGGGGAGATTTACAGATGAAAAAAGTACTGCTTACATTGTTCAGCTTGACCTTGGTATTGGTGCTGGCTGCTTGCGGTAATAACAATACCAAGAATGCAGCTAACTCTGCTGCCACGAATGCCCCGGCTGCTGATGCTTCTGCAGAGCCGACAACCGAACCGTCTGCTGAGCCGGTAACCCTGGTAGTTGGCGCATCTCCTAAGCCGCATGCCGAAATTCTGAAGGCCATTGCTCCGCTGCTGGAAAAGCAAGGCATTAAACTGGAAATCAAGGAATTCACCGATTACATCCTGCCGAACACCCAGCTTGCCGAGAAGTCGCTTGACGCTAACTTCTTCCAGCACAAGCCTTACCTGGATGACCAGAATCAAAAGAACGGTACAGACCTGGTATCCGTAGCTGCAGTTCACGTAGAACCATTCGGAGCTTATTCCAAAAAAATCAAATCCATCGACGAGCTGGCTGACGGTGCAAAGGTAGCCATTCCGAACGATCCTACCAACGGTGGACGTGCACTGATCCTGCTGGCCAAGAACGGCCTGATCAAGCTGAAGGATGATACCAATATCACTTCGACTACCGCTGATATTACCGAAAACAAAAAGAATTTGAAAATTATTGAGCTGGAAGCCGCTATGCTTCCGCGCCAATTGGATGAAGTGGATCTTGCGCTGATCAACACCAACTATGCGCTGGAAGCTGGACTTGTTCCAACCAAGGATGCTTTGTTCATCGAAGGTGGAGATTCTCCGTATGCCAACCTGCTGGTGGCACGTCCAGATAACAAGGACTCCGACGCCATCAAGAAGCTGGCCGCCGCTCTGACTTCCCCGGAAGCCAAAGCCTTCATTGAAAAAGAATACCAAGGCTCGATCATCCCGGCATTCTAAACTGCTGATCCAGCCTGATTCATGCAGCGACACAGTAAACCCCGCATAGCCTTAGGCTTGCGGGGTTTTGTATGTGGAGCCGGGTTGTCCCTAGTTGTGAAGTTCGCTATAATTATTGCGTGAAGTTCATATATGTATATAATTTAAAAAAATCCCGCTCTCTTCAGAAGAAGAGAACAGGATCGTTATAAAACGGGATTAGAATACTTGAACAACTTCTTCTACGCCTTCAACTTCTTCAAAGAGGGCGCGTTCGATCCCGGCTTTAAGCGTGATCGTGGAGCTTGGGCAACTGCCGCAGGCACCCATAAGCTTCAACTTAACAATGCCGTCTTCCACATCGACCAGTTCCACGTCGCCGCCATCGCGTTGCAGGAACGGACGAAGCTTATCAAGCACTTCCAGTACTTCATCATACATGACGGTGCTTTGTGCATTCTCACTCATTTCTCAATCACTCCTTTCGTATGCTTATTATAGTACAAAAATTTAAAAAATAAAATGGTTCGTACAGAATAAGGAGAACAACATGAGACCACTTATTGAATTTTGTGCCAGCAATCTCAGTAATGGCACAGAGCAACTCAAAATCAAACTTGAACAAAATCCCGAATACGACGTGATCGAATACGGATGTCTGAATAATTGCGGCCAATGCTACCTGCAGCCGTTCGCTATGCTTGACGGCGAGATCATTGAGGCCGAAACTCCTGAAGAGCTTGAAGCGGCCATTGAGGCCGCAATTAAGGAGCAGGAGGCCTGGGACAATCTGGAGATTGACTAGCCTCCCGCGCTAACCCTAGCCGAAATGGCGCTTGGACATCCAGAGCACGCCGCTCTTCAGCAGCCGGGGAACCCGCCCCATGACAGACCGGCGGCCCATCAGGCCAAAGCCGGCATGTTTGCCGAGGGAGCCGAGAGTTCCTTTCAGCTTGATTTTGTGCAGCTTGGGCGTCTCGTTGCGCCACAACGCTTGAATAATATTCGCCACCTGTTCACCCTGCGCTCCCGCAGCTTGCGCACTTGGCGCAAAAGGCAGGCTGGCGCAGTCGCCAATGACGTAAACCTCCGGATAATCCGTCACATTGTAATATTGGCCCACAATAATCCGTCCGCCCCGGTCCTTCGGGAGCTCAAGCTGCTGCACCACCTTTACCGGCTGGATGCCTCCGGTCCATACCGTCACATCCGCAGGGATAGCCTGGGTGCCATTGAAGATGGCATCCTTTTCGACGTGGGATACGGAGATTTGTCCCAGCGTTTCGACATGGTGCACTTTGAACCAGTCCTCTACATACTGAGACAGCTTCGCCGGAAAAGAGGACAGCACCCGCTCCCCCCGGTCCAGAATGGAGATATTCAGATCCGGGCGGCTCTCCCGCAGCTCGGCGGCGATTTCCACTCCACTTAATCCTCCACCTACAATATTGACACTTCCGTACGGCTTCACATCGTTCAGCCGGCGGTACGTTTCGCGTGTTCCCGAGAAGCTCTGGATGCTGCAGGTATGCTCCTCTGCGCCCGGAATATTATGATAGTTATCGGTGCACCCCAGGGCAATCGCCAGGATATCATAGGATACCAGCTCCCCGGTCTCCAGAAATACCAGCCGGCTCTCCAGATCAATGGAGCCAATTTCACCGTAACGCACAGTCAGCCGGGGATGAACCGGGAACTGGATACGCAGATGATAGTCGGTAACCGTACCTGCTGCAAGCGCATAATATTCCGTCTTTATCCCCTGGTAAGGCATCCGGTCAATTAAAACAATCTCTACATCATGGGGAAGATGACTGCCCAGCAATTCCTGAATGAGGGCAAGTCCGCCGTAGCCGCCGCCCAGAACTAGTAATGTTCGCATGATATTTTCCTTTCGAATGAGGACATTAGTAATGGCATTGCAGCAGTTACCGGATGGACACCGGCTTGCAGTTTACAGTTATTCGTATACTTTGATTTCGTTATAAAATGTATCCCGTTCAACCGGAATCCGTCCTGCGCCCTTCACGAGCCAGATCAGCTCCTCGCGTGTCAATCCTTCTGGAGTTAACGCTCCGGCAGCATGGCTAATGCGTTCCTTCAGAATCGTTCCATGCACATCGGAGGCTCCGAAGCTGAGGGCAACCTGGGTCAATTGTGCGCCAATATTAATGAAGTAAGCCTTAATATGGTCGAAGTTATCCAGCATTAACCGGCTGACCGCAATCGTCTTGAGATCCTCATATGCGGAGTTGCGGCGCATGATTCCGGCATTTTTATTCTTCGGCTGCATCGACAGCGGGATAAATACCATGAAGCCGTTCGTTTCGTCCTGCAGATCACGGATTTGCAGCATATGGCGCACACGGTCCTCACGGGATTCGATAGAGCCGTACAGCATAGTGGTATGTGTTTTCATCCCGAGCTTGTGCGCTGTCCGGTGGACCTCCAGATACTCTTCGACATTAGCTTTGTCCACGCGCATTTTTTTGCGGTATTGATCGGATAGAATCTCGGCTCCGCCCCCGGTAAGCGTCTGCAGGCCTGCTGCCCGCAGCTCCTCCAGTACTTCACGGATGCTTAGTCCGCTGATGCGGGTGAAAAAGTCGATTTCAGCCGCAGTGTACGCCTTCAAGGTAACCTGCGGGAACGCTTCGTTCAAGGCTTTTAGCGAATCAACGTAGTATTGGAAGGGAACCTTATCATTATGGCCGCCGACGATATGGAATTCACGTACCCCGGGATGGATATGCTGCTCGACATATTGCACCATTTCCTGACCGGAAAGGGTATATGCGCCCTCTTCTCCGTCATCCTTGCGGAAATTGCAGAATGCGCAGCGGGATTCGCAAACATTGGTGAAATACAGGCTCATATTTTCGATAAAATATACCTTATTCCCGTTCTTACGCTGATTGACCTCGTTCGCGAGCTGACCGATTGTCAGCAAATCGTTGCTTTCATATAAATAAACGCCATCTTCCAAATTCAATCGTTCACCGCCGCGAACCTTCTCAATAATGCTCGCCATTCTGGCGTCTGTGTGGGGTGTTATAAGGGTAGACATATGATTTCCTCATTTCTGGAATAAACTCAAAGAGCTGCCGTCCATTACAAAATGCTGCGTTGACAGCTTCCTGCGTGACAATTTTCCGAATTTTGTGCTTATCGCTGTTCCTATTATAAACCTCTCACAAGGGGTGAGCAACCGCTGAAAAGAGATGGAATAAGCAGCAGATTCACGCTTTGCATCGATGCAGTTTGGACTTGAGGGCAGGTGAATAGTGGAGTATACTTAATTTTATACAAGTGGAAACGGCTACGCCGTTCTTGATAAGAAGCCTAAGCTTCCGAAGCAGCGATACTCCGTATCGCTTTCAGGTATCCGTTTCAGCGAGAAATATAAGGATAATTTATAGGGTGAAACATATAAATTCTTATATTTTAAAAAAATTACTTTTTGGCCGGATGGTCATATGATACAGAATATTCTTTTTTAGGAGGCAAAAGACCATGATATCAATCAGTGAAACAGCGGCAGATCAACTCAAGGCTATGCTGGCTGAGCAGGAAGTACCGAACATGTTCCTTCGCCTTGGCGTAACAGAGGGCGGCTGCAGCGGCTTCTCCTACGCTATGGGCTTCGACGACAACGAAAGCGATCAGGACGTATACATGGAAGTTCAAGGCATGAAGGTAGTCGTAAGCAAAGACGATATCCGTTATCTCAACGGCCTCGAAATCGACTTCGAGGAATCCGGCATGACCGGAGGCTTCACCATTAATAATCCGAACGCTACTGCTACATGCGGCTGTGGTTCGAGCTTCCGTACGAAGGACGATGCAGGCAAGCCTGCGGCTGAGCCTTGCTAATTGCTTTGTATCAACGTTTGATCTGACCGGGGGCAACGGCGATAGAGGCTGATGCGCTATCCCGCACGGACACTGGCTTTTGAAGGAGCTTCGGCTGATGAGGAAACTTCGAACGCTGGAGTTAAGTGGAATTTCTCCCACTAATCTAAGATTATCGACTGTTGGCTTATCATTAGGTGGAAAAAGTCCATCTATTTTAGCCCGAATAGCCGATATGCAGCAAAGCTTCACAGGATAAGTGGAGAAAATCCCACTAATTCCTGCTCCGGGAGCAGATTTTGGCTTATTAAGTGGAGAAATTCCATCTATGTAATAGCATCTAGTTCTTTCCTATTATATAGGGCGATAGATAAGGATCTTTCAGGGATAACCTGAAGGGTCCTTTTTTCTGGTGGTTTCCAGTATTTAGTGAGGCTGATATACTGATATGAAGTGGCAGGGTTGAATTGAAGTCCCTAAGAGGTGAACAAGGTGAACGATGAGATTCAAGTAAGATTGGCGACTGAAGCGGATGCCGAAGCTCTGGCCAATCTGAATTATGAATTCAACGGAGTTCTGATGAGGACAGATGAGGTAAAAGAAAGTTTGGCTTCATCTACAGAGCTTGTTGCATTAGGAGTAAGGGGAGGATTCCCGGTAGGTTTTGCTTGCGCACAGTATTTCAAATCATTTTGTTATGGCGAAGGGTATGGCGAGATCACTGAAATGTATGTGCGGGAGAAAGCACGAAGACGCGGTGGCGCAACTTTATTAGTAGCTTTTCTGGAGGCGGAGCTACGGGCCAGAGGTGTTCTGAACGTTAAAATACTGACCGGATCAAGGAATGATCCTGCTATCCAAACCTATGAGAAGAATGGCTATAGCAGAGATGAGGAAATGGTGTTGTTGAAAAAACTATAGCTTGTTAGCGTGCTATGAAGTTATGAATCCGAAGGTAACAGGAGGAACCCATGAAAACCCTATACCGGCCTGTCGGTCTTGCGGAAATGAAGCTGATACTTGATCTGAAGCTCGGCGGCTTTCCGCCAAGATTACCGGAGCAGCCCATCTTTTACCCGGTGCTAAATAAACCGTATGCGGATCAAATCGCAAGAGAATGGAACACCAAAGATTCATTTTCCGGTTATGTTGGATTTGTGACGGAATTTGATGTTTCTAGTCCTTACATAGATCAATTTGCAGAACAAGTAGTTGGCGCCAGCCATCACAAGGAATTGTGGATACCCGCAGAGGAAATGGATGAATTCAATCATCATCTGGTCGGCCCTATACGAGTTGTTGATGTTTACTATGGTACCGGTTATGTAGGGCTAACCCCGGAGGCGCCTGTTTTTGAAGGCCTTGATACAATGGAGCAATTCTTAATTTGGAAAAACATCCTTGAATTCAATGCTATGGATTTCTATGCTGAGATTAAGGAGCATTGGCAGCATATTTTCGTGAATTATCCCTATTGGTGCGGGGCGGATTTTAGCTTGGCAGGATTGACTGAGGCGGAGAGAAACGGAGTGCTTTTAACGATGAAAGAATATTGGAATGAGCATTTTCCCGGGTTTACTTTGTTTGGACAGTAAGACATGAGAAACGGATAAGAAGGGGGCTAGCAATTGCTTATTTTCAAAGATTTTCACAGGTTGATTCTGAATTTCTATTTAGATCCCTCTGAAGAGGCGATGATCTTGAACTGTTTTACGGATAAGGATCATTTTTTGCTGTTTCCGAGGTACGGGCTTGATCGTTATGGCTATGATCCAGAAACAGTCAATTTCATAAAGGAACGGACGGAATATATCGAAAGTAACTTCGTGTATTGGTATTCTCCGCGGAACCTTGAAGAACTGAAGGGAATCATAACCGATGAAGGAGTTTGTTATGACTGCCGGGTTGCATCGAAAGTAAATAATGAGGTGAAATTCCGTTTTAAATTAGAAAAATTTGAGCATTACGGGTATCCAGAAGAGGCAGAGACAACGGCGTTGATTATTAATGAGGAAGAGGAAGGGGATTATATCAGGAATATCGCACCTTTGATCAGAAAGGCTGCGGGAAAATTCTATCAGGAGGAACCACGATGAATAACCAAAAAGCAAATTTGTTAAAATGTCTACCAAGTGAATACAAAGACCTCACCGCCGAAGAGATCGTTGATTCGATATGCAGTAATATTTATGAGCCAGATAATGTGGCTGCTAGAGAGGCTGTGCTGGAATCGCCGGGATTTCTGCGGGATATTTTGCTGCTGATAGATTTGGACACCGAATTAACGATGAATGGCATTCTGGGCTTTCTTGAGAATTCATCCGGGAGATATTTGGCGGAAACGATAGAGGCCTTGAAGCATATAGGCGCAGCCGAAGATGCCAGAATACTGGAGCATATCAAGCAGCAGCTTGAAGCAAACCGTCCTCAGCGGCAAAAGACCCCTACCCTACATGAAATCAGCAGTTTTCAAGATCGGTACATACTAAATGCAGAAGTGCTGGATGGAATACTGAGAGAGGCTGATGGGCTGTATTTGAACACACCTGACCGCAATATTTTTGATAATCTGATCCATTATCTTTCGCAGAATAGGCATCTACTGGATGAAGAGCTTGGGCAATATAGCAAATAATCAGCAAAAATGCAGAAGATGGAGTGAGCATCTATGGAAATGCAAGAAATAAAAAAAGACTTGTTCTCAATGCCGGAAGAGTACATGCTGGCTCACTGTATTTCGGCCGATGCCAAAATGGGGGCGGGGATTGCTGTGCAATTCCGGAAAAGATTCAAGCTGTCCTCACTTCAGGATGCAGCAAGCAGGAATGAGCTGGTTGTAGGAAAATGTTATAAGGTCGGCCGCGTGTTCAACTTGATTACCAAGCCGAAATATTGGCAGAAGCCTACCTACGAGACTTTGACGTTAGCCCTGAGATCAATGAAAGACATCTGTATCCAGGAGTCGATTACTCACATCGCCATGCCTGAAATTGGTTGCGGCTTAGATAAATTGCAGTGGGGAAAGGTTAGAGAGATCATCGTCGCAGAGTTTAACGATACTGATGTGAACGTTGTTGTATGCAGGCTATAGCTATCCTGGGGGAGGGATTCGCAATGAGGTTCGCTGCAGTTGTGCTGGATTTGGATGGAACGCTGCTTAACTCAGATAAAAAGATTTCAGAACGGAATTACAAAAGCGTTATCGCCTGTCATGAAGAAGGAATGCAGCTTATCTTTGCCACTGCGCGTCCGCCCAGAGCCGTGAACGCTTTTCTGCCTAAGGAATTATTAACGTTAGGTTCCTTTGTGTATTACAACGGAGCTATGATCGTATGCAATCATCTGGGGATTAACGTTCATGAGCCTATCCATAGAAGCATTGCGGCAGCAGTTCTTGAGCATTGCATCAGCGTTCATTCGGATCTTGAGCTTGGGATTGAAGTTCAGGATGAATGGTTCAGTCTAAAGGAAGTTGATTATGCCACGGTTATGAATGTGAAAGGGACTCCGGTTGTGAAATCTCTGGAAGAGCTTAAGGGATATGATGCCACAAAAATTCTGATCACAGGGAACATTGACGTAGAAGCGCTTCGCAAAAAATTCCCTACCGAGCTCAATATTCTGGTTACTGATAACGGGCAGCTCATACAGATCATGTCTAGCAAGGCTTCCAAAGAATTGGCAGTATTGAGTCTGCTTGCTAAGTTGGGAGTCTCCAAAGAGGAAACAGTGGTTTTTGGAGATGATCACAATGATATCGGGCTGTTCAATGTTTGCGGATGGTCTTTTGCTATGGGAAACGCTATACAGGAATTAAAGACCATCGCCAGCGAGGTTACGGAAACGAACGATAATGACGGTGTAGCTGTAGGATTGGAAAGGATAAGAAGGCAGAATGAGTAAGAAAGAGGGGAGAACCTTGCAAATAACAACAGAACGGCTAATCATCCGTGAATTTACCGTTGAGGATATGGAAGCTGTGCATGTATATGCCTCTGACCCTCTGGTGGCAAAATATATGATTTGGGGACCGAACTCGGTAGAGGACACGAGGGGCTATATCAACCTGACCTTGGAAATGCAACGGCAAATTCCCCGGCGAGATTTCGAATTTGCCGTCGTTTTGAAACAGACCCATCAGCTAATCGGCGGGTGTGGCATTCACGTTAGCGAACCGAGGCAAGGGGAGATCGGCTATTGCTTCAACCCGCTGTTTTGGAGACAGGGATATACTTCTGAAGCCGCTGCCGCTGTGCTTGATTTCGGATTTCAAGAGCTATATCTTCATCGAATATATGCGACCTGCCGGCCAGAGAATATTGGCTCAGCTAAAGTCATGCAGAAGCTTGGTATGGCTTACGAGGGACATTTGCGGGAGCACATGTGGCATAAGGGGAAGTGGCATGACTCCTACCAGTATTCGATTTTGAAGCAGGAATATAAAAGGGAGACATGAAGAGCTATATACTGGAACACTCTGACCGGATGCCATATTTTACTGATATATATATGAAAGAATATCAGCGGATCAAGCTGTCCATCTGCACAAGCCATCGGCGCGCTTTTTCATAGATTATATTAGTACTGTTCAGAGAATCCGACATCATCCGCACTTGTCCTTGCCCTGGCGGTTGCTGTCGATTGCCGTAAAGTGGGCTTGTCAGATTCTGCGGCAACCCCGTGTTTCCATATGCGATGTACCAGGACATAAGGCTCTGCTGCCATATGCCCTTTTTTGCCGTTCGCTCCCGCTTACACGGACAATCATACAGGAGGGCGTGACCTTTTCTGAGTAATGTATAGGGTAGGCTGGGAATGAGAAAGGAGAGGGAGGAAGATGGCAGGAAGACAACTGGCCAGCAAGTGGCTGAAAACTCAGGCGCTGCTTAGTGATCCACGGGTTGCCGGTTACATTCCAAGAACGATGGAATATAGTGCTGCTGGATTATTAACGATGCTGGGGAGATACAGTAATGTAGTAATTAAGCCTGTTGTGGGCGGCGGCGGCTACGGGGTGATCAAAGTATTCCGGGATAAGCGCGGGTATGGCTTCACGTATATGCACAGCACACGGGTTTTTCGTGACTTCTCATCCATGAGACATGCCTTGGACAGATTCAAGGTCAAACGGAAATATTTAATCCAACAGGGCATTTCTCTGGCCCGGATTTCCGGGCGCCCGCTGGATTACCGGGTCAAAGTGGCGAAGAACGGGGATCACTGGGTATTTCGTGCGATGGTGGGAAGGCTGGCAAGACCGGGACTGTTCGTCACCAACCTGTGCAAGGGAGGGACGATGCTGAGCTGCCGGGAAGGGCTGAGAAAATCTTTGCCGAAGGTGAGTACGTCAGCTAAAAAGGCAGAGATGCGGCGGCTGACCTTAATCTGCATAGAAGTGATGGAGCGGCATTTTCCGGGAGTTGGAGAGCTTGGCTTTGATTACGCTGTAGATCATAGAGGGAAAATCTGGATTTTAGAAGTGAATACAAGACCAAAGTAATTAAATAATTTTTAAGAATTGACGATAAATATAGTAATGAGATAGAATTGCGATTAGTGTGTGAATTGTAAGGGAATGTATGGAAGGAATTCCACGTAATTATGAACATTTTAAAAAAAATATCGCCGCAAATGATAGGGCCTGGCTCCTGTGCATAACTGTTATCCCCATATTCCACTGTGCAGTTAATGACTCCAGAGGCTTTACTAACATATTATGCACAGGATCTCCACAGTTGGCTGTGGATAATGAGAACGCTTGTTCGAAAAATGATAGTTTGCTATGATAGATTCAGATCCAAATAAAGGAAAGGTAGGTGAACGTTATGGTTGAATTGTCGGATGAGATGCTCTTGGACTCTTACCATAGAGCAATAGAGCTGCAATTAGAGCATGATTTCATCGCTCTGCTGCTCGCTGAAATTCGCAAACGGAACTTACACTCTCCAGTACATGCGGTTCTTCATTAAGGCTCAGAGATTACCTTTCAGCAGCACATTCATTCAAACCGCACGCGGCACAAAATAGGGTATCTTTTCAAGTTGAGTGCAATCAGCCTGAAAGGATACCCTTTTATTGTACACAAGTATGGGTGAAAAAAAGCCTAAAGCTTGAGGTTGCTGCTATGTCCCGGGGACAGCTTTGCCTCAGGATCAATGTATACCTTGGCATTATTCACAGCGGTAGGAGCTTCTCCGAATCCAACGGCGATTAGCTTCAGCTTGCCCGGATAGGTTGTAATATCCCCGGCAGCGAAGATTCCTGGAATGCTTGTCTCCATACGGGAGTCAACCACGATCGAGTTGCTCTCGATATCAATACCCCATTCGGCAATCGGCCCAAGGGAGGACACGAAACCAAAATTGACAATTACGCTGTCTACTTCAATTTCCTGTGTCTCTTTGGTTTTGATATTGGATAGGGTGACCTTGGTGATGAACTCTTCGCCATGCAGCTCGGTGATCTCCGAAGGGGTAATTACGTTTACCTTGGAGGCCATCAGATTCTCTACGCTGTGCTCATGTGCCCGGAATTTATCGCGGCGGTGAATCAGAGTTACCTGCTCGGCGATTGGCTCCAGCATTAGCGCCCAGTCAACTGCGGAGTCGCCGCCGCCGCTGATCAGCACCTTTTTGCCTTTGAATGCGTTCAAATCACTTACGAAATAATGCAGGTTCGCTTTCTCAAAACGCGCTGCTTCCGGAAGCTCCAGACGGCGCGGTTCAAAGGCGCCTACGCCTGCAGTAATGATTACCGCTCTGCTGTGATATTCCGCCTTATCGGTGGTGACGATGAAATGGCGTTCGTCCTGCTTGGTAAGCGAGACGACCTTCTCTTCCAGCCGGATATCGGACTGAAACATTTCCATCTGCCGGGAAAGGTTATTTACCAGCTCTTGAGCGGTTACTTTTGGAAAACCGGCCACGTCGTAAATATATTTTTCAGGATAAAGAGCAGCAAGCTGCCCTCCCAATTGGGGCATACTTTCAATAAGGGTTACCGATGCCTGACGCATCCCGCCATAAAAAGCGGCAAACATACCGGCTGGGCCCCCGCCTATGATTAGAAGATCGCTCATAGGAACGGATTGCTCTAGTGTCACGTAATATTACACCTCCGAGTTGATAGTTTCAAATTGCCATACTAGTTTACTTCCTCATTATAAACATTGTGGGACCGACCTGCAAAGGCTTGATTTGCCCCGAAAGTTATGACTTTTTGTTGTATGATTATATTTGATTAAAACGATACTAAGGTTTACAATGGATATGGTTATTTTAGAAATCCTTTAAGTTTTATTGGAAATTCTTCTGAATTTAAGTGTATAAATTCACAAAAGAACCTGAATTTTTTGACAAAAAATAACACATAGACAGATTCACCTGTTGGAAGGAGCCGGAACATGAGCAGTATTCCCAAAATCGTCATTCTAGGCGCGGGATATGGAGGTATTTTGACCGCGCAGCGGCTGCAGAAAGCTTTGAACTATAATGAAGCGGATGTGACACTCGTAAACCGCCATGAGTATCATTATTTTACAACCCATCTTCATATGCCTGCTGCGGGAACGGATAGCATTGAGCATTCGCGCGTATCTATTTCTAAATTAATTGATGAATTCAAAATTGATCTCGTAAAATCTTCCGTACAGGAAATTCGCACCCAGCAGAAAAAAGTCATTCTGGAAGATGGCACGCTTTCCTATGACTATCTCGTAATCGCCCTTGGCGGCGAGCCGGAAACGTTCGGAATTCCGGGACTCGACAAATATGCGCTCACGATCCGCAGCATAAATTCTGTGCGCCTGATCCGTGAGCATATTGAATATCAATTTGCCAAATACAAAAATGAGAATAATGCACAAGAGCATATTAATTTCGTTGTGGGTGGCGCAGGCTTCAGCGGCATTGAATTTGTGGCCGAGCTGGCCGACCGCATCCCGGCTCTGTGCAAAGAATATGATGTTGATCCAAGCATGGTTAATGTCTACAATGTGGAGGCCGCACCTACAGCGCTGCCGGGATTTGCCCCGGAGCTGGTGGAGCATGCGATGACTGTGCTCACGAAGAAGGGCGTAACCTTCAAGATCGGCGTAGCGATCAAGGAATGTCTGCCGGGCGGTGTTATCCTCGCAACAGGCGAAGAGATCAAAGCCTCTACCATCGTCTGGACTGGCGGAATCCGCGGCAACCGTCTGATCGAAGCCGCTGGCTTTGAAGCGATGCGCGGACGCGTGAAGGTGGACGAGTACCTGCGTGCGCCGGGACATGAGAATATCTTTATTATCGGCGACGGCTCCCTGATGATTAATCCCGAAGGACGCCCTTATCCGCCGACAGCGCAAATTGCTATGCAGCAGGGCGAGTGCTGTGCGCATAATCTTGTGGCGGCAATCCGCAGCCAGCAGCCGAAGAAGTTCGCCTTCAGCAACAAGGGAACTGTAGCTTCGCTTGGCAAAGGTCAGGGCATCGCCGTGGTTGGCGATAAGAAATACAAGGGCTGGACAGCGGCGCAGCTGAAGAAGGTCGTGGATATGCGTTATTTGTTCATTATCGGCGGCATTCCGCTGGTGCTCAAAAAAGGAAGATTCCTCTAAGATGCGCCACTGCAGCGTGCAAGTACGCGGACTGCTGACGCGTGAAGAGCTGGACAGATATAATGGTCTGATTGAGGTAGGGTCTTATCTGGAGGATCAGAGCCGCTACGACCTTGCTTACAATGTGCAGAAGGAAATCGACATTCTCATTCTCCCGGCGATTGAACGCCTGAAGGATAAGAGCCGGGCCCGTGACCGCGCGACGGCGGAATATCTGGAGAGCTTGCGGGATGAGGATGCAGACAGCGAAGAGGACAACGAATAAGACGGTGGACAAGCTCCGTCATTTTGGCTTCATAATCAAAGGGTGTGTCTCCGCGAAGGAGACACACCCTTTTTGCAGGCTGGAGCATTATGCGTTTATTTGAGGCAATCTTACAGCTTCAGCATTTCCTCAAATGTTTCGGGAGTCAGAAGGTTGCCGACATAGAATGGGCCAAATTCGCCGTAGCGGGCGCTTACTTCGTCAAAACGCATTTCGTATACGAGCTTCTTGAACTGCAGCGCATCTTCGGCGAATAGGGTCACGCCCCATTCAAAGTCATCGAAGCCGACGGAGCCGGTGATGATTTGCTTCACTTTTCCGGCATACCCGCGTCCGATTAACCCGTGCGAATTCATCAGCTCGCGGCGTTTCTCCATATCCAGCATGTACCAGTTGTCGGCAAGCTCGCGTTTCTTGTTCATCGGGTAGAAGCAAATATGCTTCGCTTGCGGCAGAACAGGCTTCAAACGGGCGGCGACATGCGGATTCAGCATAGGATCGCTGCCATCGGTGTTTCCTCCTGCGGCGTAGTTGCTGAGCTCAACAATACTGACATAAGAGAAGGACTTGGTGGTATATTGGGCAAAGGCGATTTTGTTGAAGGCAGTCTCAAGGGCATTCAGTGCTTCAAGGCTTTCCCGCAGAAACATCATCACGAAATCAGCCTTCTGGCCGACAATGGAATACACTGTGGAGCTTCCTTCCTTGGCCTCCTCCACCGGTCCCCATTCCTGCATAAAGGCATGCAGCTCTTCCAGGGCAACGGCGCGTTCTTCATCATCGGCTGCCGTCCAGGCCGTCCAGTTCAGAGAGCGGAAGTCATGCAGGGCATACCAGCCTTCCAGCGTCAACGCGGCTTCGTTCATGTTCTCACTCCTCGTAAAGTTCCAAATGATCTATTTGCATTGTAGCGCATGCGGGAGGCCAAGAGCAAACTCTGACGCTTTATTTTGCAGCAGTTGGCTTTTGCAGGACGATAATGTTCATTGCTTCGTTACATTTTTTCTAGTAAACTTACAATTACATAAGGTTCGCTGTGCGGTTCTTTATAGAGAGAGGGGATGGCGGTAAGATGGGATTTATTCCTGTGTTTGTACTGGCCGTTTTGTTCTTTGTTATGATGTTTGGCATTGGCTTTATTCTTAACATGTTAATGAAGACCACCTGGTTCCCCGCCTATCTGTTCGTGATTGTGATTCTGCCTGTGGTTGTATATTCCATCTGGGATCAAAGCACAATGACTCTCTGGCAGCATCTTTCAACCTTTCATGTGGTGGACTATCTCACCGGAATTGCCGGACTTGCCGGCGCGGTGCTCAGCGGCTGGACGATTCAGAAGCTACGGCTGGGCGGCTACAAAATGTTCTAAGTGAAGCGTTGCAACACACACCCACAAAACGGCTGCTGCCCTTGTTAGAGGCTGGCGAGGCCGTTTTTCTACATTTTGATAGGATATATTTGGACTTTTTTTTACATTTCCGGCCGGGTGTTTTGTGATAGAATAGAAATCTATACGGATTCGTGTAGAAAAAGAGGGAGGTAATCCGCAGATGCGCATGAGTCACCTGCATCATTTCACCGAACATCATCGGTACTGCGTTTCCCGCGAATTCGGTCTAAGCAGTGTGGATGGACGTATGCTGAGCTCGGTGTATCAGCCGATGGTCGGCGCTTTTGCCGTCAGCCTGTACCGGCTGTTGTTCGAGCATATTCCGGCTGAAGCTATCGGCTACTCCCCGGTGGAGCAGCAGCGCCGGCTGTTCATGACACTGGGCGTAGAGCCGAATGAGAAAGGCCGCAAATATTTGGTGGACCAGGCTTCCCGGCTGGAAGCGGTGGGGCTTCTGCAGACCTGCCGTATCTATGTCGCGGAAACCGATGATTATATGTACGAATACGAGCTGCTGCCGCCACTGTCGCCGGCTGATTTTTTTGCAACCCAGCATTTGACGCTGCTGCTGCGGGACAAGATTGGCAAATTCGCCGTGTTGTCGCTGCGCGAGCAGTTCTGGAACCGGGAACCGGAGGAATGGAGCCGCCGGTCCATCGGCAAAGAGAATATTTCCCTGCCCTTTTACGATATTTTTCAACTCAATACGCATGTGATAGATTATGAGCTGGAGCAGGCGCTGGCCGAGGTGGCTTCGGTCCGGCAGCCCGGCATGCGTGAAACCGGTGAACCGGCCATCGGCTACAGCGACATCATTTTGCGGTTCCCGCGTGAGTCCGTTAACCGGGTTCATGTCGAGAAGCTGCGCTTTGACCATACCCAGATGGGGATGATCAATTATGTGGCCCACAAATACGAGCTCAGTCCCCAGGATCTGTCCCGCCTGCTGGATGAGGACGGGGTGTTCACGCCGGATGGCGAGGTGATCCTGGATGCGCTGCAGTACAAGGCGAGCCAGCATTTCCGCCAGGATCTGAAGCGCCAGGAGAAGCGGGAAATCGCTGCAGCCAAGGTAATCTCCCTGCGCTCGGCATCCGCTGAGGAAGGCGATGATTCGATTGCTCCGCCGGAGCAATCGGTCGAGATGGAGTATTATGTGGAGGTTCCTCCGCAATTTTTATCCAAATGTGACATACACCAATATAATATGATGCTGCGCAACGAGCCTTATACACGGCTGCTGCAGACATTCTTTCCTGGTTCAGTACCAACCCAATTGATGGATACCTTCGAGAAGATTGACCTCAATTACAAGCTGAGCGGAGAGGTCATCAACGTGCTGATCCATTATGTGATGACCATGGTGGCTTCGGGCGGAGATCAACGGATGAACCGTAATTTCGTTGAGGCTATCGCCAGCAATATGCTGGTGAAGCAGGTGAATACTTACGAGAAAGCTGTGCGTTATATCCGTGACCAGACCAAGGTCAAGGGAAAGGGGATGGCAGCGGGGGCTGCCGGTTCGACCGGGACCCGTCAGCGTACCTACACCAAGGGCGGAGGCCGGTCCGTCAAGCCGGAGATTCCGATTGTGCTGGATGACGGCAGCGCCGGAACCGTATCGGATGAGGAGTTCGCGGCGGCGATGAAGAAGGCGGCTGAAATCAAGGCCAGCAAGAAAAAGGGCGTATCCAAGACGCCGTAAAGAAAGCGAGGTGCGGCTATGGAGTCTATGGGTGAAGTGCTGCGTTCGATGAATAATTCCGCGCTGCGCCAGCGTTCCCGCGATCTTGAGCAGAACCTGCTGAACCACCCTTTGGTGAAGCAGCTTCAGGCGGAGCATCCCGAGCTGGACGAGTCGCGGCTGAAGCTGCACTTAAGCCGTCTGTATCAATATGTGGAAGAGAGCCGCCACTGCGCGAGCTGTCCGGGTCTTGAGAATTGCCCGAATGACTTCCCGGGACATTACAGCAAGCTTACTGTAGAGACGGTGAACGGTACGGTGGATCTATATGAACGCAAGACCGCCTGCAAGCTTAAGGTCGCCCAAGATAATCAGGACAGCATCCGCAAGCGCATCCGCAGCTTCTATGTGGATGAACGCGTGCTGAACGGCGGCTATGACGAGATAGATATTATGGGCAAGGACCCGCGACGGGTGTCTGCCGTGAACCAAATATTTGATTATATTGCCGAAGCCAAGGAAGAGGGTCTGACTGCGCGGGGGATCTATCTGCATGGCAGCTTTGGAACGGGCAAAACCTTCCTGATGTGCTATCTGCTCCACGAGCTGGCGGTAGCCGGACACAGCGGCGTAATTGTGTACATGCCGGATTTCATTGAGGATCTTAAGTCGATCATGATGGACGCCCAGAAGCTGAAGGAAACCGTCGATACGCTGAAAAACTGTGATTTGCTGATTTTTGACGATATCGGTGCAGAGAATCTGAATCCGTGGGCCCGCGATCATGTGCTGGGAGCGATCCTCAACTACCGAATGAACCGCAAGCCAACCTTCTACACCTCCAACTATCCGCTGGACGGTCTGGAGAAGCATCTCAGCTTCACGAGCAAGGACGGCGAAGAGGTCTACAAGGGGAAGCGGCTGATGGACCGGATAGCCCCGTTTGTGGATGTCATTCCTTTGCATGGGGAGAATCAGCGGGGAACGGGCAGATAGCTTAGCGGGACTGAGAAACAGCAAAATCCGGTGTCTTCCTTACGGAAGCGCCGGATTTTGTGCATGAATAAGAGGGAATGCGCTGAAACAGATACCGCTGCATTTTAAGGACATCAAGAAGTCTCTGCTTAAAGAAACATTAGGTCTGCATAGGGGGACCGTATCCTGCAGCATTAAGTGGAAAAAAGCCAACTAATTTTGCAGGATATACTTTGTCATCAGTGCTAATTGGAAAAACTCCCACTAATTCTCGCTTTACATCCTTTAGAGGTTAAATATAGCGGGAATAGGTGGAGAAATTCCACTTCGTGTTCCCTTCTGCCTGATTTTAGGGTGTATTAAGTGGAGAAATTCCCATTCCTGTACTTGCTGGATACGTTACTCAGACAGAAACTTAATGATGACCATTCCGAAGAAAACCACTGTCATAAACCCCGTCATTCCGAAAAAACCGGTCAATAAATCGCCCAGATCATTGCGGGGCTCCTCATTGACATGTTCTCTGGGGTCCCGTGCTTGCGCGTTGGCATCCATCTTTTTTCCTCCTTGCAGTTGCATGACTGCAATTAGTGGGTTACAGTTAGATGTGTGAGAGAAGTCATTGACAATTAATGCGCTTTCCTCAAGTATACGAAGTCCGTGGAACGTTGTAAAGAAGAGAGTACTGCTGAAGTATTAGATTTTATACAATTAAATTTTATGAAACTTCACCCATTATCAATATTAATATGTTATACTGTGGATGTGTCGGTAAATGATAATCTGGTTATCATATTACATGAAACAATTTATCCCAATATAATTTCGGAGCAAATTCGCCACACTAAGCTTAACTGTTATAGAAGCGGATATGGCTTCGTACAACCTAAAGGAGGAACAATATCATGGCTATCGTGAACGTGTCTGACCAATCCTTCGGCAGCGAAGTGGAAGGTCAAGGGACTGTAGTAGTAGACTTCTGGGCACCTTGGTGCGGCCCTTGCAAAATGCTTGCCCCTATTCTGGAGGAATTGTCCACCGAACTGGGTGACGGAGTAAAAATTGCTAAATTGAATGTGGATGAGAATCCGGAAACAGCTTCCCGTTTTGGCGTAATGAGCATTCCTACGCTGATCTTCTTCAAAGACGGACAGCCGGTTGATAAAGTTGTGGGATTGAACTCCAAGGATTCCCTGAAGAATATCGTAGCAAAACACCAATAAAATGCTGTTGTCGTACCCGGGGCATCCGCCCCGCCGCCAAAGCGCCTTCGGATTAACCGGAGGCGCTTTGTGCGTCGGACAGGAGGATAGCAGGCGGATTTAGGAGTTGAACCTGTTGGACCTTTTCTTATAAACTTAGCTTATCAAGGTGTAGTATAGGTGGGGGAGAAATCATGGATCATATGGAGAATATCCGCAACAAGCTGGCGCTGCTGCCCGACCTGCCCGGGTGTTATCTGATGAAGAACGAAGAGGGCACTATTATTTACGTGGGCAAGGCCAAGGTACTGAAGAACCGGGTCCGCTCTTATTTTACTGGCAGTCATAATGGTAAAACCCAGCGGCTTGTCGCTAATATTGCCGATTTTGAATATATCGTTACGTCCAGCAACATGGAAGCGCTCATTCTGGAGTGCAACCTGATTAAGAAGCATATGCCGCGCTACAACGTGCTTTTGAAGGACGACAAGACGTTTCCATATTTGAAAATAACGAACGAAGCTCATCCGCGCTTGGAGGTTACGCGCCGGGTGCTTAAGGATAAAGCCAAATATTTCGGTCCGTATCCGAATGGTTACGCGGCCCAGCAGACCAAGAAGCTGCTCGACCGGATGTATCCGCTGCGTAAATGCGGCGTGATGCCCAAGGAGGTCTGCCTGTATTACCACATCGGCCAATGTCTGGCCCCCTGCGAGAAGGAAGTGCCGAAATCCGCATATGAGGAAATCACGCAGAGTATCTCCGGCTTCCTAGGAGGCGGGCATGAGGCGGTCAAGAAGGATCTGCAGCAAAAGATGCAGGAGGCCGCAGAGGAGCTGTACTTCGAGCGGGCCAAGGAGCTGCGCGATCAGATCATTCACATTGACGCCCTGATGGAGAAGCAGAAGATCAATACTACCGATACCAGAGACCGCGATGTGTTCGGCTATGCCGTGGATAAGGGCTGGATGTGTGTGCAGATTTTGTACATGCGGCAGGGGAAAATGATCCAGCGGCACTCCTCTGTGTTCCCTTTCTACGGAGAGGCCTACAGCGACTTCATCTCTTACGTGACGCAGTACTATAGCGACAATCCGGCACTGCCGCAGGAGATTCTGCTGCCGGATACGGTGCTTGAAGGAACCGATAAATCAGGCAAGCCGCAAATGGCAGTGGGCGGCAGTGCTGAGGGGTCCGGCGCTGAAGAGGCGGACGGCACTGCAGCAGAACTAGCTAGGGAGGCGGGTGAAGCTGTGGATCTGGCTGCGGTGGCAGGGGATGCTGCCGAGCTGGCAGGAGAGGCAGGCGAAGCTGCGGAGGCTGAGCCAGCCGCAGAAGGAACTGTTGATGCGGCCGGAGGCGCGGCTGCCCTGCAGGAATGGCTGGGCATCAAGGTGATTGTGCCGCAGCGCGGGCTGAAGAAGCAGATGGTCGGCATGGCCTGCCAGAACGGCCGGGTTGCGCTGGATGAGAAGTTCCGGCTCATCGAACGCGATGAGGAGCGCACCTCCGGCGCAGCAAGTAGCCTCGGCCAGAGCCTGGGGCTCCCTTCGCTCAGCCGGATCGAGGCTTTTGACAACTCGAACATTCAGGGGGCCAACCCGGTATCTGCGATGGTCGTCTTCATAGACGGCAAGCCCGCACGCAAGGAATACCGCAAATACAAGGTCCGCACCGTGCAGGGGCCGGATGATTATGAGACGATGCGCGAGGTTATCCGGCGGCGTTATGAACGGGTGCTGAAGGAAAATCTGCCGCAGCCCGATCTGATTGTAGTCGATGGCGGGAAGGGACAAATCTCCTCGGCCATTGATATTTTGCAGAATGAGCTGGGACTGTACATTCCGGTTTGCGGTCTGGTCAAGGATGACAAGCACAGAACCGCCCAGCTCCTGGTCGGTGATTCAGCCGAACTGGTGTCGCTCGCACGGGACAGTCAGGAATTCTATCTGCTGCAGCGCATTCAGGATGAGGTTCACCGTTTTGCGATTACGTTCCACCGCGAGCAGCGCGGCAAATCTATGGTGACCTCGAAGCTGGACTCCATTCCGGGCATTGGGGAGAAGCGCCGGAAGCTGCTGCTGAAGCATTTTGGATCGCTGAAGAAAATCAAAGAAGCCTCCATCGAGGATTTCCGTACGTTGTCAATCGGCGAGAAGCTGGCGGGTCAGATTCTTGAGGCGCTGAAGGACGAAGAGCCGTCATCATAAGCGAATTATTACCGGAAGTAAAAGCTGGCCTACGGCCGGCTTTTTTCTGTGCTAAATGCTGTTTGGAGAGTGGCGATCATTCGCATAGGCTGAGTTCATAGTAAGAATTAGAGCGGCTGAGTCGGCTAACTGTAATTTGTCCCACTAATTTAGCTTTTTGAGCAATAAAACAAGGAATAAGTGGAAAAAGTGAACCTAATAATAGTGCAGAGTCTGGATTCGGGTCTGTTTCGGGATAATTGAATAAATTAAGCGCATACATTCCACTTGAATTTTGAACAAGAGCGATATGCCGACAATCAGGTGGAGAAATTCAGACTGTTGGTAAAGTCCATTTTAAGCCGCAAAAATCATGTTGAAATCCAAACGGCGGTCGAAGTAGCGAAAGTTAACGTTTTTCATACACAAATAAAGAGCACGGGTCTCCTTCTG